>CAVSCO010000055.1:0-166224 GCA_963726475.1 uncultured Phycisphaerae bacterium | reverse complement strand
CAAATCGCTGTGACCGGACCTACGCGACTGGACACTCCCCTGCCCCTGCCGTCGCTTTCCGGCCAGAGCGCCGCGCGACGCCGATGGCAAGCCGGCGTATCTGAAGAACGTCGCGATTCTGGCCATCCCGGCACCGAAGCGACTGGCCGGGCATGAGTTCGTCTTCGAATTGGCCCCGCCCGGAACGCACACCATCGATCGCGTGGTTCTCTACAACACGCTCAGTGGCGACGAGAAGCGATACGGCCCGATGCATCTGTTCGCCAAGGACTTTGTCGTCTATGCCGCGGCCGACAGTCCCGAGCCAGACAGTCTCCGAGAGCTCGTGCGCGGCACACTCGAACCGAACACAGACGCTCAGACGTTCCGCTTCGATCCGATCCAGGCGCGATTCGTCAAGCTCGTCATCCTGTCGAGCTACAATCCCAAGTTCGACCGGGTCCAGTTGGGCGAATTCGAAGTCTACTCTACGGATGGCATCAATGTAGCCAACGCCTACAACCCCGACGGCAGCAAGACCGCTGCGAGCCTGCTCCATAGCAGTTCCGCGCTCGGGACCGAGACCGAGCAGAACTGGACGGCTGCCAACATTCATGACGGCGTCAAATCCGGCCCGGCAGGAAGCTGGTCGTCGGCCGGACCCCCACCGCTGATTCTCGAAAGCCCGGATGTCGTGGTTGACGTGACAGATCGCGTCGATGCGGATGGCCGGCTTGAGTGGGACATTCCGGCAGGCAAGTGGATCATCATGCGATTCGTTTGCGCAACACGGGGCTGTCGCTGAGATTGCCAAGTCCTAAATCAGGCGGGCTCGCCATCGATCACTTCAGCGCCGAGGCAACGAAGTTCCATTTCCAGTATCTGCTCGACAAGCTGCATGAGGAACTGGGGGACTTCAAGGACACCGCCCTCAAGCAGATGTACGTGTGCAGCTACGAGCTAAGTGGCTCAACCTGGACGCCGGATTTCCTCTCGCAATTCGCGAAACGGCGAGGCTATGACATGACGCGGTACCTGCCCATCCTGGCCGGTTGTGCACTGAAGGACCACGAAGCGGCGCAGCGATTCGAGTACGATTATCGCAAGACGCTGGGCGATCTGCTCGTCGATGCGTTCTACAAGGCGGCGCGGGAATTGTCGAATGAGCATGGTCTGCTGCTCTGTGCTGAAGCCGGTGGGCCTGGACCGCCTCTGCATCAGGTTCCCGTCGATGCCTTGAAGGCACTCGGGACGCTGGATATCCCACGAGGTGAGTTCTGGAAGGAGCACAACGTCTGGGTCGTAAAGGAGACGGCCTGTGCCGCGCATATCTATGGCAAGCCGCAAGTCGATATGGAGTCGTTCACGAGTTGGCGGCATTGGCAGGACGGTCCGTTCGAGTTGAAGCCGATTGCCGACCGGGCCATGTGCGGTGGGACCAACCATTTCACCTTTCATACCGCGGCGCACAACCCTTCGGCGACCGACCGGCCGGGCTGGGTCTATCACGCCGGCACGCATTTCAGCCCAAGTATTGCGTGGTGGCCCAAAGCCAAGCCTTGGATCGATTATCTGTCACGCTGTTCCTATATGCTTCAGCAGGGTCTCTTCGTGGCCGATGTGTGCTACTACTATGGCGACCAGGGCTACAACTTCGTGCCACCCAAGCACATCGATCCGTCGCTGGGCTTCGGATACGACTATGACGTGACCAACCCCGAGGTCATTCTGACGCGGATGAGTGTCCGGGATGGCCGCGTGACACTGCCCGATGGGCTCAGCTACGAACTGCTGGTTCTGCCTGACCGCGACGACATCGACCTGGACGTCCTCAAGAAGATCGAACAGATGGTCAAGGCCGGCGCCACCGTCGTTGGTCCCAAACCCACGCGGTCCAATGGCCTGGCGGAGCACAGCCGACACGATGCACAGGTTCGCGAGATTGCGGACCGCTTGTGGGGCTCCTGCAACGGCACGACCACTAAAGAGCACGCGTATGGCAAGGGCAAGATCGTCTGGGGTAAAACGCTGCACGACATCCTCAAAGAGCGAGGAATCGGGCCAGATTTCGCTGCATTTTCACCGCGCAGCGACATTCAGTATCCGCTGGATTACATTCACCGGCGCACGCCGGACGCCGACGTCTATTTCGTGAGCAACAAGTCTGATCGCTGGGAGGACGTGACGTGCGCATTTCGCGTGTCGGACCGGACGCCGCAGCTTTGGATGCCGGATACGGGCCAACTTCGAGCGTGCAAGTTCGAGCGTACCGACGAAGGCAGCACGCGAGTGTCACTACAACTGGCGCCCTATGCCAGCGTGTTCGTCGTATTCCGCAGAACAGCCGAGTCCGTACCGATGGTGGAAGAGATCCCCTCGCCAGAGAAAGGACGCGAGATCGTCGGGCCATGGGAGGTCCACTTTACGCCGGGATGGGGTGCCCCGCCATCGAAGACGTTCCAGAAGCTTGTCTCTTGGACAGACGTGGAAGACAAAGGCGTGAAGTACTTCTCCGGAATCGCGGCCTATCACAACACATTCGATGTGAACGCCGACGGAATCGGCTCGGGCAAGCAGATCATTCTCGATCTTGGCCAGGTGCGATTCGTAGCCGAGGTCTACGTGAACGGACAGAGCCAGGGCATCGTCTGGAAGCCCCCCTTCCAGATCGACATCACTAACGCCGTCAAGGCGGGCAAGAACGAACTCGTCGTCGAGGTCGCCAATACATGGTCAAACCGACTGGTCGGGGACGCTCAATCTCCCGACGGCCCGAAGTTCTGCCGGACCAATATCGAGAAGTCGCTCACCTGGGAACGGCCCTGGAAGGATACCCCCCTGCTCGAATCGGGCCTCCTCGGTCCCGTCCGGTTGATCGAAGGAACTGACTGACCCCGTCTGTCCGCTCAGAGACAGCATTAGCCATTCTTACCTTTGCGCCGTCTTCGTACGCGGGGCTCATCGTTCGCCTTCTCCAAGGCTGCCGCAACATGCTCAATTCGTTTGACGAAGCAGGGATGGGACCAGAAGCCAAGCGTATCGAACAGATTCGGAAAGACGTCGTGCGGCTCTATCTCCGCCAGTCGCCTCATGCCTTCCACAAAGGCCTCGGGCGTCCGGGTCACCTCCACCGCATATAGGTCGGCTCCCAACTCGATCGGCCTGTTGAGCAGATTCGCGGCCCAACGATTGAGCTTCCAGATCAGCGTGAGCAAAGTCAGGAACATGAACACAAGAATCGGTTCGGTCTTTGCCGGTGCGGCCGCGAGCGGGATCGAAGCCACCCATCCCAGGACGGGAACGAAGAACATCCTCCGAACCCATCCACCGAGTTCGCAGCCTACATGATGTTGGGACCACGAATGGCCCAATTCATGGGCAATCAGGGCTCGGAGTTGATCAGCCTCCATCAGAGATCGGACGTCGCTACCTACATAGATATCCGGCTCATCTATCGCAAGGGCCATGATAATGGAAGGACGAAATGCCGAATCTTTCGGAAGCACGTAGAGTGAAGCTCTGTCATGCCTGGTTCGCTTCACCGAGCGTCCCGTCCGCCGACCGAAGAGCCGATAGTCTTTCGTTTGGGGAACGGCCTCCGACAAGGCCCATCTGCGCAGCGTACCGCGACAGGGCCAGAAACACACCGAATACCCACCATGCCCCGATGGCCAAGGCGATATGGCCTGGAAAGAGCAGCCACCAGTACTGCGCACACCCCGCACAGCAGTGCCAGTTCGGGAACGGTACGAAGCAGAGCGGAGATCGCGCGTCTCTTGCGACGACGTTTGACCGCCCAGACGACCTGCTCGGCGATGTAGAGAATCACAAGGATAGCGAAGAACAACAAAATCGTCTGGAACGAGCTACCTACGATCCCGAGTCCCCGGGAGGAGGCCGCGCAAGTGCCCACGGAATCGCCAGCACGACCAGAAACCGTGCGGCCGCATAGGCGTTGAGCCTCCGCGTGTAGCGCCGAGACCGCCTGACAAAGTCTGACTCCCACTCCGGCAACGCAATCATAGGACTCAGTCTACTATGTTGCAGAAGACCAGGCAAGTCGAGGCCGTGACAAACCGCCCCATAGACCCCATCAAGCTTGCCCGCCATTCGCCGGAGGGCTCCCCCTGGTCATGATGGATTTCCCTTGCTCTCAGCCGCAAGCCTTAGGACAATGGCTCCGTAATGCGATATCCCGTCTGCATCACAGATACGCTTATCCAGCTTTGGTGAAGAAACGAAGGAGACCCTCATGAGAAAACCGATATCCCCCCTGCGAATCCCTGTGACAGCGTTGCTGCTGCTGGTAATCCTCCTTTCGCTGTTCTGCCAGGCAGGGCTCGCGGAGACCAAGGAAGAGCGTGACGCTCGAATGGCGTGGTGGCGGGAGGCTCGCTTCGGCATGTTTGTGCATTGGGGCCTGTATTCCGGCCTGGCCGGCACCTGGGACGGCAAGCCCGTGGGGACGCGAGGTGGGATGGAATGGATCCAGCAACGGGTCCGCGTCGACACATGGGAATACGCCCATCAAGCGGTGCCCAAATTCCGTCCGGCCGAAGGCTTTGCGAAGGACTGGGCAAAACTAGCCAAGGAGGCTGGGTGCCGCTACGTGGTCTTCACTACCAAGCACCACGAGGGCTTCGGCTTGTTCAACTCGCAGTACACCGACTACGACGCGTACGATCTCGTCGGACGCGACCTGTGCAAGGAGATCACCGACGCGATCCGCTCCGAAGGGCTCAAGGTGGGCTACTACCATTCGGTGATCGATTGGCATCATCCGCAGTACGATTACGTCAAGGCCGACAAGCTGCCCTATCCCCTCAAAGGCAAACCCTCACCCAACGGCCCACGCAATCACGACATCTACGTGAACTACCTCCACCACCAGGCCCGCGAGCTGTTCAGCAACTACGGCAAGGTCGACGTCATCTGGTGGGACTACTCCAAAGAGGGCAACGACGGACCCTTCTGGCGGTCCGATGAGCTGATGGCCATGGCGAGGAAACTTCAGCCGGGGATCATCAGCAACAACCGCCTCTATCACATCCCGAACATCGAAAAAGAGGACTCGGTCGACCGTCTGAAGAAGTGGAAGCCCGAGCAAGGTGACTTCACGACGCCGGAGCAGACCATTCCTTCGACCGGCATCCCCGGCGTCGACTGGGAAGTCTGCATGACGATGAATACCACCTGGGGCTATTCCGAGCACGACCACGCCTGGAAGTCCAACGAGACGCTGATCCACAACCTCATCGATATCGTCTCCAAAGGCGGTAACTACCTGCTCAACATCGGGCCAAAAGGCGATGGCTCGATCCCGCAGGAGAGCATCGACGCCATGCATGCGATCGGCGAATGGATGACCGTCAATGGTGAGGCGATCTACGCGACGACCGCCAGTCCGTTCGAGCAGCCCGCCTGGGGTCGCTACACCAAGAAGCCGGGCAAGCTCTATGCCCACGTCTTCGAATGGCCCTCCGATGGCAAGCTCAGTATTCCGCTCAAGGGCGAGCGCGTGACCAAGGCGTATCTCCTGGCGGATTCGAGCCGTAAGGCGCTGAAGACGCAGATCACATCGGATGGCGTGGCGATCCAACTTCCCAGTCAGGCGCCTGACGCTATCGCCTCCGTGATTGCAGTCGAGTACTGACCAATGAGCAGAGCGCAGACAATTCTCTTCGCCTTGGTCTGTCTTGGGCTGAGCCCGCTCGCTCGGCCGGCACAGGATGACTTGGCGTCATTTGTCGTGGTCAGTCCGCGTGACAGCCGCTATTTCGAGCTGTCCAATGGCACCCCCTATGTCCCTATCGGATTCAACCTGGTGGGGCCACCCAAAGAAGAGGAATTCGACCGGCTCTTCCAGATCATGGCCAGCAATCACATCAACTATTGCCGGGTGTGGCTGGCCCACAACGATTGGAACGTCGAACACGAGAAACCGCTGAAATTCGATTTGGAGCGTGCCAAGGTCATCGACCGCTTTCTCGCGTTGGCGAGGGAGAACGGCGTTCGCGTGAAGATGTGTCTGGAATACTTCCGGGACATCCGCGCCGATCGCAACCGCTGGTCCGACAATCTGATCTATCACAAGGCCAACGGCGGACTCTACGAGAGCATGCACGAGTACCTCTCGTCGGATCAGGGCCGCGACCACTTCAGAAAGAAGCTCGACTGGTACGCTCAGCGGTATGGGGATGAACCGGCGGTCTTCGCGTGGGAACTGTGGAACGAGATGGACGCGGTGCGAGATTCCGAGTGGCTCGACTGGACGAAAGCGATGCTCCCTGAGTTGCATCGGCGTTTCCCTCGCAATCTCGCGATCCAGAGCCTCGGCAGCTACGACTGGGAGAACAAACGCGACAGCTATCGCACGCTGTGTCTGCTCAAAGACAACGACGTCGCCCAGGTCCATCGCTATCTCGACGAGGGCGCGGGTTGGGAGGTTTGTCATGGGCCGGTCGATCTGCTGGCCTCCCAGGCCGTCCGCGAACTGATCGCCTTCAACGCGGGCAAACCCATCATTCTCACCGAAACCGGTGCTGTCAAGCCCCGTCATACGGGCTGCTCGGAGCTCTATGCAAAGGACCCCGACGGCACGCTACTGCATGATATGCTGTTCGCCCCGTTCTTCAGCGGAGCCGCCGGCCCAGGCCACGTCTGGTGGTGGCGCCAGGCTATCGAAGAGCCCAATCTGTGGTATCACTTTGCCCGGTTCGCCAAGGCCATCGAAGGAATCGACCCACCTGCTGAACGCTTCACTCCGGTCATGATTCCCCACGATCGGCTGCGCATCTATGGCCTCGGCGGTCGTAAGACCTTCCTGGCCTGGTGTCGTGATGGACAAGACGACTGGAGGACGGAACTGGTCAAGGGCCACGCTCCGGAGACGTTGAACAACGTCAGAGTCGACCTTTCGGGCATCCGACTTCCTGCTGGAGCGACGGTGCAACTGTACGATCCCTGGACGGACACGCAGTCACAGACGATGCTTCGCAATGGCGGTATCATCATTCCGTCCTTGCGACGATCCATCGTCTTGCGCATCACATCAACGCGTTGAGGAGCCGAGATGATCAAGTTCTTTCAGTCTCTGTTGCTCGTGACATTGGCAGTTGTGCCAACGGCCATAGGCGGGACAAGCGAGGTAGTCGATGACAACGAGATTGCCGAAGGATATGTGAAGCTGGTGCTGGAGGTTGGGCTCTACGACGATGATTACGTCGATGCCTATTTCGGACCAGCCGAGTGGAACCCCAGCGAGGAGGCAAGAGAGGGTCAGTTCCCCACCCAACGGCTCAGCGATCAGGCCAACCGGCTGATCGAGCAACTGAATCGTCTCGACAGCAGCAAGTTCTCAGGCATCGAAGGACAGCGATACGCCTACTTGCGGAAGCAACTGAGTTCGGTGCGGGCCAAGATCGATCTGTTGGGCGGTCGGAAGATGTCGTTTGATGAGGAGTCTCAGGCACTGTACGACGTCGTCGCCCCACCGTTCGACGAGAGTCGCATTCAGGACATCCGCGATCAGCTCGATGCCCTTCTGCCAGGCGAGGATGATCTCTATTGGCGACTCAATGGCTATCGTGCGCGGTTCAGCGTGTCACGGATCAAGCTGGAAGAAGCTTTGCAGACCGCGATAGCCGAGTCACGTCGGTTGACGCTCGAACACATGACGCTGCCTGAAGACGAAGGCTTCGAGATGAGCTTCGTATTTGGCAAGCCCTGGGGCGCCTCAGTCGCATACCAAGGGAACGGACAAAGCCTCGTTCAGATCAATTCGAGCGCCCGTTCGGGATCGCGGATGTCATTACCGTCGCAGGCCATGAGATGTATCCGGGTCATCATACCCACCTGACCCTGCTGGATAAGCGCCTCGCGCAGGATAGGCGATGGGTGGAATTCACGATTCTACCACTGAACAGCCCACTGGCTCTGATCGCCGAGGGACTGGCGGAGTATGGGTGCCGCGACCTTTGCGCAACCGACGAACGTCTGACATTCGAAAGAACAACGCTGTTTCCCCTCCTGGGACTGGAACCGTCGGACGCCAAACGCTACAGCCAGATCATGGAACTGAAAGGCCGGCTCGACGCCGTCCTGGTCGAAGCGGCTCGTCGTTATCTCGACGGCAAGTTGACCCGGGATGAGACGCGTCTCTGGCTCCGGAAGAACTACCTCGTCTCGCCGGGAGGGGAAGAAATGCTGATCCGCTTCATCGAACAGCAGCGGACCTATGTCGTCAACTACACCGTGGGTCGCGAATTGGTCAAGCAGTACATCGAGCAACGGGCGGGCGCCGATGAAACCAAACGCTGGCAGTTGTTCTACACACTGGCCACGACCCCTCAGACTCCTTCCGGCCTGACGGAAGTGGATTGAACCAAGAAAGGCTCCGATGTCCAGACGGTTAATGGTAGCGTTACTCATCACTGTGATGATCGCCACAGCAGGGGTACACGCGGTCGACACCGAACCGAACACACTGGCGGAGGCTGTGACATGGCTGGAGGGCGAGGCCCATCGTATTATCCGAGCCTCGAAGCGAACGATGGCCGACGGTACGGCGGCGTTTCCCCCTCAGGTGGGGCTCGGCTACGAAGCCTTCTGGCTGCGTGACTACGAGTACACACTGGAAGGTGCCGTGGATGCCTATTCCGACAAGGAGTTGACCGATGCGTGCCGGCTCTTCGTCCGAAGCATGCGTACGGACGGCGCGGGCGTGGATTGCATCAAGTTCGATGGCACACCGATCTACAAGCCGGGCTTCGGATCGATGGGCCTCCATCCCGTGGCAGACGGTTCTCAGTTCACCGTTGCCGTGGCGTGGCACACCTATCGTAAGACACAGGACCGTGAACTGCTCCGAGAGATCATTGCCCCCCTGGTCAAGACGATGCATGCAGTTCCGCGCAACCCCGACACCGGCCTGGTCCGCATCAAGCCCGGTGAACCTCAGGACCGCTGTCCTTATGGCTTCACCGACACCATCGGCAAGCAGGGAGACGTCCTGTTCTGCTCGCTCCTCTACGTCCAGGCCTGCCGCCAGTTGGGGGATATGCTCGACGTTCTGGGGCGGGACGAAGATGCCCGGCGATGGCGCGATACCGCTCGCAGGATCACTCGCAGCATCGACGCCGTCTTCTGGGATCCCGACATCGGCCTGTTCTGCGCAGCCACCGTCCAGTGCCGTGAGCACGACATCTGGGGTTCGGCCTTCGCCGTCTACCTGGGCATTGCCAGTGACGAGCAGGCCCAGGCCATCGCCACCTATTTCCAACAGCACTACGACGCAATCGTTCAGGCCGGACAGATTCGCCATTTGCCAGGCCGTGTCTACTGGGAAAAGGCCCGCTGTGCGCCGGATACCTACCAGAATGGTGCCTACTGGGCCACGCCGACAGGATGGTTTGTCTACGCGCTCGATCTGGTCGATCACAATCTGGCTGACCAGACGGTGATTGACCTCGTCCAGGATTTCAGGAATGGCGGTGCCTGTGAATGGGTCTTCGGCACCAAACGCCAGCTTCCGAACTACCTGGCCAGTGCGGCCTTGCCTCTGGCAGGCATCCGGGCGATGATGGAACGAAGGGCCGCACGATAGACTCATCGGGCCCCTGTGCAGGTAGAAACGACCTATAGCGCGACAATCGCAAACACAACTGGAGAAGGACTCATGAAGAACTCGACGAGGATGATCCTGTGCGTGACAGCCATAGCAGTATCCAGCTTGAACTGGGCTGGCGCCGTGGAGGTTCCGCAGTTCCGTCCGCTGTTCAACGGCAAGGACCTGACCGGATGGGTCAACGTCAACACGGCCAAAGACACCTGGAGCGTCCGAGACGGCATGATCGTGTGCAGCGGGCATCCCATCGGGGTGATGCGCACCGATCGGCAGTACGAGAACTTTCTGCTGCACATTGAATGGTGCCACATGGAGGCGGGCGGCAATTCCGGCGTCTTCGTCTGGAGCGAAGGCACGGTTCCCGAGGGCAAACAGCTTCCTAAAGGCATGGAGGTCCAGATGCTGGAGCTCGATTGGGTCAACCAGCACAAGCGAGAGGACGGCACGCTGCCCCCTATCGCCTACGTGCATGGCGAGCTGTTCGGCGCCGGCGGCATGACGACCACGCCAGACAATCCACGCGGCACTCGCAGCAAATCCATCGAGAATCGCTGCAAGGGCAAAGGCGAGTGGAACGTCTACGATGTGGTCTGCGTCGATGGTGTCGTCAAGCTGTCCGTTAATGGCAAGTTCGTCAATGGGGTCAGCCACGCCTCGGTCAAGAAGGGCTACCTCTGCCTTGAGTCCGAAGGCGCGGAGATTCACTTCCGCAACATCCAGATCCTCGAACTGCCGCCAGGCATCACCACACCCGAGAATACCGCCCCGGTCGTTCCCAACCCGTAGCGAATATGGCTTCCACAGGTCCTGTTCTCCAACAGGACCAGCGGGAGGATACCTCTCGGGTCAGATCATCCCGATTCATTGGGTGGATTGGACATATGGGTGTCGAAACGGGCTGAGGTTTCCGGCGATTGGGGAATCCCGGTGAATCTCCGTCCGACGGTGAATACACCCTCAGACGAGGGGCACCCATACATTTCTGCCGATGGCCTATCGCTCTACGTCGGCTTCAGTGGAGCCAATCCTGACACTGTAAGCGATTGGGACTTGTGTGTAGCGAGACGAGCCCACTCCGCCTCTATCTGTCGGCGACCTTCTTCGCCTGAAAATCCGCGACTCCCGGGTTGGAGTACACGCTCACATCGTTGGAGTATCGGATCTTGACCGGCGTGGCGCACCCCGTGATTTCGTTGTATCGCACGACCACGTCGTCGGCACCGGAAATGGAGATGCCGTTGTCCGCCTTTTCCCCCTCAATGATGTTGCCCTCAATCAAAATGTGTTTGTGAAGGCCCGGCACGGCGTCGTTCTGAGCCGTCACGTTCACCGCGATTCCGCAGGCACCGACGGAGCCCGCCCCGCCGCCGCAGCGCAGGATGCGGTTGTAGCGGATGGTCACGTCCGCAGAGGTCGGGCCCTCGTGCCAATTGCCTTCGGCGCCGACGTGGATCCCCGTACCGGTGGTCTCTCGAATCAAACACCGTTCGATAAGGACGTTTCGCGTTTTGATTAGAATGCCGCGGGCCCTGTTGCTGGTGATCGTGCAGCCGAGAAACTCCACCCTGGGCAAACGAGTGCAATCGATTAGATAGTAATCACCGATGTTCGAGGGAAGCACCTCGTTCAAAGTCACTCGTGACCTCAATTCGGGAATATTGCTCTCCTGTGATCGGACAACGAACGTCTTGACCACGGCCAAAGACGACCGGTCGACCAGTTCGAGGGTGTCGCCGACATCAGGATAATCGAGCACCTGGGCATGCCAATCCGCGCCTTTGAGAATCAGATCGTATCCCGCTCCCTCCTGGGATTTCTCGATCGTGTAGTAGTAGTTGTGAATGTTGGCCGCATCGTCGCCGTGGCCTTCGAACTGGCAGTTTTCATACCGGATAAGGCCCTTGCAGGAGGTGAAGTGAGTCGCATCGGTATCGGTTGACAGGATATGTCCCGCGCTGGGGACGATGCGCAGCCCGGTTAGAGTGATGTTCTCCGAGCGGTGTCCGACGATCCCCATGCCCGGCTGCGAGTGGATCGTCACATCCTCAATGTGAATATTCTCCGCTTCGAGAATCAATATGGCCGGACGGAAATGAAAGCTGTGAACGGCTATCACCCGACTCCCCTTCATCTCCGGGGCCATCCTGCTGTAGATCCGCAAACGTTGCGGCCCGATGACATCAAACTTGGGAAAGTACGTCTCCTGGTGGAGCATTCGATGCACCGTCACGCCCCAGAAGTGCAGCCGGCACAAAGGCATGTGGGCGTTTACAGGATAAGCACTGTCAAAATCCGCATCGAAATACTCCGGCTGCACGTCGATGACGGTCCCTACGCTGTAAGGCTCCCTCTTGTAGTCGATCGTCAGCCCCTTGAGCGTGACGTTCTTGCAGCGTGCCAGCGACACCGGCTCCATCCAGCCGTCGCAGAGCAGGATCGCCCCTGCGGCCTCCACGCAAATATCACGCCCCCCGTCAAAATCCAATCCTCTGACGTACGGATAGTACGGCTTGAAGATCGTGTCTTGCGGATTGCCTTTGATCTCCCCCGTCATCACGGCGTCCATCAACTCCACGGCCTTCTCGTCGCGGAAGTCATACACGCCGGGAGGAAGATACAGCGTGACACCGGGATTCGCCCTGCAATGCGCGAGAGCCTCGCGCAACGGCGTCGCGTCGTTCTGCCCATCGTCCGGAACCGCGCCGAAATCCGCGACCGACACCCGTCTGACCGGCTCCTCCCCTCGGCTGAGAGAAGGACAGACAGCAACCACCGTCGTACACAGGAGACACACCCAAACAGATCTGTACATTCGGATACCTCTACACAACTGCACACAAACTGCCACGTCAACAAACTCCAGAAGTCCCTTGCGGGACGCGCCTTCCGCCAACCGATCAGAGCGGCTGGATGACCGTAGGCTGATGCTTGAATATACGGCCGTTTCCCCGGGGCATTCAAGTGTAGAATGGTCAGTGAGTCGGCAAACAACGGTAGATTTGCAGAAAATCGCCATCCACGGTGCTCGGACAAACGATTTGTCCCAGGGTCGGCGATACGGATAGCGCTGTCCCTTCTACTTTTGTTGGGTTGTCTGCTCCTGCACCCCGTGATATCGGCGCAGCCCTCGGGCAAATGTTCGCGAAGCGCTGTATCCGGTCCAGGATCGCGCGGTATAGCCGATGCAGCACCGCGACCTCGGCAACTGAAAGACCACACAGCGAGCGTGGTACACTACTTTGCAGCCAGACTCCAACTTGACAACACCGTCAAAACCGACTTGGAGGGCTCGTTAACGTGCCTCACTCGCAGGGGGCTCCCCTTGTTCATAGATCAAGTGCAAGAATTGCCCCAGTTTTATGGGCTGAACACGCGGGCGCCACATAGAAATCCACGGATCATCCGACAAATCCGGGCTCAGTGTTCCCAAAGCGTGTACATCGTCGCGGCGTCCTGGTCCTTGATGATGATGCGGTTACCCGCAATGACCGGGTGCGCGTACGTCGGCGTCTCAGCCACTTTGATCTCAGTCACCTCTTCGAATTTCTCACCGGTAGGCTTGAAGACGATCAGCTCCGAGCTGCTCGGCAACGCCATCAGATACGAACCTGCTTCCACTAGAGCAGCAAAGCCACTGCGGTCGCGAGAGGTCTCATCCACCCAGTCCGTTTTGCCGGTCTTGGCGTCGATGCAGAAGAGGTTGCCTCGGTTGGATAATCCGAACAGCAATCCCTTGTCGAGCACGGGCGTGTTGAATTGCGGCGCCAGATCGGGATTATTCCAAAGCTCCTCGGCCACAAAACCGTCGCCCCGCTTGGCGATCTTCACCGCCTTCGTGCCCCGGCTGCATTCAAACACAGCGTGACTTCATCGTCGCCCTGCCGCGCAAAGACATAGAGCTTGTCGCCCACCAGCGCGGGTGTCGCATCACCCTGCCCAACCGTGGTCGTCCACTTTCGGGTCAACTCGGAAGGCCATTGTTGCGGCGCGGTAAACCCTTCCACCTTGCCGTCCCGGTCGGGCCCGCGCCATTGAGGCCAATCCTGCGCCAGGAGACCGCCTGCCATTATGAGTACCATGCAGCCGACGATCACAACTCTCGATCGATTCGTCCTTTCCATGGTGACCTCCCTACAAATCCTGATCGAAGCGCCCGCTACGGACCGTCGCCCGCTACGACGGAATACCGCCGCCAGCCTCATCTGCAATGTTCCTTTCCCCATCCGGATGATGCTACGTGATCTGTCGTCACATTATGTGAGGCGCATTCGCACGCAAGAAAGCCCCAATTCCAAACTTTTTCGACCAACCCCAGACAAATACTAGGAGCTCAAGTCCTGACCTGACAAACTGAAAGGGTGAACTCATACCCCCGAAAAGCGTAGGGGTAAAGACCAGGAGAGCAGGTCCCTGTAAAGGCGGATATTCCGGTCGAAATCCGTTGTATGAATAATGGTCTGCGACGAACCGAGCTCGGCCCGAATTGACGGCAGGGACGGATTTCGGTACATTGATAGACAACTATGAAACACGAGCAGAACCACAAACCACGGTTGATCGCGTTCGAGCTGACACGGCGGTGTCGTTTCAATTGCCAGCACTGCCGGGCAGATGCGGATGGAGCCATCCGCGACGACGAGTTGAGCACGGAACAGTGGAAGAAGATCCTCGATTCAGTCGCGGCCTACGAGAAGTGCGTCGTGATCATGACGGGAGGTGAGCCCACTGAACGAGACGACATCGTCGAACTCGTGCGGCACGGGCGGAACCTCGGCCTTCGCATGGTGATGGCCACATGTGGCTACGCGATCGATGACACCTCCCTGGCTGCGTTGAAAGAAGCCGGCGTGATGGCGCTGTCTTTCTCGCTGGACGGCGCCACGGCCGAGACACACGACGCCTTCCGCCGGACCGACGGTGCTTTCGAGATTGTTCTGCGGGCAGCGGAAACCGCCAGACGAGCGGGCATCCGATTCCAGATCAACACGACGATCACCCGCAGCAATCTACACGAGGTGCCTGCTATCGCCGATCTGGCCCGACGCATCGGGGCATACTGCTACAACCCGTTCATCCTGGTCCCGACCGGACGCGGCGAGCAGATCAGCGAGGAAATTCTCGAACCGAAGCAATATGCGGATTTGCTGGCCGAACTGCTCCAGTTGCGGTCCGATCTGGACATCGAACTGCGCGTGACTTGTGGGCCCCAGTACGCCAGGCTCTTCCGCGAAACAGAGGCACAGATACCGAAGGTCCACATCAGCGGATGCATGGGTGGCCGAGGCTTCGGTTTCATCAGTCACCGAGGTGACGTCCAGACGTGCGGCTTCCTAGATATCTCGGCGGGCAATCTCGTAGAGAACGGATACGACTTCGCCGCCATCTGGGACCGCTCGCAGTTTCTCGGCGAAATCCGTGACGTGCCTGCGTACAAAGGCAAATGCGGTCACTGCGCCTACGCCAAAGTCTGTGGCGGCTGCCGGGCCCGCGCCTACACCATGACAGGCGACTATCTCGCCGAAGACCCGGTCTGCTGGTACGAACCAGAGGGCAAGCCATGACCGTGTCTTTGAGCGACCTCCAGAAGCGTCTGTGCAACCGCCTCCAACGAGGCCTGCCGCTCGTCTCGGAGCCATTTGCCGAGATAGCGGCAGATCTGGCATGCAGCGAGGCAGAAGTCCTGGACGGGACGCGGGAACTGAAAGCCTCCGGCGTGGTTCGTCGTATTACGGCGGTACTCAACCAGCGCGCATTGGGTAAGGCCAGTACCCTCGTGACGGCCCACGTGCCGGATGAACAGGTCGCGACAGTCACCGCCGCGATCAATGCACTCCCGGGTGTCTCGCACAATTACCTGCGAAAGCATGAGTTCAACATGTGGTTCACCCTTCAGGAGGAATCGCCCGATCAATTGAGGAAATGCCTGTTGGAGCTCGGAGCCCGGTTCGCCATCGAATTTCACAGTCTGCCCGTGACACATGTCTTCAAACTGGATGTGCGTTTCGACGCTGAGAGTGACGACGATGTGCTGTTGCGTGACGTCGAGCGTATCCCTGGGACGGAGCCCGTTGCATTGCGGGACGAACAGAAGCGGCTCTTGACAAACCTGCGTGACGGCCTGGAGGCAACGTCCCGTCCATTCGATGCGGTACGGCCTGCAACGATGGATGAGCCGGAGATGTTTGCCCTACTGGCTGAGTTGATCGAGCTCGGCGTCATCCGCCGCATTGCAGGCGTGCTGAACCACCACAAACTCGGTTTCACGTCCAACATCATGTTTGCCAGCCAGGTGGATGCCGAACACGTAATCGAGGCCGGCCGGTGGCTTGCCCATTCGGGTACCGTCAGCCACTGCTACGAACGACAGACGTTCGAAGGCTGGCCCTACAACCTCTTCGCCATGATGCACGGGCGGACGATGGGCCAGATCCAACATACGATCGGCCGCTTCACAGAGGCTTTGCCCATCCAGTCCTTCGAATTGCTCCCCACTCTGGCGGAATTGAAGAAGCAACCCGTGCGCCACAGCTTTGCGTAGCACGCGAGCTATTTCTCCTGCTTCTGGTAGACCCGGACATAGTCAACGTAGAGATGGTCGGGCAGCTTGGCCTGCGCGATATCGCCCGCCCACTTGCCAACCTCCAGGCTCAGGATGATGTATTCGTCGCGACGGGAGACCCCCTCGCTGCTACGCCAGGTTTCCTTGCCATCGACGTAGAAGACATACTTCGAGTCGGTCCAGAGCAATCCGAATGTATGCCAGCCCTTCGCCAGGCCGGCGACTGTCACGGTCTTGCCAGCGTGCTTGTGGTGCTCGCCATACCCGTCCCAATGCAGGTTGTGATGAACGCGATCGCCATCCTTGCGCAGGTATTCGAAGATATCAATCTCTGTGCCCGCCGCCCCGGGATCGCCCAGAGGCTTGCCCAAACTGGGGCTCTGAAGCCAGAAGGCCGACCAGTGGCCAATCTGTTCCTGCAATCTGACGCGGCACTCGAAGTAACCAAAGGTCGTCTCGAACTTGCCTTGAGTGGCGATCATCGCGGTGTGATAGGCGTCGCCCGTACGCTTCGTGGTCAGGACGAGGTGCCCTTGTCCATCGAGTGAGACCGTCTCCTTGACATTAACCGCGTCACGACGCGGCCCCAGATTGCGATAATCCCACTTCGTGACATCAAGTGTTTCGCCTGCAAACTCATCCGCCCAGACGAGCTTGTATTCATCGCCCACAGGTAATGACGAATCAGTCTGCTGATTAGCCTCCTCTGCCCGTTTCCAGGCTCGCACGTATTCGATGCTATACGTCGAAGGCAGATCACCGTCTTGGGGCAGGCCAAACCAATTCGGCATCGTCTCGCTGTCGAAGTTCAGCGTCAGCGCCTGATGCCAATGGGTGTTCTCCACCCAACGGACCAATACGCCATCGAAATACCACTTGACCCGATTCTCATCCCATTCCAGGCCATAGACATGATAATCATCCGCCAGGTCCGACGGTGCGGTCCATACGCCGTGGCTCGACCAATGCTCGTTCTCGGTGGGCGTCCGGAAGACATGCACGTTCATGTTGTATTTCCGCTCGAAGCCAGGCGATTTGCCGCCAATCTCGAAGACATCGATCTCCGTCCACTCCTCAGGCGCGCTGTTGTAGAACCAGAAGGAACTGGATCCACGCGATTTCATCGGCTTGGCCTTGACCTCGAAATACCCGTACTTGACACGTCCTTTGCTTTGCACGGCCGCCGACGTGTACGTATGGTACCCCTTGTCTTTGGGCATCTCAGGTACTTCCTGGCGGCGCATGGTCAGGTGGAGCTTGCCATCCGAGACGGTGACATTGCCGGGCCAAAAATAGGCCGGCTGCCGGCCCAGCCAACCGGGATTCTTCGGCCACCACTTGGTCGAGTCAAGCGTCACCCCGTCGAACTCATCCGTCATCGGCTCATACTTGACCCAATGACCTTCGTTGGTCTGATCCGACAGCGGCAGATCCTCCGAGGCCCGTGCAGGCACAGCTCCTAATGGCTCGGTCCGCAGCCAACTCTCAGGACGCTTGGCTTCAGCGTCACAGAGGGTGACTGTCCCCAAAATCAGGAATAGGACCGCTCTTCCCATCAATCGCGGCATGATCTCACCTCCGGTTTCAATTCGTGTAGACGACAGTGCCTGAATCGTCGACTTCATAGCCCCATTGCTTGATGTAGTCCCACCCCGAACGAAAATCGTCGTGCGTTTGCGCCAGCTTCGCGTTCAGCAGTCTGTCCAACTGCTCCTTCAACTGAGCATGTTGCGGCTGATCGACGAGATTGGTCAACTGGTACGGATCGGCAATGTTGTCGTACAGCAACCAGGGGCCGTTGAGGTCGCGCACATACGTATATCGCTCCGTCCGAACCCCGCGGTATTCTCGGCCCCCTCCCTGGCGTTTCCATTGTCCGAATGGCGAAGGACAGCTAATTAGCGCCGCGTTATCGCGCGGGGGCGATTGCCCTTTCACTATATTGGAGAAGTCCGTCCCTTCGACCGTGTCTGGAACATCGATCCCGCAGAGCCCCAGCAGCGTGGGCATGATATCCGGCGTGTTGATCGGCATGTCAATGGTACGCCCTGCATCTCCAAGTGTGGCCGGATATCGCAACAGAAATGGCACGCGTATCGATTCATCCCAGGGCTTCTGTTTCTTCTGCTGTCCGTGCGAGTACAGCATGTCGCCATGGTCGGAGGTGAAGACGACGATCGTGTTCTCAGCCATTCGCTGCTCCGACAGCGTCGCGAGCAAATCGCCAATGCAGTCATCGAGAGCAGCAATGTGGGCGTAGTAGCCGGCCAGAGTCTCGCGAGCCTTCTCTCTGTCGCGTTCAGGGACATTGGGTCTGATCGCCAGATCCTCGGGCTTGAACAGAGCCCGGTATTTCTCCGGAGCGGTATGGTACGGCGCGTGCGGCGGCCCCCACGACAGGAACAGCGCAAACGGCTTGCCGCTCGCATGGCTCGTGAATATACCGTTGGGCTTCGCGCGTCTGGGCGATGGCGTCATAACCATCCCAGCGAAGCTCGACGTCCTCATCCCCATAGTAGAACGAATTGTTGTACGCGTGCGTGCACCCCAGGGCCTTCCAGAACTGGAAGCCTTGCCTGCGATCCCGTGGAATGAACGCGCTTCGATGATTGCCATCGAGATGCCACTTGCCGATGTAGCCGGTGTCGTAACCGGCACGATTGTAGGCTTCTGCGATGGAAACCGCGTCGTCGTTGAGAAGGACATCGTTCAAGAATACGCCGTGCGTCAGCGGATAGCGTCCCGTGATCAGACTGGCCCGAAATGGGCTGCACACGGGGCAACCCGAGACGGCGTTACGGAAGTTGACGCCGGCCCTGGCCAACCCGTCGAGATGGGGTGTCCGGACATCCGCATTGCCCGCATACCCGGTATCTTGTGCCCGCCATTGATCCGCAAAGACAAACAGCAGATTAGGCCTCGCGCGTTTGCCCGACCGACTCGGCGCTGCCGGTTTGGCATGTCCCACCGTCGACGGCAACGCTGCCCCGGCCACCGTCATGCCCATAGCCTGCAGGAACCTTCTTCTATCGATCCACGTACGTTCCATCGGCCTCCTTTCGAATCAGGTTTCAAAGTGATTATAGCCCCTCCCGCGGCCCTGGGCAATTGCGCATACGTGGTCACCAGCACCGGAGAGATCAAAGCGGGGCATTTTCGGAGGTCCGAGGAATTGCCTATTGACGACCGGGAGCGGATTCCGTATGATTGCGGGCTTATTGTAGCAAGCGCCCGAGCCGGAGTGGCGGAATTGGCAGACGCGCGGGATTCAAAATCCCGTCCTGGCAACAGGGTGAGGGTTCGAGTCCCTCCTCCGGCAGTCCTTATCGCATCGTCATTCTCTGGCGAGAGCCGGGGTTCCTTCCTCTGGCGTTTTAGCTTCCACCATGCGGTTCGAGAGCGTGAAGAAGAACGTACTGCCCTGCCCCGGTGACGATTCGACCCAGATCTGCCCCTCATAAATCTCGACAACCCGCCTGACGATGGCCAGCCCCACACCGGCCGTGTCAATCTCATCGCGAGGAGAAAGGGTCTGGAACATTTGGAAGATCTTCTCGAAGTACTTCTGCTCGATTCCCGGCCCGTTGTCCGTGACGCTAAATTCTCGAAAATCTCCTCGGTCAGCGCACGAGAGCGTCACCACAAGCTCTTCATGGGTGTTATGCCGAACAGCATTGTCCAGAAGGTTGCGGAAGATCTGAAGCATATGTGTCCGACTGGCCTTCACCATGGGAAGATCGGGCTGAACATCGATCCGGACATTTGGCGGTAGATCCAGATCGACGATGATGTCCCGAATCAATGTGTTGAGATCGATCCTCTCCCGACGTCGGCAGATCGACCAGATTCCGGCGTACTCCAGAATCCGGTCGACATGGTTGTTCAGTCGACAGGCTCTCTTGCAGAGCAGATCCAGATTGGCTTGTCCCGAGTCGTCCAGGCGGTCGTGGTTGTCGATCCGAATCCAATCCCCCAGGGTCACCAGAGCCCGGATCGGTGTCTTCAAATCATGGGCTGCGACCCGCAACAGTTCCTGGAGGTCACGGTTGGATACGCTGAGGTTCTGTACCGTTCGCTCAAGTTCCTCGTTCAGATGGTGTAGATCCCTTTGAGCCTTGACCCGTTTTTCCACCTCCTGAGTCAGTTGCCCGTTGGCCGTCTTGAGCTCCAACGTACGTGTGTTGATCAGATACTCAAGATTCTCGCGATGTTCGCGGAGCTCTCGTTCCTTTTGTCTGCGGATACCGATCTCGGCATTCAGACTCGTATAAGCAGCCCTGAGCCGCCGTTCAATACGCCTGAGAACGTGACGAAACAATGTGATGAGTGTCAGCGCAACAAGTATGGCAAGCACCACTAGGACGCTCGACAGTGTCAGAGCCCCGGCCTCAAGCTTGCTGACGTCCTTCATGACGATGAAATCACCAACGCGCTTCCCTGCCGCATCCAGCATCGGCAAGACCCCGCCGCGATACGTTGCACCATCGCTACTCCACCTGAACAACTGGCGTCGCTGGGACTCGAGTATCTGCGCGGCCCGGGCGAGCAGGTCGGCGGAAACCTGCTTCAGAGTATAGTCATGCACGACCACATCGGGTGAAAGATCCCAGTCAGGCTCGCGGCCCATCATCTCCATCCCCTCTTCCCAGCCCTCCCGATCCAGGAAGGACTTCTCGAGCGTCACGACAAGATCGACATCGAGGATACTCGTGGCAAGCGGAATGAGTCCGTCGACTTCCTCCCCCAGTTCGATATAGCCACTCAGCTTGCCGTCGATGATCCAGGGACGCACAACGCGTAGAGTGAAGGTGCCCAGAGGACCAAGTTCGAGCCCTGACGACAGTTCCCCCGTCCGCACGGCCTCGTTCATCGTGATACGGTCGATGTAGTCACCGAAGCGACCCGGGTCGTGGACCCGCAAGAAGCACACCTGGTCCAACCCATGAAAGTAGAAGTGTGTGATCTGCTGTTCGTTACGAAGGTCGTCAAAGAGGATTTGCGCACGATGCAACAAGGCCGGTCGATCCCCTGTCAGCCACGCTCGTTGGAGCTGCTCGTCGGTGGATAGAAAGCGAATGTAGCCGTTGAGCCAACGAGCATCCTTCTGAACGTGCCTGTGAAACAGGACATCGACTTCGTTGATCTGATCTTGGATGTGAGAGTCAATCTCGTGAGCCTTGAGCAGATAGATGCCGCCAACGGCCGCGCCAAGCAACACGATGATGGCGATGGCCAGGGGCCCCAGAATCGGCACTTCGATGTTGGCAGACCGCGTCCGTGCTAGTGATTTTGACTCGACCTGCCGTGCGACATCGCTGGAATTCAAAACGTACCCCCATGAATACAGCGTGCTCGTGGGCTTCACCAGAAATCCACCCGAAACGCCTATCGACAGAATCACCCCTCCAATTTGACCGGAAACAGCTTCCTGAAGGGGAATTGTGAGGTACGATACCTGTAGGGACCCGGCATTAGACTAACATCGAGCAAGAGAGGCACTTATCGGACGCGGCCCAAGGGAGACTGTCGTCGGCCAATTCGACTTCGATTCCGGGTACTGTTTTGCAGGATTTCGTTCGAGTTGACGAACGAATCGCGTTAGACTGCATCAACCGGTGCAAGAGATGGCTGCACCTCGTCATGGAGTCTTGCCACACGATCACTGGCGAACCGATGACATCTCCGTCGCGTTGGCTGAATATCACCTAAGGACCGGTTTAGATGCAGCAAGAGAACCCTGAAGCCATACCGGAATCATTACATTCGTTCTTCGATTCCGACGGTAGCGTCCTCGGCCATCTCGCCGTCGACTCGAACATCAATGGGCTCTTTGCCGGAGGCATCCGCATGGTTCGCCAGATGCCAACGGACGATCTGTGCCATCTCGCCCGGGCGATGACCCTGAAGTATGGCTTTCTGAAGTGGCCATTTGGCGGCGCCAAGGCCGCCATCATTACACATCGAGATGCGATGTCACCAGACCAGAGACGGGACATCGTGCGGTCGTTCGCGGAGCGGCTTGCCCCGTTTCAGGGACGGTATCTGCCGGGCGAAGATGCAGGCACTGACGATGAGGACCTGCGTTTGATCTGCCAGACCGCCGGCCTGATGCGCCCGCGATCGATACCTGATTCAGGGTACTACACCGCCGTGACGGTACGACTCTGCGCTGAACAGGTCGCCGCCGCACAGAAGCGCTCACTGAACGGCTGTCGCGTCGCCATCGAAGGGTTTGGCAAGGTCGGCGGCGCATTGGCGAGCCAGCTTGTCAAACGTGGATGCCGCATCGTCGCTGTCTCTACCGATCGCGGTGCTCTACATGACCCAGAGGGACTCGACGTGGAACGTCTGCTGCGAGAGCGGGATGTCGCCGGCAGTGACTGTGTAAACCGATACGATTCATCGCGTGGCATCGCCTTGGCCGACGTTCCCACCATACCGGCAGATTTCTTCATACCCTGTGCGCTGTCATGGAGCGTCGACCGTTCCAATGCCGATCAGGTTCAGGCCGGGGCGATCATCTGCGGCGCCAACAATCCCGTCACGCAGAAAGCCCGTCAATCCCTGATCGCCCGGGGCGTCATTTACTTCCCCGATTTCGTCTCTAACAGCGGTGGTGTACTCGGCAGCATCGTGGGTTCGCTGGCCCTCGACCACAAGCAGATCATCGAGTTCATCGAGCGGCAGTTTGGGCCCAAGGTAGAAGACCTGATGACCCGGGCACGGCAGACGGACCAGCCGCTCGAAACGGTTGCCACACAGATTGCCAACGCCAACCTTCAGGCGATGAGACAGACGGGATCGCACCGTAGAAGCCCGTTATTCTCGTGGATCATCGGCCTGGCCAGAAACGGACGGTTGCCGGCCGTCCTAACCAGAACTTTTGGACCAACGTACATCAAGAGGGCGATGGCGTAGCACCCGCATCCACGACTCCTGGCACGAGAGACAGCACGGTGGCATGCTTGTGCGAACCGGGACGCTTTGCGATGTCCTGCACCGTGTGAAGTTCGACCTCGACTTGATCGCCGAGAACGCGTCCGAAGCGATCGAGAATGAGTCGTCCCCACTCACTGTCGCGATCGAATGTGATGTCGGCCGCCTCGGCAACCACATCCTTGACCAACAGGACGCGAATGGTGTCACGCTGTTCCTGGCGAACCTGGAATTTGGCCAGATGGGGAACGTCCTCCAAAGCCAACGTGAGCTGATAAGGATGAACAACCTGGCCATCGGGCCGAATGACCGAATCGACGAAGCGACCATCGACGCGCGCCAGCAGAGGCAGAGCTCTGCCACATGAACACGGATCAGAGCACCTCGACGCATAGTCCCCCAACCCGGAGTAGCGAATGATGGGAGTCGCCCGATTGAACAGATCGGTGACAACCACTCGCCCGGCCTGACCGGGATCAACTTCGCGGCCATCCTCACCCAGTAGCTCAACCAGCACTTTCCATGTCAAAAGGTGCAAACCGCGATGTTCCGAGCATTCGGCCGCGATGAACCCCACTTCCGTCGAGCCGTAGACATCCATCAGTTCGGCACTGAAGGTTTGTCTGACCAGCCTCTTCAGCGATTCGTCAAGGACCTCGCCGACCACCATAATCACTTCCGGCTGATGAACGGCCCTGCCGCTCGCTCGGACCTCCAGGCAAAGGTTCCGCAGGACACTCGGGTACGTCATCAGGAACTGTGGACGCTTGCGATTGATCGCCCGAACGTGCTCCTGCGATGACAGGAGCGAATCCACCACCGTGTGCCGCATCTGTGGGAAGAGACGCCCATGCAGACTTTCATAGGACCGCTGCTCGTTCACCACGATGAACAACTGCCTGATATTCCTCCTGAAGAAATAATCCCGCAAACCAGAAGTCACTGTGATCGACCGACGACCCATCATGAGCAGAGGCAGATTGACGGCAAAATCCAACAGGGCCTTGTCGGTATCTACGAACAGGCTCACCGGACTGCCGGTCGAACCTGAGGTCCCGATCAGATGATACTGGTGCGCGGCCCCATTGCCGTGGCACGACGTCATGTGGAAAGCCACGCCGGAAATCCTCCTTTGTCACAACAGGGAGCTTCACGATGTCCGCCAGTGTCTCGATGTCCCCAGGCCGAACGCCCGCTTGTTGCCATTTCCTACGGTAGAGTTCAACGTTGTCATAAGCGTGAGCAATGACATCCCGCAGTCGCTCGAACTGAAATTGCTCCAGTTCGCTCGGGCTCATCGCCGCCAAGCGCCGCACCAGTCTCGAATGCCGCGCGTACCGAAGGGCATGGAGAAGGTCGATCAGACCAACTCGGCGCATGAGTGACCGCAGTCGCCCGCCCACGGTCAAGAACGCCTCGGAACTGGAGATATCTCTCGAGGTCTCAGACCCTGAGACGCCCCCGCCGAAACGTCGTCCAGTATCTTGCTCTTGATGTATTGCTCTCTGTTCGATCGGCCGCGTCTCTCCAGCCAAGGCCTCAGCAGATCTCTGACACGTGGAAAGATGTACCCCAGAGTACAGATGTGCCCTGCCAGTCGAGGAACGGCCCGCTCACGCCGTCCATCGCAAGCGCAGGCAAGGATTTGCCTGGCAACCTGCTCGGCCGTACTCATGGGTTGCGAAAAGGCCAGCGGGGTAACGTCTTCGACCTGCCCTGCGAAGAACTCTGTATCTACCAGGCCAGGGCTGACCACGGAGACCGCGATACCACTCCCATCCAACTCCTCGGCCAACGATAAACTGAAGGCGCAGACCGAACTTCGTAGCACAATAGGTCGCCGCGCCACCGCTGGGGACTCGGCCGGCCAACGATCCGACATTGACGATGCGCCTCCACCAGCCCGTCGCAAGTGCGGTATCACCATGCGACATAGCATCGCCGGCGCCTTCAGATTCACCTCGATCATCTGCGCCACTTCGTCGACCGAACATCGTTCAAGCGGCCCTCGTACATGGCAGCCCGCGTTATTGACGAGGATGTCAATCCCTCCAAAACGTGTCCGTGTCTGTTCCAGCATCGCTTCCATGCCGGCCCGGTCGGTCACGTCAGCGGCAACGACCAACGTTCGATCCGTGCCAATCTCGCGTGAAATGGTCTCGAGCATGGCGTTGCGTCTCGCCACGAGAACGACACGAGCCCCCTCCGAAGCGAACTGGCGTGCGGTGGCTGCCCCAATCCCGGAAGACGCCCCTGTGATGATGACCCGCTTATCCACAAATCGACCTGTCACACACGTCCCCTGCCATCATCCGGAACCAGCCTGTTGAAAAACGGGTAGATTCTACCTGTCCGGGCTACGGCGGGCAAGCCCCGTGTTCCGATCCCACACAGGACATGCTCGCAACCCGGACGCCTTTGAACTCTACTTCGCCTCTTTCCAGTACCGACTGACGATGCCATCGGCAAGCTCGAAATAGAGCACGGTACGCTCTTCACGCTTGTCATCAAAGTCCAGGAAGATGAAGACGTCAAGGTCGCTATCGACCTTCTTCGTGTAGACGTACTTGAGGATTTCCGTCCCTTCAGGTGTCTCAGTTTCGCTCGTGGGCTCGCCGAGCGTGCCCAACAACCATTCCTTACTGGTCGATCCCACCTTGATCTGTCGGAGGGTTTCGCTGCCCACCACCGGACCTTTCGAACCGTAGCTGACATCAGATCGCCCGGAGATGCAGCCGCTCAGAACAAAGCCAAACATCGCACAGAGGACGATGAGACCCGCCGACACCGCTGTCTGCCGTCTGTCCATAGTCATCTCTCCTTCACCTTGTGTAGATGGACACCGAGATTCCTTCTCGTTGCTTCATTGTGACGCACCGCACGCCACATCCTATTCGGGATCGTTCCATCTGTCAAATGGAGCCGGCTTCGCAGAGAGAAGGCAGGAAAGCCATCCGCTGGTCACGGGGAATTCCGCCATCGACCGCAAGAAAGATGCTCTTGAATCAGCCACTTGAGGTTGCGGAACTACAACGATCGATGTTATAAGCAGGTCACGGCAGCAGAACTCATTGGACCGAAATATGGAGCAAACGATGGCAACGGAATCGAACAAAGGGCTGAATCGACGCGAATTCCTGTACGCCGGTGCGGCGGCATTGGCGGCACCGGCCCTGGCTCTGCAAGGCTGTGCGACAGGAAACCGAAGCAAGGGACCGGTTGCCACCGCGCGCTGGGCATTTCTGGCCGACACACACATTGCGGCTGATCCAAACGATCATAGCGGCGATTTCTATCCACACCGCAATCTGAAGAGAGTCCTGGAGCAGGTGCTGGTGGAACCGCCCGAGGGGATGATGATCGCAGGCGACGTCGCGCGTCTTCAGGGATTGGCCGGAGATTATGTCCAGGTTCACAGACTGTTATCGGCCCTCGATGGGAAGGTGCCCGTCTATATGGCGCTGGGCAACCATGACGATCGCGCCAACATCAACGCGGAATTCAAGAATCCGCCCGGCCAGATCCAAGCGGTCAAAGGCAAGCACGTAACGATCGTCGACGCCGGGCCCGTCCGTTTGATTCTCCTGGATTCACTTCTCAAGACCAATGAGACCCCTGGTCTGCTGGGCAAAGCGCAACGGGACTGGCTCAAGGGTTATCTGGCCGACTCGGATAGCAAACCCGTGCTTCTCTGCTTCCACCATTCGCTGCGGGACACCGATGGCGACCTGTTGGATTCACCGAGGCTGTTCGACATCATCGAGCCGGCACACAAGGTCAAGGCCCTCGTCTACGGACATTCCCACGACTACGCTTTCGCCACGTACGAGGGAATCCACCTGATCAATCTTCCAGCGGTCGGCTATAGCTTCAAAGCCGAGATGGCCGTCGGCTGGGTCGAAGCGAATCTGACCGCCCGGGGTGGCCAGTTCACGTTGCATGCGGTCGGCGGAAACACAGGCCTCGACGGCCAAGTGACGAAGCTCGCTTGGCGAGCCTAGCCCTGCGAACGAAGACATTCTGATCCGTATCAGGCTGGCTTCTGCGCCACCAGCAGAAAAACGGGATAATCCCTCGGCTCGTCGGCACCTTCGGGCTGGCGCTGGATCGTGTGAACGGTCTGGATGCTCTTGACGGAAAGCCCCAGTGCTCCTATCTGCGATCCGAGCCAGGAAGGATCGATGCCGTGATGGATGACGTGCGGATTGCTCCCATGGAAGCTGCCATCCTCGGGCTCGAGGTCGGCGATGGCGACCCAGCCTCCGGGCCGCAACCACTGAGCGAACTTCGTTAACAGTGCCGGAACGTCGTCGATGTGATGAAAGACCATGCTGCTGACGATGGCATCGAACTGCGGGCCGGTCGGAGATGGATAACCGTCCTCGAGCAGGAGAGTCCGGACGTGATCCAGGCCTGATGCCTTCGCCTTGCTGCCGAGCACGGCGAGCATCTGTTCTGAGGTGTCGGCCGCCGTAACCGAGGCCACCTTCGGCGCCAACCCACGCGTGATCAAGCCGGTCCCACAGCCAAAATCCATGATCGCCATCTCGGGTGTCAACGGAACCTCGGCCGCAATGGCCCTGGCTATGACCTTTGCCATCTCCACGCGCCTCGGATTGTCGTCCCAGGTCTTGGCCGCCTCATCGAAGTAGGCCCCCGGTCCTGCGTCCTGCTGTCTTCCGTCTCCTGATGCTGATTTGTTCTGGTCCATATTCGTTGTCTGCCCTTCGATACTCCACGCGAGGACGATCAGTCGCCGCCCTCGAATACGAAATGATGGTTCTCAAACAGGCGAAAGGTCTTCTCCGAGACGACACGGAGATCCACCTTCATCGATTGCATCGCGTCCGGTCCCGTTCCATACCAGGTATCCAGACAATCCACCTGGTGCCCCGCCATCCAGAGGCCATGAATCACACGGTATAACTCGGCAGTGGCCTCAATGTCGTCCGGCTCTTCCGGGAACCAGTCCTGCGGCTCGGCAAAGCCTAATTCGTCATCCCGCAAATGTCGAAATCCACAACTGCATCCAATGGACGCCGCCACAAACCACCGATGAGGATTCGCCAGACTGCCGGCGTACGTATCGTCCTCCTCCGCAAGACGTTCAAAGCTGATCCGTTCCGAGTTGAATCGCGTCAGATCTTCGTCGCTGCTTGTCGACAGATAGAGTTCGTAGCACATGTCACTCTCTCCGCACGGGAGGCGTCCCGTATCGGCCGAATTCCTTCTTGAGACCAAGGACGTGTTCATACCATGATTTCTCGATGGGTTCAATGGGGCCGATGCACTTTTCGAAGGCGGGCAGATCCACGTGGCCAGCCAACAGTCGGGCGAGGCCGTCACGATACCTGCCCTGTTCACCCTCGACAAGGAGGTGTACCAGGCTCCACCAGTGCAGATAATAGAGATTGAAATGCTCATCGATCGCCGGACCGCCTCGCCCGAGGATCTGCCGCAATGGGATGATCGTGCCAGCGGCCTTATCTTCGTCGAGATTGCCCGATGTCGCCATCGAATCCAGCCACCAGACGGGATACGTGTTGGTGTCGATCTCGCCCAGGACCAGGGTGTCACCAACAATATGACTGGTGGACACGTAGCATGCAATGCCTTCGTCGAGCCATTGGGGCAGTTTCAAGCGTGCCACCTCGGCGTTGAGCTGGTGGGTCGCCTCGTGCATCATCCAGTGATATGGATTCATCTCGTCGGCGGAGTAGTACTGGTAGCAGTACGGTTTACGATAGAAGGCCTCGGCCCAATCGCGGATGCGGTTGCAGTGGCGGAACTCCTCCCGATCCTTGAACAGCTTGATCTTCAGCTTCGGATGAGGCTGGATCTCGCACTGCAATTGATCGGCCAACTGCCGGTAGCTCACATACACAATCTCAGCGACTTGGCCAATCTGGGCGGTCTGCTCCGGCGTCGCGGTCGAGTAGATCATATAGTGCTCGGTTTCCTGGGTAAGGCTGGGAGACCAACGACGACGGACAGTGTCCCATCCGACAATGGCCAGAAAGACGGTAAGGTAGACGAGGAGACGTTTCTCTCGGGGGCAAGGATCTCATAGATTCAGGTCAGAGGTTCTGCAGCGGGCTCCCAACACGACCTTGGCCCCTTCGCCCGCTCATACCCGGGCGGTCTTCACGCCGACCCTGCTGGAAGCGCCGGTAACGACGACAACTTTGCCTGCAATGTTCGCCATGTCCCAAAGTCCCCTTCTCTCAATCCATATCTTTCGAGCGTAGGCGGTAGCTGACGAACGCCACCTCCTTACTGTCAGGCGACCAGGATGGGACGTTGATCGTGCCCTGCCCACCGAACAGGTGCGCAAGGATCTTCGGTTCGCCCCCTGCGGCCGGCATTAGCCGCAGCGTTACCGGCTTGTTGGCCGGGTGCCCCTCGACGGACCTGTCATACGACAAGAAGACAAGCCACTTGCCGTCGGGAGACGGATGGGCAAACCAGTCGGCATACTCATCGCCCGAGGTCACTTGCTCCTGCCGCTCGCCATCGGGCGCCATGCGCCAGATCTTCATCAATCCCGATCGCACAGAGTTGAAGTAGATGTACTTTCCGTCGGGCGAATATTCGGGGCCATCGTCCAGGCCTGGCGCGGTGGTAAGCCTCTTCTCAGGACCACCTTGCACACTAATCGTGTAGACGTCATACTCGCCGTTTCGCTCGGCGCAATAAGCCAGTGTCTTGCCGTCGGGCGACCAGCCATGCCAATACGATGGCCCCCGCTCGGTAACGAGGCGAGGCTGCCCCCCGGTGCTGGGAATAATGTAGATCAGTGACCCTTTGTCCGAGGTGTTGTGACTCAGAGCCAGCCACCGGCCATCGGAAGAAAAGCCATGATCGTTGTTGCAGCGGTCAGCCAGCCCCGACTCGATCATCTTGGGCGTCCCCCCGCTGACGGGGATCGAATAGAGCCGGCCATGGCTGTTGAAGACGAGGGTCTTGCCGTCGCGAGACCAGTTCGGTGCCTCGAAATGGTCTTTCCTACGATGCACAATTCGCCTTCTCCCGGTTTCGATCTGCACGACCTCCAACGTGCTCTCCAGGACTCGTTCGTCGTCGGCGACCGGGGGTACATTCTTCAATTGAACATCGGAGAACACGGCTGTTTCTCTTCGGGTGGCATCGTGCGAACAAACGGCCAAGCCCACGTAAACCGGATCACCCAGCGGAACCGTCATCGACCCGACGGGCTGGAACGTGCCATCGGTTGCTGCCACCGAGAGCGTGAACAGGTCACCGTCGCGTTCAAGCCTCACGGCCTTGGGGGCCTTGACGGGCGACTGAATCTCAGCCGTATCTCCTCCGGCCTGTATGCGGTACTGAAGCGAGGTCAGGCCATCGCCATGCACGACGGCATCAACATAGGGCGCATCAGCCTCCAGACTCTTACGAACCATCCATCCGCCCTTGCGGTGTGGGTCTCCGCCGGAACCTTCGAATGTGATGCAGGCCGACAGCTTCAGATCACCCGACAGCTTGCGCCACACGAAGTGGAATGCGTCCTCGCTGCCCCACATGTTGGCGCCGCTGCCCGTGATACGGTATCGGCCTGTCCCGGCGTCATATTGAGCCGAGCCAGACAAAGAGATTCGTCCAACGTCGTCACCGGCTTCGAACAACCCGAGACCGGCATAAGAGGGATCGGATGGGATCATGATCAACATACCCAAGACGGCAACTGCCACATGCAAACGTTCCATATTGTCTCCTCACAATCCTGAGAATCAGGGCCGCTATTGTCATACCGCCTGCCGACCCATTCGGTTCGAAGAAACAACGCCTCTGATACCAGGACGGCAAACCCCGGGCTCTCACTCCACGTCGCGGGCAACGACATCGAGAATCATCCTCTCGCGTCGCTCCAACACGTCCCCGAGTGGCGACAGACTAAGCCGATAGCAGAAGATGGTCACCACGAGTAAGATCGCAGATCCCGCGAGATTGACCGGTCCGGCCGGGGCCCAACCGGCGCTGGAGCACAGGGCCCCCAAACCAGGCATAAGGAAAACCGGTGCCATGACCAAGGGAAATGTCATGTGTGAGACCATGACGAGCAGGACCGTGGTCGTGCGCATCTTCGTCGGTTTCATCGAGCCCGGGATGACCCGAAAAGGCACGAGTATGGACACGAGATTGCCCATCATGCTGACCAGCAGAAAGGCAGCCGGCAACTGGAGCACCGTTGCGACCAGAACGGTGGCAGGCAAGCGTACGGCGACCGTCACCAGCAGTAGCAGAACCGCGCCGACCCCAGCCGCAATCGGAAACAACGCGATGTTCTTCCCGAGAAGGACCCACTCGCGGCGTGTCGGCAGCAAGACAAGCGTCCGGAACCCGCTGCGGTCGTATCCGAACAGATTGAAAAGGAGCTGGTTCATGCCGAAGAACGTGATCGCAATAGCCCCGGTCGCCATGAAAGGCTTGAAGCCATCGGGGACACTGGCAGACCGCTTGAACAGCGTCATGCCCCCGAGGATCATCAGCCACATCAGGTTCATGCCCAGCGCCATCTTCACCTCGGGCGCCCGCTTGAGACAGCGGAAGAACGCCAAAGCCAGTGTGGAGGCCTCATCCGGTATTCCAGGCAATCGCCCATTCAGGTCATCTCGAACTTGTGCGGCCTTTCTGACCTTGGCCCTGCGTTTGACCTTTGGCTTCTTCTTGCGGTTCGTCTCACCACCCTGATAGAAGCGGATGGTGGATCGGTAGGCGCGGCGCAATCCCAGAGCACCGATCCCAAAGGTGGCAATGGCGGCCAGCACAGCAGGTCGGACATCACCCGAGGCCAGCGCCAGCGCCCCATTGCCCACCCACAGAAAAGGCACCACTCTGTGCACCGTCAACACAATCGGAGGAATGCCTCTCGCCGGTCCTTCCTGCGTAGGAGCCTGCCCCTGCTCTTGCGACGGCGCGGATTGGGCAAGCGGCGATCGATGTGGGTGACGATCGGAGACGGCGTGGACCAGGAGATTGGGCAGTTGAGTCAGTAGCACAAACGCGACCGTGACACCCGCGACGATCGCCCGCCGGCGTCGCGGATTGATCATAAGTGTGACCAGCCATCCGCGCAGACAATAGATCCACGCGGTAATCATGAACACAAAACCAATCACCAGAGGGAGCATCCAGATCATGGTCAGCCCCCTGCCCAGAGTCGCTCCAAGAGCCAAACCCAGCATCCCGGGGACGAAGAGGATCACGTTCAGCGACAGATGTGACGCAACGTAATTGATCACGAAGATCTGCTTCAGTGAGACCGGCAGATGCAGCATGCGACCGATATCGATGGTTTCCGATCGCTGGATATCCGAGACGATCGACACCATAGAGAAGAACAGGAATCCGACAATGAGGCCGTCCCAGATGAGGAGCAGGGTCGTCGGTACAACTTTGGGCAACGCAAAGATACCGACCAGAAGGCCCGCCAATGCGCCGCCAACGCCGATGGCCAGGCCGGCGGCCATCACAATCAGTGAGAGAACCGCGGCGAGACTGCCGGCTCGCGACATCTGATTGCGGCTCAGACGCCAGCGAAGCCACAGGATCGTGCGGAGCTGGCTCGTTTCCATCTACTGCTCCAGCCAACTGAGCTTCTGCCGCTCGATGTGATCGCTGCCGACCACTTCGAGAAACCGCGTTTCCAGCGACCCGGTTTGCCGAATTTCGTCCATCGTGGATTGGTGAACGAGTTTGCCCTGAGCGACGATTCCCACGTCGGTACAGAGCCGCTCAACGATCTCCAGCACGTGTGACGTGAGAAATACGGTCGCGCCACGCTGGACGCACCGCTTGAGCGTGTCGCGCAGGACCGTCGACGAAACCGCATCGACGCCCTCGAACGGCTCATCGAGAAACAGCAGGTCCGGATTGGGGATCAACGCGGCGGCCAACGCCAGCTTCTTCTTCATCCCGTGGGAATACTCGAGTGACAGCTTCTTGTCCTCGTGATCCAGCGTCATCATCGCCAGCAACTCGTCACATCGCTCGCGCACCAGATCTATGGGCAACTGGTACATGCGTCCGACGAAGGTCAGGTATTCTCGGGCGGTCAGATTGTCGAACAGGGCCAGATCCTCGGGCACCACGCCGACGCGCCGCTTGACCTCGCGAGCCCGGTGCGTATCGGCTGTATCTTCGCCAAGGATACGCATGCTTCCCGAGGTGGGCGCCAGCAGACCGGTGAGCATCTTGATCGTGGTGGACTTGCCCGCGCCGTTGGGACCGAGGAAGCCGTAAAACGTCCCCTTGCGGACGCGCAGATCCAGGTGATCGACCGCCAGGAGGTCGCCAAAACGACGTGTCAGCCCGTTTGTTTCGATAGCCAGTTCCATGTGAGCATCAAATCTAAGGGGCCCGGGCGTCAAAAGCAAGCGCGTTTCCATCGCGAGCTGCTGCCGACTCTCTCGCACTTGAAACCATGGGCCGGCGCCGATCGTCATGAGACGCAGCCGATATATAGCGGGTCTGTCAGTGCAATTGAGGACTTGTGGCTTTCACGTTTGGCGTGGTAAGTTGGTCGCCCATTGATCGTCACGCGTTGTCACCGTACCGGAGGACTGAGCGTCGAGTCGCGGAGAGCTGAACGCCACTGCCCATGCGCTATGCATCGTGTCGCTGCGCGTCGGGCCAACCACTGCGGGTAGAACATGAGCCAAAGAGAAGCCGCCATCCAGAAATATGGATGGAGCACGATACCTGAGGGCGTGATCGATGCGGGCTTCCTGAGCGATGCGGATCTGGCCGTCTTCATCGAACTGACGAACCACCGCAGGCCCCTCCCGGTCTATCACGGGTGGTGCTGGTGCTGTTACGAGTGCGGATTCGCCTCAGCCGATCTGTCGGCGGTAGGCCGACATATCATGCAGGCGCATTCGCCCGCCCCACTCGATGAAGACTGGGACCAATACGACTGAATCCGAGGAGCGGGCGGTCGGGCTCCGATGGCAGAAGCAATCAGAGCGACAAGTGGTCGACTTCGCCGTCTCCGTCGTAATCGAAATCGTCGTCGGACTGAAACGCCCCGCTATTGGGGTCGAATCGCCAGGCATGCGTATTCGCACCGGCCGGTACACCACCAACACGAATCGTATTGGTCTTGGTAAACGGATTGATGGGGACCCGCTCCATATAGGGACCGAACTGCACCCCTGCATCCCCGTTCATGTCCGTCTCGGTGGTCATCCGCCGTTCGAAGTCCTCTCCAGTCTCACCGGGTTCGGCCGGCAATGTCTCATTGTGGTGGTGCTTGTACAGACCGATCTGCCCCCGGATGGCCTTCAAGTCATGGTGCAGGACCGACAACTGAGTATCGGATGTAGCGGAACTGAACTTCGGAACCACAATTGAAGCCAGAACGCCCAGAATGACCACGACGATCAGTATCTCTATCAAGGTAAAGCCTGCTTGTGCCTTCATACCAGCCCCCCGTGGAAAGTCAGAACGCAGGCAGAGCCCCCACGTCCAGGGAACCTTTCCACTGACCAAAGCCCTTCCCCTATCCAATCAAATCATAGGAAGTCTTGGGCGGCATTCCAAGTGCTGGGGGAGACGAAGACGGTAGCAGAAAGCGGATGGGTCCTCCACCTCGCGCCGCCTGTGACAGGCAGCACGCAGATCGAGGACCCATCCGATGAATATCAGGAATGTGCGACGACTACCGGACGAAAAGCATCTCGGCGTAGACGGGCAGTGGCCAGAGCTTGGCGTCGATCAGGGTCTCCAACTCATCGGCGGCGGTGCGAACATCATTCATCGCCGGCACAACGTTTTGGGTGTAGCTTTCGGCCTGCGCTTCGGCACTTTTCATACCGGCGGCCTTGGCCGTAGCTTTTTCCAGTTCCGCGATTCCGCCTTCCAGGGCCGTGACCAGCTCGCAGACACGGGTAAGCATTTTGCTCTGAGTCTCAGCGCTGGCGCCCACACCGGAGATGGCCGCGACGGACGCCGCCAGGCGACCCGAGTACTCACAGGCAACCGGCAGGATCTGACGTTTGGCCATGCTCAGCATGGTCTGCGCCTCGATGTTGATCTGTCGGCTGTAGACCTCCAGCAGAATTTCCGTCCGCGCTTTGAGCTCCTGCTTCGAGAGCACGCCGTGTTTGCTGAACAGCGTCAGGTTCTCTTTGGAGGGAATGCCCTTGAGGGATTCGACCGTCGATCGGATATTCGGCAACCCGCGTTTCTCGGCCTCTGTCACCCATTCGGCGGCATAGTTGTCACCGTTGAACAAAACCCGGGCATGCTTGACCGCAATATCCTTTAGAACCTTCTGAGCGGCTATCTTGGCGTCACGAGCCTTTTCCAGCTCGTCGGCGATGTCGCAGAGGATGTCGGCCACGATCGTGTTGAGCACGAAGCTGGGCCCGGAAACCGACTGCGTCGAACCGACCATACGGAACTCGAACTTGTTGCCCGTGAAGGCAAACGGAGACGTCCGGTTGCGGTCGGTGCAATCCTTGGGCAGTTGCGGCAGAGTCGAGACGCCGAGCTTGAGCTGGCCGCCCTTCTTGCTGCTCTTGGCGGGGCCCTTGGCCAGTTGCTCGAAGATATCGGTCAACTGGTCGCCCAGGAAGACCGACACGATGGCCGGCGGGGCCTCGTTGGCGCCGAGCCGATGTTCGTTACCGGCGTTGGCTACGCTGGCGCGAAGAAGAGCCGCGTACTTGTCCACCGCCTTGACCACCGCACAGAGCATGACGAGGAAGATCATGTTGTCGTGAGGCGTTTCACCCGGATCGAGCAGGTTGACACCGTCGTCGGTCACCATGCTCCAGTTGTTGTGCTTGCCCGAACCATTGACACCCGCAAACGGCTTCTCGTGCAACAGGCAGACAAGACCATGTCGCAGCGCGACCTTTTGCAGGGTGTCCATCGTCAACTGGTTGTGATCGGCTGCCACGTTGACGGTGGAGAAGACCGGCGCCAGCTCGTACTGCGCCGGCGCGACTTCGTTGTGTTGCGTCTTGGCAGTGACCCCCAGCTTCCACAGCTCGGTGTTCACCTCGTTCATGTAGTTGGCGATGCGCTCGTGCAGAGCGCCGAAGTAGTGGTCCTCCAGCTCCTGGCCTCGGGGCGGCTTGGCGCCGAACAAGGTCCTGCCGGCCAGAATCAGATCCAGGCGTTTCCTGTAGAACTCATGGTCGATCAGGAAGTATTCCTGCTCGGGACCCATCGTCGCTGTGACACGTTTGGTCGTGGTGTTGCCGAGCGCCTTCAAGACGCGCATCGCCTGCTTGCTCAGGGCATCCATGGAGCGCAGCAAGGGGGTCTTCTTGTCCAGCGCCTCGCCCGTATAGGAGCAGAACGCGCTGGGGATATACAGGGTGATGTTCTTGCCGTTCTCTTTGACGAAGACGGGCGACGTGCAATCCCACGCCGTGTAGCCACGGGCCTCGAAGGTCGCTCGCAGTCCGCCGGAAGGGAACGACGACGCATCGGGCTCTCCCTTAATCAGTTCCTTGCCACTGAATTCCATGATGGTGCGGCCATCCGCCGTGGGCGAGATGAAGGCATCATGCTTTTCAGCAGTCAATCCGGTCATCGGATGGAACCAATGACAGAAGTGCGTGGCCCCCTTCTCGATGGCCCAATCCTTCATGGCGTTGGCAATCACATCTGCAGTCACCGGATCGAGCGGCTGTTCCCCCTCCAGGGTCTTCTTGAGTGACTTGAACACGTTCTTGGGGAGACATTCGCGCATCGTCGCCTCGTTGAACACGTTGCGACCGAATGCCTCACTGACTGTAATCGACATCTCTGACTCCTCAAATTGCCACCACAACTGTTATTGGATTGAACCTCTACCCCTACCGTGCATCACTCGCCGGTCGGGCTACTTACGAAACCATCTGTCCGGTTGGCGGATGTCCGGAGCGTACGGGTCGCGCCGATAAGACGACGAACCTGATCCGCAGCCAAACAGCGTACCGTCACCCCCCACCGGTAGAACACGGGCGTAATGCTATAGGCGCTCCCGGGTCCTGTCAATAGAGCGGCGATAACCAGATGATGAAAAGGAAGGCGGGCCACAGAGCCGCCGAAATCCCGGCTCCAAGAATGTAGAAGTGGATAGAAAAGGGGTGAGGCTCGAACCGTTCGACGGATTCCCCAGCAGAACCAGCCGGCGGCAAACGAGCCTCACCCACAACCCAATGCTACTGCACACTACGGTGCAGCAAACACTTCTCCAGAACACTCAAGGGTACACCCTTGAGTCAACAAGCCATGCCGCGTGATCAACTGTCGTAATACAGAGCGAACTCGTGCGGATGCGGCCGCAGGGCCAGCGGAGCCAGCTCTTCGTCGCGTTTCCACGTGATCCAGGAGTCGATCAGGGCATCCGTGAACACGCCGCCGGCCTTGAGGAATTCGTTATCCTGCTCCAGGGCATCGATCGACTCGGCCAGAGATCCCGGAACCTTCGGGATCGCCTCCAACTCTTCGCCCTTGAGTTCGTAGATGTTCTTGTCCAGCGGCTTGCCCGGATCGATCTCGTTCTGGATGCCGTCGAGCATCGCCATCAGCATGGCCGACCAGGCCAGATAGCCGTTGGCCGTCGGATCGGGGCAGCGGAACTCGACCCGCTTGGCCTTGGGACTGCTCGAGTACATCGGAATACGGACCGACGCCGACCGGTTGCGGGCGCTCATCACCAGGTTCACCGGGGCCTCAAAGCCGGGAACCAGACGGCGGTACGAGTTGGTCGTCGGAGCCGCGAAAGCGAGAATCGCAGGGGCGTGCTTGAGGATGCCGCCGATGCCGTACAGGGCCATCTCGCTCAGGCCGGCATAGCCGTCACCGGCCATCAGCGTGTTGCCGTCCTTCCACAGCGAGATGTGGCTGTGCATGCCGCTGCCGTTGTCCTCGAAGACCGGCTTGGGCATGAAGGTGACCGTCTTGCCGTTGCGTTTGGCGACGTTCTTGATGATGTACTTGTACCACATGAACTGGTCGCCCATCTTCGTCAGTTCTTTGAACTCCATGTCGATCTCAGCCTGACCGGCCGTGGCGACCTCATGGTGATGCGCTTCGACGACGATGCCGAGCTTCATCATTTCATAGACCATCTCACCACGCAGGTCGTGGTAGGTGTCGGTCGGGCTGACCGGGAAGTAACCGCCCTTGTAGCTGGGCTTGTACCCCAGGTTGGGCTCTTCGAAACGAGCGGTGTTCCACGAGCCTTCCACCGAATCGATCTGGTAATAACCCGTGTGCTGGTTCTGCTCGTAACGGACTTCGTCGAAGATGAAGAACTCCGGCTCCGGGCCGATGAAGCACGTGTCGGCGATGCCGGTCTTCTTGAGGTACTCGGCCGCGCCTTGGCCACGTGCGCGGGCACTTGTCGTACATCTTGCGGGTCTCCGGGTCGACGATGTCCGCGATCACGCTGACCGTGGGCTCGCTTGAAGAACGGGTCGATCACGGCGGTATTCGGATCGCACACCGCCATCATGTCCGACTGGTGAATCTCCTGCCAGCCGCGGATCGACGAGCCGTCGAAGCCCAGACCTTCCTCGAACACGCTTTCGTCGATCGCCTCGATCGGATACGAGCAATGCTGCCACGTGCCGAGCATGTCAACGAACTTCAGGTCCATCATTTTGGCCCCGTGTTTCTTGGCAAACTCAAAAAACTCTTTTGGCGTCATCTTCTGTTCCTTTCTCCATTCGCATTGGGTTTTGTTAGTTAATACTTATCTATCCGATCGCCGCACTACCCTGCTCGTCGGTCCGAATGCGGATACACTCTTCAAGCGGAATGACAAAGATCTTGCCGTCGCCGATTGATCCTGACTTAGCTCCCTTTACGATGGCCTTGACCGTCGGTTGCACGAATTCGTCGTTGACGGCAATTTCGAAACGCACCTTTTCCAACAGGTTCACGGTATTGACCTGGCCGCGGTAGTGTTCATCATAGCCAGCCTGCTGGCCACATCCTTTGACGCGGCTGACTGTCATCTTATGGACATCTGCGTTGAACAGCGCTTCTTTGACCTTTTCCAACCGTTCCGGCTGGACGACTGCGACAATCATCTTCATCGCTCTATCCTCATCTTCGGGTATCGACCTTCGTTGGCCTCAAGGCGCGGCAGAGGTTCAAAACGCCTCTTCCGGATTCGCCTGAATCAGGTGGATCGTCAGATCCGACCCCATCTTCTCACTGTGCGGGTCCAGACGGATACCGACGGTTATCTTCAGTAGACCGTACACCACCGTGCTCGCGATCAACGTCATCGCGACCACACCTGCCGTTACCAGCAGTTGTGAGAAGAAGCTGACGCCCCCTCGGCCACCGAGGGCCTCGAGCCCGAAGATGCCGGCTGCGACTCCGCCCCAGGCACCGCAGACGCCATGCAAAGGCCAGACGCCCAATACGTCATCCACCCGCCATCGTTCCGTTTCCGTACGAAACAGGAACACGAAGACCGCCCCGGCCACACCGCCGACCACAAAGGCCGCCACCGGGTGGTACAGATCAGAGCCGGCACAGACGGCAACCAAACCGGCCAATGCCCCGTTGTGCACAAACCCTGCATCATTCCTCGACACCACCAACGCCGCGATCGTCCCTCCGACCATGGCCATCAGGGAGTTGATCGCCACCAGCCCGGAAACCTCTCCCAGGCTTCCCGAACTCATGACGTTGAATCCGAACCAGCCCACGATCAGCGCCCAACTGCCCAAGGCCAGAAACGGGATGCTGCTGACCTTGATGGCGTTCTCCTCATACCTCTTCAATCTGGCTCCCAACAACAAAATCGCCGGCAGGGCCAGCCATCCGCCGGTCGCATGAACCACCACCGACCCGGCGAAATCGTGAAACGGCGCGCCAAAGGTCGCCGCCAGCCAGCCGTCCGCACCACCAAGAGCGGAACTGAATCGGCCCCAGGTCATCCCTTCGATCAGCGGGTAGACGAAACCGACGAAGATTCCGCCGGCCAGGGCATTCGTCCAGAACTTGGCTCGCTCGGCCACACCTCCGGAGATGATCGCCGGTATGCAGGCCGCAAAGCCAAGAAAGAAGAAGAACCTCACATACTCAAATCCGTTATCACCGGCCAGATCACCAACTGGCGCCAGAAGCGATATTCCCCTCGCAATCGGGTAGCCGATCAGGAAGTACACGATCGCCGAGAAGCACCACTCACAAAGCAATTTGTTCAGTGCGTTGACCTGGTTCTTCCTGCGAACCGAGCCAACCTCAAGGAAAGCAAAGCCTCCGTGCATGGCAAGAATCATCACGGCCCCGATGAGAATGAAGAACACATCGGACGACTTCGTCACTTGGTTAAGTCCTGCCTCCTGCGCAGCCTGCGCATTACGCAGAACCCCACCGAAAGTGGCAAGACCACCAGCCACTTTGGGCGCAATGCCCACACCTTCGGTACTACTGTCATGTCAGACTCCATCATCGTCTGTTGCTTAGTGTGCCGGACGCGTCACCGACACCTGCGGAAAAACACCTAAGCAATTGCCATGCCAGAGTCACACCGTTGAACAAGAGCCCTATAACCCGTTTCTAACACGTCAGTTACAAAGCCCATCTGTAGAAGCGGCTTTTTGCACACAACTACATTTATGTAGATACGACCACTTGCCAGCTACAATATTGTCACGCGAGGCCCCAAAAAAACCGAGCCCCGCCCAGGTGGGCGAGGCTCTGATCGCGTACCCACAAGGTGGGCACAGACGATGATGGCTCTGTTAGTCTTGCTTCACTCTTGTCGGGGTAATGCCTTTGGCGCCCGCTCAACCGATGGCATCCCCTCCTCGCTCACCGGTCCGAATGCGGATGCAATCGCCAAGATCCAGAACGAAGATCTTGCCGTCTCCGATCTGCCCGGTACGGGCCCCTTCGATGATAGCATCGACGGTCTGGTCGACGAACCCCTCGTTGACCGCAATTTCGATTCGCACCTTCTTGAGAAGATTCACCTCAAACTGCACGCCGCGGTAGCTCTCGTGGTATCCCTTCTGGGCGCCGCAGCCCAGCGCGTTCGTCACCGACATCTTGTGGACCTCGGCCTTGTACAAGGATCTCTTCACATCGTTTAGCTTGTGTGGCTGAACAAAGGCAACAATCAGTTTCATCTTATCTGCTCCTGTGCACTGGCGTCCGTTAGCTGGTTGTGAACACCTGGAATCCGGCATATGCCTCCATGCCGTGCTCCCCGATATCGAGCCCTCGCAACTCCTCGTCGCGACTGACCCTCAACCCGATCGTCGCATCGATCAGCTTGAAGACCGCGCCCATGCAGACGACCACGAAGACCACTGCACTGAGACTACCGAGTGCCTGGATTCCCAACTGGGCCGGGTTTCCGCCATAGATCAGGCCGTTATACTTCAACCCGAGCGAGGCCTGACCAAAGATGCCAATGCTCAGCGTTCCAAGGATGCCGCACATGCCATGAACTGGCACGGCACCGACCGGATCATCGATCCGGAATCGGTCGAGCAGCTCGACGCCACGGACAACGACGAAGCCCGCCACCGCACCGATAACGAGCGCCGCCCAGGGTGATACGTAAGCACACGGCGCCGTGATCGCCACCAACCCGGCCAACGCGCCGTTCATCGCCATCGACAAATCGGGCTTGCCGAATCGTTTCCATACGGTCAGCATCGCGAAAATGCCACCAGCCGCCGCAGCCAGATTCGTATTCATCGCCACCAGTCCGATCGCCGTGCCATCGCCCACGCTCAGCGTCGAGCCGGCGTTGAACCCAAACCAACCAAACCAGAGAATGAAGACACCCAACGACGCCAGCGGAATGCTATGGCCGGCCAGCACGTTCGGTTTGCCTTCCGCGTCATACTTACCTTCTCGGGGCTTCATGATCGCCGTACCCATCAATGCCGCTACCCCACCAACCGTATGCACCACGGTCGACCCGGCGAAGTCGGCAAACCCCATCTTTGAGAGCCAACCACCTCCCCAGATCCAGTGTCCGACGATCGGATAGATGATCGCAGAGATAATGAATGAGTAAATCAGATAGGCCGGAAACTTCATCCGTTCGGCCATGCCGCCGGCCACAATCGTTGCCGCTGCTCCGCAGAAGGCCGCCTGGAAGAGCCAGAACGCGTACAGTGGCAGCCCACTCACCGTCGGCTCCAATCCCATCAGGCAGAATCCCTTCGTGCCGATAATGGCATTGCCGTCACCAAACATCAGGCCGTAGCCGATGAGGAAGAAGCCGAGCGACGCCATGCAGAAGTCCAGGAAGTTCTTGGTCAAGATATTACAGGCGTTCTTGGCCCGGATGAATCCGGCCTCGACCATGCCAAACCCGGCCTGCATGAAGAAGACGAGAAACGCCGCGATCAGCACCCAGACGGTGTTCAGGCCCTGGTCCAACAACTCGACCGTCGGGCCCTCCTCAGCGGCTGAGCCCGTGCTCGCCAACAATCCCACCAACAACCCGGCCAGAACCAGGATCCATCGCGGCCTCCAAATAGACCTTCTTCGTCTTGCCATCGCCTTCTGTGCCTCCACGTCGGACCATTAATTGAAGTGGCGAGACACCTCGCCGGACTACAAACCATCACTCGAATGGTCCAATGAACAAAAGCCATGCCAACAAGGCCGATGGCGGACTAAAATTTCATATCTCCCTATATGACACTGCCTTACGAACACACCTGGCACGCGGGACAAAAACGCCAATCTCTACTTTTTTGTAACTCCAGCAAGCCGAAATGACACTTTTGTATTTTTACTCCCCTTTGCCCCGAGCAATAAAACGGGGTCCTGCCCTTCGAGGGCAGGACCCGCCTTCTGGCCCGACGGGCACACGAAGTGATGGCCCTAAGGTAGGGAAGTATCAGTTCATATCACCCTATGGCCGCACCGCCGCGCTCTCCAGTGCGAATGCGAATGCAATCGCTCAGGTCCATAACGAAGATCTTTCCATCTCCGATCGTTCCCGTGCGGGCCCCTTCGATGATGGCGTTGACCGTCTTGTCCACAAAATCCTCGTTGATCGCAATCTCAATCCGAACCTTCTTGAGCAAGTTCACTTCGAAGTCCACACCACGGTAACTCTCGTGGTATCCCTTCTGGGCGCCACAACCCAAGGCGTTCGTCACGGAGAGCTTGAACACTTCGGCGGCATAGAGCGACCTTTTCACATCCTGTAACTTGTGCGGCTGTATATATGCGACTATCAGTTTCATCGTATCGACTCCACATGTATGCGTGCTTAGATGGTAGTGAAGATCTGGAAGCCAGAGTACGCTTCCATACCGTGCTCGCCGATATCCAGCCCTTTCTGCTCCTCTTCTTCGGACACCCGCAGACCGATGGTGTACTTGATGCCGAGGAACAGTACCATCCCGAGGCCAAAGGCCCACGCAAACGCCGTGACGACACCGAGCGCCTGCACGCCCAGCTGACCGAAGCCGCCGCCGTAGAACAGCCCCGACTCCATGTTGAACAGACCCGCAGACAGTGTTCCCCAAGCCCCGCAGACGCCGTGGACGCTGACGGCACCGACCGGGTCGTCGACCTTCAGCACGTGATCGATGAACAGTACGCTCAGCACAACCAGCACGCCACCGACAGCACCGATGATAATGGCCCCGACGGGAGAAACGCCGTCACACGGTGCGGTGATCGCCACCAGACCCGCCAGCGCCCCGTTGAGCGCCATGGAGGCATCCGGCTTCTTCAGCAGAATCCAGGCGGTGAACATGGCCACGATGGCACCGGCCGCGGCGGCCAGATTCGTGGTCACCGCGATGTAGCCGATCGAGCCGTCGCCGGTCGTGGTGCTACCGGGGTTAAATCCGAACCACCCGAACCACAGGATGAACACGCCCAGGGCCGCCAGAGGCATGTTGTGGCCCATGATCGCTTTCGGCTTGCCGTCGGGGCCATACTTGCCGATCCGAGGACCGAGGACGATCGCTCCGGCCAGTGCCAGCCAGCCGCCGATCGAGTGAACCACCGTCGAACCGGCGAAATCCAGGAAGCCCATTGCCCTCAAGCCAGCCCCCGCCGTCCAGCAAACCGCCCCAAGCCCAGGAGCCGAAGATCGGATAGATGAACAGGCTGATGAAGACGCTGTAGACCAGATAGCCGATGAACTTCGTCCGCTCGGCCATCGCACCGGAAACGATCGTGGCGGCTGTGGCGGCGAAGACCGTCTGGAAGATCAGGAACGTCCAGTTCCAATCTCCGCCGGCCTCGACGCCGCTCAGTCCAAACAGCGTCGTGCCGAAGAAACCATTCGTCTTGCCGAACATCAGGCCGAAGCCGACCAGGAAGAACGCGATGCGACCCGATCGGAGAAGTCCATCAGGTTCTTCATGAGGATGTTGACGGCGTTCTTGGCCCGGGTGAAGCCGGTTTCGACCATCGCGAAGCCGGCCTGCATGAAGAACACCAGGAACGCCGCGACACAGGTCCAGACGATGTTGATGTTGGTCTGTAACTCGTCCTTGACCACATCCACAGCCGAGGCGGTCGCTTCTTCGGCCGCCCCGGCAGTGATCGGTACAGCCAGTATGAGTAACGCTAACAAAACTACGCTGAATCGCATGATTTTCACCTCTATATCCTTTCTAAGGCAAAGGACTTAAAACTCTTTCGAAAGACCCACACCCACCAGGAACATATCATTATCCGTGCCATAGGCATCCGAATCCTTCACATCGCTGCCCAGCAGAGCGATGTAGCTGACACTCGGTGTCACGCTCACGCCGGCGACCTCGAACGGGAACCCAACCGACAGCACCAGGTCGTTCAATTCCGAGCTGGTGGTGCCCCAGTAAGACTCGTTGTAGCCGCTGCTCCCCCAGCCGAGCGTGGCGCCCAAATCGATCCCGACGGGGATTTGGTCGGTCGCCTCAATGCTATGGCCGACGCCCAGCGAGACGTACGTGCCGTCAACCTCGTCGACATCGTGGTACACCGTAATCGACGGACTGGCCGGGACATCCAGGCTGAACCCCCAGTACAATTCCGTCGTGCCAGGCGCGCCACCCGAATTCGGAAAGTCGTAGTAGATCGCACCAATCGAATAGCCAAGCACATCGACGCCCGGAACCGTCCCGGAGTAATCAAGCGTGTAGTCCAGTTCTGTGAACTCCCAGTTGTCAACGGTTTCGCCCGTCATGTCGGAGTTGCCCCAAATCGAGCCGGTCAGCCCCTTGTAGCCGAGGCTGACGCTGGGCTGCAGGACCCAGTTGTCCACCAGGTTCTGACCGCGCCAGACATACTTGCTCATGAAGTCCGCCCCCACCCCCACGGTGACATCCCCCGCGGCAAGACTCACGGTACTGAGCCCTAGAACCACCACTGCTACACAGATTGCTGCCTTGGACTTTCTCATTTCGTTTTTTCTCCTACTCAGGTTGCTGTTGCCATCACTTTGAAGAACATTGCTTCTGCCATCACGTATCGATCCATGGACTATCGATGATGCTGCAAGGTCATAATGCAAGCCCCGTGCCAGAGGCAAAAAAAAGAAGCAACAACCAGATAACCTCTTTCAATACAACAAGATAAGTCAAGCCTGCCCCATCGGAACCGAGCCGAGCAGCTAGAACAAAATTGTAGACATATATAGATGCATCTACAATTTTGTGCCACACAACCGTACGCGGACATTTCCGTTTGCCTGCTTCACGGCCTCGCCCGTGTCCCTGCAGCCGTTCACCTGGCAACAAAGCCGACCGAGTGTCCGCCTCCCACCACCCGGTGCCCATTATCGGTCTGCAAGAGCCTTTCTCTGTAGTCTCTTTTGCTTGCATAGCAGCGCAACAGGCCCGGGTCGCGGGGCATTCTTGACCGACCGGGCTTCGCAAGGCCCCCCCTACGGCCGGCCGACGAATACAAAGCCTCAGAGCCTGATTGCCTTCAGTCCAATAAAAGCGTATGATAGCGGACAGGTATGTTATGGAGCGGAGGACGCCTCACGTGTACGAGGTATAGGGAGGCGTCGAAGCCGCTGCGGTGTTGAGGGTACGACGGGAATGATCCAGCGGGCCTGTGAACCCTATACGAGGCCATTGGTCTACATTTCTCTGCTCTCAGTTCCAAACGGGCCGATCTCTCCGCCGATAGATATTCAGAGAGTCTTCTTGAGCGTGTCTCTTACGGAAAGGAGGTGGTCGGCCGGTGATCGGCCCGCATCACGTGAGCGGGCAGCACTGAGACTTCACCGGCCCTGGACTCGGACAACATCTGCGGTAGCATTTGGCGTACCGGAAGCAACAATCGAAACCACTGGGAAGCAAGCAAGTTGGAGGACAAGAAGGAAGGGCCAGAACGGCATGTGCTGCCTGCGTGCCGCGCTGGGATCGTGCATTGTCACAGAATGTCAATATTGGTGTGATCTGGAGGAATCAGTATGTCCATGTACAACCGCCCTTCAATTACATTGGCCCTTGCCATCGTGGCTATGGCCATCCTCGGCTTCACCGCCCTGGCAAGTGCCGGGACGATCAGTTATGTCAAGATCACTGGCGACGGTGATTGCGGCATAGCCCCCGAGAACATCTACACGCACACATTGGATTTCGGACAGGGAACGCCCGGCGCGTTGATCAATGGGGTTCAGTTCGATGCCTACAACCTCGCGGCCAACGGCACGCTGAATTTCGACAGAGCAGTTGCCACGGGCAACCTCAGCGATCACGCCGGCAACGCCAATTTTAACGTTACCGGCGGCCTCGTGGACCTGCTGACGGACATGTATTACAACGGCGACAACGCTGTCGATGGGACGACGACGTGGACCCTCAGCGGGCTTAGAGCAGGACAGACCTACAGCACTCGGATCTACACCCGCCAGTGGGGAGCGAACAACCAGCGCACGGTGGTCTTCGCTTTTGATCCCGACGGCGCAGGTCCCGTCTCCGATGTCACCGGAACAATCAACGAAGACGATGCGACGACCGTGGGAATGCCCAACGACAACGACGCCTATTACATCGACTATGAGTTCACCGCCGTCGCTGGCGAAGATCTGGTGATCACCGTGACCCAGGATCTCACCAACCAGTCGTGGCACCTGTATGGCCTGACGAACCAGGAAGTCGCCATGAACTCGGCCTCTTCCCCTAATCCCGAAGATGGAGCAACCGATGTGTGGCGTGATGCCATGCTGAGCTGGACGCCCGGTCTGTCGGCGGCCACCCACAATGTCTATCTCGGAACATCGTATGACGACGTCAGCGCCGCGACGGTCGCGAACCCGCTCGGCGTGCTCGTCAGCCAGGGTCAGACCGCCGAGAGCTTCGATCCGGGTCGTCTCGAATTCGACCAGACCTACTACTGGCGAGTTGACGAGGTCAACGGCGCACCGGACTACACCGTATTCCCGGGCCCGGTCTGGAGCTTCACGGTCGAGCCGTTTGCCTATGCCGTCGAAAACGTCATTGCGACCAGCAACGGCATCTCCGACGCCGGGACCGGACCGGAGAACACCATCAATGGGTCGGGGCTCAACGACAGCGATCAACACTCGACCGAGAGCACCGATATGTGGCTGGCGAACGCACCGGCCGACGAGGCTCTTTACATCCAGTACGAATTCGATCGCGTTCTGAAGCTCTATCAGATGCTCGTCTGGAACTACAACGTTCAGTTTGAGTTGATCCTCGGCTTCGGAGTCAAAGACGCCACCGTCGAGTACTCCACCGATGGCGCCAACTGGACCGTTCTGGGCGATGTGGAATTGGCTCAGGCGACCGCCTCCGGCACGTACACGGCCAACACTACGGTCGACTTCGGTGGCGTGGCCGCCAAGTACGTCCGGCTGACCGTCAACAGCGGGTGGGGCCAATTGCCCCAATATGGTCTCAGTGAAGTCCGCTTCCTGCACATCCCCGTCTCCGCCCGCCTGCCCGAGCCGGCCTCCGGCGCCGCGGATCTCGCTCCCGAGGTCGCCTTGAGTTGGCGACCGGGCCGCGAAGCGGCACAGCACAACGTCTACGTGAGCACCGACGAGCAGGCTGTGATCGACGGAACCGCCGCGATGGCGACCGTATCCGAACCCAGCTATGACGCCGCTCTCGATCTGAACCAGACGTACTACTGGAAGGTCGACGAGGTCAATGACGTCGAAGATCCGGCCTTGTGGACGAGCGAGATCTGGACCTTCTCCATCGCCGAATCCATCGTCGTCGACGATTTCGAGGCGTATAACGACGAAGAGAATCTCATCTATGAAACGTGGATCGACGGGTGGATCGACGAAACGCTCGGAGGCTCGACCGTCGGGTACTTTGACGCTCCGTTTGCCGAGACGACGCTGGCTCACAGCGGCAAGCAGTCCATGCCGCTGGCCTACAGCAATACCGAAGGGCTCTCGGTCTCCGAGACCGAACGTTCGCTCGATGGGTCGCAGGACTGGTCGCTCTACGGAATCAAGAGCCTATCGCTGTACTTCATGGGTGATCCCACCAACGGCACCGGACAACTCTACGTCAAGATCAACGGCACGAAGGTACCCTACGGTGGCTCGGCAGAAGATCTTAAGATCAAAGCCTGGATCCCCTGGGTGATCGATCTGACGGCACTGAACGTGCGAAACGTCAACACACTGGCGATCGGCGTCGAGGGCGCCGGGGCCACCGGCATGTTGTTCATCGACGATATCCGTGTCTACCCCTACGCCAGCGAATCCGTCGATGTGGTCCAGCCTGACGACGTGGGCCTGGTGGCTTACTATCCTCTCGATGGGGATGCCAGCGATGCAGCAGGCAACCACGACGGCACGATTTCCGGAACGCCCGATTTCGTGCAGGGCTATCCAGGCCAAGCCCTCGATCTCGCCAGTAGCGCCACCGTCCCGCAGTACGTCTCCGTGCCCTACTCCGAGGACTTCGCTTTGAACTCGTTCACCATCGCGGCGTGGATCAACGTCAAAGACCTGGATGCGTTGCGAGCGATCCTTGGCACGCGTTTTAACAGCGACAACACCTTCGACCTCAAGGTCGAGGCGACTCGCGTTCATGGTGATGTCGGTGACGGTGCGGCATGGCTCAATACGAGCGTGGATATCACCGCCGCACAGGGCGGCGTCATCAGCACCGGCGCATGGCATCACATTGCTTACGCGATCGACGACGCAACCGACACGGCCGATCTCTATCTGGACGGCGTGCTCTCAGCGACCCTGACGTTCAACGGGACACCGCTGCTGATGAAGGCCGACCAGGAGCTGCGTATCGGCAACTGCTCAGGAACCGAGTACATGAACGGGATGATTGATGACGTCCGTATCTACAACCGCGCCCTGAGTCCGGCGGAAATCGCGGGACTCGTAGGCCGGCCCGGACCGATTTACACCTCGTTCTAAGAGGCCCGATCGGGCGCAGGCTGCAACCTGACGCCCCGATCCAATGAGAGTTCACACCGAGGGCAGGGCGACCCCAAGTCCCCTGCCCTCGGTCATTTCTCCCCTCCTCGATCATCAGAAGAATTCCTGCGGGGTATTTCCAGTATCCCTTCGCGTCTGGTCCGCCTCAGACCACATCGATCCGCGATCGGCTCACGCGGTGTGCATCCCGCTGATACGGTGAGATCGCGCAGGCACACACGAACTGACGGATCGAGATTATTCTGTTTTTAGCGGAGTTCCTGAGCCTTCTCGCCCGATAGATAGTAGAGGTAGATGTGATACATTTCTTCGGTATCAGCAGCCCACAAGGCTAATAGAAAAGGTCTCACACAAGGATCGAAATGGATACCAAGAGATATGAATTCGATCCCGTTGAACTGTCGACGATTGCCGCACCTGTTGCGTAAAGGGGGATATTATGGCTCGTTCACGCCTGCTCGCACTGCTCTGGTTCACAGTGATGCTGTTGTCCATCCCGACAATCGGCCAAGTCCGGCGATCCACAAATTCGCGAAGCCACTATATCGTACAGGTCCGCTCGTCGGCCGACGCGATGCAGATCGGCCGCGGAGCTGCGTTGCGCACCAGGGGTCGACTCGGCCATGTATACCGAAGGTCGATGAGAGGCTTTTCCATCGAGCTACCGGCGGGGATGACGCGAGCCGATATCCTGAAACAGCCCGGCGTGATTCGCGTGGAGGCGGACATTCGTATTCATGCGGTTGCCCAGACGCTGCCCACCGGAATCAACCGGATCGACGTAGACCGGCATGGAACGATTCAGATCGATGGCGTTGACGATCAGGTGGACGTCGATATCGCGATCATTGACACGGGTATCGACGTCGACCATCCGGACCTGAGGGTGGTCGGTGGGCGGCGATTCTACGCCCGGGGCTGGTGGACCCTCCAGGACGATCGGTACGATGACGGTAACGGGCACGGCACCCACTGTGCGGGCATCGCAGCGGCAATCGACAACGATCTTGGCGTGGTGGGCGTCGCACCGGGCGCGCGTCTCTGGGCGGTTCGCGTGCTCGACAGCAATGGCGAAGGCTATCTCTCCGATCTCATCGCGGGTATTGACTGGGTCACCGAACACGCCGGCACAATCGAGGTGGCCAACCTGAGCCTCAGCGGCACCGGCAAGAGCGATATTCTCCGCGAGGCGATTCAGAATAGCGTCAATGCGGGCGTCGTCTATGTGGTCGCAGCCGGCAATGACGGCACCGATATCTACGGCGCCGACGGAGTATTCAACACGAGCGACGACACGATTCCCGCCGCCTATCCGGAGGTCGCCACGATCTCGGCTATGGTGGATACCGATGGCAAGCCGGGTGGCAGCGGTCCGGCCAGCAGCGAAGGCGAGGATGATACTCTCGCCGACTTTAGCAACGTCAGCCGTAGCGTAGCAGAGAGCAATCCCGTGACTCGCCCGGCGCCGCCATTGACCTGATGATGCCTGGCGTGAATATTCGGTCCTGCTGGTCCGGTGCGCGATACGCCACCGGCAGCGGCACCAGCATGGCCTCGCCCCATGCAGCAGGATTGGCGGCGCTCTACATTGCCGACCATGGGCGAGCTAATGACGCCTCCGGCGTCTACGCCATTCGCCAAGCCTTGATCGATGCCGGCGCTGATCAGGCCAGCGGCAATCGTTTGGGTAGCCCTGGAACCGATTCGGACGGCCACCCTGAGAAGCTGGGTTGGGCCGGATCAAGTGAACGGGCCGCCAACCATCCGCCGGAAGCCGCTTTTGCCTTTGACCCCGGCGAATTGAGTGTCAGTTTCAGTGATCAAAGCACCGACTCCGATGGAAAGATTATCGCTTGGGATTGGGATTTCGATGATGGGCAAACATCGACAGCCCAGAATCCGAGTCACAATTACTCGAGCGCAGGAACCTATAGAGTAACGCTGACGGTCACGGACGATAGCGGCGACAGCGACACTGTCTTCAAGGAGATTTCCATCAGCGGACCTGACAACCAGGCTCCGACGGCGGACTTCTCATTCGAGACCGATGGCCTGAGCGTAACTTCACCGACGAGAGCACCGACAGCGACGGCACGATCGAGGCCTGGTACTGGGATTTCGGTGACGGATCGACCTCGAACGCACAGAATCCCGATTATGATTATGCGACCGGCGGGACCTATACCGTGACATTGTCGATCACCGACAATGGGGACGCCACCAATTCGATCGCCCAGGACGTCACCATCACCGCGACGGAGAGCCAGACGCTGACCGCCTACGCCACGATCGAGATGAGCGTGCAACGATGGTGGACGATATGGCGTGTCACAGCCCAAGTCACCCTGGAAGACGGGAGCGAATCCGTTGCCGACGCCGAGGTCTCGGGACACTGGGAAGGTCCTTTCAGAAGCAGCGTCTCCGGAAGTACCCGAAGCGATGGAACCGTGGCCTTCCGCACCCCATGGCTAAGGACTGACCAGGACGTTGTCTTCGTCATTGATTCGGTCAGCAAGGACGGCCAGGACTACACGCTTAGCGGTCAGACTTCCGGCACAATTCCAGCACCGTAGCCGACCGGTCACGCTCATGCCACGATCCGCCGAGGTACGTCGGAGATCACGGGCCAACCCTTGGTCGCGTCGCGGATATGGCCGTTCAGGAAGCACTCGGTTTCCCGCCGGGCGCAGGCGCCCCAGGCGAAGAGGTTCTCATAGTCTATCGTCAGGGCCTCGTGGGCCGGAAGGTCAACTCGAACAGAACGCGTATCGCATCCTTCGGATATTAGGCAGCAGTTCCGTTTCATCGCAGTGCTCCATGCCAAAGCCGTGTTACCTATGCTGGGGATCAACTGATCCCCTCATCCTGATAGACGTCCGTCGAGCCGTTTTCTAACTCGGAAATCAAAAATTCTTCCCGCAGATCTTGTACCCCCAGAAACCCACCATGAGGCGAGGGAGAATTCGCACCGTCTTCTCAACGGGCAGATCGGCAGCCGCTACAGATGATGTGGGCCGGGGCAATCGAGACGCGGATACGTGGGGGAGACACCGGGACCCCGCCCTCCTCTATCCTCTTCCCGATGCCAAACATCAAGAACCAGGCGGCGAAGGATCGGCTCAGTAGACGCCCCGGCTGTTGAAGAAGGTCTTGTATTGCATGTCCGTTTCGAGAATGTGGCGACACAGCCAATCGCACAGATACTGGTTCAGGCGTTCGAGCAGCGCGGGCGGAACGGCGGCACCGTACGAGGCAATTTCGTCGCCCAGGACGACAATGTCCCTGCGAAACACCTTGTGCTCCTTGTGATGGCGAGCCAGTTGGCGATAGCGGTGCGTTGCCATCAACTCCTCTTCCTCAGCAAAGTGCGTGGCGGCGTATTCGGACATCGCGGCAAGCGCATCGGCGCAGGCTTCGAGCCACCCCTCAGGATCCTTGCTGCGCGTCGCCAGGTCGTTAACCATCTGGATGATTCGTTTATGCTGCTCATCCATCTCGCGAACGCCGACACTGTAGTTCTCGTCCCAGGTGATGGTCCTCATATCACCTCCCTACAAGCCATCGTAACTGGTTCTTCCTCAGGCCTGTAAGGCGAGCGTGTGGCCTCCCATGCCTTACCGCCGTGATACCGTCGGGGCTGAACTATGTCAAACGAATTACCCTGTGACACTTAGGACTATCCCGCAAAGACGGGATTGCGTCCCGTTCCGATCACGACAAAAGACCCTGGCGTCGGGACATGTGTCATGAATCAGCCCCTCCAACCGCCACCCCGTCGGCGTCCTTTTTTGTAGCTGGTTAGTGGAATTCCCCTTGCGTCACGACAGACAAAATTGTAAGCTTTGGAGCTTAGCCTACAATTTTGTGGGCCACTCTTGTCAGGGAAACGAAGGTATGGCCGGGACGAAGACGAAGCAGTCGGCCGAGGTACAATTGCTCAGCGACGTGGCGAAAGCGTTTGCTGAATCGCTGGACCTCGAAGACACGCTCAAGAGCATTCTGAAATTGCTGGATACGTATTTGAAACTGCGGCGCGGAACGATCACCCTGCTGGATCCGCAGACCGAGACGCTGAACATCCGCGTCGCCCACGGGCTCAGCGAGAAATCCAAGAGCCTCGGCAGCTACAAGGTCGGCGAAGGCATTACCGGGCGCGTCGTGCAGACGGGAGAGGAAATCATCGTCCCCGATATCTCCAAGGACCCGCGATTCCTCGGCAAGACGCAATCGCGCAAGCAGGCCAGCAGCAAGCGAATCGCCTTCTTCTGCGTACCGATCAAACTCGAGGGCCGCACGGTCGGGGCACTGAGCGTGGATCGGCAGGCCCAACGTTCAGACAGCTTCGAGGCGAGCGTGAGACTGCTGAACATCATCTCGACCATGGTGGCTCAGGCAATCAAGCTCAACAAGCTGGTCGAATCAGAGCGGAAGATGCTCCGAGACGAGAACGTGCGGCTGCGGGGTGAACTCAAGACTCGATTCGACGTGCATAATATGGTCGGCACCAGCAACGCCATGCAGGAGGTTTACCGTCTCGTCGAGCAGGTGGCCGAGAGCACGGCGACCGTGCTGATTCGCGGCGAGAGCGGCACGGGCAAAGACCTCGTTGCCCACGCCGTGCACTACAACAGTCTGCGGGCCGAAAAGCCGTTCATCAAAGTCAACTGCACTGCCATGCCCGAGACGCTGCTGGAGAGTGAGTTGTTCGGTCACGAGAAAGGCGCGTTCACCGGCGCCGTCGAGCGCAAGCTGGGCCGGTTCGAACGGGCCAATGGCGGCACGATCTTTCTCGACGAGATCGGTGATTTCCCGCCTAGCCTTCAGGTCAAGCTCCTTCGCGTTATCCAGTTCCGCGAGTTCGAGCGTGTCGGCGGCCTGGAAACCATCAAGGCCAACGTCCGCATCATCGTCGCCACCCACAAGAACCTCGAAGAGCTGATCGAGCAGGACCTCTTTCGCGAAGACCTTTACTACCGGATTAATGTCTTTCCGATCTATCTGCCGCCGCTGCGGGAGCGCAAGGATGACATCATGCTCCTGGCCGACCATTTCCTCGGGCGCTTCGCCACCGAGAACGCCAAACAGATTCAGCGTATCAGCACACCCGCGATCGACATGCTGACGCATTACCATTGGCCGGGCAACATTCGCGAACTGGAGAACTGTATCGAGCGAGCCGTGTTGTTATGCGGCGACGATGTGATTCGCAGCGAGCATCTGCCGCCCTCGCTCCAGATGGTCGAACGCGGCCACGTCGGCGCCAATCCGTCCTTGACCGAGATCATCGCCAACAAGGAACGCGAACTGATCGTCGACGCGCTCAAGAAGGCAGGCGGAAGCCAGCGCAATGCCGCCAAGGACCTCGGCGTCACCGAACGCATCCTCGGCTACAAGATCAAGAAGTACGGCATCCACCCGAAATATCTATAGGGCTACGCCTGGCGGCGCGGAAGCTGCCCCGGAGGCGCCGCACATAACGTGCCCTCGCCGAGCGACTCCCTCTCAACCCATCCGCTTGACCTGCCAACTCAACAGGTCACGTGAATCAGCGCGGCCTTGGACTTCGCGAACTTGTTGTACTCGGCGATCATCTCAGGCGTCGGCATGGCGCAGACCTCGATGTGGTGCTCGGCCAGAAACGCCCGCCCTTCCTCCGTGAGTTCGACCATGCCGGATTGCCCGGTCCCGATGAACACCTTCTTCGGTCCCCCTTTGCAGACCCGCTTCAATTCGGCCGGGCCGATCTTATGAGATGTGCCGTAGATCTCCTTTGCAATCTTCTTCTTGCGTCGCTTGACCTCTCCGTGCGCCAGGATGTACACATCCGTCTCGTACGTGGTTCTGCCGATCGTGATCTCGCCAAATGAAGTCCCTGTAATCTCAGATGAAGCCGACATGACACAATCCCCGATATTCCTGATTACACCGCCTTTCGTTCGGGCCACCATGGGCTTCTATTATGAAATCCGATCGCGAACCAGGCAAGTCCCCCTCAATGAGTTTCTGCTCCGTCCTCTCCGACAGGATGCGATATCGCTCCCGGGCGGCCCGATACGACCTTGCTGGTCGATCCTCCCCTGTTTCCGAACACATAACCAGACGTCGCAATCCGCGTGCCGGTCACAGTGTCCTCTTGTTCATGATGTTGGTGAACCTCGTATTGCTGATGGGATGATCCGCAACCACTTCCCCATCGTGCAGTATGCAGAACGTCCCGAAGGGACATGGGCTGTCCTGAGCTTCCTGGCAACTGCGCAAATGGACGACCCTGGGCTCCAGGCCATGGGCACGCTTCGCCGTCTCAACGATCTCGGCCACGTTCTTCACCGAATACGGACACTGATCGGCCCGAATGATCGCGAGCCCTGTGCCGTATCGTCTGAGTTTCTTCTCCCAGTCCCCTTTGAACCGTGGCGCCGGCGCACGTCCGCGCAGTCTCTTCGCAAGCAACTCGAAATCGGGGGCCGCTGCATCCACCGTCTCGAAACCGTACTTGAGGAATATCTCCTTGCCCGCCATGAACGACCCCTTGCGAGTCACCACGGCCACGCCGTTCATCCTGGCCTTCGCCGCATCCTCGATACACGCTTCGAGCAGGAGCGAGCCGTAGCCCTGTCCCTTGTAGGCTTTCCTGAAGCCGACGAAGATGCAGTGGATGAGCATGTATCCGCGGGCGTCCACCGGTCGCCAGCCGTACTCACCTGGAACGTGTTCGATCATGCCCTGAGTGCCATCTTTGCCGGAGTAGAGCGTCTTGATTCTTACCCCTTTAGAGAAGTGCGTCTTCAACCATGCCACCTTCTCAATGAGTCCGGGCTTCTTGATGTTCTTGTATCCGCAGACACCATATTCGAGCACGTTGTCCGGAGTTGCGTCGATGATCTGTACTTCGTCCATGGCTCGGACCTCCTGCAGCAACTGGTCTCCGGGGGGTACAAACTCTCTGCAAACGACTCGTGGGTACGCTACTCGATCACTCTGCCAGCGTCAATCCTATCCGCTGTTCGTAGTAACGCTGTGAGGCGTCTCCCTCTCAGCTGTGAAGGGCCCGCCGCATGAGGTGTCGATATGAGCCAGACTGAGTCGGAAGATTGGTCTCCGACCGTCTGCGCGAAACACGCAAGCCCAGTGTCAGGAATATGCCCCGCACTCCGCAGAACGAAGGAGACTCCAGGGTCATTCCGCCGAGACCACAGTCGTGGCAATCTCCATGGTAACATCGGAACTGTTTTCCTTGCCCGGTGCTCCGGCATCAACGCGGAGGACTCGACCACTGAGGGTTGTCGTCTGCTCCCGGCTCTTGAGCCAGCCCGACGGCGCGATACGGTCAACGTCACATGTGACGAACCGGCGAGTTTGTTGCTCACTGTGGCTGAACCACTCTGATAGATAAACGGTTCGTCCTCGGCAGATCGCTGCCCTTCGGCAATGATCGTGCCCGAATCCTCCTCGAGGGCTTCCAGCGTGTAGGTACCTGGCATCTCGATACGTGCTCCGAAGAACACGCCGATGGGATCGCTCCAGTGATCGCCACTCCGGACAGGTTCGGCCGGTAGTGGGGCCACCAGGTGGTCGAGCAGACCGCGAACGTGCCGTGCACCGAAAAGAGGTGATTCCTCGAACTGCTTCTCCAGCGCCTGCGTCCGGGCACGGCGCGAGCCGAAACGTTGGTCGGCGCGTTGGATGGCCTCAGTCGCTTTCTCTCCCAGTTGCTCTCGCATCATGTCGTCTTCGGCTTCGACGTGGGCGGCCGCCACCGCCAGGAACAACTCGTCTAGGCCCGGGTCGATAATCTCGCCCTGCTGCGACAAGCGCATGGTGAACCGCTGGCCGACAAACGGGACGTAGAACCCCGCCATAGAATCATCTTCGCTCTGCGGTTTGGTCGAGTCATATTCACCCAGCACGTGCCCCTGGGTCTCTGCCGTCACCCGGATCGCTTGCAGTGTAACCGTAACGGGAATAGCGCCATCGGCCTGGGCCGCTCTCGCCTCGAGGCCCACCGTGAAGGACTGCGTGTTCGTAATATCCACCTGCGGGCTTCCCTGTTCCTGGGAGGATATGGTCATCTGCGTAGTCACAGCCAACTTGCGCGTTGAGCCAGGGCTCGGATGAAACTCCAGCCGGACCACTTCAGCGGGCTCAGGCGAAACAGTCGCCAGCATCGCTGGCGAGGCCGTCGGCTCGACGGGCGACGATTCGTTCGCCGCCGTTTCAGACGCCACCTCGGTCTCCCCCGTGTGTACCGGCTGAGATCGAGTCGTCGAGACTCTGGTGCGACTCGTCTCAGGGGATCGCAAGAACCAGAAGACGCCAATGAGCGCCACGATGGCAACAACGGCCCCTGTACTCGCCAGGATCATCAGACGGCGGTTGAATCGGCCGGAGGCCGGCGCATGCCCTGCCGTTGTCTCTTCATCCAGTTCTTCATCTGTCTCGGGCGGAACCGTCGACTCCGGCGCCGAAACAGCTTCCCCGGACGAAGGATCAAGTACAGCGCCACAGGCGGGGCATTCCACGAATTGATCGGCTGAACCTTCAGTCCGCTCAAACGCTTGATCGCACACCGAGCAGGTGATCGTTGTCTTGGGGACTTTCTTAACGGCCTCGCTCCGCGCGGCGGGAACCACGACCGACTTCTGACACGTCGGGCATTTGCCCTTCTTGCCTGCGTAGCGGTCGGGCACCTTGATCTTGGCGCCGCAATGCTCGCAACGGAACCGGATGACACTCGATCGCCCAGGTACAACCACGGACGTCTTGCATTTCGGGCATTTGCCCTTCTTGCCCGCATATTTGTCGTCGACGCGAATCGACTGGCCGCAATTCGAACAGGCGAACTTGATCATGGTGCGTACCCTCCAGGCGATCCACCCTTTCTCCGCGGCGGTATGCCGAGTCATCTTCATGGACGCCATCTCCACCCTTCATGATACCAGAAACCACGACGCCCTTTCAAGAGCTTTGAGCCACTGTACTGCCCCAGCGATTGTGGCACTTTCTGGTCAGTCCGTCGGCCGGCCCCCATCGACTCCTGGCATTGTGCCGGGGCGAACCGCGTCAACGACGCCCTTGTGGAGCGATTCATACGATCACAAGTCAGGCACAGGGGATGCCGCCACGTGCCGTTGGAATTACTCGATGCGACTCTCGTCGATGAAGTGTTCGATAAGCCAGCGGAGGTCTTCGTTGTCGGGCGAGGCCAGTTGGATGCCCGAGTGTGAGGACGGATCCGTCGCGTTCTGCTCGATGAACAGCAGCGTGCGTTTATCCCTCCACTTGACCCGTTCGGCGTGCCCGTCGGCGAATCCGAACGTGCTCGACTTATTGTGGTAGGACGCCAGCGGGTCGTAGAAGGTCCAGTTGCCCGGGTCTGCGCGACGGTTCAGGCCCGACTGAAACGGCAGGTGCCATCCACCTTCGTTTTCACCATAGCGGCTTCCGTTGTGCTCCTCTTCGACGAACACATAGAACCGCGTGGCAGCCTTGATCTCCGTCATCCGACGGTAGTAGCGATATCCCCCACGCGGGGTCAAATCCTGGTCGCGGAGTGTCCCGAACGCGTAGGAGATGGAATAGCTGCGGAAGCAATCGCGAGGCGGCTCCCGGGTACTCCGCCGGTTGTCACCCGGACAGTGGTAGACGTCAACGTCACCGACGTAAGGCCACATCGTTCCGGCCCGAATGCCTCGGAAGCGGTCCTCATCGGTGACCGTAGCGGGCGCGGGCATGCCGATCGCCATCCCGGTCACGTCTTTCGGGCCATGCACCCATGGAGTGTCATCATCCACCGTCTCATAACAGGCACCGTTGCACATCAGCAAACCGTCGTTGTCGTCGGCGTACATCACCCAGCCCGTAGCCAGGCTGCGCAGATTGCCCAGGCATACGGCCGCCGATGCGATCTTCTTCGCGGTGCTCAGAGCGGGCAGCAGCACCGCCATCAGGATTGCGATAATCGCGATAACTACCAGCAGCTCAATGAGTGTGAAACCCTTACGTCCCATTGAACACCTCCGTCGTCCGCATTCCGGTTCACAGGCAATATCGCCGCACGCAGCAGTTCCCATGGTAGCACAACAGGCGCGCAGATGGCAGGCTTTTCTCAGGATTGCTCTGTTCGCAACCCGGCAAAGAAGAAAGGGCTGTGAGCGATGGCCCACAGCCCCGTGTACTCCTTCTTTCTCTGTCTATTCGCCGTCTTCGTACCGCCAGACGGCAGGACCGCATTACTGCGCGGCCGGTCGGCCGAAGCCGATGTCGTCGATGTAAACGATGCCCGTACCGTCGGAGGCCGGGTTGGCACGGTTGCCGACGCCAACGATCATCTTCTCGACCCTGGCCAGGTTGACTCCGCCAAACTCGCTCAGCGAAATCTGCCACGGCTGCCACTCGGCCACCAGGATGGCGTCTGGATCGATCGAGGAGACAGTGGCCGAGGCACCGGTGCTGTCTTCCAGCGTGACATAGAGTGTCTGCGGAGAATTCTCGGCAACGCCCCGGAAGTACAGCATCAAACTGTCGGCACCACCGATCGTCCAATCCTGAGGCGCGTTGAAAACTCGTTCGGCCTCAGAGTAGAACGGTGAAGCAGAATTATCATACGCCAACGGCATCGACTGCTTGCCACTGTGGACAATCTGCCGCTCTGCGAACGGCGCGTCGAAATAGCCAACGGTCGAGCCGTTGTCATTGACCCAACCGTCGACCCAGGTGCTGTAAATGGTCGTCTCGGCCTCGACGTCGTCGTTGTACGCCTCAAAGCCATCGATCGTCGCGTATTCCTGCGTCGTGAAACTCCAGGTCGCGCCAGGCCACACGGTGACAGCATCGGCCTCGTTGACTTCGTCCACCTGCCAGTAGTACGTGGTCGCGAATTCCAGATTGCCCGGAACATAGCTGCCCTGGCCAGTCGTGGCGACCGACTGGAGATCGTCGGGACTCATTCCAAGAGAAATCTCATGCGAAACAGCTTCGCGACCAATGCGCCAGCTCAGGGCGGTGCCGATCTCGACGTCGGTTGCGCCATCGGCCGGCTGTGGATCGCGGGCGTGCGCGGGAATGTATGTGAAGCGAACTTCGCTGAGCCCATACTGGCCCGTCACACCCCATTGGCTGCCGACCGTGACACGGACATACTTGGCGGCTACGCCGGAAAAGTCGACGGTTGTGTTGGCGGTGTAAGTGGCCTTGGCCGTGGCTTTGGCGAATTCCATATCCCCGAGGGCCGTCCAGTCGGTGCCGTCCAGAGAGTACTCGACCGTGACGTCTTTGAGCCCGAAACCAAGGATCAGCTCGAATTCGGCATTGTAGTTCCAGACAAGCATCTGATAGAGCTTGTAGACGTGGTCGAACTCATACTGGATATACAGCGGCTCGTCGGCCGGCGCATTCGCCAGCCACATAGCGGAGGTAGCCGTTGCGTGCTGACCGTCAGCATCGAGCCCCGAACCGTTGACGGTGTTCTCCGGACCGGCGTCAGCCTGTGAAATACCGTTGCTCGTGGCCACTACGTTTTCCATGGTGTAGACGAAGGACTCCGTGGTGAAGTTCCAGACGTTGCCTTCGTCCCAGCCGACGCCATTGGCCTCATCGATTCGCCAATAGTATGTCGTGTTGAATCCGAGCTGCCCTGTTGCGTCGTAGCTGTTGGCATCCTGGGTCGTGACAACAGCGGCTCCGGCCATCACGGCATCCACGTCGTCGCTAAGACTGATTCTATGGTGAGGCGACTTCGCTGCCGCGTATTCTCCCGGCGTCCAGCTCATGACGGTCTTGACCGGCACTTCCACGGCTTTGTGGGCCGGACTGGGATTGTAGGCCAGTTTGGCGCTGCGTTCACCGGTCACGACGATATTGTCAATGGCCCACCACCAGTCATTGCCGGCGTCGAACAGACCGAAAGTCACCACCATGCTCATGGCGCCGGCCGGGTTGTCGATGTCGATGTCGATGGTTTCGTTGGTGGAGTTGTCGTCCTTGTAGTTGGGGCTGCTCGAATCCGATTCCCACCGCATGATCTCGATCGGGTCACCGCCATCGAAGGACACCGTGACATTGGCCGTCTGGTGATAGTTGTCATCGAACTCCGGACGCCAGCTTGAATCGAACTTGAGGTGAGCCGTACCAGGTTTGGACGTGGAAAGGTCGATGGGAGCCGTACTGAGCCAGACATCGTAAGGGTCGTCAGCAATGGGCCCGGGGTGCCCCGCATCGTCCCACTCGTCCGGATCGGCAATGGCCACGGTGCCTTCGCCCAGCGTGAACTCCGACCGCCGCTGATCGCCCGCCGTCTCTGTCCACCACGCCTTGTTAGCGAAGCCCCATCCGGCCCATTCAGTCACGCCATCGTTGGACGGGTCATCCACGCCCGGAACACCGTTAGCGTCGTTGATCCAACCGGCGGGCGGGATATCCGTCCAAACGGTTTCGCCGGCCACCGCCTCATCCACATTGGGCCCCAGCGGCAAACCTTCGAAATCCTCTTCCAACAGCACAACCTTGTCCTGGGCCTGAGCCGCACCGCCAAATGCCAACACAGAAATCACCAGCAATGCCACAATCGCTTTCATCGCTCCGTTCCTTTAATAGAGTTCTTAGACTGTTCTGCCTTGTGCACGCGCCAATTCAGAAACTCCTCCCTGTTTAGACTCCAAAGGTTAGGATTGTATGTGCCGCTCGTTCGCTTCGTGTTAGCCTTTGCGAATTCATCCTCCATAGAGAGATACTGACGTCACGACATCGAAATTCCGGAGCTTGTCCGTGGCCTTGCGCAACGACCACGGGATATCCTGTCATTCGATCCGCGCATAGAATCGAGAAAGGGGCCTGTCCCAACAAGCATCAGGACAGGCCCCTCTTTTGTGCCTCAGAATCCGGCAGGTGGTCTGCCCTCCTCGACCATTGCCGCTATGGAGCAACGGGACGACCAAAACCGATGTCGTCGATATAGACCGTACCGGTACCACCAGCGCCGGGGCTGGTCGCGCTACCGACGCCGATATACATCTTCTCGACGCGGCCGAGGTTCACACCGCTCAGATCGCTGTACGGGATCTTCCATTCCTGCCAGGACGGCCGACCCGTGATGGCGTCATCGGGACTCACAACCGTCTTGGTCTTCCCGGTACTATCCTCAACCGTCACATACATTGCCTCGGCGGAGTTGCCTTCAGGTTGAGCGACGCCGATGTCGGCCGTCTGCCAGGCGCCGGTCACGTTGCCGGTCGTCGAAAGATTCGAGAACTCGGCCGATGTGGGCACCGCCGCATCGTGACTGGTCACCGCCAGACCGATGTAGACGTTGTTGTTCATCTGGATGTTCACCGCCGGCGAGGCCGGGATATCGACCCAGGTGACGCCGTCGGTCGACTCCTGTGCGGTGAAGAGGTTGCCCGCGCGGGTCAGCTTCACCCAGTGCGGCAGCTCGACGTCGGCTACATCCGTGTTCTCGCTGGCCTGCCCGGCCACCGGACGCCGCTGGAACGAGATGCCGTGAGAGGCCGTGGGCGTCGTGGCGACAAACGCGTGCTGCGAGCCGGGTTCGAGCGTTTCGCGGATCATCACGCCGGCCTTGGCCCACTCGTTGCTCAAAACCAGGCTGTCGACGCGGACGACAATGGACCCGTCGCCATTGAGGTTCTTGTACGCGTAGCGGAACTGGTCGGCCGTATCCCAGATGTCGGTTCCGATTCCGCTCATCACAATACTACCGTCGGCGGCTTCCACGAAATCGGGCGCATTGCCCCGAACGTAAAGCACGAGCGTGTCGGCGCCGCCACCGCTCCAGTCCTGGGCCGTCTCAAAGGTTCGCTCGGCTTCGGAATAGAATGGTGAAGCACTGTTGTCGTAGGCCAAGGGCATCGACTGCTTACCCGTGCGGACGATCGTCTGCTCGGCAAACGGAGCATCGAAATAGCCAACCGTCGAGCCATTCCCATTGACCCAGCCGTCGATCCAGGTGTCGAAAATCGTCGTGGCCGCATCGACGTCGTCGTTGTAAGCCTCGAACCCGTCGATCAATGCATATTCCTTGGTCGAGAAGCTCCAGACCTCACCAGCCCATGCCGGGGTAGCATCGGCCTCGTTGACCTCCACAACCTGCCAGTAGTATGTACTTCCGTATGTCAGACTCGCCGGTGCCAGGCTGGCAACGCTTGCGGTTCCGGCCAAATCAAGGGCCTCCGGGTCGGTTCCCAGATAGACTTCGTGCGAAACGGCATTGCGGCCGGCACGCCACTGGAGAACGGCATCCGGATCAACTCCCGTCGCACCGTCGGCCGGTTGCGGCTCGCGGGCCTGAGCGGGACTCGCCAGGAAACGGACTTCGCTGAGCCCGTACTGGCCCAGCATGCCCCAGCCACTGTTGACCGTCAAACGGACATACTTGACCGGGACTCCGCCGAAGTCCACGGAGGTGTTGGCGGTGTAGTCCGGCTTGGCCGTGCCCTTGCCAAACTCGACCTGGCCCAGCGTCGTCCAGTCGGCGCCGTTCTCCGAGTATTCGACGGTGACGTCTTTCACCCCGAACCCAAGAATCAGCTCGAACTGACTGTTATGGTTCCAGACGAGCATTTCGCTGAGCTTGTAGATGCGGTTGAACTCATACTGGATGTACAGGTCGCCCTCGGCAGGCGGATCGGCCAGCCACATGTCTGCGTTGTTGATCGAGGCCTGACCCTTGGCGTCGATGCCGGACCCGTCCACCGTCCTCTCCGGGGTGGACGTGCCGTCCGATGTCCCGTTGCTGGTGGCAATGACGCCCTCAATGGGATAGCCTACCGGCTCGGTGCTGAAACTCCAGACCTGGCCCTTGAAGATCGTGTTGTCGGGCGCCCCGTTGACTTCGTCGATCCGCCAGTAGTAAGTGACGCCATAGACGAGCCCCGCCGGGTCGTAACCGGTCCCGGTCTGTCCCTGGCTGACCAGTACGTCCATCGGATTGGCGCGCGTCGCATTGTTGACATCATCAAAGATCGTCCCGAAATAGACGTCATGGGCGACGGCGAATGCACCAGGCTCCCACGACAGGGCTGCGTCGCGCGGCATATCCGTCGCGCCGTTTTCGGGCTGCGGATTGCGGGCGAGTTCCTTGGCGATGGCACGTTCATCAGAGAGGATGATCTGGCCAAATCCAAGACTCTGGTCGTGCGCCTCACGGCCCGTCCAGGTCATCTGGATTTCGCGATCGGCCGCTTCCGTGTCGTCAATACAGGGGTGGAAGCCAATGGCATTGCCCACGGACCAATCCAACGACGAGATTTCCGCATACGGGATGGCGACCTCGCAGGTGTATCCGTCGGCCGTCAGAGCGTAGCCATATTGCATGTATTCAGGAACAATTCCGCCGGCGTCCTCCATATCCTCCCAGTTCCACGTCTCCCCATTGGCGTTGAAGCCCCACTGGTAGTGCTCGGTATGATCTCCAATGGCGTTGGTTGTGCCAAAGAAGACTTCTACACAGTCCGCGTTCCAGATATCGCCACCAGTCTTGTCCATAGACAGCAGATCATCTTTGATGATCGCGGCAATGTACACATTCGTGTCGTCCCATAGCACGTAGAATTTCCCGCTGCAGTCCTGGGGACCACCCCACGTCCCGGTATAGATTTGGTCTGCCGAATCAAGGACCGCCGGTGTCATCGCGGCCAGATTCCAGTCGCTCAGATCGCCATCGATGGCGTCAGGCGTCCCCCGGAGACAGTCAATCACCAGCGGTTCTCCTGTCGTAGGGTGTACGGCAGGTGGAGCCGCGACCGCCAGACTCATGCCAACCACAGTGATGAGTCCCACAAAAAGCCACTTCTTTGCCAACATGTTCGTTCCTCCTTCTTGGAATAGCGCTTCTGTCACCGGGATACTGAAGCTCGTCTCAAGCAGACGCGACTGCCTCGGAGATTCAGACTCTCGGCCATACCGACAGTCTTGAGAAGGACCTGCCCCGAAAGGTCGGGGCGGGCCCGCAAGTGTCGAGAATTCGACGAGTATCCAGTCCTTTTTCTAATGCTATGGCGTGGCGGGTTTGCCGTATCCGATGTCGTCGATGTAGACAATGCCCTCGCCGCCGGCGGAGGGATTGGCTCGATTGCCAACACCGATGATCATCCTCCCGACCCGGCTCAGGTTAACGCCGGTGAATTCACTCAGAGGAATCTGCCACTCGTTCCAATCGGCCAGGAAGGCAGCCCCTTCTCCCTGCCGGATGAGCAACCGTGGCAGCCTTGCCTGTCGCATCTTCGAGCGTCACATAGAGCTGACCGGGGCCATTGCCCTCGGGTTGGCCGGGACCAATGGTTGCCACCGTCCACGACCCTGTAACATTGCCCGTGGTGGCAACGTCGGAGAATTCGGCACTACCCAGTACACCTGCGGCATGGCTCGTCAGCGCCAGACCGACATAGGCATTGGCATTCATCGCGATCGTCTGCGGATTCCACGACATCGCCGTCCAGTTCTCACCGTCGGTCGAGTAATAGCCATTGAAGGTATTGCCGACGCGTTCGACTTTGACCCAGTACGGCGCGGTCATCGCCGTCTGATCGGCAGTCACTACGGACGAATCACTGACCGCTGCCGCATCCGTCGTCAGACGCCCCTGATAGCGGCAGCCATTGCCAGGCGTCGCGTAAACGGCCGCAAACGTCGAACCGGCGTCCAGCGTCTCGCGGATCATGACTCCGCCCTTGGCCCAGACGTCGGTGTTTGCGACGCTCTCGACGTACGCGACGATCGAGCCGTCACCATTAAGCGACTTGTAGGCGAAGCGGAACTCGTCGGCGGCGTTCCAGATATCCGCCCCGGCCGCTCCCATCACGATCTTGCCCGAAGCCAGCTCTACGAATGGGCCCGGCACACCCTGGAAGTACACCACGAGCGTATCGGCGCTGCCACCGGTCCAATCCTGCGACGTGTCGAAGGTCCGTTCGGCCTCCGAATAGAACGGAGAACCGGTGTTGTTGTACTCCAACGGCATCGACTGGTCACCGCTGTGAACGATGGCCTGTTCCGCAAACGGAGCGTCGAAGTAGCCAACCGTTGAGCCGTTGTCATTGACCCAGCCATCGAGCCAGGTATCGAAGATCGTCGTCATGGCCTCGACGTCGTCGTTATAGGTTTCGAACCCGTCGATCAGCGCGTATTCCTGTGTCGAGAAGGTCCACAGATCGCCTGCCCAAACCGACGGGGTAGCGGTCGCGTTGACTTCGTCGATCTGCCAATAGTAGGTCGTCCCGAAATCCAACGATCCCGGGCGCACGACGCCTGGTTGACTGTGTCGACCAGCGTCAGAGCATCCGGTGCCGTACCGAGATACACGTCATGAGAAGCCGCCTCACGGCCCGATCGCCATCCGAGTGTCACATCGGGGGACACGTCTGTAGCGCTGTCGGCAGGCTGGGCATCACGCGCTTGAACGGGGATGTACATGAAGCGCACCTCGCTCAACCCGTACTGCGTGAGCATGCCCCAGTTGTCGTTGACGGTGATCTTGACGTATCGCGCCGCCGCACCAGCCAGGTCCACCATTGTGTTGGCGGCATAGCCCTCTTGCGATGTCCCCTGAGCAAACTCGACATCGCCCAGAGTGGCCCATTCAGCCCCGTCGGCAGAGTATTCCACCGTTGCACTGCTCACCCCGAAACCGAGCACCGCCTCGAAGGTCACGTTGTAGTTCCAGACGAGCATTTCATGCAGCTTGCAGACGCGTCCCAGGTCATATTCCAGCCAGATCGGCTCGTCGCCACTGGCGCTGCCCAGCCACATGTCCTGACTTTTGGTCGAATGCTGATCGTCGGCGTTGAGTCCCGATCCGTTGATCGTATTCTCCGGGCCGGCCTCTGGGTCGGAAATGGCATTGCTGGTCACCGTCACACCTTCTACCGGGTACGCCAGCGGCTCGACGGTGAAGCTCCAGACCTCGCCCTTGAAGACGGTGTAATCCGGGGCCGCGTTAACCTCGTCGATGCGCCAGTAATAGGTCGTGTCAAACGCGAGCACACCTTGCGGAGCGTAGCTGGCCTCGGTTTGTCCCTGACTGACCAGCACATCTCTCGGATCTGCCCGGCTCGCGTCGTTGACGTCCTCGAAGACGGTCCCGAGATAAACGTCATGCGTGGCAGCGTATTCGCCCGCCGTCCAGCCCAGCGCGACATCGCACGGGACATCGGTGGCCTCTTTCTCCGGAACCGGGTCTGAGGCTAATTCGGGCCCACCGGCCAGCATGACTTCGATCAACTCGTCCGGCGTCAGACCATGATTGTAGATCCGGACATCGTCGATCCCGCCAATCCAGTCACATCCCCAGCCATCCGAACCGATCAGAACAGGCGTGGGGCTGCTGGTGATGGCCCCCATGGGCGTGGAATCCGTTTCCTCTCCGTTGAGATAGCATCGCAACGTGGTGCCGTCATGAGAGCATGCAATATGACACCACTCGTCTTTGACCAGATTCTGGCCGACGTAGACCCAGGCCCGAGGCGAGGAGTTGAACGTGAACGCCATGTAGGGCTCCGTGCTGCCCCAGCCATAGCGAACCTGCCAGCTCCAACTGGGGCTGCCTGAACTTAGCGCTTTGGCCATCGGCGCAGTCTCCGTCCCATTGTCCTCCGGGTCGTCGGCCCCAGGCTGTATCCAGAGAGCGATGGAAATCGGACCGGTAACATCCAGACTGGCGCCGGCCCCACAGTCGATGTAGTCCCCGCCTCCGCCGGAGGCACCCAGACCATGGAATTCCAGGGCCTTGCCCTGGACGCCGGGGATCACCGTGGGCACACCGCTAACGGTCCCGTCGTTGCCGTTGCCCGATGAATCAACGATGGTGCCACCGGCGCCTTCGTCCAACTTCCAGTGGCCCACCAACTCCCCCATCGCCGCCCCTGCGACACAGAACACGCAGAGCACAGCCCAGCACCAAACAGATCTCTTGCCCATGAGTATCCTCCTTCAGACAGTACGTGAACGAACACATCGGCCCTCCGGCCGCACGCCGGAGTGCCGCGTCTATCGAAGATATCTACCACTGCGTTGTGTGATCGAACGCTCGGCGTGAACAGAGTCGTCAGAATGGGTAATATCGGTCCTGCCTGCCGAATGAGCGCCACACACGTCGCATTCGAGACCTCATAAGATGATACGTGACCTGAGTTACACCCGCACCATTCCGTGTTCCCGCTTCATGATCCGTGCTGCCTCGGCACGCGTTAAATGGTGCACTTGCGAACCTAATCTATTTGTAACACATCGAGAAACACTGAGCAACACCATTTCTTGATGCGCCTTATCGGTATCGGCATCCCGGCGGCACCGCTTGACATGTGGAAACTACGTAATTTCTGGCAGAAAAGGGACTTGCCGTCGCTCTGCAGCCGACTTCAACACCCATCCTCACGCAGTAATCCCTGGTAAACAGAGACACCCTTTCCGCCCCACGAGGCCCCTCGTCTCGCCACATCAATGGACTTCGCGTCGGGCTGGCAACAATATCGTCGGCTATGACGGCGGCTTCTTGAACGGCCAGCCATACTTCTCGAAGGTGTCGAACTCGGCCTCGGAATAGTCGGACCGGTTACCGTCGGTCTGGAGCCCCGAGCGGACCTTCTCCACGTGGCTGTCCACAAACACCGCGTTGACGGTCCCCCCATTCCAATCACTGCGTTTGGCACCGTGGAACGTCCCGAACCAGTCCCGACCGTCCGGACAGAGGGCGTTGTCGTTGAGCACGTTGCTGCAACCGGGCCGTGTCCACATGTTCTCCTCGGAGAAAAAGAACACCTCGCTCTTGGGCCGGGTGATCTCGCTCAGTTTCAGGACCCCGCCCCCGGCGGACCCGGTCTTCGAACCCAGGTAAGCGTTCATGCTATAGCTGTAGTACGGATCGATGGGAATGGATGGATCGTGGCTGGGATGCCGATGTCCTTCGGTCTTGGCCACGACGTTGAACGTCGGGCACAGATGGACCTTGTCGGCCTTGAGGTAGGGCCAGAACGGACCGTCGGCCTTATACCTCGGATCGTGCCACCGGCAGTACCGCTCGTACCCGCTGACAGGGGCTTCCGTCTTGACCAGCGAGGTCCAAGCATTCGGGTAGCGCCCGTCGAAATCGTCCAGGTAGAGCACCTGGGCCAGGCCATACTGCCGTAGATTGCCCCGGCAGGTCATCTCCTGCGCCTGCTCTTTGACGCGCTGCAAGGCGGGCATCATGATGGCCATGAGAATGGCGATGATGGCGATGACAACCAACAGTTCGATCAGCGTAAATGCGTGCCTTTTCCGGTACATCGCGTGCCTCCTTCTGCCCCAAGAGGGGGCGGTCAGCCAGCTCTCTTGTCCCAGATACACACAAACATGATCCCTGTGCGAACCACATTGTACTTCGCCGGTTCGGAGCAACGCAAAGGAATTCGCGCCGCCTACAGACAAGAGCATACCGGCGGCGTTCCTCTTCCGTGAATAGACGGCCCCGCTTTGGGATAGACGGGCGTACGTAAAGGCATGGGCAAGAGTCGCTACAGTATGAGGAATCAGCTAACGACGCCCCTGGGCGAGTGCTGGACGAGCGCGATTGGCCCGCGTATCGTGGATTCTCTACGGGCAAATGCTACGGCAACGCTGCTCTTGCAGCGGCCCTTGGCGACCCTATGGCGGCAGCGCTATGCAGGCCGTCGCCGCCTTAGGGCAGGGTTTCACTCAGGCTTGCAAATGGGGTTCCACCGTAGGCGCCGACGTTCACTCGGCCACCATTGGGCTCGGGCTCACCGGAGAAATCGGCATCGGGATCGCCCGCATCCACGCAGGGACTCGTCACGTCGTCGATGACCCAGACATTCTGCCCAGGCCAGTACCGGCCGCGCTCGCTGAGCAGGTGATAATCGTCCATGTCGGGATCGGCAAACAGTGGGTCTTCACTGAAATTGCCCGGCCCCTCCGCCCCGCTTTCGACGCAACTGTACACCGCCTGGCACCCATACAAATCGCTCCAGACGTTATGCCAGAAGATGCTGTCGCTAATGCTCGGATCGGCGTTTCCAATCGCCTCGGCCCCGCACTCGTTCCCCACCACCGTAACATTGGCAATCGTCGGTGAGCTGTCAGTCACCATGATGCCCACGCGGCTGTTGCGTATCACGAAATTCTTCAGCACACTGTCCGGCCCTTCACTCGCTTGGAACGAGACGGCATAGGCACCGGGCGCTTCCAGAATGGCGGCGTCACCCGCGCTGCGGACCGTAACCGCTTTTCCCGCAAAACGGATCGCCTCGCGATAGATGCCAGAATAGACATTGACGGTATCCCCGTCTTGCGCCGCGTCGATGGCCTCTTGAATCGTCGTAGACGACAAGATGATGGATGGCCCCTGGTTCGCATCGGTGTCTCGAAGGAGTTCGACGCGATTGTCGCCGGAATCCAGCAGGTACGAGACGTAGATATCCATCTTCTCATTCTCTTTCTTCCGGCAAAAGAGAAATGACTTTCCGTCCGCGGCAAGACGTGCGTAATAGGAGTCGCCCTCGGGCGTGTCGAACATCGTGAGATGCTCGGGGGAGCTAAAGGGACTATCGAGGAACGTCCGGACCGCTCGGAACAACTGAAACCTATCGTTTCGATCGGATCCGAAATAGAGCGTCAGCCCATCCGGCGTGATATACGGATGCATGTCCGATGCGCCGCTGTTCACCGAATAGAGATTCCGGACATCGGTGAACGGTGCGTCTCGATCGGGACGGCTGGCCATCCAGAGGTCCCACTGCCCTTTGCCGCCGGCCAGTGCGTTTCCACTGAAGACAATGATCCGTTCATCCCGGGTGAGCGTCGGGTTGGCCACGTCCCCCAGTCGATTCAGTTCGGCGATACCCGCACCAGTCGGCCAGTAGGAAACTGCCGAAGATCGTTCGGTCACTCTCAGCCGCTTGCCGCCGACTTCCGTCCGGTAGTAGTACATGCGGCAGATTATCCGGCGAAACCCATGGATAGTCCACGTGTCCGTACGCGTAGTTCAGCGTGCTGATCTCTCCGATCGCGACAAAAGGTTCGGCGGGACTTAGACGCACCGCCTGATAGATATGCGTGAAGCCCCACCCCGGTTCAATCGAGAAGTACAACGTCAGGCCATCGAAAGAAAGGAACGGGCTTTTGTCATGGGAATCGCCATTGACCTCGACCAGAGGGACTGGTTCCGTCCAGTATCGAGCCTGGCAGGCAGGAGCCGGCCACCAAGACAGAACGAGCACTGCGCAGAACACCACTGTTGGCACTGGGGACACCCGCGTCGCTTCCATGTGATCTCTCCTCACACTTACCTTCAGAGCTTCTCAAATGTCGCGGATAGTGCGTTTCCCGCCGCTTATCCTATAGTGTCTGCTGGCAACATCCGGAAGTCAAGGGAATTCCTTGATTCCCTCTACCCACCTCCCCACGCGTAGCCGGATCGATCACTCTTCGGGCGTTCCTATGTCTCCGCAAGCCTCCGTCTCAGCGGGAACTCGGCAGGAAGAACTGGCGTAAATGTCACCGGCTTGCTTCTGCGCCGCGAGGGTTTGCAGTACCTCGTCCATCTCAGACGCCGAAGCCCACTGGGCCAGTCCCATGCTCGTCGGCGTGCCCTCCAGGCAGTAGTTGAACCGGGCCGGGCCAATCTTCGAGAGGTGGTCAACGCAATCACGCGTGGACTCCACAAACTCAGGCGTAAACTCGAAGCAGATGTTCGGCACGGGCTTCGAAAGCCCTTTCAGCGCTTCGTGTTCATAGCCTTCGACGTCGAGCTTGATAAACGCAGGGCGACCGTGACGGGAAATCAGTTCATCCAGGGTCGTCACGTCAATCGTCACCGTCTTGCCCCAGGTGCATTGGCTGTATCGCCCGCTGGCCCGAACCTTCTCGATCCAACCCGTCGAGAGCGAAGAGAGCGAATGGGAGTCGCAAAGCTGCATCTGCGCCTGTCCGATCTTCTCGCCGACTGCGCTCTGCACGAGAGTCACGTCCGCGTTGCCTCCGAACTTGCGATGTAACCTCCTCATGCATTGCTCCTGAGGCTCCACCGCGACAACACGTGCCCCAAGTTTCAGGAGCACCTGCGTCCGGCGACCGACATTAGCTCCTACATCAAAACACAGATCGCCAGGTTTGGCGAACTGAGAGTAGAACCCGGCATATTGTGCCTCAGTACCCGTGAGCCAATGCTTGAGATCGACGACAGCATCGTACAGGTGGCACGCTCGGAGGACTTTGCGCATCATCTTGTTCATCTAGTTTCCCCTGCATCTTCTTCCGTGTCAGAACGGTCCGTGGATTCGAAAGCGACGGGGCCCTGCCGAGCCCCCCCGACCCTGCCGGCCCACCAGAGCAACTGATATACTGCCCCAAGAGCAGCCATGAAGATCAGCGATGACAAAAGGACCATGGACATCAACAACGCCTCCGACCGGTTCACCCCGTACCCCGCCAGCAACCCCACGAGAGCCACCTCGCGGACACCCAGGTTGGCCACGGTAATAGGGAGCTTGCTCAGCAGAAATACGACCGCACACACCCAAATCAAAACGCCGACTGAAACTGCGGCGCCGGCCGCTGCGCTGCGCAGTAGTAGATCAACAGGCCGACCAACAGAGTGTTCATCGTATTGATGCCCGCCACCGTCAGATGAAACCCAATGCCAGCGGTCTGGAAATCGCCGATCTGCGTCAGGAGTGTGAGCCCCTTCTCTCGCATCCCTCCCGGCAGTAGTCTCAACGGGGCAGCAAGGAATCTCGTGACCTGGGCTCCTGTGCGGCCGTTGAGCAAGAGCACGCTGACCAGCACGATCAGGATCAGGAGAAGACTGCTGACGGCCGGCACAATCCAGGTCTGCTGCAAACGAGGAAACAGAATCTGCGCCGGGTTCGTCACGATCAGCGCCACCAGTCCAATGGCGGCCATGACGACGGACAATGTAATCTGGTTGTAGAGCATACTGCTCAGGACATTGCTGCCTTTGCCCGTGAGCCTCTTTAGAATATACCACTTCACACCGGTGCTCAGGATGCCCGGTAGAATCAGGCTGTAGAGGGCCGTAATGGAACTGATGCCAAACAGCGTATTGACTCCCACTCGGCAGCCCTGCTTTCCGAGGATCAGTTTCATAGCCAGACACTGCACCCAGAAGAAGCCAGCGGTGGACAGCCAAACGCCGAGAAGGAAATCCCATCGCGCCGTGCACACGGTCTGGCGGAACTGGTCGAAGTCAACCTGCGAAAACGCCCATACGAGCAGAACAATCGCCACCAGAATCCTGGTGAACAACCGGATCAATCTTGCAGCCTTACTGCTCATGCAGGTCCCTTACCATTCTCACCCTCCTTGACACCCGCCACGAGCACCCGCCGCAGAAGACTTATCTGGATCTTGTACAGTCGATGCACAATCCGACTGTGAGGAAACAGGACGTCGAGCCAGCCGAATGGCATCCACCCCGCCAGAGCGGAGAGCACGAAGCACGGGATGCCCCGGAATGTCGCAGTCTGGTAGCAGCCTTCGATGCGATCATACCCGGCGCTGACCAGCAGTTCCTCCAGTCTTCGCCATGAAGTGATATAGCTATGGCTGAAGTCACCGATGAAGAAATGATGTCTCCAATTCGCATAGTCGGGAGCATACAGGACGAACCGGCCGCCTGGTTTGAGCATGCCGAGGACCTGCTTGCACAACTCCAATGCGTCGACCATGGTGTTCATGTGCTCGATGACACTGTTCATGACGACGACATCAAAGGTCTCTCCAAGGTCCGGCATCGGTGGAACGATGGCGTTGACCACGTTCACGCCTCGGCTGCGAAGGTGTCCGGCCATCTCGTGATTTGGCTCGATAGCGGTGTACTCGGCTCCTTCGGCCAGGCACAGACCGGTGAACACGCCACGCCCCGGACCGATCTCCAGAACACGGTCGCCTTTGCGAATCCCGGAGAACTCGAAGATCCGCCGGGCAACTCCGTGGGTCAGCCATAGGCCGAGCTTCGTCGGCTTGTCCTGCGCGTAGTGATCGTAGAACGTCGTCTTCTCTGAATCCGGTGACATTCGCGGTGTCCTTATGTTGTTTCGGTTTCTGCCATTCGTCGCAGTACAAAGCAGATCTCTCGTCCCGCATCGGGCCAACGACCTCGAAGATACCGATTAACGGCTTGTGGGATCTTTCCGTTGGGAAAGAAGCCCAGATGCCCGTACGTCCGGAACTCAAGGACGGTAAACCTCCCAAACACTCGTCCCAAGAGATCCTCTCGTTCAAAGCCCTGATGCGATTGAAAGTCGACGATCTGCTGAATCTCCGTGCCTCGCACATTGAAATCGAGCAGTCCCTCCTGTCTGATCTGCCGGGCGACCTCCGCCAGCATCTTGTTCCTCTGACGATACTTCGGGCTGACCCGACTCGTGATCCAGCGCAGGAGGCCCTCGGTGAAAGAACTCCACTCTGCCATTTTGAAAACGATTGTCTTGGGTCGGAACACCGCCCCTGCCAGAAATCGCGACAAACGGCCCGAGAATGGCAGCCTCGTGGCCGAGTTCGGCTCATGAGCCACGATCAACTTCCCCTCTGGCTTAAGCACACGTTCACATTCCCTGGCAAAGTCGTCAAGGTCGAACATATGGTGCAGCACGGAATTGACCGAGATGATATCTACCGACCCCGACGGGGCGGGGATCGTCGTGCCGTCAATCTTTTCGAAGCTGCGGCTAAACGGCACCGACCTGTCGTTGAGCTTCTCTTCACACAGAGCGAGCATTTCACTGGAGACGTCACAGCATATCAAAGTGTCTTCAGCTTTGAGGTACTCTCCGACCATCAAGGGGACAAAGCCTGTGCCCGTACCGTAATCAAGCCATGTAACAGGCCCTTGCTGGTCGACATATCTGCCGGCCACGTCCTTCCAGAACCGTCCCTCGAACTGAGGGATGTCCTCGTGCAGCCGATCATAGCCGACGTTTTCCAGATTGTGGTAGATCTCATTGATCCGTCGCACCCGGTCGGCGTCCAGCTTCTGAAGAATTCGTTTTGAGAGTCTCATGCGTGTTGTTCCCGAAGCGACCGATTGCGCGCGTCTCCGGTCCTAATCGTATGTAACATTGTTTCAGCACACCGTCGCCACGAGAACATCTCCGCACGTCCTAGACCGGAGGCCACGAGCTTCTCACGGGTTGGCGTATCCGTCAGAACTGTGTGAATGGCGTTGGAGATCGCATCGACATCATGAGGATCGACCAAGATCGCAGCCTCGCCCGCAACCTCGGGAACGCTGCTGACGTCAGAGGCCACCACGGGGCAGCCGCACTGCATCGCCTCGAGAACGGGCAACCCGAAGCCTTCGTATAAAGAAGGATATGCATAGGCATCGGCCAGGGTGTACAAAGCCGGCATATCCTCCTCCTCGACGTACCCCAACTGCACGATCCGATCGCGGAGTTTCAGCGTGTCCATCATCTCGTAAACGGACCTATCCTTCCAGGATTTCGACCCGGTCAGGGCCAGCTTATGGGGCACCTTGCCGCGCAGTTGGGCAAACGCCTGCAACAGTCTCACGAGATTCTTTCGGGGTGACAGCGAACCTGTGTACAACACGAACTGAGCCGGCAGGCCGTACTTCTCTTTCACAATTCGGAGGCGATCCGCATCGTCGACTCGATGATACATTGAATCAGCCGCCTCGTAGGTCACGGTGATCTTCGCTGGGTCGCAACCGCTGAAATGGGCGATGTCACGCTTGGTGTTCTCACTGACGGCAAAAATGCCATCGGCCCTGCGCGGAGCGAGGAAGGAGTGTTCGCATGTAGGCTGTGTCGACCCAAGGATAGGCATTCAGTTCGGGCAGGAAATAAGCCAAGTCGTGAATTACTACGTAGTTCGCACAACCGGTGAATGGTGGAATCACGTTCTTCGGAAAGATCGCCGCGTCAATCTTCAGTTTACGCAGCATGCGAGGCAGTAGGACGAAATCCCACCACATCTTGTTGCGGCTCTCCATGACGATCTCGAGGCACTCCGGGACCGAACCTCGAAATCGCTCGCGATTGTAGAAGAAGAAGAACTCGTCATCACCGCGACAATCGGCCAAGGCGGGCATGAGTGACTTGATGAATTGTCGGGCGCCGCCGGAGTGGATGCTGAGCCCCCGCGCCGAGAATGCAATCCTCATCGCCCCGCCCTTGACAAAGTCGTCGCGTATAAATCCAGGTACCGGCGTGCCACGGTGTCCCAGCCGAAGGTTTCGGCTTTGGTTCTGGCCGCCACTGACATGGTCCTCAGCATTGGCCGGTCATCGGCCAGCTTTCGCACGGCGGTGGCCAGCGAGTTGGAGGTCGCGTCGTCCACGATGACGCCGTTGCTCGAAATCAGTTCATCCACGCCTTCGCAGCGGGTGGTGACAATCGGAAGACCCGACGCCATCGCTTCGAGCATGGCGTTGCTCATGCCTTCCTGGACACTGGCACTGACGAAGATATCGTGCGCGCGGTAGAGTTGTGGCATTTGGTCGGCCTCTCGACGCCCGGTCATTGTCACGATGCCTCGGAAACGTTCGGCCGAGATCACCGCCCTCAGCTCGCTCTCGAGTGCCCCGCCACCCACCACCGTCAGATGCACGTCGCAGCCTTCCTTGCCCAGCAGATCAACGGCTTCGATCAGCATGGGCAGCCGTTTCGTCGTCGAGAGCCGGCCCACGGTAATCAGCCGCAACGGCTTCGTTTCGGACGACGCCTCTTCAGGCGGATGGAAACGGTCCATATCCACGCCGTTGGGAATCACGTCGATCTGGGCCGACGGCATGAAGCGCAAAGCCCGCTGCTTCAGCCCTTCGCTACAGGCAACCAGAGCGGCCGCGTGCTCCCAGATGGGCTTGAACACCAGTGGACCAAGCAGCTTGTACTCCAGTTGCAGCCGGGCATTGCCACCAGGAACGTCAGAGCCTCGGAGGGAGATCACGTAAGGCAATCTGCCCACCGTGCGGTAACACAACCAGCCCGTGGGAAAGCCGAAAAACGCATGGACCAGATCGTAGGTCGTCTCTCGTAAAAGTTTGCGGTAGTGCGATCGCGCCTTGAAGAGCCAGGCGAGCACTTCGCCTCGACGCCAGAAGTGCAAGTGCTTCTTGCGGATGCCCACCTTGTGGATGCGGATGTTGTCGGCGAGCACATCGACGGAGAACCCGAGCCCCGGGGCCGACGTCAGCACATCGACCACGAGGTCAGCGCTGCCCCGCGAATTCCTTCAGCAGCGATGCGTGGGCCTGCCCTCCCCCGCCCCCGATCGGCGGGAACTCGTAGTTGAGCATGAGCAATTTCATCGTTTGGGCTCCACACGCGTCTTGCGGGCGACCACATAAAGATTGGTCTGGAGCGTCGGCGGGAGTTTCTCGAAGTTGACTCGGCCAATCAGTGAACCGAGCGGACCGAGTCGCTTGAGCTTCGCACGCGTGAAGTCGTTGATCGGATTCATCTTGACGAATCGCGCCTCGAACCCGTGCCTCGCCAGCCGCCTGCGAAGCTGACCGGGGGTGTGCAGCGACGGATGGTACCGACGCCACTTGAGCGATTTGTGCGCGAGGGTTTCGAAGATCACGTTGCTGAGCTTATTGGGTGTCTGGAACAGGTAGTAACCTTCGGGTTTGAGCACTCTGCCGACTTCGCTGACGTGCCGGTCAATCCGAGCGATGTGCTCGAAGAGATCGAAGCTCAGCACGACATCGAATGTCTCGTCGGCAAATCCCAATTCTTCAGCAGGCTGCACCTGCAAATCCAGCCCCGGGTACTTTTCCAGGCCGTATTCGATGGCGACGCGGGAGATGTCGGTTCCGGTGGCGCAGTAGCCCTTCTGCGACAGCGCGCTGATGACTGCACCGACGCCGCAACCAATCTCCAGCACTCTGTCACCCGGCTTGGGCAGCCCGATCCGTGCCAGGAAGTCGAGGTTGGTCTGGAGGTTGCCCCGCTGCTCCTTACCCTTCTCGAGCCCGCCGCGCCAGCCGCTGTCGTACAAATCCTGTTGCTCTTTGAGCTCTTGGTCCATATCGCCATCGGGTTGAACTAGGGTTTGCGTTGAAACAGCACCTGCTCGCCAAACAGCCCCACAATCCTGTAGTTCTTCATCACGTAGTCACGCAAAGGCTTCATGGCCTTGAACCGTGCCGCCTCGTCGGGCTCGATCACCTCACCCAATTGCTTCCCATAGCCCTCTTCGTATTGCTTGACCGTCGCTTCATCCGCAGGCAAAAACTGCTGCCTCAGCAACGGCCACAACTCCAGCGGAGGCCGGTCCCATGGGAAGTGCCTCTTGCGCGTATCGACGATGAACTTGGGTGGGTCTTTCTTGAACGCCTCGAGCAGTTCGTGAACGCGTCGCGCCAGTTCTTTGGGAGGCAGTGTGTGCATCGTCCCTTCGAAGGCCTTCGGCGCCGAGCTGAGTCGCTGGGCCTGCACGTAGATACCCGGGACCCATCCCCACACATAGATCGTATCGTTGGGCTCGGTATGCTCGCGGATGTACTGGCCCACTTCTTCCCACGGACTGCGATTGCCCTTTTGCTTCTCGTCGACACTGCGCCATGCGGCGTAGATCGGCGAAGCGGGAATCCGCCCCGCGCGAGGCGGCGTGTGGCGAGCCTGAACTTCCTCCCACTTCTGTAGGTATCCACGTGTCGCCGTCTCGTAGGCCGCGCCGCTGTGCGGGCTGGTCTTGATGCCGAAGAAAATGTGCCAGGACAGGATCATCATCAGCAGGACAGACAGCAACCCCAGGACGACCCAGCGGGCACGGTTGGCGTCGTGGTGCAGTCGGCGGCTGTAGAGGTAGATGAGATAGCCACCCAGCATCGCCGCTGAAGCATTCAGAGGCAGATAATACTGTTCGTACGAACGCGGACTGATCCAGATGAACGCCATGTCGAAGAACCACCAGACCGCAAAGAGCAGCACGAAGCGTCCCGGATCATCCTGCACCTGCTGCTTCTTCGCCTTGCCCCTGCCCAGCACCCAGACGACCAGACGTGCGATGATGCCGCCCAGTGCCAGAAGGATCGGCAGGATCAGCAGCTTGTAGTAGCGCAACACGCGCATGAAGGCTTCTTTCCTGGCCGCCGGTCCGAGTGCTTCCCAACTGTCGCGGACGTAGCCCGGCAGGAATCGCAGCACAAGGCTGCTCGGAGCCTTCTCGGCTTGCGTCACCTCGGGCTCAGCCTGCGCCGTCTCCGGTTCGACCGTTTGCGACGCGGCGGAAGCCGAGGCCGGCAACAGCGGCCCATAGACGAACGAGTAGGGCCAGTACTGGACGGGCGAGCCCATGCTCATGTACCAGCCGATGATCGGGATCAGCATCACCACGGCCCCGCCGGTCATCAGCAGCAGGTCCCGGCCGGCCTTCTTCCAGCTATCGCGACGCAGAGCCGCCTGAACCAGAACGAACAGCCCCGTCGCGGCGATGGCCGACAAACCGGTCTGCTTGAACATGGGTCCCCAGACCAGCATGGCGCCGGTCAGCAGGAGCCACCACCATTTGCCCGTGAGCCTGTAGAAGACGTAGCAGCAGATGCCCATCACCATGAAGGCGATCATGAACTGCTCTTTGACGTTGCCATACTTGGCGATCAGCGGCGCCGACAGATATACCGACGCAACGACAACGCCTATTCCCGCCGCCAGCGTCCCGAAAAGCTTGCGCAGCGTGACGAACATGAAGACCAGTGCCGCCGCCTGAAAGATCATCTGGAGAACTTTGGGCCCGACGTCATTGAAGCCAAAGAACTTGACGGCGATCACGTTCATCAGCAGCGTCCCCGCCTGGGCGCTGGGTTTCTCCTCGTATCCGATTCTCGCGCCTTCGAGCACGTGCTTGGCCGAGTACAGATAGGCGCCGCCATCGAAGGCCAGCGGGCTGTTGAATTCGAAGTACTTGCCCAGGATGAACGGGACACCGGCCAGGACCAGAATCAGGCCCGCAACCACGAATCGCTTCTTACGCTCATTGCCAAAAAAGCCTGGCTTGTGGTCGACCTGGGCGGAGCGTCCGCGGGATGGCTTGCTTCGGTGAGGCAACTTACTCATTCATTTGTCTCCACGGACTCCGATGCGTCGAGCACCTCTCTGATCACGTACGTCGGCCGGTTCTGGGATTCGTGGTAGGTTCGCACGAGCAACTCGGCCAGCAGTCCCATCAGGATGAACTGAAGCGTGGCGAGGATCAGCACGGCCGTCAGCAGCAGCAGTGGATTGCCACTCATGTCCACGCCGGAGTTGAGTTTCTGCGAGACGACCACCAGACCCAGCAGGAAGGCGAAGAGAGCCATCAGGCCGCCAAGACCACCAAAGATATAAATCGGCTTCGTGGAGAACGAGCCGAGAAACTTGACGGTAATCAGGTCGAGAATCACTTTCCAGGTGCGACCGAGCCCGTACTTGGCCACCCCCGCCGTGCGGGGCCTGTGATTGACCACGCACTCGGCGATCTGTGCCCCGCTCCAACTGGCCAGCGCCGGGATGAACCGGTGCATCTCGCCATAGAGCTTGGTCTCTGCCAGGACCTCGCGCCGGTAGGCCTTGAGCGTGCAGCCATAGTCGTGCAGCTCGACCCCGGTGATCGTCGAGATCAGCCAGTTCGCCATGCGTGAGGGCAGCAGGCGGGTCACGGCGTTGTCGTGCCTTTCCTTGCGCCAGCCACTGACGACATCGTAGCCCTCGCGGAGCTTGTCGACGAGCATGGGGATGTCCGCCGGGTCGTTCTGCAGATCGGCGTCCATAGCGATGATGACCTCGCCTCGCGCGTGGGCAAACCCGGCACTCATCGCCGCGGTCTGGCCGAAGTTCTTGCGGAAGCGAATCACCCGCACGTGCGAATCGGCCTCGTGGAACTCGGTCAACATCTTGAAGCTGTCGTCGGTGCTCCCATCATCGATGAAGATGATCTCGTACGCGTAGCGATCTCTCAAAGCCTCTGTAATCTGGTCGTACAGCGGGCGGAGGTTATCCTGCTCATCGAGCAGAGGCACTACCACCGACAGTTCCGTCTTGCCGTTGTCCTGCGTCACTTTCGCGATATCCTATGTACGTGCTTCGGATGGTCATGGGCCCCTATCCTAACCAGAGGCCCGCGCTTTTGCAAATAATCGCAAAATCCGATCAGTCAAAGGATTATCGGTGATTTCGCCTTGCCATCTGAGCAAAAATCTCATGTAGGTCGCGCGTCCTCGCACGACACCCCAAAGGCAAATCGGCGGCGTGGCTCAAGACTCACCCTGCGGTGGCTGACCGCTCGTGTCACCCGTGGCAACGGTTCCTAATTCGATTCGTAAGGTCCGATCTCGCCGACCGGAATCGGTTCGAAAAGAACGGCCTTGAGAAGACTGGAATCGCCGGACGCTCGGCCACGGGCTGCGATCTGCATACCAACGGCCCCATCGACAACGGCATCGAGAGCGGCCTCTTCGACGCCGCCATCACGGATGAAGACACTTTCGCACCGGGCAAAGACGTTACGACTGATAATATTGACGTTCGGACGGCTCTTGAGGTTGGCCAGTTCCGGATAACGGCTCACGTAGACCGGCTCGGCCGCCTGGGGCAGGAACCGTTCGAGCGATTCGAGCCAGCGTGATTCACCCCACCGGCTGAAGCTCAGGCCCGCCAGGCAATCGATGAACAGGTTGCCCTCGACGAGATTCTCCTTGCCCCCGTGGATCTGGACACCCCCGAAGTGGACGGCCCCGCACCGCTCGAAGATGTTGCCATAGATTGCCGACGCCCGAGATCATGTCGTCGAGCCGGACGCCGGCCGCCCCGTGTAGCGTCCCGCCTCGGATATCGCTCCATCGGTTCCAGCGGATGATGACGCCGCGATAGAGTGGATTGCCGAACATGTCGAGCCCGCCCTGATCGTCCGATTCCTGCACGACGTTGCGGATCGTGTTCAATTCGATGAGCTGATCGTTGCCCTCGACCCGCATCGCCGAGGAGGGCATATCCTCGAACAGGTTGTGGGCGATGCGGTTGCCACAGCCGTCGAGGTGGACGGCGGGCGTATAGGTGCGTTTGAGGCGGGAGATATTGAAGATGTGACAGTTCTCGACGAAGTGTTTCCCAGGTGTCAGCGTTTCCCGGCTGCCCCCGGCCACGCGCGTTCCACCGGCGCCCATCGTATGAATCGTGCAGTTGAAGATGCCATGATGCTGGCCACCTTCCACGATGACCCCGTCGCCCCCGAACCGCTGGATCGTGCAGTCAGCCACCAGGCAGTCGGCTCCGTCATTGATCTGAATCCCGTTGCCACGTCCCTCCTGGAGGGTCAGACCGCGCAGAATCACATGCTTAGCGTCAGTCAACGTGATGAAGGGCCGGTCAAAAACGCTCAGGACCGTCTCGGCTTTGGCCACATCGAGGTCTTTGGGTGGCAGCCAATAGATCGTCTGCGTCCGGCGATCCAGGTACCACTCGCCCTCGGTGTCCAACTCGCGAAACACGTTCAGTGCGTAGTAACGCTGGTCCTTGCGATATCCATAGTTGGAGTAAGGCTTCGACAGCGTGAACGTCTTCGCATCGGCGTCGATCGACGCAACCTTCTGATACTCTTCGAACCAGTCCCAGAACCAGTAGCCATAGAGCCGCACGTCGGGCTCATCCAGCCATCGGCTCGGACGGTCCTCGACATACTTGAACTTCCCGTCGCGACATCCGTCGATCGTGTTCCAGATCTTGAACGTATCGGTGCCCAGAATGTCACCTGTCTTGACGAAACCCTCGTTTGGCCACCGAGCCAGCGTCTGAGGCCGGCCATCGACGAACAACTCGGGTCGGTGGCGCAGTGCCGTGGCATCGCCCCAGTCCTCCACCCCAAGCCCCTTGAGATCCGCCTGGAGCACGCGGCTGCGAACCGCTTCATCGAGCTTGTCACGAACCGCTGCATCAGAGATCGGCTGCCAACCTGAGACACGGACGCCGCCCCGAAGCACGGTGCTCCCAGCATCGTCTGCTTGATAGACCACAGGCACTCGGCCGTCCCGGAATCTTTAGCGGTCAGCCGTAGCGTTTGTTCCCAGGGATATTCGCCAGCCCCGATGGAAATTCTCACGCCCCCCTTGGGCAGCTTTCCTCCTTGTGATTCCTTCAGCGACCGCACGGCATTCTGGGCCCGTTCCAGGCTGCGGAATGGCTTCTCTTTCGACCCGTCCCCGGCATCGTCCCCCGTTGGCGACACATAGAACACCTTGCCTGACTTGGGCAACTCAGGCAGCGCTTCGCGATAGGCGAGCGGATCGCGGGCGGCCAATCCCTGCTGAACGCGTTTCACTTCCATGATTCGTCGCCTCGCGGTTTCCCGATGGTACCGCAGCATTCCCTCATCACCTGCCAGCCGCTCCCACACCGCGATGGCTCCCGCCGCATCTTTTCGAGCCAGCGCCGTCTCCCCCAGCCCCAACAGAGCCAATCCGCGAGCGAACGGTTCGGCCTCAGAATCACTCGCCGTTGCCTCAAACCCTTGCGCCGCCGTTTCCAGCCTGCCCTGGGCCAGGGCCTGAGCCGCCTGGTCGAGCGCCGGACAAGAAGACGCCGGCACCTCCCCGGCCGCCATCGCCGCGAGCACCGGGAGAAGAATCACAAGCAGGATCGTTGAGGCAATCAAGCATCGTGGCAGACTCATGGGTGTCTATCCTCCACTCAGTGTTTCTCTGATTTCATCGGACATCGACACCGCAGTATACCGAAGCATGTTCGCTCTGATCAAACTCCCGCTCATCTTTTCTTCGTTTCCCCACGCTCCAGGCATTCCCTTCGAGAGCCTGCGGACTTGAATGCTCGCTCGGATACCTATAAGATGCGGCCATGCTGGAGAAAGGATTGGTTCAGGTTTATACGGGCGACGGCAAGGGCAAGACGACGGCGGCCTTCGGGCTGGCCTTGCGGGCGGCCGGACAGGGCAACAAGGTGCTGATCTATCAGTTCCTCAAGCCCCCTTCGCTCGACGTCGGGGAGCGATTTGCCCTGCAACTGGGAGCGGTGCGCATTCGTGTCGAAGCGTTGGAGATCGACTGGGACATGGCCGGTTCCTTCGACGACGAGGCAACCGTCACACGGACCCAAACGGCAATCCATGACGTCCTGGCCCGACTCACCGAGACGGCGCAGAAGCGATTCTACGATGTCCTGATCCTCGACGAGATCGCGTTCTGCCTGGGTCATGGACTCGCAACACTCGAAGACGTCAAGCGCCTGATCGACGAGCGTGACCCGGCTGTCGAGATCGTCCTGACCGGCCGGGATGTGCCGGTTGAGCTGGTGGAGATGGCCGACATGGTCACCGAGATGAAGAAGATCAAGCACCCATTCGACAAAGGCATCGGCGCCCGACGCGGCATCGATTATTGACCGCGTGCGCCGTAGGGGCGAATGATGATTCGCCCGTACCCATGAATTGAGGAGACGATAGTGGCGAAAAACGTAGCAGCAATCATCTGTGCGGCCGGACCGGGAACCCGATTCGGGGAAAACGCAAGAAGCAATTCACCGACGTCAGCGGGCGAGCCGTCTTTGTGCGAAGCGTCGAGTTGTTCGCCGATCGAGACGACGTCAGGCAGGTGCTGCTGGGCATCTCCAAAGAGGATGAAGAGATCGTCACGGTCAAATGGGGCCCCAATCTCAAGTTCTTCGGAATCAAGACCTTCTTCGGAGGCAGCGAGCGGTTCGACACGATTCGCAAGGCCTTGGAGCTGGTCAAAGATGACGTCGAGTTGATCGCCGTCCACGATGCGTGCCGATGTTGTGCGACCGAGCAACTCGTCGACGAGGTCATCGCGACGGCCGCCAAGACCGGCGCGGCCATTCCCGCCTGCCCTGTCACGGCCACCCTCAAGGAGGCCCAGGACGGCGTCATCACACGAACCGTGCACCGGGCCGGCCTCTTCGAGGCCCAGACCCCCCAGGTCTTCGAGGCGGGCTTGTTGAGGAAGGCCTATGAGAATCTCGTTAATCTCGACCAGGCCCAGGTCACCGACGACGCCTTCCTGGTCGAGGCGCTGGGCCATGAAGTGTCCATCGTCCAGACGGATTCGTCCAACATCAAGATCACGGTCCCGAGCGACATCGCCGTCGCCGAGGCGATCCTCAAGAGTCGTCCCAAGGCCAAACCCGAGGGCCCGATCGGCCCGTATATCGAGGCCCAATGGTAGCGGATCGTAGAGGTGAAAAGAAAAATCTCGTTTTTGCCCTTGACAAAACCGGAGAAGACGGGTTTAATAAGGTCACTATGAGGCAGAACTATCGCTACAATTTTAACTTTTGGTGGTGGCCTGAGGACATATATCCGACGGGCGAGCGATAATTTGCCATAGAAAAACCGCGAAGAAGAAACTCATGACGCAGCCTGTTGGAACCAGCAGGCTGCGTTTTTTTTTGGTGTTTTGGCGCGTGCAGGAGTAGAACTTCGCTATTTGAGAGCCGGACTATGGACGATTACAGACAGATCATACACGGAGCTGAGCCGGGACAGATCGTTCCCATCGTCAAGCGAATCGACATGGGCGACCCCCTCGATTTCTTCGCCAAGCTGACCGATTACGGCCGAGCCAAGAACTGCTGCCTTCAGGAGTCCCGCGAATACCTGGCGGGCACGGGGGCCCTCAGCTTCGGGACCGCCCGCCCTGCCCTGTACCTGACGGGGACGGGTCTGGATTTCCGTATCAAGGCCCTCAGCAAGACCGGAAAGCGGATGCTGACCTACCTGGCGAGCGACGAAGAGCGATTCGCGTTCTGCGAATCGATCGCGTTCGAGCCCGACCAGATCATCGGCCGGATCAGGCCGACCGAGGGGACAATGGACGAGCAGACCCGGCTTCGCAGCACCAACCAGATGGATGTGCTGCGGGCCGTCGCCTTCGCCTTCCGGCTGGCAAGCAAGCCCTTCCGTGTCACTTGCGGCCTGCTCGGGGCGCTGAGCTACGACTTCGTGGACCAGTTCGAGAAGCTCCCGGCCAGCGAGCGAGGACGTGATGGGCAACCCGGACTACGAGTTGTACTTCGCCGACAACATCTTCCTGATGGACCACGACCACAACCAAGGCTACGTCGTGGTCAACTGCATGATCACCAACGGCGACCGCGAGGCGGCCGTGAGCGAGGCTCAGGACACGTTCGATTACTACTTCAATATGGCTCGCTTCGATCCGCCCAAGGGCAAGCGATACGATGCCCCCCTGCCGCCCGCGTCGACCGACACGGACCAGGGTGAATACGAAGGAATGGTCCGGGCCGCCAAGGAGCACATTATCGATGGGGACATCTTCCAGGTCGTGCTGAGCCGGACGATCACCGAGCCCTGCCCTGATGAGCCGCTGGATGTCTACAAACGGCTCCGCAAGCTGAACCCGTCTCCGTACATGTTCTATCTCAATATGCCGAACGCGGTGTTGATGGGCTCGAGCCCCGAATTGAATCTGCGCGTCAGCGGGACGGGGCCGCGTCACGTCGAGATCAGACCCATCGCAGGCACCAAGCCTCGGGGCCGCATCAATGGCGAGATCGACCCCGACACCGATTTCCGATACGAGGCGGAACTGAAACTGGACCGCAAGGAACTGGCTGAGCACATGATGCTGGTCGACCTGGCGAGGAACGATATCGCCCGTGTCGCCGACCCGGGCAGCCGTGTCGTCACCGAACTGTTGACGGCCGAGAAATACGAATCGGTTCAGCACCTCGTCAGCAACGTCAAGGGTACGTTGCGTCCCGACCTGGATGCCTTCAGCGCCTACCTGGCGACGATGAACATGGGCACGCTCACGGGTGCTCCGAAGATCGAGGCCATGAAGATCATACGCAAACTCGAGAAGAACAAACGAGGCTACTATGGCGGCGCCGTCATGTACCTGACGGTGGATGGCCAGTTCGACAGTTGTATCACGATCCGCAGCCTCCAGGTTCGCGACCACACCGCCTACATCCGCGCCGGCGCGGGGATCGTGCACGACAGCGTCCCGAAAACCGAATTCGAAGAGACCGAACACAAGGCCCGCTCGTGCGTGAGGGCCATCCGAGGACAGTAATCGCAAGGTGACATGACAAGCACCGCGTGAAGGACAAAACCATGGAAACGAGCAATACGAAAGTCCTGTTCATCGACAATTTCGACTCGTTCACCTATAACCTCGTGGACGATTTCGGAAAACGAGACTGCCCGACTCGCGTCTACCGGGCCGACACGAGCCTCGACGATCTGATCGCGGTGGCGGCCGAGTTCGATCCCGACCTGCTGGTGATCTCGCCCGGGCCGGGCAATCCGGACACTGCCGGCGTGTCGCTGGAGGCGATCGACGTACTTCAAGGACAAGCTGCCCATCTTCGGCGTCTGCCTGGGACATCAGATCATCGTCCAGCACTTCGGCGGCAAGATCGGCCACGCCCCCGAGCCCATGCACGGCAAGCCTTCGCGCGTCAGCCACAATGAGAAGGGGCTGTTCGCCGGCATCGAAAACCCGCTCCAGGCCGGCCGGTATCACAGCCTCATGGCGCAGCAACTGCCCGACTGCCTGGAGAGCACGGCAGAATTCGAAGGCGTTGTCATGGGTGTCCAGCACCGGGCGTTGCCCATTTACGGCGTGCAGTTCCATCCGGAGAGCATCCTGACGCCGGCCGGAGGCAAGATCATCCAGAACATCCTGCGAATCGCGGTCGAGAGAAAACAAACGGTAGGGAGCTAAGCCATGGCGACAATCACCGAATACCTGGAAGTCCTCCTCGACGGAAAAGACCTGACGTTCGAACAAGCCAAGGCCTTGCAGGACCGGATCTTTGAGGGCGAAGTCACGGAGGTCCAGATCGCGGCGTTCCTGGCCATGATGCGCATGAAACACGCCGCGTCGGCCGAGATCGCAGGCCTGGCCCAGTCCCTTCGCGATCATGCGGTGCCTGTCAACGTGGGCATCGATAACCTCGTCGACACTTGTGGCACAGGCGGCGCCGTCATCAAGACGTTCAATATCTCGACCGCCGCCGGGCTGGTAGCCGCCGGCGCAGGGGCCTACGTCGCCAAACACGGCAATCGCGGCATCACCAGCAAGTGTGGCTCGGCCGACGTGCTCGACGAACTGGGCGTCAAGATCGATCCGGGCCCCGACGCCGTCGCCGAGTGTATCCGCGAGGCGCATATCGGATTCATGTTCGCACCCAAGTTTCACCCGGCCATGCGCTTCGTTCAGCCGATCCGCAAGAGCCTGGATTTCCGGACGGCTTTCAACATCCTCGGGCCGCTGGCCAACCCCGCCGCGCGTCACCGCCCAGGTGATGGGCGTGGCCGACGCCGAGTTGCTGCCTCGCATCGCCGAGACACTCAAGCTGCTGGGAGCCAAACGCGCCATGGTGGTTCACGGACAGGGGATGGACGAGATCAGTCTGCTGGGCAAGACACAGATCATCGAACTGCGCGACGGGCAGATCACGTCGACGGAACTCGACCCGGCCGAATTCGGCTTCTCCGGGGCGGCCCTCGAAGATCTCGGCAGTGGCGACGTCATTACCAACGCCGCTCTCATTCGCAACATCCTCGCTGGGAATGAACGCGGGGCCCGGCGCGACATCGTCGTGCTCAATGCCGCGGCGGCCATCATCGTGGCCGGCCTGGCGGACAGCTTTCAACAGGCCGTCCCGTTGGCGGCTGGTTCGATCGACGACGGGAAGGCCATGAATTGTCTCGACAAACTGATTGAGGTTTCCAACAGAGGATAGCTCCTCCATGTATACTGGATCACGGTCATGCTAATACCAAAAGTCAAAATCTGTGGAATCACCAACTACGACGATGCCCAGGCGGCGCTGGAGATGGGCGCCGATCTGATCGGGTTCAACTTCTACCGAAAGAGCCCGCGATACATCACCCCCGAAGAGGCCACGAAGATCATCAACAAACTGCCCGCCTTCATCGACCTCGCGGGCGTGTTCGTCAACAGCAGCCTCGAAGAGACACGAGAAATCGCCAACCAGTGCCAGCTCGACTGGATTCAACTGCACGGCGATGAGAACGCGGAGTTCTGCCAGTGGCTCGCCTACGACAGTCCCAAGACGATGAAGGCGATCCGCGTCAAAGACGCCGAAGACCTCAAGCAGGTAGACGAGTTCTTCACCGACGCGATCCTGCTGGACGCGTATAACCCCAGCAAGTACGGCGGCACGGGTCTGACCTTCGATTGGAACATCATTGGCCATATCGGCAAGCGCATCTTCCTGGCCGGCGGGATCAATCCGGACAACGCCGTTGCGGCCGTCGAACTTGGTGTCTACGGAATCGACGTTTGCAGTGGGGTCGAATCCGAGCCGGGCAAGAAGGATCGCGAGAAGATGAAACAGCTCTTCGACAACATACGACACCTGAGAGCATAGACTCCACAGGACCTGTTAGACCTATCAAAGAGGACAACCAGCATGAAACATAAAGGCAGATATGGCGACTACGGCGGCTACTATGTCCCCGAGGTGCTCATCCCGGTGCTGGAGGAATTGGAGGAGGCGTTCGACCGCTTCCGCGACGACCCCGCGTTTGTCGCCGAACTGGGCGAGCTGTCGACGTACTACGCCGGCCGCCCGACCCCGCTGTATCACGCCAAGCGGTTCAGCGAGCACGTAGGGTTCAAGGTCTACCTCAAGCGGGAAGACCTGCTCCACGGCGGCGCCCACAAAGTCAACAACACGCTCGGACAGGGTCTGCTCGCCAAGTATATGGGCAAGACCAAGCTGATCGCCGAAACCGGCGCCGGCCAGCACGGGCTGGCGACCGCCATGATCGGGGCCCTGCTCGGGATGGAGACGAAGATCTTCATGGGCGTCACCGACGTCGAACGCCAGAGCGTCAACGTCCACAAGATGAAGCTCTGCGGCGCCGAAGTCGTGCCCGTCGAGGGCGGGACGGGAACGCTCAAAGACGCCATCAACGACGCCTTGCGATACTGGACGGCGCACGTGACCGACACGTTCTACCTGTTCGGAACGGCCGCCGGGCCGCACCCCTACCCGACGATCGTCAAGCACTTCCAAAGCTGCATCGGCATCGAAGCGCGGAAGCAATGCCTCAAACAGATCGGCCGGCTGCCCGACATGGTGGTCGCCTGCATCGGCGGAGGCAGCAACGCCATCGGGATGTTCGCCGGCTTCCTCAATGACAAGTCCGTCAAGCTCATCGGCGTCGAAGCCGGCGGCGAAGGCGTCAGCACGGGCAAGCACGCTGCCAGTATCGTCGCGGGCCAGCCCGGCATTCTCCACGGAGCCAGGTCTTATCTGCTCCAGGACGAGGAGGGCCAGGTCGTCGACACCGAATCGATCAGTGCGGGTCTGGACTACCCGGCCGTGGGGCCGGAGCACTGCTACCTTAGCGACACGCGGGCGAGCCCAGTACGTCGCGGCTGAAGACGAGGAGGTCCTCGAAACGTTCGGGTTGCTGACGAGAATCGAAGGCATCCTGCCCGCGTTGGAGAGTACACACGCACTGGCCTACGTCGCCCGCTTGAAAGGCACGCTCGATCCCGATACCGTCGTGGTCGTCAACCTCTCGGGACGAGGGGACAAGGACGTGGGCATCGTCGAACAGCATCGACCGCTGGAATAGGTCCGATCGAACCTATCCGCCTTCGGCGGATTCAAAGGCAACTTGAGCAGGATGAATGACCATGAAATCATACCGTGACGTGTTCTCCGACCTGAGCGACCAGAAGCGAGCGGCGCTGATCCCGTTCTTCGTCATCGGCGACCCGGACTTCGACACGAGCCTGGCGTTGGTGAAAGCTGCAATCGACGCGGGTGCCGATGTCCTCGAACTCGGCATCCCCTTCTCGGACCCGATCGCCGACGGGCCGACGATCCAGAAGGCCGACATCCGCGCGGTCCGCAGCGGGATGAACGTACACCGGGCGATGGAGTTCATCCGACAGGTCAAGGACTACCGTGACATTCCGATCGGGCTGCTGATGTACTACAACCTGATCACCCACTACGGAACCGAGGCGTTCTTCAAGGATGCTCACGCCGCGGGGGTCAACAGTGTCCTGGTGGCCGACGTAACGATCGACGACGCGGACGAAGTGCTCGGGCCGATCCAAGCGGCAGGCCTGGACAGCGTCTTCATGGTCACTCCGATCACCACCCCTGAACGGATGAAACAGATCGCGGCCAAGACGACGGGCTTCATCTATACGGTCTCCGTGCTGGGCGTCACCGGCAGCCGCGACTCACTCTCCGACAGCGTGGAAGGCCTGGTCCGCAAGCTCAAATCGCTGGCGAGCGTCCCCGTCTGTGTCGGGTTCGGTATCAGCAAACCGGAGCACGCCAAAGCGGTGGCCAAGGCCGGCGCCGATGGCGTGATTATCGGATCGCGCATCGTCGGCATGATCGAAGCCAATCTGAACGCCCCGGACAAGGCGATCGAAGAGGTCTCGGCCTTCATCACCCAGGTCAAGACCGCCTTGACCACGTCCGGATAACCAGAGATCAATCGCACATTACGAAGATGTAATCCATCCCCACATCGAACCTCGGACATGGGAGTGTTCGATCCCGGTGGTGGCCGACCAGACGGCATCCGTCCACACATATCCTATTTCCACTTGGACACGAACCTCCTCTGCTCCAGAGCAGTAAGAACTCATGCGCAAGGCCTTCAAGCGAATAGATTATGTGGGGAATGACCGTAAAACTGCCGAAGAGAAGGCCAAGTCCTGACAAAACCATAGCTTGTAGGAGATATCAACATGGTACGGAAACGCAGCGCTATCGCAGCGGTATTGGCCTTTGCGGCGTTGACCTCGGTTTCATTCGCGCAACCTGCTGGTCCGGCGACCCCGGGGCAGGCCCCTGGAGACCGCCGAGAGGCCATGGCGCAGCAACAACGGGCCCGCTGGTTTCAGGTCCAAATCGACGAATTGAAGAGTCGGCAAGACGCCCTGATCGGACAGTTGCAGGCCATCCACGCCGTGGCGGTGAAGGAAAAGGCGACGCAGACCGCCGAGCAGGTCGAGAAGCTCATCAACAGCCAACAGGAGAGTTTTCGTGCCCAGCTTTCCCAACTCCAGCAACAGCAGCAGAGAGCGATGCAGGGGCTGCGACAGCGTGCCCGCCGGCCCGAACGGACGGCCCGTCGAGGCAGGCGTGCGCCCGACGTGGAACTGAAGAGCTTTGACGGCAGAACCTACAAGCTCTCCGATTTCAAGGACCAGATTGTGGTTCTCGAATGGATGAACCTGGACTGCCCGTTCTCGATGTACCACTACAAGACCAAGACCTCGATGATCGACCTGGCCAAGAAGTACAAGGACAAGGAAGTCGTCTGGTTCGCGATCAACAGTACGGCCAACACGAGCCCTGAAGCCAACGTCGCGTTTGCGAAGGACCACAAGCTGCCCTACCCGATTATCGACGACCGGTCGGGCCGGATCGGGCGAGCTTTTGGGGCCCGGACAACGCCTCACGTGTTCGTGATCGATCGAGACGGCATCGTCGCCTACCAGGGAGCCGTTGACAACGCGCCGATGGGCAAGGTCGAAGCCAATGTGGCCAGCGTCAACTACGTGGATCAGGCGATCTCGCAGTTGCTGGCCGGACAGCAGGTGAGCACACCGGCAACACCGCCCTACGGCTGCTCCATCAAATACAGCAACGGCCGATAATTAAGGAAAAGGCGAAGGCACCACCGGTATCGCCTCGCGTATATATAGTGTCCAAAACCGAGAGGCTCCTCTCTGCCAGGTACCAACTGGCACCGGGGAGCCTTCTTCGTTAGAATGGGTCTTCCGGATTTGCTGCGATGTCCGGCGATAGAGTCGGAGAAGGCAACTCATGCCAGAAAGGAAGGCTCAGGATGAGACGATTGCTGTCCCCCCCACCTGCACCGAAGATGCCGTTGTTGGTTCTCACGACCCTGCTGGCCCTGTGGCCGGTCGCGGCCAGGCCGGTCGGTGCCGCCGAGAAACTGACCTATGTCGATCTCATCGACCGCCTGACCGATATGGAGTATCTGGCGACCCTGCCCCAGCCGGGCGAGAAGTGCATGCAATGGTCGAGCTGGGATCGCCGCAGCCAGTACGACGAGGCTTCCGGCAAATACATCGATTGGGACGCCAACGGAGATGGTGGCGGAATCATCCGCAAGGAAGGCGATGAACTGGTATTCGCCGAGATGGAAGGCCCGGGCGTGATCTGGCGCATCTGGTCGGCCCTGCCCAAAGAAGGCCACGTGAAGATCTACCTCGATGGGGCTTCCGAGCCGGCGGTCAATCTGCCCTTCATCGGGTATTTCAACCGGCAGAACGAACCGTTCACGTACCCTGCTCTCGTCCACGAGACGGCACGCGGACAGAACTGCTACGTTCCGATCCCTTTCCAGAAGTCCTGCAAGATCACCGCTCAGGGCGACTGGGGCGCCTACTACCACTTCACCTATACGGTCTACCCCCAGGGAACCGTGTTGCCGACCTTCAAACGACAGCTCTCGCCAGCCGAGAAGGACGCACTGGCCAAGGCCAATGATATCCTGAGCCACTGCGGACCGTTCGCCCTTTCGGAGCCGAGTGATCACGTCGAGAAACACAGCCTCGGCGCCAGCGGAGGCGGGCAGTGCGTCATCGGCAACTCCGGACACACCGGCGCGATCAAGACCCTTCGACTGAAACTCGACCCTCCGGTCGAACCGGATGATCCCAATACCCTGCGTGAATGGACGATCCAGATCCGATGGGATGGGGAGAAATCGCCGAGCGTCTGGGCGCCGCTGGGCGACTTCTTTGGGACCGCGGCCGGCGCTCATCCGTACCTCTCCCTGCCCAGCGGACTGACTGAAGACGGCTGGTGGTACTGCCACTGGTTCATGCCGTTCTCCTCAGGCTATGAAATCACGCTGGCCAATGATGGCGATCAGGCGCGAAAGGCTGAGTTGGAGGTCGTAACGGTCCCGCTTAAAGGCGACGTCAAACAGTACAGCCGGTTCCACACCAAGTGGCATCGTGATGCATTCCTGCCCGACGATCCCGAGCGGCGTAAGATCGACTGGACCATGCTGAAGACCGAGGGACGCGGGCGCTTCTGTGGGGTCATGCTGCACGTCTGGAACCCGCGCGGCGGCTGGTGGGGTGAAGGCGACGAGAAGTTCTTCGTCGATGGCGAGAAGTTCCCCTCGACCTTCGGCACCGGATCGGAAGACTATTTTGGCTACGCCTGGTGCAACCCGACGCTTTTCCAGAACTGCTACCACAACCAGACGATCAGCATGAACAATCGAGGGCACGTCTCGGTCAACCGCTGGCACATCACCGACAACGTCCCCTTCCAAACGTCGTTCGAGGCAGACATCGAGAAGTACTACCCGAACAGCAAGCCCACGCTGTACGCCGCGACGGCGTACTGGTATCTGGCCGCCGGGCAGAGCGATCCGTACAAGCCCGTCGCCCTCGACCACCGAGAAGGCTACTGGACACCGATCAAAAGGTTCAAAGTCAAAGGCGCGATCGAAGGCGAGAACATGAAGATCTTGTCGAAGACCGGGGGAAACGCCGCCCCGCAGGACATGTACGGCTTCGGTCCCGACTGGAGCAACGATAACCACCTCTGGTGGACCGGCGCCAAGCCACAGGACATACTCGAGCTGGCTTTCGACGTGAAGAAGGCGGGACCTTACCGTCTGAAGATGCAACTGACCAAAGCGATCGACTACGCCATTGTCCAGCTCTACCTCGACGGCGACGAACTGGGCGCGCCGATCGACCTCTTTAACAACGGGGTGATCCCCACCGGGCCTCTGGACATGGGGGTCTTCAACCTGCCTCAAGGCCAGCACATTCTGAAGGTGGAAATCGTGGGGGCCGACGAAAAGGCCGTCAAGAGCTACATGTTCGGACTCGATTACCTCAAGCTCGAACCTGTGACATCCGGCTTCTACCTGCCCAAGGATACGGACTACACGATCCTGGATTCGGCCGCCGATTCGGTCCGCTTCACCATCGAGCGGACCCTCGTCGAATACAAGGGGCATCTGTCGAGCAAGTCCAGCTTCGTCGACAAGGATGGGAACATCATGGGCTGGCACGACTTCGGCAACCTGGAAGGCCCGGGCTGGGCCGCCAATGCCGTCGGCGGTGCGTACGAGCTCTATGCCTATGGCCGGCACAACAAAGACCCTGCGCTGAAGCGGAAGGCCCTGTCGATCCTGGATCATGTTCTGGAGAACGGGTTCATCGACCACGAGACGGGTTTCATCACAGGCTATCGCGAGACCACCACCGACCGCTTCTGCCTCAACTATCAACACAAGAACAACTGGTTCTGCCCGGGCTCGATGGCCAAGATCGCCTATCAGCTCCTGCAGTTCAGTGACATCGTCGATGAACCTCGCAAGACTCGCATGCGCCAGATTGCGGCCAAGACTGCCCAGTGGATTGACACCCGCGTCAAGTCGACCTCCAACGGCTGGTATCCGAGACGATGCAAGCCCGATGGCGAACACTATCCGCAGAACGCCTATGGCGATGGTGATATTCTCTTCGAGAAGAGCGCAGACGGCTTGTTCATCCTGCAACTCTGCACCGGTCTGACGGAGCGAAACCTGGCCGATTACACCGAGACCGTGCGAGCGAAAGTGAAGGTCTTCATGGACGCGGGCGGGATCTTCGGAAGCATCAATCACGACACGTACGACGAACACGAAAACGTGGCTTACTCCGTCGCGTTTCGCGTGCTGCGTCGAGCCGCGAAGCTGCTCAAGGACGACCGGGTCCGGGACTTCGCCTATGACCAGTGCCTGGCGGGTCTCGATCAGTTCAAGATGACCGACGATCGCAACGGCGTCCCGACCAAGGGCCTGCTCTACATGGAGCAGAGTTGGGACACCGCCTATCTCTGGGAGAACGCGGAAGCCGCCCTGGCCTATCTGGAAGCTTACCAGGACACAGGCAAGCAGCAATACTTGCGAGATGGTCTGACTATCCTCCGCGCCATCGCCAAACACCACCAACGCGACACGGGCTTTCTGACCGAAGGTGTCGACTGGAACAACCACGTCGGTCAGCAACACCACATGAACGAGGCCGAATACGGTGACATCAAGTACACCGAGCCCTTCCTCAACAACCTCCACATCGTCGAGCCCACCCTGCTCGCCCTCGAACTCGGCGTCGTCTCCGACTGAGCCATCACGCCCTGGCAACGCCAATCCGCGGGACATCTCTCCCTCACATTCGACTGCATCGCGGGCCCTGATTTCCTTTGCGTGCGTCTTGCCTTCCAAGATACAATCACAGCGATATCCCTGAGAACTCGCAAAGGCGTCCGCATCGCTCCAGGCGATTGACCTTCGATCCTGGGCAACCGTGTATCCAACTGGCGGGCACCCTCTTGGAGAGGAGTTGACAGAATGGCAAAGCTCACATTGGGTTTCTCTTCTGGTAGTTGCAGCGGGGTTATGCACCGGCTTCCTGAGTCTTGGACGCGCGGACGAACATCTGGTCCCCTCAGACAAGCAACTGACCCCGACGTACCTGGCCAGTCTCCGTGCGCGAGGTGAGCGCGCAGTCTATACGGGCGCAGATCTGGAGACCATAGGCATGCCTGTCGGCGGCATCGCGGCCGGGCAGATGTACCTGCGCGGCGACGGGACTCTCGGGCTCTGGCAGATTTTCAACAGGCACATCTTCACGGGCTACGGCCTGGAATGCTACCGCACCTACCGACCCGATTCGCCCGTCGAGTCAGGGTTCGCCCTCGTCGTCAAGAGAGAGATAGACGGATCGCAAACCCTCAAACCTCTGAATCAGGACTTTGGCACCGTCGAGTTCGCGGGAGAGTATCCGATCGGGCTGGTTCGATACCGTGCCGATGACGTTCCCGTCGAGGTCGAGATGGAGGCGTTCTCGCCTTTCATCCCGCTCAACGCCAAGGACTCGGCACTCCCGGCAACTCTTTTCCACTTCACGCTAAAGAACACGTCCGACCAGACGAAACAAGTTGGCATCCTGGGCTGGCAGGAGAACGCCGTCTGCTTCTACTCCGCCCGGTCTCGCAGTGTGTCACGTCAAAGCGAGATCGCGCAGGAGAAGGGCCGGACACTGATCGTCCATACCGCCAAAGAGCCTCCCAAGGAACAAACGCAGACGCCGCGTCCCAAGATCGTGGTGATGGACTTCGAGGGACACAACTATGGCGACTGGCAGGTCACGGGCGAGGCGTTTGGCGAGGGCCCGGCCCATGGCACCCTGGCACGCCAGCAGGCCGTCAGCGGTTTTCTCGGTGGCGGGCTGGTCAACACATTCCTTGGAGGAGACGCCCCTCATGGCACGCTGACCTCCCCTGCCTTGACGATCAATCGGAAGTACATCAACTTCCTGATCGGCGGAGGCAGTCACGCCGACGAGACGTGCATCAACCTGATCGTCGATGGGAAGGTCGTCCGCACCGCGACGGGCAAGGATAACGAAAAACTCGAATGGCACTTCTGGAACGTCGAAGACCTCCAGGGCAAGACCGCTCGCATCGAGATCGTCGACCGCAACTCAGGCGGGTGGGGACACATCAACATCGACCAGATCGAACTGGCCGACGAAGCGTACGACGCCGACATGGGGCCCTTCGACAAGCTGCCCGACTACGGATCGCTCGTGCTGGCCCTCAATGGTCCGGCGTGTTCGGCCCCGGAAGTCAAAAGCATTCTCGGATTGTATGACGCATCGGATTTCCCGCCCATCATGAGCAAACCGTGTCCGACCATCGGGACGAAGATGGTCGAGCTGGCCCCGGGGCAGACGACCACCTTCACGTTCGTGTTGGCGTGGTTCTTCCCGAACCATCCGAACGGCCACGAATACGCCAATCGCTTCGACAGCGCCTCCGACGTCGCTCACTATGTGCTCGAGAACCACGAACGACTCAGTGGCCAAACGAAGCTGTGGCACCAGACCTTCTACGAAGACAGCACACTGCCTCGTTGGCTGCTGTTCAGGCTTCACTCGACGGTCGCCAATCTCGCGACAGGGACATGCCAGTGGTGGAAGAACGGGCGGTTCTGGGCGTGGGAAGGCGTCGGCTGCTGCGCGGGGACCTGCACGCACGTGTGGAACTACGCGCACGCACCGGCGAGGCTGTTCCCCGAACTGGAGCGCAGCGCGGAGAGATGCAGGACTTTGGCGAAGGCTTCGATCCGGAAACCGGGCTGGTGGGGTTCCGTAGCAATCGTGCGTACGCCGCCGATGGACAGGCCGGGACGATTCTCAAAGCCTATCGCGAACACCTCTGCTCAGCGGACAATTCGTTCCTGGAGCGAAACTGGCCTCGCATCAAGAAGGCCCTGGAGTTCTCGATCGGCCAGGACGGTGACGAGAACGGCCTGATCGAGAACAGCCAGCACAACACCTTCGATATCAACTTCGAAGGGCCCAACACGTTCGTCGGATCGATGTATTTGGCGGCCTTGCGGGCGGGCTCGGAGATGGCTCGCGAGATGGGAGACGAGGCTTTCGCCGAGCGGTGCAAGCGGATCTTCGAGAGCGGGTCGAAATTGACGATGGATCGGCTCTGGAACGGCGAGTACTTCATCCAGCGCGTCGACCTTCAGAAGCACCCCAAATACCAGTATGGCGATGGCTGCCTATCCGATCAGCTCTTCGGCCAGGGTTGGGCCCACCAGTTGGGGCTGCACTACGTCTACCCGTCCCTGCGCGTCCAAGAGGCCCTGCGGGCCATCTGGAAATACAACTGGGCCCCGGACGTCGGTCCTTACAACGCGGTACATGCGCCGAGCGCTGGTTCGCCCGGCCAGGCGAGGCGGGCCTGTTCACCTGCACCTGGCCCAAGAGCGAGTACATGGCCGAAGGCGTGAGGTATCGCAGCGAAGTCTGGACGGGCATCGAGTACCAGGTCGCCGGACATATGGCGTGGGAACGTATGGTCGACGAGGCACTGGCGATCTGCCGGGGCGTGCACGATCGCTATCACCCGTCCAAACACAATCCGTTCAACGAGGTCGAGTGCGGCGACCACTACGCACGGGCCATGGCCAGTTGGGGCGTCTACACCGCTCTATGCGGATTCGGATATGACGGCCCCAAGGGCTACATCCGCTTCGCCCCTCGGATGAGCCCGGAGAATTTCAAAGCCGCCTTCACCGCCGCCGAAGGGTGGGGTTCTTTCACGCAGACCCGGTCAGACGACCTCCAGCGTGAGCAGATCGAGGTTCGTTGGGGGCAGGTGAACCTCAAGGAGCTTTCGTTTTCCGCGCCGCTGGATTGGACGAGCGTGAAAGCTACCGTTCGAAGCGGAGGCAAGGTGCTACCTGCCAGCCATATCCTTGGAACCAGATGGCTTCAAATTGAATTAGATGAACCCGTGGTGCTGTCACAAGGCCAGACATTGGACGTCGAGATTCGACGTCAGGGAGGACGATAGCTCACATGAGCACACCGATACGCGAACTGGTCACGCGAAACCGAAGCTGCCGCCGATTCGATCAGAGCGTGCCCGTCACTCGGCAGACGCTTGAGGAACTGGTCGACCTGGCGCGGCTATCACCCTCGGCCGCCAATCTTCAACCGCTCAAATACATTCTCTCGTGCGAGCCCGAGATGAACGCTCGGATCTTTCCGCACCTCGCCTGGGCGGGCTATCTCAAGGACTGGCCCGGCCCGTCGGAGGGCGAGAGGCCTGCGGCGTATATCGTCATCCTCAGTGACACGCAGATCAGTCGCTCGGCCGGGTGCGATCATGGCATCGCCGCTCAGAGTATGCTGCTTGGAGCCGTCGAGAAGGGGCTGGCCGGATGCATGATCGGCCTGATCCGCAGAGATGACCTGCGAGCGGAGTTGGCGATCCCGGAACAATATGAGATCCTCCTGGTCATCGCGCTGGGCCAGCCCAAGGAGAAGGCCGTCATCGAAGCCGTCGGTCCCGAAGGCGATATCAAGTACTACCGCGACAACGCCGGAACCCACCACGTGCCCAAGCGAGCCCTCGACGAGTTGATCCTCCGCTGATCTCCAAAGATGGCGTGGAGAACTTGCGCGGGCCGATCGCGTACAGGTACATGCGAAAAACGGGGCAATCTCAGTCCGAGTGCCCGAGCCAGAGATGCAGGAGGCATACAGATGGACATCGAGATCAGCAGTTCCGCCTTCTCGAATGGAGGCGACATACCGGCGGTGTACACGTGCGACGGACAGGATATCTCTCCACCCCTGGAATGGACATCGGTGCCGGACAAGACACAGGCGATTGCCTTGATCTGCGACGACCCCGACGCCCCCATGGGGACATTCGTGCATTGGGTGCTGTACAACCTGCCCGCCGACACACGTAAATTGCCCGACAACGTGCCGGGAGAGGCCACTCTGCCGAATGGTACCCAGCAAGGCGTAAATGACTTTGGCGCAATCGGTTACGGTGGTCCCTGCCCCCCGAGCGGCACCCATCGCTACTTCTTCAAGATCTACGCTTTGGACACCCAGGTCGAGCCGGGCCGAAAGGCCAAGAAAGTCGATCTGCTCCAGGCTATGAAGGGCCATGTTCTGGCTGAAGGTCAGCTTATGGGCAAGTACAGCCGAGGCTGAGGGTGGCATGAAAGAATCGCAAGCGTGGCCATCGCGGGAACAGGAAAAGCCCTCTACTTCACTCGCCTTTTTTCTATCCATGGCGATGGTGCCCCCGTATACTGGTGCAACTGTGTGACAGTACGGAAGAAATGCAGGAACTGGAATATTGCTTCGGGAGGTAAGAGCGATGACACATTCAAACAGGTTGAAGAAAGCATTTGTCTTGTCTGTCTTCTGTGCGGCAAGCCTTGCCCTGGCAAGCCCGGCCACCGCCGCTTCGGGCGATCCTATGAAGATGGTCCCCGCCGACAGCCTCTTCTGCGTCCGGATCAACAATCTGGACGGGGCGTTGAGCCAGGTCGACATGTTCCTGTCTGGCTTAATCCCGTTCGGAGTCTCCATGCCCGTCAAGGCCCAGTTGGCCCAGTTCCTGGGCAACTCCCAGCCGCAAGGCGTCAACACGGCGGGCGGGTTCATCCTGTTCGGGCCCCTTCCGGGCGGCGCTCCCGACCCCAGCCGAATCGGCCTGCTCGTCCCCATCAGCAACTTTCAGCAGTTCGTCTCCGCCAACGCCAACGTTGCTCAGCCCGATGCCCAAGGGTTTTCCCAAATCGGCCCTCCCGGCGCACCGATGCTGACGGCCACCGAGGTTGGCGGCTACGCTCTGGTCAGCACCATCGGAAATGAGTCGGCTCTGACGGCTCTGAAGACGTCGGGCGCCGCATCGAACCTGGCGGCTTCCCTGGATGCAACCGAGCTGAAGCGTTCGACCGATGCGCCGATCTGGGCCTATGCCAACATGGAGCTGGTCGGCAAGATGTTTGGCCCGATGATTCAGGCCAAGATCGCGGAGGCCAAGCAAGGTATGCAGGCCATGGAGGCTCAGGGCCAGGAGGCGATGGCGAAGCAGGCCACGGCGAACATCGAGGCCGCGGGCACCATTGTCGACACCCTGTTGAAAGAGACCAAATACCTGAGTCTCTCGCTCACCCCCAGCTTCGATAAGATAGGCTTGACCCTCACGCTCGCGGGGGTCCCGGGCTCGAGCATGGCCGAAACGTTCAAAGGCAACGGCACCGGTACCCGCAACAAGCTCCTGGGCTACACGAACAACGGGGCAGCCATGAACTTTGCCGGGACGATGGACAGCCCGCTCTGGAAGAAGCTGAACGAAGCCTCCATCGACATGATGTCCAAGGCGGCGGGAGAGGGCGCGGCGGGTGACGACGTTGCCGGTCTCAAGAAGATGGTCGCCGATGCCATGGAGGCGTTCGGCGGGGCATTGGCCGGATCGTTCTTCGTGGACACCGGCAGCAAATCGCCCTTCCGCGTGACCTACGTCGCGGACGTCAAAGACCCGGCCAAATACTACCAGATCATGGAGCAGGCCTCCAAGCTGATGACCAGCGGGTCGATCGGCAAGCTCTACGAAGACATGGGCATGAAGTGTACGTTCGATCTGAAGAAGAACGCATCGACCTATGAAAGTGTGCCCATCGACGAGGTGACCTTTGGCCTCAAAGTGACGGACACCAACGCTCCGCAAGCCCAGATGGTCAACGCCATGTACGGCGACGGGCTCGACATCCAACTGGCGACGGTGAACAACGAACTCGTGTACGCCCTGGGCTCCGATGCTCAGAGCGACGTGCATAAGCTGATCGACGAGGTCAAGGGCGGCGGCCCGAAGCAGATCCCGAGCGAAGTGCAGACCGCCATGGCCATGATCCCGGGTGCGGACAAGGCGGATTTCTTCATGACCTTGAACGTCGTGCGTCTGATGAAGCTGGCGAGCACCTTCGCACCGATGCCCATGCCTCAGATGGACAACATCCCCACGCAAGGCAACATCGCCATGACAAGTAATACGGGTAACGGAAAGATGACGGTCGATCTGGCCGTTCCGAAACAGCATGTCCAGGAGGTCATGGCCGTCGTCATGATGATGCAGCAGCAACAGATGCAGCAGCAAAACTGACAAACCGAGCCGCTCATGGCCGCACACTCGCGGACGTGAACAGATTGCTCAAGTGCTCTCGCCGATTTGAAGGGACGTCACAGCAGGCGTCACTTCAGGTCGGCGAGAGTGATTGTCTTGCCCACTCCCACCCGAAGATAGCGATCCCCAAAGTGCTTTTCAAAGAGCTGTTGCGCCTTCTCGCCCGTGCAATGAGTCGGCGCGACATAGCGGACGCCGAGACGCTCGAACGTGCGGATGATTCGCTCGATCTGACTGTCGGTCGCCCATTGTAGATGAAAGCCCCCCATCACCAACAGGATGTCCCCTTCGTGCGAGGCGTGCACCGCTTCCACGATCTTGTCGATGCCCGGATGGGCGCAGCCCGTTAGCACAACCAGTCCCCTCTCGGTGCGAATGACCAGGGCCTGCTCGTGAATCCGTCTGCCCATCTGTCCCGTGGAATAGACGTTGGGACAAATCGGTTGCGGCAGATTCACCTCGACCAACTCCGCGCCGTACCTTCGCACCGTCTCCTTGAATCGGGGCTGAAAGACCTCCAGCAGGAAGACCTTGACGGTCGGATTGACCTTGAGAAAGTCTACCAACCCCCCCGTGTGGTCGCCGTGCATGTGTGAAAGGACCACGCTACCGATAGCGTTGGGGTCGATCTCCATCAACGCCATGTTCCCCAGCAGTAGAGCCCCATCGCTTCCGGTATCGAACAGAATTCTCCGGTCGGGGCCCGTCACCGTAGCGGCAAAACCCCACGCGGTTGTCAACCGGTCGTCGAAGGGACAATTGTCGTGGGCGATTCTTATCGTCAGGTTCGCCCACGGGGGCGGGTCGTTCGGATGTGCGTCATCTGCCATGGCTTCTGTTGCTCCCTTTTTCTGTCCGGAAGGTACTGTCGCGAGGAACGTGCCGACCACCAGAAACCCGATGACCAGCATGCCGATACGACCGGATCTGCCCATCCTCTCTCTCCTTCGGCTATCGTCATCCCGTTGTGTCCCGATACTTCGCGCGCAGCCGCGCCAACTCCGCTCTTAACTCCGCCACGGTCGATGCGTACTTCGGCTCGTCGATGACGTTCTTCATCTCGTGCGGGTCTTCCTTCAGGTCGTAGAGTTCCCACTCGTCGATGTCGTAGTAGAAATGGATGAGCTTGTAGCGGTCGGTTCGCACGCCGTAGTGACGTTTGACGCTGTGGACCGCCGGGTATTCGTAGTAGTGATAGTACATCGACCGCCGCCAATCGCCTGGCGTCTTGCCCGCCAGGATCGGACGCAGCGAGCGGCCCTGCATGTCCCCGGGCGCGGGCACGCCTGCGTAGTCCAGGAACGTCTCCGCGAAGTCGAGATTCAGAACGATGTCGTCGTTGACCGACCCCGCACGAACTTCCTTCGGATAGCGAACCAGCAGAGGCATCCGCAGCGATTCCTCGTACATGAACCGCTTGTCGAACCAGCCGTGGTCGCCCAGATAGAAGCCCTGGTCGGACGTGTAGAAGACGACGGTATTGTCGGCCAGCCCCGATTCGTCGAGGTAGTCCAGCAGCCGGCCCACGTTGTCGTCCACCGACGCGATGCAACGCAGGTAGTCCTTGATATACCGTTGGTACTTCCACCGCACCAGGTCCTTGCCCTGGAGATTGGCTTTCTCAAAAGCCTCGTTCTTCGGCTCATAGGCGGCGTCCCATTTCGCCTTCTGTTCCGGCGTGAGATTCTTCATGGGCGTCAGCTTCAGGTCGTTAGCGCGTCATGGTCTTTTCGATGCTCATATCCTGCTCGTGGGCCGCCCTTCCACGACCGGAGTAGTCATCGAACAGCGTGTCGGGCTCGGGGATGTCACGTCGTCGTACATCGTCAGATGATCCGGGCCCGGCTCCCAGCGCCGATGCGGCGCCTTGTGGTGGAACATCAGACAGAACGGCTTGTCGCTGTCGCGGTTCTTGAGCCAGTCGAGACAGTGTCGGTGATGATGTCGGTGACGTAGCCCGTGTACTTCTTCCGCTGGCCCATCTCGATCATCGCGGGATTGTAGTAGACGCCCTGGCCGGGCAGGATGTTCCAGTAGTCGAATCCCGTCGGGTCGCGTCCTGAGGTGCCACTTGCCGACCATGGCGGTCTGGTAGCCCGCCTTCTGGAGCAGCTTCGGGAAGGTCTGCTGGGACCCGTCGAACGTCGAGCGATTGTCCTTGAACCCGTTGATGTGGCTGTACTTGCCCGTGAGGATCACGGCCCGGCTCGGCCCGCAGATGGAATTCGGTGCAGAAGCAGTTGGTGAACCGCATCCCCCCTTCGGCGATGCGATCGAGATTGGGCGTCTTGTTGATCTTGCTCCCGTAGCAGCTCATGGCGTGGGAGGCGTGGTCGTCGCTCATGATGTAGATGATGTTCGGCCGCTTCGATTGCCCTTGTGCCGAAGCCGAACTCATCCAGCTCGATGGCAGAAGACCGGCCCCGGCCGCTCCGGCGACCATCCCCAGGCTCTTGAGAAACTCGCGTCTGCTCGTCCGCTTCATGGTGACTCCCTTTCTACTGTATCCCGTGCGGTGGCCGTACTCGCCGCATGCCGTGCATCGCATCCGGCCTGAGTTGAAGCCAAGTATACCGCCGGTTGGGCCCGTTGGAAACCGCCGGAAACGGGTTCCGAGCCACGATGGGACTCGGATACGCCGTCCTGCTCCGGACCATGCGTGGGTACAATTGGGTTTGTTTGGCTTTGTTCTGACGCAGGCTCCGATGCGGGCTTGTCGTCTATATCCTTGCCCACGCAACACTTAACCTCCACCGGAGCCGGTGCGAATTGGCTTTGTTTTGCACAATCGAACGATGGCTCTGCGGTGTCCCCTTCCGCCTCGCTCGCGGGCATCTCGACCAGACGCAGCAGGCGCAGTCTCTGGAGTTCGGCCAGGGTCTTGTACAGACTGTGTTCGAGTCGGCGTTCATACAGCAGCAGGCGGTCGAGAACGCGGGCGTTGCCGAAATCACGCACGACGATGCGCCCGCAGGTCGGATCGCAGCCCGCTTCGTCGTCGGCCGTGCCCCGTTCCCTGGCGTCCTGCTTCCGCAAGAACCTGGCAAACGGCCCGGCCGCGTCCTTTTCGTAGAGCGTATCGAAGGCCTCGTTCTGGAGGCGTTCGGCCCGCCGCAGACGCCAGGCCAGCCCGACGGCCCGCTGCGCCAACGCCGATTCCATCGCCCCTTCCGGGGCCAATTCGGCCAGCATCTGCTCGCGATAGAACTCGAACTGGCCCACGTCCTCGCCCACAATCACGGCCTGCCGGGCCGAAAGCCCATGCTTGACCGCATTCTGAGCCACCACCGCCTTGCCCTCCGCCGTCCGAGGCCCCGTCGACTTCCTCGCATTCAACCGATTCGCCCGAACCTGCGCTTCCGTAGCCATAACCAACCCTCCCGAATCGAATTGCCTATTGAGTATTTACTATTCTATCTTTGTATTTGTGTTCACTAATCACCTTATATAGCAGCCTCTTCAGCGTCAACCCAAAAACCGAGAAATCCTAGATCACACGCATGAACGCAGTCATATCGCCTCCCCGTTCGTAGTGACGCCGTAAGGCGTTCCCCTCTCCCAATGCCCCCACGAGCACACTACAAAGAAATCCCTCCGAGGCGATAGGCGATTGACTGGAATGGAAACTCTCAGTAAGCTATATCCCAGATAGGCTCGGGGAAGCTATAGTAGAGAGGCTTCGACAATCCGGAGAGAAATCGCGTGCCCTTTCCTCTGGCGCGAGTGCCAATCGGCAAGAGCGAGTTCAGCGGAGGCCTGCGGTTCCTCTGAAGCCATCGTAGAGAAGAAACCAGATGTATGTGACTGAGTCCAAGGCAATCATCGCCTTCGTTAGGCGACTCTCGTTTGCGCTATTTGGCGTCTTGTGCTCATCACTTGGCCTCGTCTCCCTACTTCTCGGCGTGGCCTTGATGTTTGCACGAGATGACAAACCGGGTACTGCCAGCGATGCCTTTACGTTTATCCTGGTGAAACTCATATATAGCGAAATCTTCATTGCCTTCGGCATTACAGCAGTGCTCATTGGCTTACGCTACATCTTCAATCGCACCGGCTGGTTTGCGTCAACGATCAACAAGTATTGGCCCAAGGCGATGAAGTATGCCATGCTCGCGCCGGCCGTGGTCATAGTCCTGGGAATTGTAATTCGGTTGATTGATCTGCTTGTCTAGTCATCGAGAACCTTGAGGGACAGAGCGAGAATATGAGGCAGATAACGGTGGTGTTGATCGGCTTGGCGGGATTGCTTGGCGGGTGTTTTCCGTGCCCGGTGTGTGTGACGGCGGACATTGATGGTGCCGTCATCGACAAGTTCAGCAACAAGCCCGTGAGCGGTGCCGCCATCTCGGCGACCGAATATCCAGAGACAGACGCCCAGTCGGATGAGGAAGGCCGGTTCTTTCTCGGACACAAGACGGATCTGATGTGGGTGATCTTCCTCACCGATAGGGCCAGCGTGACACACATTCAGATTGAGAAAGACGGCTACAAGACGGAAGCTATCGACCTGTTCGGATTTCCGGCGTGCGGTCCGATTGAGGTCACGGTCGAACTCGAATCCAACGCCGGTGATTGATACACGTAGAGAATTCTGTCGACATGACGCGTAGGATGGGATGAATCGTGTGTCGTGAGGGCGAGGCATGCCTCGCCCCTACCGATCGCTCTCGGGGAGATGCCAGCAAGCGTCTGCCTGCAGAGCATGAATCGCGTCCGGCCTGCACGGGGAGGGGGAAACTCATTTCGAGAAATCTGTCTATCGCTATAATGTCGCGCGTCGAGTTCGCGGGGCAAGAGATGTTGTCCCGGAACCGCGGATGTGCGAGTGGCGTAGGTGGGGACAGAACGCTGGATCGTGAGTAGAAGGAACAGGAGCAAGGAAGGCTGGGCGTGACAGGACTGCGGAAACAACTGGGGGCGTTGGATGTGTTTGCCGTTGCGGCCGGCGCGATGATCAGTTCGGGGTTGTTCATCCTGCCTGCGATTGCCTATGCCAAGGCCGGACCGGCGGTGATCGTCTCCTATCTGCTGGCATCGCTGCTGATCGTGCCCAGCGTCTTGAGCAAGGCCGAGCTGGCGACCGCGATGCCCCGCGCGGGCGGAACGTACTTCTACGTCGAACGCAGTCTCGGGCCCATTCTGGGTCTCTTCACCGGCCTGGCCAACTGGTTCAGTCTGGCGCTCGAAGAGCGCGTTCGCCATCGTGGGCGTGGCCATCCTGGCCGAACTGGCGTTGCAGGACATCTCAGGCATCCAACTGACGAAATTCCACCTCAAGGCGATCGGCGTCGTCTGCTGCATCGTGTTCACCGCCCTGAACCTCTTCAGCGTCAAACATGCCAGCCGGCTCCAGACGATCCTGGTGGCCCTGCTGCTGGCGATCCTTCTTCTGTTCATCGTGACAGGCACGAAATCGATCCGCCTCCCACGCTATGAGAATTTCCTGCAAAAGGGCTGGGTGGCCGTCTTCGCCACGGCGGGTCTGGCCTTCGTCAGCTATGGCGGCCTGACCAAAGTCGCCAGTATCGCCGAGGAGGTGCGCCATCCGGGGAAGAACCTTCCGCTCGGAATGACCATGGCGTGGTTCATCGTGACACTGCTGTATCTGGCCGTCGTGGGCGTGACGGTCGGCGACGTGGACGGGCCGGACCTGGCGGTTAGTCTGCTGCCGATCTCGGATGCGGCGAGCAAGAGCATGGGAACGTTCGGCTATCTGGTGCTGTCCGTGGCCGCCATGGCCGCCTTCGTCACCACCGCCAACGGTGGCGTCCTCGCCGCCTCGCGCTCGCCGTTGGCGATGAGTCGCGACCAGTTGCTCCCCGCCTTTCTCGCCCGCATCAACAAGCGGTTCGGCACACCCCACAGTGGCGTCCTGCTCACCGGCTTGTTCATGATCGCCGCTATCGTGTTCCTCGACATCGAGCCTCTGATCAAGACGGCGTCAACGTTGATGATCATCCTGTTCATTCTCGACAACGCCAGCGTCATCATCATGCGCGAAAGCCGGATCCAGAGCTATCGCCCGCTGTTTCGATCGCCTCTCTACCCTTACGCCCATATCGCAGCCATCCTCGCGTACGCCGCGTTGATCATCGACATGGGCATGGTCCCGCTGTCGATCTCGGCCGGGTTCGTGATCCTCAGTGCCGCATGGTATCTGCTCTACGTCTCCAAACGCGTCAAGCGCGCCTCGGCGGTGATGCACATCGTCGAGCGTGTGACCGACAAGGCGATCCGAACGGTCACGCTCGAAGACGAGCTGCGCGACATCCTGCTCGAACGCGACAACGTCATCGAAGACCGGTTCGATCAGTTGATTCGCCAATGCGAGATCGAGGACGTCGAGGGGCCCCGGACATCGGAAGAGGTCCTGCGCCGGGCGGCGGAGATTCTGGCCGAGCGGCTGGGGCTGGACGAGTCGGTTCTCTTCGAGAAGTTCCAGCAGCGAGAAACCGAGAGCAGCACGGTCATCCAGCCCGGCCTGGCGATCCCCCACATCATCGTCGATGGCGAGAACAAGTTCGAAATCCTACTGGTTCGCGCCAAGGACGGCATCCGCTTCCCGCAGTCGCCCGAGCCGGTTCGAGTCATGTTCATCCTGGCCGGCAGCAAGGACCAGCGGAACTATCACCTGCGGGCCCTGATGGCCATCGCCCAGATCGTCCAGGAGAAGCGGTTCGAAGACCGCTGGCTGGCCGCGAGAGGCCCCGAAGGCCTTCGCAACCTGATCCTGCTCTCGACCCGGCCGCGCGACACCGCCCCACCGTCGGCGCCGCAATCGTGAAACTCCGAAGAACCGCTTGAGCTGCGAGCGGTATGAAGTATAATGGGCTCGGTCGCTAGGGGTGATCCGCCGGACGGCGGATCTGAGAGAACACCCTCCGAACCTGATCAGGACAGCCGCCCGGAAGAGACAAGCCGGGCGAGGACGCCTGCGTAGGAAAGCGATAGACAAGATGCTATCACGGCCATGCGATGAATCGCTTCCTGCGGGAGCGATTTTTTTATTGGCACAAGGAGCTCAGAACCATGGCAACGCAATTGCAGCAGGCCCGTGCCGGGATCGTCACAGAGGCCATGAAACACATCGCCGGCGTCGAAGGCATCGACGCTGAGACGATCCGAGACGAAACGGCCGCGGGACGGGTGGTCATCCCCGCGAATACTCTCCACCTCCAGAGCAATCTCAAGCCCATGGGCATCGGGCGTGTTTTGACGACCAAGGTCAACGCCAACATCGGTACGAGCAGCGCGCGGTCTTCGGTGCAGGAGGAGATCGACAAGATGGATGCGGCCCTGGCCGTTGGTGCCGACACCATCATGGACCTCAGCACGGGAGGCGACCTGGATGCCGTGCGTCGTGAACTACTGGCCCACTGCCCCGTCGCCTTCGGGACCGTGCCGATCTATCAGGTCATCCAGGGCCGAGCGGTCGAGGACATTGACAACGACATCCTTCTCGAGACGATCGAGAAGCAGGCCCGTCAGGGTGTGGACTTCTTCACGATCCACGCCGGGCTGCTGAGAGAACATCTGCCTTTGCTCAAGAGCCGGGTGGCCGGGATCGTCAGCCGGGGCGGTGCCCTGCTGGCGAAATGGATGATTCATCACAACAAGCAGAACCCGCTCTATGAGCTGTTCGACGATCTGTGCGATATCATGGTTGAATACGACGTCTGCTTCTCACTCGGTGACGGGCTGCGCCCGGGGGCCATCGCCGACGCCACCGATGAGGCGCAAATCGCCGAACTGAGAACGCTCGGGGAATTAACGCAGCGAGCCCAGGAAAAGGGCTGCCAGGTCATGGTCGAGGGGCCGGGACATGTCCCCTACGATCAGATCCAGTACAACATGGAAATCCAGCAGAAGATCTGTCACGGGGCGCCGTTCTACGTGCTCGGCCCGCTGGTCACGGACATTGCCCCGGGATTCGACCACATCACCAGTGCCATCGGGGGCTGCGCCGCCGCCTTCTATGGGGCGTCCTATCTGTGCTATGTGACACCGCGCGAGCATCTGGGCCTGCCGAACGCCGACGACGTGCGAGCCGGCGTGGTGGCATCCAAGATCGCCGCCCACGGCGCCGACGTCGCCCGGGGCCTCAAGGGCGCGGCCGACCGCGACCGCCGACTCAGCACGGCCCGCGCCAACCTCGACTGGGAAACGCACCTGAGCGAATCGCTCGATCCGGAGACCGCCGCCCGTATGCACAAAGAGGCTTGCGGGCAGATCGAAGGAGGCCGTCCGGATTCGGCGGATTACTGCTCGATGTGCGGCCAGCACTGGTGCAGCGTACGAATCAACCGCGAAGTGCGCGAGACGATCCGACAGCAGCCTTGCGAGTCCAAGCCGAGCGTCTGACCGGGGTCAGGTCCGCATCGAGTCCAGCTCGATGATCGCGATCGGCAGGAAGATGAACAGGGGCACCCAGGGCCAGAACTCCGGCATGATCCGTGAGAAAACCACCTCCGTCGCGAGCATCTTGCAGACGAACGTAGTGATGAAGCACGCCACCGTCAGCGCAAAACTCACCACAATCGCGGACTTCATGGTCCTCGGATCGCGGCAGATCAGCACGGGCAGACTGACCATGAGCATCGTCAGATTGATCAGCGGATCGGTGATCCGGAAATGCTTCTGGCTGGTCAACTGGGCGACGTCCTTGATCTTGGTCTTCTGCGCGGCCAGGGCCGTCAACTGACGCGAACTGAGCAGCGTGTTATAGCCCGACATCTGGCGGACCGCGATATCCTTCGGCAGAAGGTCCGGCGCCTCATACGAAGCGACGGGCCTGGCCTCGGCCGTATCCGTCGCGTTCGTCGCCACGAAGGATCCGTTGACCAGGTCCCAGCTCTTGGTCTTCTCGTTGTAGACGGCGGCATCGGCCGAGATACGTCCGGTCACTTCCCAGACGCCCGGCCGGTTGGGATCGCTCTTGCGGGTGATGATGGTCGGTGAATCCAGCGTCCGCGTCTCCACCGAATACCGACGGGAACAGATCAGCGATCCTTTGCCGTCCATGAGAAACCACACCGAGAACGACTCCTGCCCGGGTAGATCGTCCTCCTCGCGAACGAGCTTGTCGCTGACGCTCGGGATCAGCAGTTCCTGATCGGCCACGGCCAGGCCCGTAAAGAAGATGGCCAGGACCAGAATCGGCCCGACGATGCGCTTGGCGCTGACGCCGGAGGCAATCATGGCTACCAACTCGTTGGACCGTACCATGCGTCCCAGAGAGAACGCGGCGGCAACGACCGTAATGACACCGGCGATATCGCGAAAATAAAGCGTCGTCTGTATCGCGTAGAACGAAATCACGTGCCACGCCACCGCCCAGGCGCCAAGCGACGCGTGTTCGGCGAACTCATCCAGGTTGACGAACAGCTCGATGATAATCCGCAGCCCAATGAGCACGCAGAAGGCGATCATGTAGCCGATCATGAAGTTCTTTGCGACGTAGCGATCCAGTATCTTCATCGTTCCGTGTCTCAGCCCTTCGTGCGTTTCAGAGCACTGTGATTCGTGTCAGGTTCTCGACAGTCGCCCGTAGATGAACGCGGCCAGAACCGTCAAAGCACCCAGTCCGGCCCACATGATCGTAATCCCCGAGACGCCTCGACTCGTCATGTTCTCGGTGAGGTGCTTGCCACTGATGATGGTCACGATCAGCACCGCCGCCGGCACGCAACTGGCTCCAAAGGCACTCAGCAGGTGGCCGCCGCGGTTGATGATGCCCAGCCCGATGCCGATCATGATCATCGGAACACAACCGATGCCGAATACGAGGCGGGAATTCGTCTCCGCCTTGATGTCGATCAGCGTCTTGCTGATCTTCGTCTGGAGTTCCTTTTGCAGAGCCGAAAGCATCGATGTCGGAGGCCCGTTGAGGACGGCCGACGCCCCTTCGGGGAGTACCGTTTCCAGCACGCCGGAACGGTGAAGGCTCTGCCGCAGCGATGGAGGCAGCTTCAATCCCCGGATAATGTAACGGACAAGGTGCTGGTCGGGTTCCTCCACGCTCGGGCTGTACAGATCCAGACTAAGCCCGGGGCCGGCCAGATTGTCGTCGACGTGGATGGCGGCGCTGTCGCAACGCAGCGTCTTGATGAGCTGTCCCGAAACGGCGTCAAACTCCTGCACGCGGATCGGACCGATCAGATTGACCGCGTCCTCGTCGTCCAAGGCGCATCGGGCCGCCGTGAATCGGACGGACTGATTACTGCCCCGCAGTTCATAGGGCCCTGAGGTCAGGTGCGTGCTGAGATTCTGCGCCAAGGCTTCGGTGGCCAACTGCGCGTAGGCGTTCCGAGCCACCGTCGCGATCGGGCTGAAAAGCATCAGGTCGGCGCGAATCTGCTTCATCTCGTGGACTCTCTTGAACTTGATGTCGTCGCCCAACAGAGACCCGAAGGGAACCGTGAACGAGCCCTGTTCAAGGTGAATCCCCACCTCACCGGCCTGGGCCATCTGATGGAACCCATACACCTCCAGGGTAACCTCGTTGAAGTTCTCGCCGGGATCGAATCGAACGCGAGCCGCCTCGACGGTACGAATGTCTTTGATCATCCCCCGGTCGGCCTGGACGACGATGACCCCCGACAGCGTGTCTCTCTTCAGATCGACATTGTCCGCGTAGATCAATAACCGTCCGTCCGGCGGCAGTTTATAGAATCCCCGCCTCTGGATGTTGCGGAAGAGAATCTGCTTGGCGTCGGCTTTGAGTGATCTCTCCGCCAGATGGACGAAATAGGGCATGACGTGAAAGCTCAGCAGCAGATTGGCGATGGCCACGAGAATCGCCAGGACCAGTCCGGGATAGACCATCGTGTAGAGGCTCACACCACTGGCCCGACAGGCGTCCAGCTCATTGTCGCTGGCGAAACGTCCATAGGTCAGAGCCGAAGCGAACAGCGCCGCCATGGGCAACACGAACGTCAGCGTAATGGGCATGAAATACAGCAGAATGTGGACGACCTGCTTCGGGCCCACGCCGTATTCTTGAATGGGGCCAAGCACCCCACCGAGACTGAGGATCAGCGTCAGGCCGATCGTTGCCAGCAGAAAGACTCGGAAGAGTTCGCGAAAAACGTATCGTTGCAGCGTAAAGACCATAGTCAGGACCGCTTATCCATCACTCCATTCATGGCTTTGGCTCCGTGATACGATGTCGCGACGAGCTACACGGCCGCAATTCTCCCGTCGACAAGTCAGAGCGTTCGACGTGGGGACGCGGCTGCTCGCGACAGGGACAATCTCATGATTTCGATTCGGCCTCAACAGGAGTCACTTTCAGCGGATCGATATCCTTGAGCTTCTCCGAGTAAACCTTATGGGGATACTTATCGAGAAGCGATGCACTGTAGCGATCGATGTTCTCTCTGATACGCTGGCTCGTCAGGGCTGATTGAACCTGGTTCTTGATCGCATCGGAGAAAGGCCTCATCTCCGACGGCGTTTTCTCAATGATCTTGACCACCCGCCATTTGATCCCGCCATCGTAAAAGCCCTTGACCGGCCCGACGATATCGTTGGGATCGCCCTTCCACAACTCATCCCAGAACACCCCCTCCCCCATCTTCGACGTAGTCCGCTCGGGCTCGTCGGGACGCAACGACTGAGCGGCCTTGACGGTATCGAACGCCTCCCCACTCTCGACCGCTTTCTTGACGTCCTCTGCCGTCTGAAGGTCCTTGCACCAGATCTGATCGATCTTCAGCGTGGCTTCCTTGGCGAACCGCTCCGGGTTCTGCTCGAAATAGGCCTTGATCTCCTCGTCGGTTGGGGGCTGGACCTCTTTATACTTCTCGGTTCGGATCTTGCCGAGGATGGCCATATCCTCACGCTCGCGAACCATGCGAACCAGTTCTTTGTCCTGGCCATAGCCTTGTTCGACAGCTTCGGCCTCCAGAATCAACGGCTGCAACGCTCGATTCAACAGCTTCTCGACACCGGCCGGCGTACTCAAATCCTTGGATCGCCCCGGGGGAGCGATCTCGTTGACGGCCTTGAACCAGTCATACAGCGTGAACTGCCCGCCCTTATAGGTGGCCAGGACAATGGCTCTTTCATCTCGCGTCAACTCGGTCTTTATCTGGTGATTGGTAATCCAAAATACCGTTCGACCTCGCGGCTCGGCCGGCTGCGTCAGGAGGCGGTGATAGATCTGAGCCGCCCGGGCAAAGTTCTTCTCGATCCGCTGAAGTTCGAACTTCTTCTCCAGTTCGGCATAGAGCGCCTGGTAGACGGGCGCCACTTTGTCCCGCATCACCAGGATCTTGGCTTGCTCCGGAGTCACATTGGGATCGGCGCTGATCTTGGCGTCCATTTCGGCCTGGCTGACCGGAATGTGTTCTTCGTAGTAATGCCCCAGAAAAGCGCTGATGACTCTGGGCTGCCTGAACCGATTCACAGACGCGACCACCGACTCGTCCTCAGCGTACCCCAGCGCCCGTCCTTCGAGAACCATCGCCTTTTCGGCCAACATCTCGTGCAACACCGACTCTGCGGTCACCGGTTCGTCCGAGCGGTCGTAGCTATCGCGCTGTGGCTGAATGCGCTGTGCCAGCCGCTGCAACAATTCGTCTTTGCTGATCGAGATGTCACCGATGGTGGCGACCGTTACCGAACCGCTCCCCGACGCGGCGTCGGACTCGGTGGATTCAACGTTGGAACGGCGGCAACCGGTGCCAAGAATCGCGTTGATCACGATGACGGCGACAAGCAAGATGGCAAGCCGTGTGTGTTTCGTCTTCATGGTCAGTTTCCTAATGGTTCCCACGGACACATCCGGTGCAGGACCGAGCACGGTCCGGCCGACTTCAATACGCTACCGTGTCCCCCAATGCCGGCCCGCTTAGTGAATGACCTTGTTCAGCGGATACGTGATGATGCCCGAAGCGCCGGCTCGTTTCATCGCCGGCACCAGAGTCCGCTCCACTTTTTCGTCGACAATCACCTCGATCGCCACAAAGTCCGAATCGACCAGGTTGGACACCGTAGGGCTCTTTTCCGCCGGCAGCACCTTGAGGACCGCATCCAGATCCCCCTTGCGGACGTTCATCTTCAGCCCCACCTTGCTGCGGGCTTCTATGGCGGCTTTGAGCAGGATCGCGATGTTCTCGATCTTCTCCCGCTTGAAATCGTCCTCCCACGCCTGTCGGTTGGCGACGAATCTCGTGGTGGACACGATGACAGTGTCGATAATGCGAAGATTGTTGGCTCGCAGGGATGTCCCCGTCTCCGTCAACTCGACGATCGCGTCAACCAGTCGCGCCTTGACCTCGGTGGCGCCCCAACTGAACTCGACCTTGACGTCGATGTTGCGATCGGCAAAGAAACGTTGCGTGACGCCAAGCAACTCGGTGGCGATGATGCCCCCCTGGAGATGCTCCGGCTTGGTCACCTTCGATTCGTTGGGGACCGCCAGGACCCATCGCGCCGGATTGCTCGTCGCCTTGCTGTATGGCAACTCACACACTTCGACGACGTCACAGTCGTTCTCGGTAATCCAGTCGTGCCCGGTGATGCCGGCATCGAGGACCCCGTCTCCCACGTAACGCCCCATCTCCTGGGCCCGCAGGCAAACCGGCTCGATTTCGTCGTCGTCGATAGACGGCAGATAGCTTCGTCTCGAATCGGAAATGCCGAATCCGGCTCGGGCAAACAATTCCACTGTAGCTTTCTGTAGACTCCCGGCGGGAATCCCCAGCTTCAAAACTCTCTCTGAACTCATCCGAATCAATCCGTGAAAAGGTGCTCCTCCGGCCCGCGGCAACGGTGCGCCGTGACAGCACGTGCTATTTCTTGGCTTTAGCGACTTTTCTCTTCGTCGTTGTCTTCTTACGGGTCGTCTTCTTCTTGGCGACCTTGGGAGACTCACTCTCACGTCGCAGCAATTCATAGAACTCATAGGCATTCTTGGCCGCGATCTGCCGGGTGAGGAAGCCCTCGATATCGTGCTCGTCCGCATCCGGATCGACCACCTCATGTTGCTTGAGGTAATCGGCCATGTGGCCGGTCAGAGGGATGGCATGTCCCTGCAAAGCCGTCAACATGCAATAGCCAACGACATACGCATCCATGCCATCGAGCTCTTCGAGGGCCTGCTTGGCCGGACGCTTGCCAACTTTCTTCAGATTCTGGAGGGTCAGCGCATGATACTCGTCGAAGATGGCACGCAAAGCCGTCGTCAGCGCAAAGGCGGTCGCCCGGCTGGCGGCGGTGTCCTCGTGCAACACCTCCACAATCTCCTCAACGCGCGAGACGCGCAGATCGTTCCAGTCGACAAAGGTGTCCCGGAACCCTTTCATCGCCCGCTGGCTGGCGGTCTCGCTGATGCGTTCGCTGACGATCCCGTAGATCAAGGCCTCGATCGGATCGTCGTAAGTGACTTTCTCCACTTTCGGATGGACGCGTTTGAGCCCGCGATAGAGCTTCTGCAATCGTTGTGCGTATTCCTTGCTGTTCTTCATGGCCTTTCCAGATGATCCTGCGGCCGGTGAGCCGCCCTACAAAACGCAGCGTTCAAGAGCACAAACGCGGACCCCAATGGCATCGCGTGTCAAAGATCCGAGGTCTCCTCCGGCTCATCCGACTCGCCGGTGCGACTTCGACGCTCGTTCGCCACCTCCTCGATCAGTCTCATGGTCTCCAGTGTCTTGTGAAAATGCTCGTCGCGGTGAAACTGCAACACCGGACAGAACTTGCTCGACAGGGCCGGCCCGAGCAACGACTGAATCCGCTTGGCCGCATGATTGATGGCCGCGAACGTCTTGTTCTTGGCCGCATCACTGGAGGCGAGCACGCTCAAATAGACCTCGGCCGTACGCAGATCCGGTGACGGCTCCACCCGGGTCACCGTGACAAGTCCCTCGATGCGAGGATCGCTCAAGTGGTTGGCGATGGCGTCACTGACCACCTCCTTTACCACGCGAGCCACTTTTTCCTGCCTTCGGGTGGGCATACCTGCATTACATCCTATACGGGGCCTCGACGTCGGACTTACGAATCAAGGGTCCGAGCCACCTTGACGATTTCATAGAACTCCAGGACATCGTCCATCTTCAAGTCGTCGAACCCGGCCAGTTTAATGCCGCATTCGAACCCCGCTTTGACCTCGCGTACGTCGTCCTTGAAGTGTTTGAGCGACTCCAGATTCAGGCCGTCTCGGACGACGATGTTGTTGCGGATCAGCCTGGCCTTGGCACTCTTGAGAACGACGCCGCTGCTGACAAAACAGCCGATGACCGTCCCAATGCGCGAGACCTTGAAGGTCGCCCGAACAGTGGCCCGACCAAGGACCTTTTCCTGCTCTTCCGGCTCGAGCATACCGACCATGGACTTCTTCAAGTCCTCCGTGATGCGGTAGATCACGTTGTACAAGCGGATGTCCACCCCTTCGGTTTCCGCCGTCTTGGCCGCACGCTCGTCCGCCACCACGTTGAAGCCGATGATAATGGCATTGGACGCTTCAGCCAGAAGCACGTCCCCTTCCGTGATGCCCCCGGGCATAGCCTGTAAAATATTGATACGAATCTCATCTACGCTGAGTTCGGAGAGGTACTTCTTGAGCACGTCGACCGAGCCCTGCACGTCGGCGCGGACGATCAGATTCAGATCCTTGACGTTGCCGGCCTCGATCTGACTGAACAGGTTGTCCATCGTCACCTGGGTCCGTTCGGCCAGCGACTTTTCACGCGCCCGCAGCCGTTGTTCTTCGGCCGCATCCTTGGCACGGTTGATGTCGTCGAGGCAGTAGAACCGGTCGCCCGCCTGAGGCACATCGTTGAGGCCGCTGATCTCCACAGGCATGGAACTCGTGGCGGCTTTGATCTTCTTGCCGTAGCTGTTCTTCATCATCTTGATCCGGCCGTACGTATCGCCGGCCAGGACGATGTCCCCCTTGCTGAGCACGCCTTCCTTGACCAGCACGGTGGCCACGGGCCCCTGCTTTGGCGACATCTTGGCTTCGATAACCCATCCCGTCCCCGGAATGGTGTCATCGGCCTTCAGCTCCATCAGTTCGGATGTGTAATCCAGCGCTTCGAGCAGGTCTTCGATGCCCTGCCCCGTCGTGGCACTGGTCTTGACGACTTCCGTGTCGCCCCCCCACTCGGCCGGCGTCAGCTCATGCTCCGACAACTGGGCGTAGATGCGATTGATGTCAACACCGGGCAGATCGATCTTGTTCAACGCCACCACGATGGAGACCCCGGCCGCCTTGCTGTGGGCGATGGCCTCGATGGTCTGGGGCATCACGCCGTCGTCGGCCGCAACGACCAGAACCACAATATCCGTCATGTTCGCCCCTCGGGCACGCATGGCGGTAAACGCTTCGTGACCGGGCGTATCAAGAAACGTCACGGTCTTGTCATTCCAGGCCACCTGCGAGGCCCCGATATGCTGGGTGATGCCACCGGCCTCACCGGCTGCAACCTGCGTCGACCGAATCTTGTCCAACAGGCTCGTCTTGCCGTGATCGACGTGACCGAGCATGGCCACTACCACCGGTCGCCTCTTGAGGTGCTTGCGTTCGCGGGCGTCAAACTCTTTTCGAATCTCTTCCTCGGCCGAGCTCTTGCGTTCGATTTCCAGTTCCGTCTCGAATTCCAGAGCCACGAGTTCGGCAACTTCGCTGGAAATCACCTGATTGGCCGTCACCATGGTTCCCTGCTGCATCAGCTTGCCAATGATGTCCGCCGCTTTGACCGCCAGCGCGGCCGATAGGTCTTTGACCGTGATCGGCTCGCTGACCGTCGCCTTTCTCGGGCGTCCGGCCGCAGCCGCCTCACGCTGCGCCTTGGACGTGATCTTTCGAGACGGACGCAGACGCAGTCCCTCGCCTCCGGCGGCACTGAGACGGGCCCGCCGTTCATCCAGGTCTCTCTGACGCCACTTGCCCCGGACTTTCCCTTTGCGGCCGGCGTCGTCTTCGGCCCCTTCTTTCCTGCGACCGTGGGTCCGTTCCTTGTGGTGCTTGCCTCTCTTCTTATCGGCGTCGCCAGCCGCCGGGGCTCCAGCCGCTGCCCCTTTGCCTTTGGCTATCAAAGGCTCGGTGACCGCGCCGTCACGTCGAGGACGTGGACGAGATCGCGGACGCGGCCGATCCAACGGTTCCGGTGCCTCCACGCGAACGACCTGGGGGCCGCTGAGCTTGGCCGGCTTGGGTTTCTCGAGCATGGGCCCGGCCGGCAAAACTTCGATCTCTTCTTCCTTCTCTTCTTCTTCAACCTCGGGGGCCTCAACGGCCTCGGCCTCAACCGTCTCCGGCTCCTGCTCGACCGCCTCGACCGTTTCAGCCTCTGCTACGGGAACTGCCACTTGCTCTTCTTCCTCACTCTCCGCCGCCTCGACCGGGGCCGAGGTTTCGACCTGCTCTTCCGTTAGTTCTTCAACCTCTTCGGTCGTTTCGACAGGCTCCGCTTCTGCGACGGCCGCCTCCACGGAACCGCTATCGGACGACTCCTCTTCAGACGCCTGAGAGGCTTGTATCACCTTGGTTCGTTGAGGCCGCTTGACCCGCACCTCCGAGAGATCCACGCGTTCGGCCGTTTCCACCGTCGTGACGTTCTCCCCTTCGCTGAACCACTCGCGAATGGTCGCCGCCAGACCGGCGGAGATGGCCGTCATGTGGTTCTTGACGTCCAGACCTTCGTCTTGGCACTTCTTGACGATGGCGGAACTCTTGACGCCGAGTTCACGAGCTAACAAATAGACTCTTGTAGTAGCCAAGAAACCTCCACGTACCTATTCTTCCTGATCCTTCTTCTGTGCATCCAGGCGACTCGTCTGTTCTGCCAACTCCTTCTCCGCCTGCTTCCGGTCTGATTCAGCCGCCAACATCTTGGCGGCCTGGTCAGCGCCCTGCACCAGCGTTTCAGCAAAGTCCGGATCAAGCCCCAGCTCACCGACCAGCGGCTCCGGGCCCACATCATCGAGATCAAGAACAGATATGATACCCAGGGCGATCAGCTTATCAACCAGGACATCATCGGCACCTTCGACGCTCTTGACACACGTCGCGAGTCGCTCGATGCCGAGGTTGTATTCATCAGGCGTGAGAATGTCGATATCCCAGCCGCTGAGTCTGGCCGCAAGACGCACATTCTGGCCGTGCTTGCCGATGGCGAGGGACAGTTGATCCTCCTCCACCACGACCGTGGCCCGTCCCGAACTCGAAACACAGCGCGATTTCGCTGACTTTGGCAGGCATCAGTGCGTTGGCCACCAGGATCTGGGACGAATCATTCCACCGGACGATGTCGATCTTCTCACCGCCCAGCTCATCGACAATATTCTTGATGCGGCTGCCTCTGACGCCCACACAGGCCCCCACCGGGTCGACCTTGTCGTCGTAGGAGGTCACGGCCACTTTGCTTCGATAACCCGCTTCCCGAGCCAGGGCCCGGACTTCGATGATGCTCTCCGCGATTTCGGGCACCTCCGACTCGAACAGACGCCGGATGAAATCGGGATGAGTTCGCGACAGGATGATCTTGACCTGATTCGCCGTTTCCTTGACATCGAGAATCAGGCAGCGGATGCGCTCCCCCGGGCGATGGGTCTGGCCCATGATCTGCTCGCCCTTGGGCATGAAGCCCTCGGTCCAGTGGTCGAGGTTGACGATAAGGGTGCCCCCTTCGTAACGAACGACGGAACCGCTGATTAACTGGCCCTTCCTCTGGACAAACTCGCTGTAGATGCTGTCGCGCTCGTCGGCGCGGATTTTTTGGATCATCACCTGCTTGGCCGTCTGTGCGGGGATTCGTCCGAGCCGGCGAATGTCGATCGGCTGCTCGTCTCGGAAGGCCGCGACCTTTCCATTGCTCCTGTCGATATGCACGACGATGTCGCTGTCCGGATCGCCGAAATGCTTGCGAACCGCCGAGACCATCGCTTCTTCCAGGTCCACGAAAATCGACTCCTTGTCGATATTCTTGTCCCGGGCGATGTTCTCCACAATTCTCAACAATTCCTGGTTCATAGTCTTTTCTCATCCAAAATGGAAAACGGCCTTCCGGCACCGGCCCTGGTGCACAGGAGACGACTATTGCATTGTACCCGTCATCGACCGCCAAGCTTCGCCGACGACAACGGCGATCCTCAGAAAGACTAAAAAAAAGTGGAAACTCTTATCAGTTTCCACTCCAAACACACCCATGCCAAACCGAGGTTGTTCACCTGCGTTTCGCCTACATCAGTCGCCTCCGACAGCAGCTTGGCCCACCCACCGGTCGAGACCGCCAAACCTCACCATCAACCTCGCTGGCGCTACGGTACTGAAGCAGAAACATCGATTCCAGAGCCGCCATCGGCGCAAACGCGCAGCTACGAATTGCTAGTTCACGCTGCTGCACTGTTCACACGTCCTGTCAACACCATTGCCTGCACCTCGTACAGCCTTACTGGCAGCTATTAATCGTCGTAATCAAAGAGGCCATGATAGTCGCCCTAACAGGCGAGAGCAACAACTTTTTCATGGATTTTAGCCTTTTTTGGCGTCTGGGCATATCCAGAAAGAGCCCTTCTTCGACGTAACTACCGGCCCACTGCCCCATTGGTTCGGCGGCGGCCCCGGGTGTCTTGCTGGAGTCCCCCGGGGACCACTCATGCCGGCGACGGCCCGCGACGGAACCGACGAACGCCCACGATAGGCGTGATTCCGACTTGTCAAGAGAGAGGTGGCCGACTATGATCCACCGCGTTCTGTGAGTCTTTTTGTTCCAGAAAGGATCAATAATGAAGCCAAGACTGGCGGTTGTGGGTGCAGCCGGCCGCATGGGCAGGCAGATTGTCGCCCTGGCGGTCGAATCAGGGGAATTCGAGATCGTCGGGGCAACCGACAGCAAGAACCACCCCGATGTGGGCAAGGATGCGGGGCTGCTGGCCGGAAAAGGCGCCTTAGGCGTGCTCCTGAGCGATTCCTACCCCGCGGATGCCGACGTCGTGATCGACTTCTCCCTGCCCGAGGCGGCCGAGAAGACAATACAGTATTGCACTGAAAACAAGGTTTCGCTGGTGATGGGGACCACCGGGCTCAGCAAAGACCAGCAGGCCAGCGTTATGGAGGCAACCCGGCAGATCCCGATCATTTATGGGACGAACATGAGTGTCGGGATGAACGTCCTGTTCGCGCTGGTGGGCAAGGCCGCCGCTATGTTGGGCCCCGACTACGACATCGAAATCGTCGAACAGCACCACCGGTTCAAGAAGGACGCCCCCAGCGGCAGCGCCTTGACGCTGGCGGAGCGGGTGTGCGAAGCCACGGGACGGGACTTCCCTGGCTGCCTGACACACGGCCGCGAGGGCAAGGACGCCTTGAGGCAACCCGGCACGATCGGCATGCATGCCGTCCGGGCTGGCGATATCGTGGGCATCCACTCGGTGATCTGCAGCACGCTGGGCGAGACGGTCACGCTCAACCACACCGCCCATAGCCGCACCACCTTCGTCATGGGTGCCCTTCGAGCCGCGAAATGGCTTGTCGGCAAAGATCCAGGCCTGTACTCCATGGCGGACGTGCTGGGCCTCAAATAGCCCGCAGACGGCCGCAATCACGAACAATCCGGCCTTTCAACCCCTCCGATCAAGCCGAGCGGAGGTGGATGTGCAGGTGTCTGACGGCAGCCAGGTCTGCCGCGAACAGGGTAAGGAAGCTTCTTTCTTGCGGGAGATGACCATGAAATCGCGCCTCATCGTTCCTCTGATCGCTGTCACCGTGATGTCCCTGCTCCATGCCGAAACGGCTCGGGCCCAGGATGGGGTCGCGATCGGCCCCCTGTCACAGGAGACATCCCTAACCTGGCCTGTGCTCAAGCGTTACGACCAGCAGCATCTGGCTCGCATCGCCCTTCCCCTGGGAGGCATCGGAACGGGAACGGTCTCGCTCGGAGGCCGGGGCAATCTACAGGATTGGGAAATCATGAATCGTCCGGGCAAGGGCTTCGTCCCCAAGAGGGGTCAGTTTGGCCCGTTTTTCGCGATTTTCGTGAGGACGCCGGACGGCAAGACGCTGGCCAAAGGGGCCGAGGGTCCGATCGACCTCTCGACCTATGAGAACAGCCACGGAAGCACGGTGCCCAACCATGGGCTGCCCCGCTTCCGGCAGTGCGCTTCGCGACGGCTTATCCACTCGGCCAGGTACAGCTCAGCGACCCGGAAATGCCAATTGACGTCCGCCTCGAAGCGTTCAATCCCCTGGTTCCAGCCGATCCAGAGACCAGCGGCATCCCTGTCGCCATCCTGCGGTATGTGCTCGAGAACAAGACCGATCAGCCCCTCGTCGCCTCGGTCTGCGGCACCCTGCCCAACTTTGTCGGGATCGATGGCTCGGGACAGACCCGGGACTGGAAAGGCGACCTGATTGCCACCGGAGGCCGAGCCAACCGTAACGAGTATCGACAGACCGGGAGGATCCGAGGCATCTTCATGAACTCCGAAGGCGTCGCCGAGCGGGCCGAGCAATGGGGAACCATCGCCCTGGCGACGACCGCCAAGAGCGGTATCACCCACCGCATCTCCTGGATCGCCTCGGGATGGGGCCGGTCGCCGCTCGATTTCTGGGATGATTTCAGCGCCGACGGCAACCTCGAAGAGCGAGAGCCGACGGGCGAAAATACGCCAATGGCGTCACTGGCTGTCCAGGTCAACGTGCCTGCCAAGGGCAAGGAGGCGGTCACCTTCCTGATCGCGTGGCACTTCCCAAACCGCATGACGTGGACGCCCAAGGGTGTGGAAGAGGATCGAATCGGCAACTACTACACGACGCGATACGCCGACGCGTGGGATGTGGCCGAGAAAGTCGCGGGCCAACTGAACCGGCTCGAAGCGGACACCGTGCGTTTTGTGAAGACCTTCTGCAACAGCGACCTGCCCGACGTCGTCAAAGAGGCGGCCCTGTTCAACCTCAGCTCGCTCCGCAGCCAAACCTGCTTCCGTACGCGGGATGGGCGTTTCTTCGGATTCGAGGGATGCAGCAACCGAGGCGGATGCTGCCATGGCTCCTGCACCCACGTCTGGAACTACGAGCACGCGACCGCCTTTCTCTTCGGCTCGCTGGCTCGATCGATGCGGGAGGTCGAGTTCGCGCACGCAACGAATGATGATGGCCTGATGAGCTTCCGCGTCAATCTCCCACTCGAACGCGCCCAGGATTACGGCAAGGCGGCCGCCGATGGCCAGATGGGGTGCCTGATGAAGCTCTACCGGGACTGGCAACTCTCGGGCGACGAGCGCATGCTCGATTCGCTCTGGCCCCACGCGAAGAAGGCCCTGGAGTTCTGCTGGATCCAAGGCGGCTGGGACGCCGACAAGGACGGCGTGATGGAGGGCTGCCAGCACAACACGATGGACGTCGAGTACTACGGCCCGAATCCGCAGATGGGCATCTGGTACCTTGGCGCCCTACGGGCCTGCGAGGAGATGGCTCGACACCAGGGCGACGACGCGTTCGCCGACACGTGTCGGAGCTTGTTCGAGCGAGGCAGCCGGTGGATCGACGGGAACCTCTTCAATGGCGAGTACTACGAGCATCACATCCGTCCGCCCAAAGACAAGTCAGCCGTCGCACCGGCCCTGCTCGTGGGGATGGGCGCCAAAGACCTGAGCAATCCCGACTACCAGCTCGGGGCCGGATGTCTCGTCGATCAGCTTGTCGGCCAGTACACCGCCCACGTCTGCGGGCTCGGTTACCTCGTCGAACCCGACCACGTCCGCAAGACGCTGGCGAGCATCATGCAGTACAACTATCGCGAGAGCCTCTACGATCACTTCAACTGCATGCGGAGCTTTGCGATGGGTGACGAATCGGCCTTGCTGATGGCGAGCTATCCAAAGGATCGGCCGGAGAATCCCTTCCCCTATTTCAGCGAGGTGATGACCGGGTTCGAGTACACCGCCGCCGTGGGTATGCTCCAGGAAGGCCAGATCGACGAAGGGCTCAAGTGCATCGCGAACATCCGCGACCGATACGATGGGCTCAAGCGCAGCCCCTTCGATGAAGCGGAATGCGGACATCACTACGCCCGCGCCATGGCCAGTTGGGCGGCCGTGCCTGCACTGACCGGGTTTCACTATTCCGGCGTAGACAAGGCCATGACCTTCGCGAAGAAGGAAGGCACACACTTCTGGTCAAACGGAAACGCCTGGGGCTCTTGCACCGTCGAACGGGCGGGCGATGCGAGCAAAGTGACATTGGCGGTGATGAAAGGCCAACTCGATCTGACCGAATTTCGACTGAGTGGCTTTGGCGTCCGCAGATTCGGCGACGGACTGCACGTCGGAGAGGGACGACTGGCTCGATTCGAAGTGAACGCCTTGTAGGGCGAGCGTCCCCGCTCGCCCAGGCCGTGCGGGAACGCACGACCTACTCAGTGTCGCGACCTTTGACACCGTGAATCGTCAGATTGGCATCGGGCAGACTGTCACGGGCGGGCAGAATCTGTTCGGCCCTGAGAAAGACAACGTGGCCGTCGGCGAACAGGAAGTTCCGCGCCCCTGCCAGTTCCACCACCCTTGCTCGTTGTCGACAGGCACGTGGCTGCTGGCCCATTCGCCGATGAGAATTTTGGAAGCCGGGTACGCGACGGAATCGGCTCGCTGCGAAATCGACGGACGAGGATCGCTGTACGTCTCGGCCTCTTCGTTCATTTTGTCAATCTGTTGCGGACTGTGGTAGAACGTCATCGAATACGCGTAGCTGGTGGATTCGAATAGATCCGGATCGGTGCGATCCTCAGGGCACAACAGTACCGAGGGGTTGTTCACATCGATGGAGACGCCCAGATACGGTTTGACCCAGCGCCGCCATCCGCGTCCCATCCACAGCCAGTAAACCGGATCATCCGAGACCGGATCTGAAGCACATGGATACGTGCTGTCGTGGTCGTTGAGGTACATAGCCATTCCCAGGCCGATCTGCTTGAGATTGTGGGCGCACGAGACGCGGGAGGCGACCTGCCTTGCCTTTCGCAGCGAGGGAATGAGAATCGATAGCAGAACGCCGATCACGGCGATGACGACGAGCAATTCGATCAAGCTAAAGGCCGAGCTTCGTGCGTTGGCTCGCCGAGTTCGGGAGTAGGTACCATCCATGGTCGTCCGTATCCTGTTCATGCCTCGAGCGGGGCGAATGATCGACCGCCCCCACACGCTCCTACTCGACCGTCACACTCTTGGCGAGGTTACGCGGCTTGTCCACATCGTGACCTCGCAGCACCGCGGCGTGGTAGGCCATCAGTTGCAGCGGAATCACCGTCAGCATCGGCTGGAACAACTCCGGCGCATCGGGGATGGTGATGAGGTGATCGGCGACGCTTTCGATGTACGCGTCGCCTTCGGTCGCCACGACGATGACCTTGCCGCCCCGGGCCCGCACTTCCTCGATGTTGCCCATCATCTTTTCATACTGAGGACCGGCCGTAGCGATGAACACGGCGGGCATGCCATCGGCGATCAGGGCGATCGGCCCGTGCTTCATCTCGGCAGCGGGCAGGCCTTCGGCGTGAATGTAGCTGATTTCCTTGAGCTTCAGCGCCCCTTCGAGCGCCACCGGGTAGTTGAACCCGCTGCCGAGAAACAGCCAGTTTTCCTTGTCGATATTGGCGGCCGCGATCTCGCGGATATGGTCGGACTGCTCGAGGATTCTGTCGATCTTCTCGGGAATCTGCGCCAGCTCGGCGATGTGCCTTGCCGCATCGTCACTGCCGAGGTGCCTACGCCGCCCCAGTTCGATCGCCAGCATACTCAGCACCGCGACCTGAGCGGTAAAGGCCTTCGTGCTCGCCACGCCGATTTCGGGCCCAACGTGCAGGTAAATCCCGGCATCGGTCGTCCTGGCGATCGTCGAACCGACGACGTTGACGACGCCGAGCACCATCGCACCGCGTTCCTTGGCCTGCTCGATGGCCGCCAGGGTATCGGCGGTCTCGCCCGACTGGCTGATAGCGATAACGATCGTCCCATCCTCGATGATGGGGTTGCGATAGCGAAACTCGCTGGCGTATTCCGTATCAACGGGAATCCGCGCCAGATGTTCGAGCAGGAATTCGCCCACGAGCCCGGCGTGGAACGCCGTACCGCACGCGGTGAAGATCACGTGACGGGCGCGGGTCAGTTCCCGCAGATAGTCCCGAATGCCGCCTAGCTTGATCTTGCCGTCGTGGACCTCGATGCGTCCGCCCATGCACGTACTGAGCGACTCGGGCTGCTCGAAGATCTCTTTGAGCATGTGATGCTCGAACCCGCCCAACTCGATCTGTTCGAGCGAGAACTCGATCTGCTTGAGGTCCTTGGCGATCGTGACGTTGTCAATCGTCTTGGTATGGAAGCCGTCCGGGCCGACGAGCACCATCTCGTTGTCGGCCATGTAGATGGCCTGCGTGGTGTGTTCGACGATCGCGGCCGCATCCGAAGCCAGGATGTACTCGCTGTTGCCCACGCCCAGGATCAGCGGACTGCCCCGCTTGGCCCCGATCAGCGTACCCGGGAAAATCGGAGCAGATGATCGCCAGGCCAAAGGTGCCATGGAGCTTGCGAAGGCCCTGCTGAACGGCCCATTCGAACGCATTCTGGTCGTCGGCGAGCCCCGCATCGCCCTGGTTGGCATAGATGTAGCCGATCAGATTGGCGATCACTTCCGTGTCCGTTTCGCTGGCGAAGGTCACGCCTTCGTTCTGGAGCCAGGTCCGCAGCGTGGCGTAGTTCTCGATGATCCCATTGTGCACGACGGCGATCTTGCCCGTGCAATCCAGATGCGGATGCGCATTGATGGTGTTGGGCTGACCGTGTGTAGCCCATCGCGTGTGCCCGATCCCCAGCGTGTCGCCAGCACAAGGCTCCTCCAGGACTCCTTCCAGAGCGCTGATGCGACCGCTGGTCTTGGTAACGTGAATCGAGCCATCGTCCAGCACGGCCACACCGGCTGAATCGTACCCTCGATATTCCAGGCGCTTCAGCCCCTCGACGAGGATCGGCTGAGCGGCCTTGCGGCCCAAGTATGCGACGATTCCACACATCGATAGTATCCCCTATTTTCTCCGTGCTTTGGTCCTACGTTCCATCGACCTTTGCGGACGGAAACTCTACCCGAAAAAGGGCGAAAATTGAGTATTCCAGAGCGCTCGCGGAGTGGAGAGTATTATAGGTCGGTCAGTCGGGGCCGGCAAATCATTTTTGCTTAAGCAGGCTATCAGTTAAACTCATTTGACGGGGTCAGGCTCGGAGGGTACACTCGCCGGATGATTGTCGTAGTAGATTATAGCGTAGGCAATGTGCGAAGCGTCTGCAACGCCTTTCGGCACATCGGTTGCGACGTAGAGTTGAGCCGGGACCCCAAGACCGTGGACAAGGCTATGGGGCTCGTTCTGCCCGGTGTGGCGGCCTTTGGCTATGCCATGGACGCGCTCGGTTCGGCCGCCGACCTCGTCAAGAAGGCCGCCGAGGCAGGCAAGCCTGTCCTGGGCATTTGCGTCGGCTACCAGATGCTTTTCGACGAAAGCGCCGAGTACGGCCCGCACCAGGGACTCGGTCTGATCAAGGGCAAGGTCGTGCCCCTGCCCACCGACCAGGTCGTGCCGCATATGGGCTGGAATCGGATCGAGCTGCCGCCGGAGATGAACCTGTTCTCGGACCTCGGAGAAGCCAAGCACTTCTACTTCGCCCACTCGTTCTACGCTCAGCCAGCCGACGAGCAGGCCAAGATCGCCTATACTGATTACGGTTTCGCCCTGCCCGCTTCGGTCCAGAAGGACAACATCTACGGCGTGCAATTCCACCCCGAGAAGAGTTCCAGGCAGGGACTGAAAGTCCTCGATAACTTTTATAGGATCTGTGCAAACCAGTAGGGGCAGACCACTGTGTCTGCCCGCACTGCGTTGAGGGCAACCGATAGGGGTTGCTCATACACCAGGGGCGATTGATGTTAGCAAAGCGAATTATCCCGTGTCTCGACGTCAAGGACAACCGCGTCGTCAAAGGCGTCAACTTTCTGAACCTGCGTGACGCCGGCGACCCCGTGGAACTCGGCGCCCGGTACAGTGACACCGGGGCCGATGAACTGGTCTTCCTCGATATCACCGCTACCATCCGCTCACGAAAGACCATCGTCGACCTCGTCGAGCGCGTGGCCAAGAATGTCTTCATCCCCTTCACCGTCGGTGGCGGTATTCGCGATGTCGAGCAGATCGACGAGTTGCTGCGCAGCGGTGCCGAGAAAGTCTCGGTCAACACGGCCGCGGTTCAGAACCCGGAACTGCTTTCAGAAGCCGCCCAGCGATTCGGCAATCAGTGCGTCGTGCTCGCGATCGACGCAAGACGCTCCAAAACGAAACCGGGTCACTGGCAGGTCTGCGTCAAGGCGGGTTCGGAACCGACCGACATCGACGTCGTCGAGTGGGCCATTCGAGGCGAGGAATTCGGCGCCGGAGAGATCCTGCTGACCAGTATGGACGCCGACGGCACGCTGGCCGGCTATGACAATGAGCTGAACAAAGCCGTCTCCGACGCCGTCAACATTCCCGTCATCGCCTCCGGTGGCGCCGGCAAACTCGAACACCTCTACGATGCCGTCGTCGATGGCGGCGCCGACGCGGTGCTGATGGCCTCCATCACTCATTTCGGCGATTTCACCATCAACCAGATGAAAGAATACCTCCGCGACCGCGGCCTGCCCATGAACCTGTAGATATCCCCGGGTTCTATCTAGGAAGGGCGAACGCGTGTACGTCCTCGTAGTCCTGCCCCATAGCAACATCGATTGAGCCGGAGCCGAGGCCATAAACGACGGACCAAACCGTGTGGTCCTGTTTCACCGCTTCCAGCAGGCGCATCGCGGCCTCGTCGGAAGCGATGCCCCGCGACGCGGAGAGCACTTGGGCCGCTTTGTTGTAGCGCCAGCACTCGGGCTTGATCTCCTCCGACAGCAGGAAGTTCGTCGAGACCTGCCAGGACTTGTCATTGCGGACGATGGCAATGCCTCCATCCACGTACTCCACAATGGCGGAAGCACCGGAGGCATCAGCGATGTGGAAATGCCCGCGTGGTCCGACGAACTCGACATTGTATTGCCGGATCAGCGTCAAGGCCTCCTCCACGTCCTCGGCATGGTCCAGAACGAGCCGCATGATCTGGCTATTGAGCAGGGTCGGTTTGTTGGGGTCTTTGGGCGTATCCCTTTCCGGCACGGCGTTCTGGGCGATGGCCACGCCGCATTCGTTCATCCCGTCGATGGTCGCGTAGGGCGCCGCCAGGAGAACGAATCGTTTGGACCACGGAATCTCCTGCATCCCTTCCAGCCCGAGATAGTATAGATCGACCAAAGAAACGGATGCATAGCCATCCGGCGGATCGGTGAACAGCAACAACGACGATCGATGGCTCCAATCCAGATTGCGACCGAACACCACGTCACCATCCGCCATCGGAGTTGAGAAACTCGTGCACGCATCAGGGTTCACCGCCTGGTAGACTTTTCTGCAAGGCCCCCACTCGATCCCCTCTTTGACAAAGACATCGAACAGGTACGTCCCCTTGTAGTGCATCACGTACAGCGGAAAATCGTCAACCTTCTCCAGTGTCGCCAGCGTTCGCACCGGATTGTACAGCACCACCCCCAGGAGCAAGAACACAACGCCAAGCAAGACCGCCAGGCCCCGCAGCACACGTCTGAAGTGCCGCTGCCGTTTCCTCCTCGGAACCACTGCCTCTGGATTGGTTTCTCCGCAATCGGACATCGATTCTCCGCATCTCAATCTCAATAGTCAGGCACCTACTCGGATGGATGGTACCATATCGAGCAGATGCCTGTCATGGATTTCTCTTACTGATCGACGAGTCCCGGGACGGAGCCTTAAGAGCCGGCATCCGGGGTCACCTTCAGGGTCTCTTGGCGGTTTCGCGGTAGATCGCCTCGATCTGTGTAGCGTCGAAGGCGCGGTTGAAGACACGGACATCATCAATGGCGCCTCTGAGCGTTCGCCATCTCGGATCTTGGCCGATGTAGGTGACACCGTCGAACTTAGCCACCCCGTGCCCGTGCCGGTGGGTCGCCGATTTCATGGCCGTGCCATCGTGCATGTAGATGGTGGCCCACTCGGGATCGACGACCAGGGCCGCAAAGGTCCAGGTCTGGTTGGGAGCGAACAGATGAGAATCCCACAACCAGGTTTCGCGGTCGTCATTCCAGTTGTAGCGCAGATTGTTGTTCGCGTTGAACCACAAGCCGGCCGTAGTGGAACCGCCGCGCGTGAAGACCAAGCCCGGATTGTCTACACCTTCTTCAGTTCTGACCCACAGGGTGATGGTCATCTTGTCGGTATTGAGATTCATCGGGGGAATCACGACGTAATCTTCTTCCTCTTCCAGTGCCACGGCCTGGCCGCTTACCCCAGGAACCCAACGGGGATTCCCGTGGAGGGTCCCGTTGAAGGCGTTGACAGACCGGTCCTTTGCATCACCATCAAAGGTCCACCAGGCCACTTGTGGACCTGTGGTGAAACTCCACATGTCACCTCAATGCTGGAACCATCAGCCAGGACTCCGTCCACCCGCCAGTAGTATCGATGGTCTTCTTCCAGTGACAACGGCTGTAGTCGCTGAGCCTCCGAGACCTCAGCCAACAGAGGCATGTCATTCGGATCGTCCCCGAAATAGACGCGGTGCGATCGCGCCGCGATAGCGGGCGTCCAATCCAGTCGTACGCGAGTCTCGGGGCAAATCGCCTTGTTCATAGGTCGAGGGTCAGCCGCCCGGTCAGAACCGATTTGCACAATGGCTCGCGATCCCCAAATGTCTTCGGTCACTTTGAGCATGAGGTGGTTGACGCCCTGCTTCAAGGTGACGTTGACGGCATCGGGCTGCTGCGAGATCCCCCGGCTGTTGTTGCTTTCGAGGATGATCTCGCCATTGAGCCAGGCTTTGACACCATCGTCGGTGTAGATCTCAAGACGTACCGGCTTCTGCGTGTCCGAGAGAATTTCCGTACGCAGATAGGCCACACTCTGATCCACGGGTAATAGCACGGAGCTGATATCGACGGACACAGGATGCTCTTCGTAAGGTTCAACCTTCGCGGAGTGCCATGGGACATCCACTCCAGACAGCTCCGGACCAAAGGGAATATCGAAGAGTTGCTCGGCGTTCTTGTCCTTCTGCACGTAGGGCCCGACGACCTCCCAATCGGTGAGATATCCCTGAGCCTTAGCCGATTCGATCCGGCCCGGCTCCGTTTCGGCAGGCTCTTTGTGGCGGGGCCACTGGGTGCTGTACGAATACCAGCCACCGTCCCGGTAGGCAAAGAGCTGCGTGAATTCGTGGATTAGCGAGCCTCTTCTGCACAAGTAAACCGGATGCACGTAGCCATCCCCCGGATTCTCGGGCCATGGCGGAATCCGCAGCACAGTAAGCTGGTCCGCCGTATAGGCGGCCTGTTTGATGTGAGGCCGTTCCTCTTCCAGCGAAAGTGGCCTGTAGAGCAGAGACCGATAGTCGTCAACGTCCTGACGTGCGAGCGCGCTGTAAATGCTCAGCAGAGTCGACAGCGGCGTGCGCTGGTCATGGAACCGGTTGCCTGCTTCGATCTGGATCAACTCGCGCTGGAACGTCGCCGCCATATCGCGATCGCGTGCGTCACGCAGACCGTGGTACTCCGGCGGAATATCAGCTGAGACTCGTGCCATCCTGATCGGGCCAGAGAAACGCGATGATGCAAGTGCCGTCCGAATACGGCCCCGTGTAATTCCGCATCGTGACGGCCAGCCGCCCATCGACGTTGTCGGTCGATATCACCGGTCGATTCGTATCCAGAAGAATCGCCGACGGAGGCAGAATAAGGCGAAAGTAGTTCAGACAGTTCGGCATCTGATTGATCGTCCGGAAGTACCACACGGGCCCTTCCTTGAAGTAGGCTGGCGCTCCCCCCGGAATCAACGGCATATCCTGAAGGTTCGCCACCCCGATCAGCCTGAAATGCCCTCCTGCCGGCACAGGTTCTTTGGTATGGATTGTGTACGATGCTGTCGTTTCGTCACGAATTGTCCTATCGACTTGCAGCAGATTTCCGGCCGAATCGTACACCTGCAAATCTGGAATGATCGACGCAGAAGGCAATGTGAACACGTCTGTGGGCTCGGGCCGCCAATTCGGAAACTCGAAGTACATGGCCCCGAGGATATTATCCTTATCGCCACTGCCGACGAGAATGAAAGCCGAATCAATCTTCAAGTCGCTTCTCTGCTTCTCAGCTTCGACCAACCGGTTCAGCTTCATCACGTCGCGAACGAGAGGGTTGTCGACCGAGATGGCCGGTCCGGCGTCTGGAGTGAGGACGACTTTGCGGCCGGCCTCAACGGCTACACTGGCGTTAGCGGTCTCCGCAACGATCTTTCCTCTTTCCACGCGGATTTCTGTCTTCTGTGCACTGGCCAGAGCCTGCGCCGCAAGCAGCACAATGGCGCAGAATGTGATTTGATGTGTTTGCATCGTTTCTCTCCTTCCGCCTCGTAGGCAGAGCTGGGTCAAGCTTCGCGGGCTATTCAACGGTGACGGTGAATTCCGTTCCGAGCCTCCACCCGGCCGTGGGGAGTGCGGACGAAGAACGGGCCATGGGGACTCTGAAGATTGGCGGTGCACTCGCCCTGCTCCAGAGAAAACTCGGTCTTGTTACCATAGGACACCAAAGCGAGCATGCTGTTGGGGCTCACCTCGATCGTCGAGTTGTTTTCCAGGTCCAGCACGAATTCGGCTTTGGGCGTCGAGTGGAATGTGTCACCACGATAGACGACGGCACCGCTCTCGAAGCGGTTGCCACGAGTCGCTCCCCTCGTGTCTGACCAGAACCATCCCCTTCAGATGGCCGATACGCATCGGAACTTCGTACAGCTTCAAAGTCTCCGAGGCGTGGCCTCGCCCGTCTCGACCCACGACAAAACCAAGGGCCAGACCGGCAGCGAGCATGATGCCGGCGGCAATCGCGGTTCGGGTCCAGGCCCAACGTCCGTGGGCGTATCCCGCGTGGCGAATCGTGGAATTGCCTCGGCCCGAGAGTTGGGCCATGATATCGGCCTTGGCCTGGACCGCCTCAGTCGGAGATGAAAGGGCATCGCCGATCACCTCTTCCATCAACTCAAGTCGGCGCAATTCCTCTCGGCACACCTGACATGTCTGGGCGTGCACGTCGAGTTCGGCACGTTCCGTAGTCTCAAGCGTCCCGTCGAGGGCCTTGTTGATCAATTCTCTGGCATCGCCGCAGGATATCATGACTGGACCTCCTCAAGGAGCGGAGTAAGGTCTTTTCGAAGCATTTTGTAGGCGCGGTGGAGCCAGACCCGGACCGTACCGGGACGCTTGCCCAACTGCTCGGCGATCTGCACCGCCGAGAGGCCCGAGACGAACCGCATGACGATCAACCTCTGGAACTTCTCGGGAAGCTCACTAACCGTGTGCCTGACGAGATGAATCTGCCTCTCGCTAAGACCCGGGTTGGATGAGTATGCGGGCATTGTCGCAGGCTCCTCTGATCGCGTCACTTGCCGGGTTAGAGCCGCTCGGTGGCGGACACTTCTCCTGACCAGATCGGTACACTCCTGGCACGCGATCTTAGCTAGCCAGCCCCCAAAACGAGCGGGATGGCGGAGCTTGTGCAGTTGCGAATAAGCCTTCAGGAAGCTCTCCTGGGCGACGTCGTCGGCCTCGGTCGCATCGCCGATTCGAGCCATGACCAGGGCCACGACCATCTTCCAGTGCCGCTCGACCAGCATTCCGAAGGCCGAGATGTCACCGGCCAGGGTCTCCCGCACAAGGTGCTCGTCGGTGATTTCAATTGTCTCAACGCGGTCCGTCATTCCGTTCGATCCAGAAGGCCATTGACGCGATTCTAACACATAGAACGAGGAGAGATGAAAATCGCTACAGAGGAATCTGACGATTGGAGGTGTTACGATAGAATTCGAACGACACCTCGATCACCATCGACCTCAACGGTCTGGCCGGTCTGGATGATGCGAGAGGCGTGGCCGACGTTAGCGACAGCCGGAATACCGTATTCGCGGGCGATGATGGCGCCGTGCGAGAGGATGCCGCCCAGGTCCATGACCACGGCGGCAGCCGGCAGGAAGTACGGCGTCCACGCCGGATCGGTAGACGGCGCCACGAGGATTTCGCCTGCCTCGACGTGCTGGTGGTCGTCGGTATGGAGGATCACCTTCGCTCTGCCCGTCGCCACTCCGGAGCTGACCGCTGTTCCTTTCAGCAGTTTGGCCGTCGTGTCAACCTCCGGCGGGCGGTGCTTCAGCGGATTGAACCGACCCACGACGACAGGTGGCGGCGTTGAACCACAGTTGTGGTCGTATTCGGCCCGGCGTTCGGCGATCCGCTCGGCCACATCGAAGTCGGCGGTTCCGCCCACCACCGGCTCAACCTCGGGGATTTCGAGGAAGAAAACATCGTCCCTTTCTTGGAGAACGCCTCGATCCACCAGCCGCCCGCCCAGTTCCAACAAGATACGTCGGAACGCGGCGATGTGACGAACCGCTTCGTTCTTCCAGTTCTCTCGATCGACAGCCACCTTGCGGGCGTTCCGGATAGCCCAATCGAAAAGGGCTCGCTTGATCGGGTTTTTCAGTCGGTCGCGGCACTGCCCGGTGAGCCGCTCTCGCTCGGCGGCCAACCGCTGCTGATTGGCCAGTGGATCGGCCCGGTCGAGGGAGCGAAGATAACCACGGAGAAGATCGAGGATATAGTCGGGGCGCTCGGACCAACGGGCGTTGCGCAGTTCGAGCTCGCCCCCGCAGTGGTGACCGTGCTCGACCATGAATCGGTCCCACCCCGCGACGAATTGTTCGCCGTGACCGGTCCGCTCAAGTTTGGGACGAAGCTCGTCCCACTTGGCCTCGGAAAGCAAAGGCCCCTCGACTTCAGCGCTCTCGTGAGCCAGCGCTGCCAAGCGCCATAGATCGAGACCGGCCTGCGTATCGGCGATGCCCCCCTGGGCAGCGAAGAGCCGATAGGTGAGCGTCAGGTCCCGGTCACCAAGCCAGTCCCGACCAATCTTCTGCAAGACGGGCAAAGCCGCAGCGCCGGGCCCCAGGAAGAGCAGATCGGTGTTGGCCAGGCGGCCAGTGAGAATCCCGCCTATGAAAGAAGCGAGTTCTTCGGTGGTCATGGCCTTGACGTCCATTCGGGACAGAGCGTCACCTTGTGCGCGCATCGAGGCCTTGAAGGCCTCGCCCCGGCTGGGGCGGTGCGCGATCAGGGTGCGAACCAGTGACGGCCACGAGAGGACATAGCGAAGCCAAGAGAAGCCCAGATCAGGCAGGTCTTCCTCGCACAGGTCCACCTCGCCGAGTTCGAAGAGCCGGTTCTGCTCGCCTCCCATCAAAGTCGAGGCGCAGGTCCATTTCTCCGGGCCCTGGTTGAAGGGCAGCCCCACAGCCACGCCGGTATTGACGTTGAAGTAGAGCCTTCCGGCTACGAAGCCCACGATCTGACCTCTCGTCAAGTCCGCACCGACCAGACGAAGGATCGAGCCGAAGAGCGGCGCAAACATCGGCTCGATCATCGAACGGGTCATGGGCGTCATGACATCGGGCACGACCTCGCCCAGATTCAGGTTGGTCCAGATCTGGCGGTCTTCCCACGACTTGGGCTCGGGCACGGCGGTGATGGGCCTGGCCTGGAGAAACCAGAGCCTGTCGCCTTGAAGTGCCCACTCGATGTCCTGTGGTCCACCCAGCTTTCGTTCGATGCGCCGGGCCTGACGTGCAAGTCGTTGGGTTGACCTGAGATTCAAGATCGGTTCACGCAACTCACCGTTTGCGATGGTCTGGCGGATCAGGTCGAGGTTCTTCTTTCGTAAGATAATCCGGTCCGGGGTGACATGACCCGAGACGAGGCTTTCGCCGAGCCCGGCACAAGCTTCGATCACGATCCGGCTCGGGCTGCCTGTCACCGGGTCGAGCGTGAAGACCACCCCCGCCGCCTCGGGTTCGATTTGCTGCTGCACGATGACGGCCATCTCGACCTGCTCGTGCTCGATCCCGTTTCGCTCGCGGTACTCGTACGCCCGCTCGGTCCATAGCGAGGCCCAGCATCGCTTGATCGCGTCAAGACAGTCCTCCAGCGAGGTTACCCCCAGAACTGTCTCGTACTGCCCTGCAAACGAATGTCCCGGCAGGTCTTCAGCCGTCGCTGACGAACGCACGGCGACCGAGCCCGCGTCCAAATGCTGATAGGCCATCACAACCTGCTCGCGCACATGTTCCGGAAGAGGTGTACCAGCGACGAGCTTTCGGATCTGCTGCAAACTCGCGCGAAAGTCCTCCGATTTCGCGCCGAAACCCGCCGCGATCTGCGAGCGAAGATCACCTGAACGCAGGTGCGACCGAAAGGCGTCCGTCGTGACAAAGAAGCACGGCGGAACTCTTGCCCCAAGCTCGTGCAGTCGACACAGACTGGCCGCTTTGGGACCGATGATCGTCCTGTATCGCTGACTCGATCTCCGGCCCAACCATACGATCGTCTCTTCTGGCATATCGATAAGACGCGATCGAAGAGAATTCGTTACATGGGGCGGCTGAGGAAGCCGACGGTGGATTCCATGATGCGGGCCTGGAGTTGCTGGGTGTGCTTAGCCGTCTCGGATTCGAGGTCTTCCAGGTTGGCCCGGCAGAAACGGCAGCCCAGGACGTTGAGGTGAAAATCCACGTAGCGCTGCCATTCCTCGCTGAGCGTGCGAAGCAGGAAGCCGCCGATCGTGCTGCGTTTGGGGCAACTGAAACGACGGTATTCCCAGATGTCGGTCAGCAGGCCCTCGAAATCCTCGGACGAAGGGCCCGCCTGGACTTTCTTCCGTTCGACGAAACTGCGAATCTGCTTGAGACTGCGGTGCTTGACCAGGGCAATCGTCTTCTCGTCGATGTTCATGGTCTCGGCCACGCGTTTGTTGGGCAACTGACAGTAGAGCAACAGCTCGATGATCTGGAGGTCACGGAATCGCAGATTGTGTTTGAAGCCATCGACCAGATTCTCCAGCGCGTCGGCCAGGACGGTCTTCTGGAGGTCGTACTGCTCGTCGGCTCGAGCGTACCAACTGGCCGTCTGAGCAGGGCTGGCCACCTGCTCGAACGCGTCGGACGAACTCTCCTGCGGATCGAATTCGTAGGCATCCTGGATAAGGCAGACCCGCCTCGCATCCCTTCGACGGTAGCTGTCGATGATCTTGCGGCGAATCAGGGAGAAAAGGTAGGTCTCGAGGTCACAATCGCCCCGGAATCGGTCCAGGCTTCGGACGAACGCGATGAATGCCTCCTGCACCACATCTTCGGCGTCGGCCCGCTGAGGGAGCTTGGCCCGCGCAAAACGCAACAGCCGGCCTCGATAGCGTCCGATGAAATCCGACCAGGCCTGCTGGTCGCCCTGGCGAATCCGGTCCAGGAAGTACTGTTCTGGTCTGGAGACTTTATCCATCTGCCTCTTCGGACCTGCAAGCGTCCCGAGGCAGGCGGTCACCTCAGGACCAGGAATATCGATAGGATGCCCGCGATCGCCAGGACCATCCCGGCAATGCGTAACGACCACTCATAATACCCTTTGGTGGCCATGTTTAGGAAGAGGTAGGCGGCAACAATTACGACCAGAACGCCAAAAGCCGACAGAATCATGCGGGCCCAGGTGATCCGTACGGTGTGCACTTCCGCGTTCTTACGGCTGCTAAGCCAGGCCAGCTTGTCGGCCGAAGCATCGATCAGACATGGCCTGACGCCAGATCTTGCCCGCCGAGCCGTCAAAACTCTGAACGAATTGATCGCAGAATAAATCCTCCCTCCTGCACATCCTGAGAGTTGACCGTCAACCCAGGCCGTCCGGGAATCGTCGCTAGTTTCTGCGCAGCAATCGCACTGAGTTGATTGCACGCATCCTGGATCGCCTGCTGCCGGGCCTCATTCTCGCTGGTGCAGGCCTCCCAAGACCGGGCGATGAGAAAATGCCTGTCCGGTCCATCGCTAACAAAGCGAGCGTAGTTCTCGATCCAGGGCTTCTCGATGAAGTTCTGCCGGACGTTCGCCTCCCATTCCCGATTTCGGGCGTTGGCCAGCAAGTCACCGGTCACCACCTTCCGGTTGCCCGATGCGTCCCAAGGCGCAGGCTGGATATCTACGCCTACAAATCGGAGTGTGACACCGATCTCTTCCCAATCGATGTTCCTCGTTCCGGCGGCGACAGAACACGGGATTTCGGGAAGCGCCTCCTCAATCGCCTTCTTGAACTCCATGATCAACGACCGCTCGTTCTCTTCCTGGAAGACGACGATCTTGGCGGCGCCATCGATGCGAGCGACCGCTTCCTGAATGGGTCCGCGCATCCGCGCCCCAGGGCTCGAACGGCGGCCAGCTTGGACGGATAGACATCGGCCTCATACTCGTTTTCGACACCTTCGGACCAGATGGGCGAGGTAGCCGCCAAACCTTGGAGATTCGGCAGGGTCGGCACCGCGCGCGGCTGAGGAGATTGGAGGTGGTCGTATCCCTTTTCCCATGCCGGCGGCATTTGGCCTCGCTGGTCCGGCAGGGTCCGTTGCGTGATGGCGATGCTCCCGCCCGGGCCCTCGATCCTCTGTTCATACGCCACGCGCCGGTGTGAGGCGCCAAGCCACAGGACCGCACCGAACAGCCCCATGACAACGACTCCGACAATCACGGTCGCCCCCACTTTCGGCGACTTGTTCAACAGGCGAATCAGCAGCACGAAAAGGAATGGAAGCGGAACGACGAAGAACGGCACCTCGCGGCCATCCGGCAACACGGTCGGCGCCAGGCCATCGTGCATCCCGATCGGAAGGAGAATCGCCAGCATGAAGACGACGACAGAGATCAGTCCGGCGACGACCCATACGCCGACATTAGGCGCTTTCTTCAACAACAGAAGAAGCAAGACAAAGACAAAAGGGATCGGGATGATGAACATCGGAGTCATATGACCACCTCTTGTTGATGGGGCATCGGTGCGTAAATCGGTGTGTGTCGGCGCGGCGGCCAGGCCAGCACGAGGATAGACGCCAAGGCGATTACCCCGGCGAAAATCGCCTCCTCCTGACTGAGCGCACTGAAGAGCCGTTCCAGGGCACGACCCACTTCGTGTTGTTGAATCAATTCGGCGATGCTCTTGGCCTCCGATGCCGACATGGCTTCGCTACGAAAGAGCTGGATCGCCCAGAAGAACCCGCCCAAGCCCAACAGGGCGCGAATCACGTGCGCGGGCCCGGACTTGCGTCGCCCGACCATGATCAGGAGGGCCGCCAGAAACAGCAGGCCCACCACGAGCAGCCCGCCTCCTTGCTCGACCGTTCTGGGCCACTCGGCATAGTGGAAGAACTCGTCGAGCTGCTGTGCGATGGCCGGATCGGGCCACCCGGCTGCCACAACGGCCGGCAGGTGGAGGGCCAAGGCTAAACCGACCACCACGGCGACCAGGACCAGGATATGTCCCAGGGCGCAGATCAGACCACTGAACGGATGCCAGGGCTCATAGATGATGGTCCCCGTGCTGGAGTACGAAGGAGAGGACGGCGGTTCACTCTTCTCCGGAGCCGCCGCGGCAGCGACCGGTGGCACGGGTGGACCCGCGGGCTCGGCTCCCGCCCCTGCGGGTGCTGCCGGGGCAGGCTTCGGACGTTTGGGCCTTTCCCGAGTCAGGGCAGAACCGTGCCAATTCGCCACGGGCAAATCATTCTTGTCTGTGAACTGCCCAACCACGATCATGATGATATCGATGAGCTGGCCGATACCGAATAGCCCTCCTGTGAACAGCCAGAGAATCCCGGTCCCGATCTTGCCCACGTAGAAACGTTGGAGGCCGCACAGAGGCGGCAGCGGGACCAATGGAACCAAGGCCAGGATCAGGGCCCATGACCGCTTGGCCGGTGAAACCGCGCCGCTCGCCGTAAGGGGATGGCCGGACCGCTGGTGCAAAGGACTCCCGGCATGTCCCAACGTCGCAACGTCTCGGACGCCAAAGACGCGAGGCGGCGCGAACAACAGAACCAGGAACAGGATATTCGGGAAGATGATCAGGAACAGAAACACGCCAAACGGCGGGCCGCCATGGGTGGTACCAAGCAGAATCGAGAATGTGACCACCGTTTGGACACAGAGCGTCAGCAGCACCGGTCGAACGAGATACCGATACCAGCCGGCGAACGTCCCGCGAAACATCATGATAAAGCACAGCACAGAGAAGATGAACGCATCGACGCCGAAGGCGATGGCGAACCCGAAATCATTGCCGTACTTGTTCGTGCCGGCCATGATGCAGAGGAACAGCCCCAATCCAATGCTCATCAGCCAGGCGATCAACCAGAGAGAGCGGGCGTATGGCGGAACGGACCGAGTACCCATGCCGGAGGCAGGCGTCTGCTTGGGGCGTTTGGCGGCGCCAGCCTCGGCCGCAACCTCGGCCACGGGCCGGCCGAACGGACTGCCCGCCTGGACGACCAGAACAATGCCGGCCAACGCACAGGCCGCGATCACCGGTTCGAGCCCGAAGACTCCTCCACTCACAAAGCCCAGGAAACCCACCCACAGGGCATGACCCAGTACGACGCGTTTCTCTCGCTGCGGCGCGCTGATCTTCCACCAGTCCACCAGCAGCATCGGCAGAGCGAGGGCCAGGACCTTTCCACCCACTTGGCCTATCAGGCTGCCGAACAGCGGTAGCCAGACGAAAGGAATCGGGCCGTGCCATCCGCCCGGCCGAACAAATCCATGACCGCCCGTGATCTGGCCGAAGATGCTTGCCGCAAGAACCGAGACGAAAGCGGCACCGAAGCAGGTCATCGCTCGACCCAGCCAACGCGCATCCTCATCCAGCGTGGCCCACCATTGCCGACGCGAATACAGGATGATCCTCGAGGCGATGCCCACCAGAACGAAGACCGTTACCGCACGTGCGAACCCGCTGCCTTGGCCTCCCTGCCCGAGCAAAGCCGCCCCAAAGCTGACGGTAGCCATCGTCATCAAAGCGAGGGTGCGACGCTGGTTCGGGCTGATCGGATCGGCAATCGTGACGGGCTTTGGCGGCCCGGCCTTCTGGGCACGTGCCTTGGCCACCTTGAGCTTCTCGGCCATCTGTCCACTAAGGACTTCGACCTTCTTCGCGATGTATTCGGCCTTCTTCCCAATCTCCTTGCTGAAGTCTGTCGGCTCCTGGGCCTGGGCCGTTCCGGCCGGTCGTTCCGGTCGCGCCGCTTGGGCATCGCCCATCTTGTGCGCGATGTGCTCGGCCACCACCGACAGCTCTTCCGGCGAGAATTGCGAGACGCTGTTGCGCACGTGCTCGGCGCCAAAAATATCCTCGACCATCTCCTGCACGGTTTGATAGCGTTCGTCGGGGTCCTTGGCCAGCGCCTTGCGGATAACGCGGCGGAAGGGCTCCTCGATGTGGTCGAGTTGCGGCGGCGCGGTCATGTGCTTCATCAGGATCTCGGCCGGACTGGCTCCGAGGAACGGAACCTGGCCCGTGAGCATCTCGTAGAGCAGCACGCCCAGGGCGTAGATGTCGACGCTGCGATCGTACCGCCCCGCTCCGATCTCGGGCGCCATGTAATGGACGGTGCCCACCGTGATCGTATGACTGACGTGACGACTGGTGCTGATCGCCTTGGTCAGGCCGTAGTCGCCGATCTTGACGTAGCCGTTCTCGTAGAAGATGTTGCTGGGCTTGAGGTCGCGGTGGACGATCCCGCATTCGTGCAGATACGACAGGCCTTTGGCGATCTCGCGCAGGAAGAAAGCCGCCTTCTGCGTGCCCAGCCCCCCGGGCGACTCCTTCAACAGATCGCTCAGCGCCGGCCCCGAGACGTATTCCATGATAACGAACGGCCGATTCTGATCGTTGTATTTCACATCGAAGACGGTAACCAAATGCGGGCTCTTGAGGTTCATGCACTGGCTGATGCCCCGCAGCTCGATCTGCTCGTGGCTTTGGACCACCTTGAGCGCCACCTGCCGCCCGCTGTCGCTGATGGCGTAGTAGACCTCGCCGAAACCGCCTCGCCCGGCCGCTCGCTGGATGGTATACCCCTCCAGTGGCCGATCTCCATATTTGTATTGGTACGCGTCCATAATCTTTTCTGCCGGATTAAAAGGTCGTCGTCACTTACCTTGCTTGCTACTACGCGTGGAACTTCGCCAGAACCATGGACAGCTTGCCGATCCGAATCGGTTTGTCCAACGTCAGGCCCTTGTCCGGCTGCATGGGTCGGTCCCCAACCGTGACGGGCTGGCCTGCCCGGCACAACAGCCGGTCGTTCTGCTCGAAAAACGTGATGGTTTCGTCGAGGTGCTCGGTCTGGATGTGATTGTTCGTGTAAGGCCCGGCGAGAATATCACGGCCCATGAGAATGATGTGCCGAATATCGGGCCGGCCCAGTCTGGCCCCGCTCAGCAGTAGCATGGCGGTCGTGCTGGCCGGGTTAGGAACGCGGAATCGCAACCTGCATCTTGGCGACAGCGCAATCGTGTCACCGTCGGCCAAGAGTCTCTCAGTCACCGGCTTGCCGTTGATCTGAATCGTGTTCTCCGAGCGGACGAAGTAGTCCGAATCGACGCGTTCGATACTGATCACGGGCAGATTCGGCTCGGCTATCAGACCCAGCGTCGGTCGGGCCGACGAGCTGATCGGGCCAATCGTCAGCCGGTCATCGCGGAAAACGAGATAGCTGCCGACCCCATCCATCTGCATGACGAATTCAGAAGGCAACGACGACGTTCCCGGATTGCTCATTCCTATACTCGCATCTCTTCCGATTTCGCACCGGGGCTTCTGATGGGTCGGAGAGCCTGCATCCGGGTCTTCCATTGCCTGGTGACGGCTTCCCATGGCGTCCGCGATGCTCAATCCCAGCGGCCCGGCGTCGAGCTCTTCCAGAGCCTCGGTGGCCTGCTTGACATCGCCGATCGCTTTGTCGAGCCATCTGGCCGACGGATACATCGCCTTGACCTTCCTCAACAGAGGCAGTGCCGTGCCGGCCTGCCCCCCGGCGAGAAGTTCAGCCGCCTGATGGCACTGCATCAACGCTCTTCGCAATTCCGTCAGCTCCTGGCTATCGCCATCCAATGGAACCAGCCGCTGCAACAGCGACTGGGCGCGATCGATGCGGCCCTGTTCGAGACTGGTCTGGACCTGCTGGCCACCGAGCTTCTTGATACGGCGAAGCAACTCGCCCACTTGTCCATTTCGATTCTTCGTCATGCCGGCGGCGCGGATGAAGTCCACCGCCGCGACAATGTCACCTTGCTGCAATGCCTGCTCCGCCTTCGCAGCCGCGTCGTCGGTGTGCAGGCGAACGGCCGCCAACTCCTGCCTGAGCAATTCCGCCTGAGCATCGCCCGGGTCGGCCTCGGCCAGGATCTGTCCACCGACGGAATGCCATCCGTCGTCGATACGCCGCCTGGCCTGAGCCACGCGGAAAGCCTCCTGCTGGTGCCCCTGCTGCCGCTCGACGATGGCCCGACACACGGCGTCACGCAATTGAGTGACCTCGGAGGAGCTGCCGGCCAGCTTCTCAGCCTTGTTGCAGTCGGCCAATGCCACGTCCAAACGCTGAGCATCCAGAGCTTCGCGACCCCGCTGGAGATACGCCCGTGTGAGTCGGCCGATCAGTCTCTGACCGTGCCGATGACGCCGGACGTCGTTCGCCTTGGCGATCTCGAAGGCCTCGTCCAGCCGACCGTCGGCCAACGCACACTCAGCTTGTTTGATTCGCAGGATCAACACTGCAAGGCTCCTTTTTCGCTACGATCGCCGGTGAAGCTGGCCTGATTCGATTCTATCAACCGGCGAGGGTCTCTGCAACGCAACCGTATTTGCGGCAATGCTCCATTCGGTTTTGCGAGAGCCGTCGCCCGGCCTGTCAGCCGGACGGAAAGACACAGGGTTAGTGCGACGCCTCTTCGCCGTTCGCCATGGCGATCGGCGCCATATCTGCATCTTCCGGAGCCTCATGCTGCTGGAAATACTCATCAACCTGAGCGACGAGGTCGGCCTCTGGCACCGTGTCGACCGGGATATTCTCGACGAATCGGCTCTCATGGGCCAGAACGCGTTCGGCCACATCCAGGCGCTTCTGAATCTGAGCGATGAGCTTCTCGGTCTGAGCGAGCTTGCTGTTATCGACCTGGAACTTCGAGCCGACGGCCGCCGCCTTGACGAGGCGATACTGGCTGGCCAGAGTCTCGATCTTGTTCTCGAGAATGCGCTTCTGCGATCGCGTCTTCTCCAGAAGTTGCGTGGCGGCATTGAGCGAGCTCTCACGCGAGGTCAGCAAACGCTGCTTGCTCGCCAGAACCAGTTCGCTCTCCTTGATACGCTCGAATCGAGCAGCCAGATCGGCCTTCACATCGCCTCGGCTGTATTGCCTGCCGCCGAAACAGTACTGAGCCTGCGGGGTTTCCAGCGAGCCGCGAAGCGTCTTGATCTTGTCGCGTTCCTCGTCGAGGCCTTCCTGGCTCTTGGTGATCTCCGCCTTCAACGCGGCCACTTCCACCTCTTCCTGGGCGATCAGCCGGATATTGGCGTGCATCTCAGGAATGATATCCTCCAGCAGGTCGCTGGCACGCTTCAGCTCGAACTCGATCGGAACCGAATCCTTGACGACGGTCCGTACGCTCTTGGCGGAACTGCGAACGTAGCTGACGACGTCCTTTCCGAACAGCAAGCCACCGGCCAGACCCAGGCCGACCGTCGCAATCACTCCCGTTTTCAGCCATTTGGTAATCATTTTGGAACTCCTAAAATCTGATAAACCCCACTAAATGCCTTTTCTTGGCCTCCAATCAGCCACATTGAGTTGGTCGCCTGCCAAATTGCTTTATTGCGGGGAAATTTCGCACCGCCGCGTCCCGCGTGATTTTTGGCACCGATTTCTGGTACGAGAGCGGAGCTTTTCTCGGGCCTTGGGCTAGCGATCGACCGGCACAGTCTGTGAGAGGGTCAAAACTTGCATGCCAGGAAGGGATTCGATAGGATGCGGCTCCAGCGGTCTCGAACCAGCGGATCACCAACGACAAGGAGAACATGCGATGAAAGTTGTAGCATTCAACGGAAGTGCCCGAAAAGACGGAAATACGGCCATTCTCGTCCGCCAGACCCTCGGGGTGCTGGAGGCCGAAGGCATCGAGACCGAGATGGTCCAGTTGGCCGGTCAGGTGATCCGGGGCTGCACCGCGTGTGGCCAGTGCTACAAGAACAAGAACGGGCGATGCATTATCGACAACGACATCGTCAACGAGTGTATCGAGAAGATGGTGCAGGCTGACGGCATTATCCTGGCCTCACCCACGTATTTCTCGGACGTAACAGCGGAAATGAAGGCCCTGATCGACCGCGCCGGGTTTGTCGTCCGTGCCAACGGCGACCTGCTCCAGCGCAAGGTTGGCGCCGCCGTAGTCGCCGTCAGGCGGGCCGGGGCCATGCATGTCTTTGACTCGATCAACCACTTCTTCCTGATCGGCCAGATGATCGTCCCCGGTTCGAGCTACTGGAATATAGGCATCGGGCGAGCCGTAGGCGAAGTCGAGCAGGACGAAGAGGGCCTGCAAACCATGCAGAATCTGGGCAAAAACATGGCTTGGCTGCTAAAGAAGATCAACTCCTGAGGCAACATCGAGAGCGAATCAGGGTACCTGCAACACGGCATGCCTTAGCAGCGAACGGGCATTGCCGGCCGCCAAAGCGACGGATCAGGCGAATCCGCCGTTGGCCCCGATGTTCTGTCCGGTAACCCAGGCCGCTTCGTCGCTGGCGAGGAACAGGACCACTTTCGCAATATCGTCCGGTTCTCCTATACGGCCGAGTGCGGACATCGACGCCAGGCGTTTGATGAGTTCCTCGCTCTTGCCCTGGGCGAACAGTTCGGTGTTCGTAGGGCCCGGCGAAACCGAATTCACGGTGATTCCCTTGGAACCCACTTCTTTGGCGAAGACCCGGGTGAGCTGCTCGACGGCGCCCTTGGTCGCGGAATACGGGCCGTATGTCGGGAGCATCACGCGCGTCACCGAACTGGAGATATTGATGATGCGTCCTCCGTTCGAGAGGCGTGTTGCCGCTTCGCGGAGACAGTAGAACGTGCCTTTGACGTTGATCGCGAAGACCCGATCGAACTCCTCGTCGGAGGTATCCTTTATGGTCTTGTACAGGGCAATGCCGGCATTGTTGACGAGAATGTCGACCTGGCCGAAGCGGGCTATCGCGGCGTCAAACAGCCCCTTGACCTCCGCCGAGTTGCTGACGTCAGCGCGAGCCGGAATCGCCTCGCTGCCCAGGCCGTTGATTTTGGACACCACCGCGTCAGCCGCAGCCTCGTTGCCGGCGTAGTTGACCACGACGGAAGCACCCGCTCGGGCAAGAGCTACAGCGATCTCCGCACCAATCCCTCTGGAGGCACCGGTGACCATCGCGATCTTGTCTTGAAGTGACGTCATGACTGCAATCCTCCGTGTTCTTCTCGGTGGCCCATGTAGCTGTACGCATTCGCCAAACGATGACTATATGGTTCCTGCACAAGACGCGTTCGTTCTTTCTCTGCAAGTCGTCGGCTGGACGGCCTCTGATCTACTGCCGAGCCGATCCGAGCACGAAAAAGGGGCCTGCACCGTGGCGGTACAGGCCCCTTTGATTACCGGTCGCCGCAACGAGGCGGCTGAGGCATCTGCCGAATCGAATTCTAATTGGCGAGTCCGCCGATCAGCTCGATCTCAGCGATCTGCATGCTGTTGGCCGCAGCAGCGTCGCGAACGGTCGGGAACAGCACTTGATAGTGCGTGTACGCCACCGTGTTCTCGAACTCGATAGGCGTCGAATTGATGGTGAAGCGAGGCCAGGCTGTCTCCTCGGCGAAGTCGAGGACGTCGCCACTGGCGATCAGCGTATAGGGCCCATTAATCCCGTCGTTCGAACCGTAGACCTCGAACGCGATCGGATCGCGCTCGGCGGCGTCGTTGGCCGTCGTGAGCGTCAAGCCCGTCACGACCGTGGCGCCCACCGACGGGGTCACCCGAATGCCGCTCGGCTGGTCCGAGCCTTTGAAGTGCAGGAACTTCGTGGCCGTATTGTTGTCGAAGGCCAGGTCGGGCGTCTCGGCCCCAGGCCAATCGCCATCGTTAGGCACACCTTGGACCGCATCACCGGGCGTCAGCACGTCGGCTGCCCCGGAGCTGAGGAACGGCTGGCCATACCCGATGTCGTCGACATAGATCAGACCGCTACCGCCCGCGCTTGGAGCATTGCGGTCACCCAGGCCGATGTACATCTTCTCGACCCGGCTCATGTTGACGCCCGTGAACTCGCTCAACGGGATGCGCCACTGCTGCCAGCTCGTGTTCAGAGCGACCTCGGCGTCGGGGTTGGTCACGACCTTGACCTTGCCACTGCTGTCTTCGACCGCGACGTAGAGCGTCTCGGCACTGTTGCCTTCCGGCTGGGTCATGCCGATGCCCGCCGTCTGCCACGAACCACTGACGTTGCCGGTCGTGGAGACCTCGGAGAACTTGGCCCCACCGACCAGAGCCGCGTCATGGCTGGTCAGCGCCAGGCCGATGTAGACGTTGCTCGACATCGAGATTGAAACCGGCGTCGCAGGCACGATCTCGGTCCACGTCTGGCCGTCGGCCGACTGCTCTGCGGTGAACACGTCGCCCGTCCGGGTGAGCTTCACCCAGTATGGTGCAACCAGACCGGCTGCATCGGTGTTCTCGCTGGCTTGATTGGCAGCAGGTCGACGCTGGAACGAAACGCCGTTGGCCGGCGTCAGCGCGACAAAGGCGTGCGTCGAGCCGGCATCAAGCGTCTCACGAATCATCACGCCGGCCTTTGCCCAGCCGTTAGTGTTGGCCACGCTATCAACTCGCGCCACGATCGAGCCGTTGCCACTGAGGCTCTTGTAGGCGTAGCGGAACTGATCGGCCACATCCCAGATGTCGGCGCCGATGCCGTTCATCAGAATGCTGCCGTCTGTCGTCTCGGCAAACCCGGGGGCGTTACCTCGGACGTACAGGACCACACTATCGGCTCCGTTGGTTGTCCAATCCTGCGGTGTATCCCAGGTCCGCTCGGCCTCGGAGTAGAACGGTGCGGCGGTGTTGTCATAAGCCAAAGGCATGGACTGCCGACCACTGTGAACGATGCTGTTCTCGGCAAACGGTGCGTCGAAGTAACCGACGGTCGAACCGTTGTCGTTGACCCAGCCATCGAGCCAGGTGTCGAAAATCGTCGTTGCGGCATCGATATCGTCGTTGTAGGTCTCGAAGCCTTCAACGGTTGCGTATTCCTCAGTGACGAAGCTCCAGATCTCGCCGGCCCAGGTGCTGATGGACTCGGCGTCGTTGACCTCATCGATCTTCCAGTAGTAGTGCGATCCGAATTCGATGCCGGCCGGCGTGTAGCTGCTGTCGCTGGCCACGTCGACCAGGGCTGTGCCGTCCATCACCGCCGACTTGCTGGTGCTCAGGTAGACCTCGTGCGAGGCGGCTTCGCGTCCCGCTCGCCAATCCAGGGTCACGTCGGGGCTCAAGCCGATAGCGCCGTCATCCGGCTGCGGCTCGCGAGCCTGGGCGGGAATGTACATGAAGCGGACTTCACTCAACCCGTACTGTGACATCATGCCCCAGCCGCTGTTGACGGTCAGACGCACGTACTTGGCCGCCACGCCCTGGAAATCGATCGTCGTGTTGGCAGTGTAAGTCGCCTTGGCGGTCGCCTGGTTCAACTGCACTTCGCCCAGGACGGTCCAGTCGGTCCCGTTTTCGGAACACTCCACGGTCACGTCCTTGAGTCCGAAGCCAAGGATCAGCTCGAACTGAATGTTGTAGTTCCAAACCAGCATTTCGTGGAGCTTGTAGACCTTATCGAACTCGTATTCGATCCAGGTCGGTTCGTCACCAGCCGGCAGACCCAGCCACATGTCCGTGCTTTCGATCGAATGCTGATCGTCGGCGTTGAGACCCGAGCCGTTGACGGTATTTTCCGGTCCCGCACCGTCTTCGGAAACGTCGCGTTGCTGCTCGCGATCGACGTCGGGGATCTCATAGGCAAACGGCTCCGCCGTGAAGCTCCAAATGTCGCCCTTGAAGACCGTGTAATCGGGGGCACCGTTGACCTCGTCGATGCGCCAATAGTAGGTCTGGCCAAAGTCGAGCCTGGTCGGCAGGTCAAAACTTGTCCCCGTCTGGCCCTGGCTGAGCAGCACGCCCAGCGGGTTGCTCCGGCTGGCAGCGTTGACATCGTCCAAGGACACGCCGAAGTAGACATCATGCGTCACGGCCGAATCGCCCGCGAACCAGCTCAATACGACGTCGCGCGGAATGTCCGTCGCGCCACTGTCCGGCTGAGGGCCGGTCGCAGTGCCGATCGCCTCGGCGTATTCCGCCAACGCCATCAGGTCGTCGATGCTCGGAGTGGCCGAGACATCCAGCGTTCGGACGAAGCCACGGAACGTATCGCCGGCGAGATAGTGGGCGACCCAGGCCGCCGCAGCGCCGCTGTCATCCGTCGCCAGGATGGTGAGGTTGTCCCAGGCGTCGGCCGCTGTCGGACGGACCGAAGACCACGTCTCCGTCAATCCCCACGTGGTGCCGTCTTCAGTAATCGTGACCTGGTTATTGCTATCCCAGGCGGCGGAGGCTGCGTTGAACCCCAGAATCCCTGTGGACCCACCGGTTCCCCAGTTGGTGTTCGTGCCGTCCGGATGGCCTTGATAGTAAAACGGAATATCCGAATAGGCGACGACCTTGCCGCCGGCATTGAGATACTGCCGGAGCGTACAGTCCGCCGTATTCGTTTCCGCAACCGTCTCAGGCGGAATATCCTGGCACATCACCACAACGCTGAGCTTGCGGTCGGCGATGTGACCATCCATCCAGGTCTTGAGCCCATCGGCATCCAAAATCTTGTAGCCGGCAGCCTCAAGGGTATCTCGCACCGTCTGGGCGGTCGCCATAGCCGCCCAACCCGTCGGATACCGATCATCGAAATACGCGGCACGGTCGTACGGGCTGGCTTGAGCTTGCCCCGTCACCGCCACCAACAGTGCTGCAACGGAGATCATGTAGATCCACGTTCGAAACATAACGACTCTCCTAACCTAATGAAAATTGCTTCTGAACTACCTTATGACTTGGCAAACACGCCGATCTCATCCTCCGCAACCATCGGTGTGACGGCCTTTCGCCAGACCTTGTGGAGGCCGCAGACTCATTTTGGGTGCAAGAACCCGCTTGTTCACCTCCTTTCGGCGCAGGGATAGACCCATACTGCGTTCGATATCAGCGGAAAGCACCTGACATGACCCCTCGCGTGCGCTTGTCGGTCCGTGCAATGCCGAGGCGTTTGGCACAGAAGACGCAAGCAATCTGCGTGCTCGTCACTACAAACCCACCCACAGCCAAGCCGTGGTTGAATCCTGTTACATGCCTATCCGAATCTATCCTTTTCTACCACATGGGGTCCAAGGAAACAATAACATTCACCCCAAACACCCCAATATAACATCGACTATAAGCGTGTCGCTCTCCAGAAACGATGCATGGTATTCCCCGTGGAATTCTGGGAGCGAGGTGACTCCTGCTCTCGGCCAGGATAGACCGGATGCGCCATTCGGTCGATTGAAGGATACGAACCCAACTCCGTGATGCCAACGGCCCATCGCCGAAACGCGCCGCGAAATGTGAGGCGTCTCGGCGGTGGGCCACGTCCTTCACCTATCCCCCAAAGGCGGCCTTTCCGAGCCTCCGGCCGCCTTCTTAGCTCCCCTGTCTAACGGCCGGCCTTGCTCCGAGCCTGCTCCAGCAGCTTTGTGGCTCGCTGCTTCAGATTGTCGTTCGGAGCCGCCTGAACCACCTTTTCCAGCGTCCCGATCAGTTTGGAGGCGTATTGCTTTGCGTCCCGACGGCTGAGCAACCGATCTGCGATCGTCAGAGAAGCCACCGTCGCCTCCTGCTTTGTCGCCGAATCGGTCAGGTACGGTTCAATCACGCCCAGAGCATCGACGGATTCAATGCCACCGAGTGTGCCCAGCAGCAGTCTCTTCTCATCGTCCCGCCGGACCATCTCAGCGGCGTTGCGACACATCGACAGACGCACCTCAGCCGGCAGGTCACGCCGGGCCGCAAATCCCAGATAGGACCGCAGACAGAGCATCTTGTCATTTGAGTTATCGGCCGCCTTGGCCAGCGCTAGAAGCTCGGACGCGGCGTCGGCAGTCTTCCACGTGCCCAACGCCCGGATGGCGCCGTTGTGTACCTCGCTGTTGGAGTCGTCGACCGCACCACGAACCGCCTTCAGGGCAGCAGGCCCACCGACCCCGCTGAGAACACGAAGCAGGACGATCTTCTGCGCTGGCTTGGCCTGCCCCAAGCGGGCAATGAGCAGTTCGCTCATCCCTTGTGGATCGTCGGCCTTCCCGCAGAGATCACTCATAGCCTGCCTGGCCGCTTCGAGATGCTGCGAAGTCTCCAGATCGCCCAGGAGATCCAGCAGCGCGGGGAGCTGTCCGGAGCCACCCAATTCCCCAACCATCTTGATCGTCTCGGAGCGGAGCTTTCCATCGGTCGTGCGAGCCGCCTTCAACAAGACTGGGACAGCCCGTGCCATCCGGCGTCGGCCCATCAATTCCAGTGCCGCCAGACGTTTGTTCGTATCGCTGCCGTCGAACATGGTCATCACGGCACCGTCGGCTTCGGAACCAGGCAGAGCCGCCAGGCTCTCCTGCGCGGTCTTGGCGATCTGGCGATCCCCGTCAGCCATGAGTTCTGCCAGGACGGGCACGGCCGAGGCATCGCCGATTTCCGGCATGGCCTTGATGGCCGCCACGCGAACGGGAACCGCTCCCGCTTGGGACGCTTTCACCAGGGCGGGGAGCGAACCGGGATCGCCCCGCTTGCCAAGCGTCTGAATCACCAGAACCTGTCTGTCCGCAGACAACTCCGGCAGCGATTCGGTCAACGCTCGGGTGATCCCCTGCCTCGGCAGGTCCATCGCCGTCTGGCATGCCGCGGCGAACAAAACGTAATCGTCACTGCGGAGATTCTCGCGAATCAGCGCCGCACGTTCTCGGCCGCGACGCGAGAGAATGGCGCCGCGAAGCGCCCCGACGCGAACCTGGTACGGGTCCTTCACCTCCCGCAGGCGGTCGTAAATCGCGCCGGCCTCAGCGCGTTGACCATCGGCCATCCTCTTCTCCGCGCAGCGAAACAGTCCTTCGCAGACATCCACCCGATTCCCAGCAGGGACGTTCGCCAGCGCAGCGGTCAGCACATCGACCGCCTCGCTTGTGCCGATGCTGCCCAGTGCACGAACGATGGCGCTCGTGACCTCGGCGTCGGAGCCGTATTCAGCGAGCAGTTTCTTGAGCGGTCCGACCGCTTTGGCGTCGTGCCGCACGCCGGTACTGCCGATGACACCGATCAAAGGCTTGCCCTTGAGCTTGCCCAGGGCATCACGAAAGGCTTCGTCCACCGCCGGATCGGGGATGGGCTCGAGGGCATAGCGAGCCATGTGGGACATTTCGGGATCGCCCAGCAGAGCCGCCAACGGCCCAATGGCCTCACCGGTCGCAATGAACGACAACAGCCGGCAGGCGTCTGCCTTGTCCTTTCGTGACGCATCCGCTGACTGAATGGTGGCAATCAACTTGCCTTCGTCCGACTTGGGCACAACCGTCTGCGCCTGCAACGGCACAACGCTCGTCAGCAGGAGAACGAGAACGGCCATGATGCATATTCTTGACTTTAACATGGGTCGATTTCCTTCCAGCTAAAGTGAGACTCTTAGATGATCCACGGCTCGCGCATCGCACGGGAACGGAACCGATTGGCTTCGTCGTCGTTGACAAACTCCTGTTTGACCGGATCGTATTTCAGGTCGCGCTTCAGCCACATCGAGATGTTGGCCGCGTGAACGGTGGACATCGAGCGATGCATCATGACCGGATTGGCCACCGTCTGCCGGCGATTCTTAACGCAGTCCAGCCAATGACGCATATGGCTCATCGGCCGCCCGGTGCGGGCCATGTAATCGGCCACGAGCTTCTTGAAGTCCTGCATCCAGGCCGGATTCGAAACATCGGGCTCCGCATAGCCATCGGCGGTCGCCACCCAGCCTTCCGTGCCTTCGTAGCGGACGCCGCAAGAGCCTCGCCAGATCTTCTTGTCCATATCGCGTTCGAGCACCATCTTGATGCCGTTGGCGAAGCGTGTGACCATGCCGTCGCCGCTGTCATTCGCGACGTACCCATACTCGACGGCCGATGTATCGGCCGCACCGATGGCGACCTGGCACTGGGCAAACGTGTGGGCGCCCCACTCACCGATACAACTGGTGTGGAAATCGTAGTGGTTTCGCCAGCCTCCTCGCACGTAGGCGACGTTGTAGGGCCGCCAGGGGCACGGCCCCAGCCAGGCATCCCAATCCACCTCTTCCTTCGACGGTTGCGGCTGGGCCTCCAGCCAGTCGTGCCTCATCTCGGCCGCATCCCACGGAGCGATGTGGGCACGGACCGTGTGGACCTTACCGAGATAGCCCAGACGGAGCAACTCGTTGGCGAAGGTGAAATTGCCCTCGCTCAATCGCTGGGTCCCGGTCTGGTAGATCCGACCGTACCGCCTGGCGGTTGCCACGACCGCTTGGCCTTCCGCGATGGTCATGGCCGAAGGCTTCTCGGAATAGACGTCCTTGCCCGCTCGCATCGCCATAATCGAGGCCGTGGCGTGCCAGCGATCGCCCGTGGCGATCAGCACGGCGTCGATATCGGTTCGCGTTGCGAGGAACTCGCGCATCTCAGGGTACATCGCGCAGTCTTTGTTTCCGTACCGCGTGTCGACGATGTTCTTGACCGTCTCCCGGCTCGACTTCTGTGCATCGCAGATCGCAACGAATTGGACGTCAGGTTCTGGCAGCATCCACCGCAGGTCGTGTCCACCGCGGCTGCGAATGCCGATACCACCGACAATAATGCGTTCACTGGGCGGAACGGCGCCGTTGAGTCCGAACGCCGAGGACGGGACGATGGCGGGTACCGCCGCCAGCGCCGCCGTGCGTCTGAGGAAGCCCCGCCGAGACAGGCTCGATTTCTTCTCCGACATATCTTGTCTCCTCATCGAAACGGTAGGATGGATACGTACGCCACGCGTGGGTTAAGAACCCACCCTACAGGTTATTTCACGGTCAGATCGGGATTGCCCGGACCGAAATGCTTGAGCATCACGATCGGGTCGGCCTTCGACGGATTCGTGATGGTAACACCCTCTTTGGCGGCCTTTTCCGCGACAAAGTACTCGTCGCAGGTCAACTGTCCGAAGCGAATCATCGTGGGTGTTTCGATATCCCAGACACCCATGGTGCCGTGGCCCTGCATCATGATCATGCCGTACGCGCCGGCGTCCTTGATCGTCACGGTCTTGCCTGGCAGCACAGTCAGTTCCTTGGCACTGAAGGCAGTGGACTTGTAGACGATCCAGTTCTCGATATACCCTTGGGCCTCCATCTCCGCCTTGGGCTTGACCGGCTTGGGGGCCATGAAGCGATTCTTCACGAAATCCGGGTCGACGTTGAGGTCCCAGTCGATGACATCGAGCAGCCAGTCAACGTTGCCCGCCTTGTCCTTGGGCGTGTCCTTCCACAGAAGTTCCTTGGGCACGACCTGGTCATGCGTAACGTTCTCATACATGGCGAAGACGTCCGAGGCCTTCTGAGGTTCGTACGTGCAAAGACTCCCCGGGGCATGGAGCACACCAGGCGGAACATCCCAGCCGGTCCCGGGATCGAGTCGATAGGCGGGCGCCAGCGACGTGATCGAGTTGTCCCGGCCCTCCGCCGCGTCGGCCAGGGCTTTGCGGACCTGGTCTTTGGTCACCCCTGGATAGAGCCCGAAGAAGGTGTAGGGGAAATCGCCACCATGATTGTTCACCTGAGGCGGGAAGTAGTACGCCTCGGGCTTGCCAAGCTGGCCCGTCAGTTTGGCGTGCTCGTCGCGATGGTGAATATGATGAGGCAGTGCGGCCTTGTTGTCGAAGAACTTCGAATACATCGGCCATCGCTGGTGTTCTTTCCAGAGTCGCTCGCCGATGATCTGATCCTTCAGTTCGTCAATTGCATCGCGAAGCAGCACCTGCTGCGTCTCGCCACCATCCTCGAAGACGACGAAGCTGAGCCCCTCATTGGGCGAGGTAAGCGGGCCATTGTCGGCCGGGGTGGTCGAAGAGAACCAGCGTTCGTCGAGACCGCCCCGCTCTCCCCCCAGCGCGTAGTAGTCATCAGGGTGGAGCTTGATCCGCCGTCCCGGGACACAAAACGAACGCGGCACCCACGTGGGTGCCAGACGCAGAATACCTTTGCCCTGCTCCAGGGCTTTCTCAGCAATGGCCTTGCTCGACATGAGTTGCTTCCCTTTACCTTTCTGAATCGGCGGAGCCCGGGGGCCCACACAAGGGCTCCCGGACCGCCGCAATGTCTCTCGTTACTGCTTGACCTTTTCCCACTCGCCGGTCTTGGCCGAACTCAGCACGGCATCGCAGACATACTGCGTCGCCAAGGCATCGCGGAAAGTCGGCGAAGCGAACTCGCCCTTGGCCAGCCCATCGAGGAAGTCGGCCACCTGATGGACGAACGAATGCTCGTAGCCGATCTGAAGACCGGGGACCCACCATTTATCCATGTAGGGCATGTCCCCGTCGGTGACGTGGATCGAGCGCCAGCCTCGGACGAGTGAATCGTCGGCGTGATCGAAGTATCTCAGACGATGCAGATCGTGGAGGTCCCAGGCGATCGAGGCCTTCTCGCCGTTGATCTCGAACGTGTAGAGCGCCTTGTGGCCCCGCGCGTACCGCGTCGATTCGAAGATTCCCAGCGAGCCGTTCGCGAATCGGGCCAGCAGAGCACAGGCGTCGTCGATACCGACCGGCTCGACCTTGCCCGTCAGGTTGTGCTTCCGCTCCTTGACGAACGTCTCGGTCATGGCCGTAACCGAATCCATCGAACCGTTCAGCCACAGGGCCGTGTCGATGCAGTGCGCCAGCAGATCGCCCGTGACGCCACAACCGGCCGCCCCGGCGTCCAGCCGCCAAAGGGCCTGCCCCCCTTGGGGCAGGTCCGCCGCAATCGTCCAGTCCTGGAGGAAGTCCGCCCGGTAGTGGAAGATCCGACCGAGCCGGCCCTCGTCGATGAGTTGCTTGGCCAGGGTCACGGCAGGGACTCGGCGGTAGTTGTACCAGACCATGTTGGGCACGCCGGCTTTCTCGACGGCCTGCGACCATCGGCTCGGCTCCTCCAGGTCCGGGCCAGCGGCTTCTCGCAGAGGACCATCTTGCCGGCCTCGGCGGCGGCGATGGCGATCTCGGCGTGGGTATTGTTGGGCATGCAGATGTCGATGGCGTCGATGTCCTTGCGCTCGACGAGCTTGCGCCAGTCGGTCTCGATACGACTCGTACCCCCACTTGTCGGCGAAGGCCTTGGACCTCCTCGGCACGGCCGCAGACGGCCTTAAGAACCGGGCTGATACTCCAGGTCGAAGAAATGGTTGACCTTGGTATGCGTTGGAATGGGTCCGGCCCATGAAGCCGTAGCCGATCATGCCGATGTTCAGTGGTTTGGTCATTGTGTTGATTCCTGTATTCAGAAGTCTCGGACAAAGCCAATTCGCAGACCGTCGTGAATTGCGTGCAAGACACGCTCTACGCTGTCCACCCGTGGGCGTCGCGGACTTTGAGCATCACGTCGAGGATCGCGTTCCAGGTGTCGGGCGTTCGAGCGTCGCATTGGGGAACATGCAGCCGTCCCAGCAGATGTGCTGGATGCCGCGGCTGGCCGCGGCGTCCTCGCAGCCAGTAGCCGGCGCAACGTGACGATGTCGAGCTTGCCGTTGGGGTCGTTGGCCAGGCAGTGGCGGCCGGTCTTGTCGTGCGAGCCGGTGCCGTGGACCGTGCCGTCGTTCTGGGCGACGTGGAAGTCGATCGTCCAGGGTCGCAGCGCGTCGGTCATCGTCTTGTAGGCGGCGTCAGAACTCGTCCTCGGTTAGCCCGGTTCAACAGGGCGTGCTCCTCGGGGGCGTTGTAGCCCAGCAGGTAGAGGTAGCGTGTGGGCCATGTCGGCCTGGAAGCCCGACGCGTCTCCGGCATCGCCGACCGCTTCCAGCAAGTTCGAGCATCGTCCTTCCAGGAGTGCATGCCGGCCCAGCAGATCTCGCCTTCGGCGGCCAGCCGTTCGCCGTGGTCGGCGGCGATCTTGGCCGCTTGCGGAACGTCTCGGCGATCGTTGGCGGTGTTGGCCTTCGGGTCTTCGCACCAGTCGGCGAGGCCGATTCGGCCGAATCGATGCGGATCGACGCCGTACTGGCGCACGCCGATGTTGTTGAACACGCCGGCGATGCGGCACGCCACTTGCGACGGCTTCAGGAACTTCTCGCGAGCCGCCGCGTCGCCCATCGCCGAATCGCCGACCGTACCGCGGCCAGACCGGGGCGACCACGAGCCGACGATGAGACCGTAGCGGCGATCTTGTCCGCGATCGCCTTGAGTTCATCGTCGCTGGCGTCGGGATCGGTGTGAGGGAGGAAGAGGAAGTAGATCGATCGCCGTCGAATTTCGTGCCGTCCACCTCCGCGGCGGCAGTCAGTTCCAGCATCCGTGTCGAGGCCGATCGGGGGCTCCTGACCCGGCTCGTCTCCTTTGCCGACCAGACCCGGGCCACATGGCGTTGTGAAGTTTGGGGAGCGTATCCGAACTCATCTTTGCCTCCTTGAAGATTGGAATCTCACGTTTGAAGCACGTAGTGGGGCTTGCCCCACCACATCATTACTTCCGGTGGGGCAAGCCCCACTACACTCCATGTCATGCGGCTGCTTCCCATCCCTCCTTCATCGTCTTAAGGCCAAATTGATAACACTCCTCTGCACTGGTCGACAGGTTCGCGCCAAACGCACGTGGTCGCGGCCAATTCGGGGAGACTGCGTCCGAAGGCCTCGATCGTCAACCACTGATCGTATCCGCCCGCCCGCAGTGTCTTGAGGATCTGGCCAAAGGGGACGTGTCCTTTGCCCGGAGTCCCGCGATCGTTCTCCGAAATATGGACGTGACGAATCATATCGAGGTTCTCGGCGATGCAGCCCACCGGGTCTTTCTCTTCGATATTTGCGTGGAACGCATCGTACATGACGCCAAAGTTGGGATGGTCGACCTGCTTGGCGTAGGCGCCACCGTCCTTGAGCGTATTGAGGAAGTAGCACTCAAAGCGGTTCAGGCACTCGACGGCCAGAACGACCCCGGCCTTCTGAGCGTAATCCGCAACCTCGCGATGGACTTCGACCGCTCGCTGCTTCTCTTCGGCTGTCGGCGGAACGCCCGTGAAAGTCCCCAGGGGCTGATAGAACGGTCCACACAGGACCTCGGCGCCGAAAGCTTCGCAGCAATCGATGCACCACTTGAGGTAGTCGACGCCACCCTGCCGATGCTTGGCCTCGGCGCTGATGGGGTTGTGTTCCTCGTCCGGCATCACCGTACAGGCGGTGGATTTCAGGCCGTTGTCCTCCAAGGCCTTGCCGACCTTCTGATAGTGCTCGACGTCGCCCCCAAAGAGCGGGATTTCCGCGCCGTCATACCCCGTGGCCTTGAGCTTCTCCAGAATGCCAAAATGCTCCTCGGTGACGAACGGTGTCCAGAGTAAGAGATTGATTCCTGTCTTCATGGGCGCCCTCGAAAAGAGTTGGTGGTGATGATGGCCATAGCGTTTCGGCTCCTGACGTAAGCTCACCGGCCGGGTCGCGGACCGGAAGCGTCATCGGAATTGGGCCGCATCTCTCGACGCGGATTTGTGTCCCTTCTACCGGCCTGCCATGGCCCTGTCAACATTTTTCACCGCCGCTTTGTAGGTCGGGAAGAAGGGCCTCGGTCCGGGCATAGCGCGACAACACACGTGCAGACCTGCACATTCGCTGCTATAATCATCCGCAAAACTCGGGCCCGATTAAGGAGGTACGAATCATGACCACATCCAAGACGTGTCTATTGACTCTGATCGCTGCCGTGTTGGCAAGCCAACCGAATGTCCTGTTCGCCTCAGATGCACGTTGGATCACCTTCGAAGGCAGGCAGGGCCCTGGACAGGGCAAACACATCGTCTTCGTCACGGGCGACGAGGAATATCGCTCGGAAGAATCCATGCCCATGCTCGCCAAGATCCTGGCAGTCCACCATGGATTCAAGTGTACCGTGCTGTTTGCCATCGATGAGAAGACCGGGGAGATCGACCCCGTGACAGTCGACAACATCCCGGGACTGGAGGCTCTGGACAATGCCGATCTGATGGTGCTCTTCACACGGTTCCGCGAGTTGCCTGACGAACAGATGAAGCACATCATCGACTACACCAATTCGGGCCGACCCATCGTCGCCCTGCGGACCGCCACCCATCCGTTCTACTACAAGAAGAACAAGAACAGCCCCTACGCCAAGTATAGCTGGGACAACAAGGACGTGAGTTTCCGGGGCGGCTACGGTCGGCAGGTCCTGGGCGAAACGTGGATCAGCCACTACGGCAATCACCAGAAAGAAAGCACACGGGGCCTGATCGCTCCGGGCATGGAGAACCACCCGATCGTTCGCGGGGTGGGCGAGATCTGGGGACCGTCAGACGTGTATGGATTGACAAAGCTGCACGGCGACTGCACCCCCGTAATCATGGGCTACGTCCTGATGGGCATGGACCCGAGCGACAAGGTCAACGAGAACAAGCCCCCCCTGCCGGTCGCATGGACCAAGACCTACACGGGCGACACCGGCAAGACCTCCCAAGTCTTCACGACCACGATGGGCCATGCGGGTGACTTCAAAGACGAAGACTTCCGCCGACTGATGGTCAACGCCTGTTACTGGGCCCTGGGCCTCAGTGACACGATGCCGAGCAAGAGCAACGTGGACATCATCGGGCCATACGATCCGAAACCCATCGGTTTCGGCGGGAACAAGAAAGGCGTCAAACCTCAGGACCATCGTATCAGCGCCCGACCCTGAGTGCATCCAGCCGGTCCCGGAAGACTCGACACAGCCAAAAGAGAAGACCGGAGGACGCCCCCCAGCGACGCCCTCCGGCCATTGGTCACTACACGTGACAAGCAGTTTACGGTCTGCCGTACGCCCCTTGACGAATGAGGTCGATCTCGGCCGTCGTCAGGATGTCGTTGAAAACAACCATCTCGTCCATCAAGCCGTTGAAGTACCTTGACTCCAATGGCAGGTTGCCCAGAACCACCGGGGCATTGGTGACAGCGATGTGCGATGCGGCCGTCCCCGTGGCGTCGAACGTCAGCGCGCCCGCCGTAGCGTCCCACACTCTCACATGATAGCGTCGGTCCGCGTCCCGGTACGTCAGCGCCACGTGATACCAGTGATTCACCGCCAGACGCTGATCTTCATTCTTAAACTCATAGGTGTTGAACCCACTGCCATCACCCGTCCCCAGCCCGAGTCTCAGCACGCCCGTCGACACACCATAGTTGCCCGCGTAGAGCCTCCAGGATCGTGCATCGGTGGCGATCAGATACTTGCTGATCAACGTGTTCTCATAGGAGAAGGAATTGGCCTTCATCCAGAAGCAGATCGATATCTCGACGTCGGTGTCACCGTTCCGAGTCGGGAAGTTCGATGACAGGCTATCGTCGTCAATGCTCATCCAGTCGTTCTGGGTGGCCACGAACGCGCCGGCCGCCGAGCCTTCTTTGTAGTCGGCGGTGTCGGCCTGAACACCGTTGTTCCCAAGGCGGTTTGTACCGATCGAATCGATGCCCAACTGCCCGGATTCGAAACGCCAGAGGGCCACACAATTGGAGTCGGCAGCGAAGTTGTTGCCTTCCCCGACCGCTCCGTAGGTCGCAAGCAGCGTCACACCGGAATAGGCCTGATGCGCCTTGAGCATGATGTACCAGGTCGCGGCCGCCGGGTGGGTAATCTCAACGCGTTCTTCGTTGCCGACCAGATAGGGTCGATAGTCATAGCTGGACGTGGTGGGCTTGGCCCCTCTCCTGATATAGAGGTCGCAGTCGCCCGTACCGCCGGAGATGGAGATATTCAGGAAATCCTGCCCCGACGGAACCACGATCTTGAAGAATCTCTCGCCGCCTCCCGCGTCGGACAGACCCGTAACCGGTATACCGTTGTCCAGTTCAGTCACGGGTCCCGCAACCGGGACATAGGTCGCAACGAGGGTCAGACCCGTGTAAGCCTGGTAGCCCCGCAACATGATATAGTATGTGCCGGCCGTCGGGTTGTTGATGGTCACGGTTTCGTCGTTGCCGATGAGATACGGGCGGTAGTCCCACTCCGTCGTCGTCGGCTTGCTGTCCTTGCGAACGTACAGGTCCACGTCGCCCGTGCCGTCGAAAATCTTGATCTCCAGGCTGGCCTGGCCGACGGGGACGTCGATCTTGTAGAAGGTTTCGACATTGGCCGCAGCGGACAGATTGGTCACGGGAACGCCATTGCTCAACGGGGTCACGGTATCGCCGCCACCGCCACTGCCGAAGGTGGCCACGAGGGTAACGCCGCTATAGGCGTGATAGCCCCGGATCATGATGAGCCAGTTGCCACCCTGCGGATTATCCACCGTGACGGTCTCGTTGTTGCCGATCTTGTACGGACGGTAGTCATAGTCGGACGTCGTCGGAGGGGCATCCCTCTTGACGTACAGGTCCGCATCGCCGCTGCCACCAAACATCTTGATTTCCAGCAACGTCTGCCCGGTGGGAACGATGATGCGATAGAACATCTCGCTGCCTTCGGTTCCGGCCAGATTGGTCTCCGGGACGCCATTGCTCAGGAGCTTCACCGTTCCAGCGAACCAGTAATCGGCGTTGAGCGTGACGCCGCTGTAAGCCGTGCGCCCTCGCAGCATGATATACCAGGTGTCTCCCACCGGATTGTCGATCGTCACGGTCTCATCGTTGCCCGAGAGATAGGGCCGATAGTCCCAGGTCGACGTCGTAGGCACGGCCCCTCTTCGGACGTACAGATCGCAGTTGCCCGTGCCACCGGCAATCGTGATCTCCAAGACGGACTGCCCCGAAGGAACGTCGATCTGGTAGACCTTCTCGCTGCCGCTGCCGCCGGAGATTCCGGTGACGGGGACATCGTCTTCGAGCACGAACACCTTCCCGTAACTGGCGACCAGAGTCACGCCGCTGTAGGCATTGCTGCCTCGCAACATGATGTACCATGAGCCGGCAGCCGGGTTGTTGATGGCGACCGTTTCATCGTTGCCGGCGAGGAAGGGCCGGTAGTCGTATTCGGAGGTCGTGGGCACCGCACCAAGTCTGACATAGAGATCGCAGTCACCGGTCCCGCCGAAAATCTTGATCTGCAGGTTGGTCTGATCGGCCGGGACATCGATGCGGAAGATCTTCGCGGTGTTCTGTGCCCCAGAAAGACCCGTGACAGGAACGCCGTTGCTCAAGATCGCTCCCACACCGCCCGTGTAACTGGCCAGCAGCGTGACGCCCGTGTACGTACTGTACGATCGGAGCATAATGTACCAGGTTCCCGAGGTTGGATTATCCACGGTCACGGACTCATCGTTGCCACTGAGGAACGGGCGGTAGTCGTAATCGGTGGTAGTTGGCAGGGCGCCTCGCTTGACGTAGAGATCGCAGTCACCGGTGCCACCGGCAATGCTGATCTGGAGCTTGTCCTGCCCGCTGGGCACGTCGATCTTGTAGTACTTCTCGCCTCCGGCCGCATCCGTCAAACCGGTCAGCGCGACGCCGTTGGCCAGCGTCACCACGCTGATGCTGGTCGAATAGCCGGCCTGTAGCGTCAGTCCGGTGAATGCCGTGTAGCCTCGCAGCATGATATACCACGTGCCGGCGGCCGGATTCTCGACTGTCACCGTTTCGTTGTTACCGACCTTGAAGGGTCGATAGTCGTAGGTCGTGGTCGTCGGCTCGGCATCTTTGCGCACATAGAGATCGCAGTCGCCGGTCCCACCGGAAATCTGGATCTCCAGATCGTCCTGCCCGGACGGCACAACAATCATGTAGAACTGCTCACTGCCGGCCGAGCCGGAGATCCCGGTGACCGGAACGCCGTTGCTCAGGCTCATCGGCACCCCGTAGGCCACAGAGGCCACGAGGAATAGGGCCACCAGGGCCACGATGCCTCTCACGCGTGTTTCTCTCAGACCGTTCATGTCAACTCCTCTCTCTATCCTATCTATGCCCATACCACTTCCACCGATCTCGGTCCGATGTCAGACGTTGGACGGATCTTCTACTAACGCACATGTGCCGTCATCGGCTCGATTCGTAACGGTTTTTCTGTTTTTCTGGGTCCAAGCGCACAAATTTCCCGCGTCAACCCGGGGCCTTCCATGGCGGAAACAAAGACATAAACACTTTAGCCAAAGTGTTTTACAGGCAGGATCGCGCTCATTGGAGGCTCGTATCGTCCCAGAACCGAGCCAAGCGCCATCCTTGCCATTGTGGGACCACACCCGAAAGGGTGTGTGGTCTGCGAACTCTTGATTCGCAGACCCGGCAACAAACCCTTTCTCAACATTACTTTATAACAGCTTTCTCGGCCAAAGACAAGAGTTACCACAGGCAAAAAACCGGCTATGACTCACCAAGAACGGGTGTTTCACTGGCGGCCGCGACCATGATTACCCATCACGCGTGTGGGTGGTTCACGGAAAGAGGCGGTCTCCATCGTTCGTTCACGGACAAACCAATGGACCACTTTCTCGTCGAGTCTCACGCTGCGAACGTGGCGGCACGAGACCGAAAATATGGGCCTCTCACACGCTGATGTCCCGACGTTCCTCGTATCCGCACTGGCCCCTTGCCCTGGGAGACACCGATGGTGTGGGTCACCGGACGTAACGCCTTGCCGACCGTTCGCCGCCCCGGAGCCCCCGGAGAGACAACCGACCATTGCGAGCGGCGATTCCTCACGTCCCCAACACTCCATGCCCGTCGTCCCTGCCCAGAGAGGGTGCACTGCACGTTTGTAGGTAAAATGATAGGGCCCTTCGTATAGGCTCAGAGAGTTTCGAGAGATTCTTTGAACCTATGAATGAAGGGCCGAATCATGGATAGCCGAATTCTCAGTCAATTGGAAGAGCTGTGTGGCGAGGAATTAACTCTGGTCCCGTCGGGCCTGGGGCAGTTGGAGCAAGCCATTGGCACGCTTCTCAAGTCGATCGGAGTGGGATTGTTGCAGCGGCT
>CAVSCO010000054.1:0-16991 GCA_963726475.1 uncultured Phycisphaerae bacterium | reverse complement strand
CGATACAGATGGTGTCACGCCGATCTGTGTCCCCACCGCGTGAAAGGGCAGGGGGCAGAATGCCTGGAAGCCGCCTGTTTCGTCCTGAAGATCGCGCAGGCGACTGAGATGATCGATGATCTCTTCATCCGTTTCGATGTGTCCGAAGAGCATCGTGGCGTTGCTCGGAATACCGAGGGAGTGAGCGACGCGGTGGACGTTCAACCATTGTTCGGCCGAGATCTTCTTCGTGCAGATGCGTTCCCTGACGCGATCGGAAAATATCTCCGCACCGCCCCCAGGAATCGCGTCCATACCGGCGGTCTTCAGAGCCGTGAGCACCTCCTCCAGTGGCTTTCCTGCACGCTCGGCAAGCCAGTGAATTTCCACGGCGGTCAGCGCCTGTACGGCCACCGTCGGCAAATTGCTCTTGATCAGTCGGAGCAATTCGAGATAGTAGTCCAATCCCAGTTCTCTGTTGAGTCCCCCGACGACGTGAACATCGGTGAGTCGCCAGCCTCGCGACCTTTCCAGTCGCTCTTCGATCTCCATGAGGCTCAAAGTGTAGGCTCTTTCCGAATCTTCCTTGCTCCAGAACGCACAGAGTCCACACTGATTCTCACAGACATTGGTCGGATTCAGGTTGAGACTGTGTACGTGGAATACATCTCGTCCTTGTTTCTCATGGCGAACGCAATCGGCTCGCGCCATTAGTTCCGCCGTATCCGCACCTTTCAACAGATCCAATGCCTGTTCGAACGAAAGACGCTCGCTCACCAACTCCTGCATATCAACTCCGTTCTAAGACTATCGCGTCCTGCCTCTCCGGATGCCCTGTAATTTCGTGGATCTTCAGGCCTCCCACCGGCGTCATGAAATCAAGCGACAGTCTCCGGAAGAGAGTCATGCCCTCAAGTTCTCTCAGCCCCAAACCATAACGCAACCGGTTGACCAGATAGTCGTAACAGCGATCCTCCGTGAGTCCAAGGCGTTGACTACAGAGCCTGGCCAACTGGCGACGTGACCGGCAGCCTTGCTGCTTGGCCGTTTGGAGCATGCGCGTGATGTTCACGACGTCGCGACATGACTGATGGACCGCCCAGACAGCGAAGACGAATGGCAATCCCGTCATCGTCTTCCATTCGCCCGCCAGATCATACGATTCCGGAGCGGGTGACGCACGCAAAGCTCGATCGCCGATGCAAACATTAGCGTCGGCATTCGTTGCCTCCCGAGTGTACCGTACGTGCTTGGATAATCGAAAGTGGTCTCTGGCCAAGACCCGGACCAGTATGTTGGACGTCTTCGACTCCGGATCGAGGCCGATGGTGGCGACCATCCGTAGCGGACGATGACATTGCAGGAGCACGCTGGTGACATCACCGTCGGCCGCAATGCCAAGCCCGGCGATCATCCGCAGTTCCGGGTGGGCATAGAGGTCGACCACCGGAATCAGCGCTGCATCTACCCGTTTGTCGAGCAGTGCCGCGACAGCATGCTGCGGAGAGCAGTATACCAACTCAACTTCCGGTGAACTCTCACTGAGAAAATGTACGAGAGGCAGGGCGTTGCCGTACGGAAGGACGGAAAACCTGTGTGCCACGTTTGTGTCCCATAATCTTGTAATAGAGTCGCGGTTCGCAAAGCCCAGCGTACGCTTGGTATCTGAGGTGGGTTCAAATCGTGCCATCCCAAACGGCCTCTGCCGCATCCAAGAGACGCCATACCTCAAGAGTTGCCATATTACCGGCCTAACCTGCCCACCGCAAACTCGGTTCTCGCTGATTTGCGTCGCCGAGTCTCCGGAAAGGCCGGCGCAGTTTTAGGTGTTGGCGCCAGCGCGGCGATTATCCGCCTTCGCAGTATCTCAGGGTCACCTGAAGCCCTGCCGAAGCGTCGTGCGCTGATATCGAAGTCGCTCACGGCGGGCAGCGAAGTCTCTTGCCCCCAATGGCAGGTGCTGCCCGGAGAAAGGATTGGCTTCTGGGAGCCATGGCGACTATCGTATTGGGTGCTTGCCTTCCGAAATGCAGTCCAGGAGCGGGGGCTGGGCGAAGCGATGGAAGTGGGAAAGACGGGAGAACCTTTGGCGGCGCCGGCTGTATGGCTGAGCCGGTGTCAACGGGATGCGGTCGAGTTTCTCAGACAAGAGCCTGGGATTCTGTGGGAGACGCTGAGCACGAAGAGAATCCCGTGAAGTCACGCTGAATGGCACACTATACCTGAGGTGGCAACATGAAGACGCGCATTCTCATCTGGGCGATTCTCGTCGCGTGCACATGGTGTTCCGAGGCCGGCGCGTATGAAAACTTCAAGGTGGCTGTCTACTGTCGAGCGTACGAGACCCGTGAGATGGCAAATCCGGACTGGCTCGATTCGCGCTGGCAAGACATTGCCAGGCAGGTCCATGTGGACAAGGTGTATTTGGAGACTCACCGGGATCTGGTGATTGTGGACGACGAGACCTTGAATCGAGCTAAGGCCTACTTCCGTGAGCGCGGAATTGAAACGGCCGGCGGCATTACCCTAACGGTCAATGAGCGCAATCGCTTCGAGACCTTCTGCTACTCCAATCCCGAGCACAGGCGGAAGGTCAAGGAGATCGTCGAGCATACGGCCCGCCACTTTGACGAGCTGATCCTGGACGACTTCTTCTTCACGAGCTGCAAATGCCCCCTGTGCATCGCAGGCAAGGGCGACAAGTCCTGGACCCAGTATCGCCTGGGGCTTATGGCGGAGGCCGCTCGGAGCCTGATCATTGAACCGGCCAAGGCGATCAACCCCAAGATCAAAGTGGTCATCAAATATCCCAACTGGTACGAACACTTCCAGGGCCTGGGCTTCAATCTGGAGAAGGAGCCGGCGCTGTTCGACGGTCTCTACACCGGCACCGAGACCCGTGACCCTTCAGGCAACCAGCATCTCCAGCCCTATTTGGGCTATCTGATCTTTCGCTACTTTGAGAACCTCAAGCCCGGTGGCAATGGTGGGGGTTGGGTGGATACCGGTGGCCTGCGGTTCATGGACCGCTACGCCGAGCAGCTCTGGCTGACGCTCTTGGCCAAGGCCCCGGAGATCACACTTTTCGACATTCGCCAGATCACTCGTCCCATCAATTCGAACCTGCGAGCGGAGTGGCAAGACGGCGACACCAGCTTTGACTTCGACAGCATGATGACGCCCATCGCTTTGCCTGATGGGAGTTCGTTTGAGCCCAACATGATTGCCCGGGCAGCCGGGGTGACGTTTGAACAGGTGGACCGTTTCCTGGACAAGCTCGGAAGACCGATCGGGATCAAGAGCTACAAGCCATATCACTCGACGGGCGAGGATTTCCTGCACAACTACCTCGGCATGTGTGGTATGCCCATGGACCTCGTGCCGGAGTTTCCAACGGATGCAAACATGGTCTTCCTGGCGGAGACCGCCAAGTTCGACCCGGATCTCGTGGGCAAGATCAAAGCCCATCTCATGCAGGGCAAACAGGTGATGATTACGTCCGGCCTGCTACGGGGCCTACAGGACAGGGGCATGGAAGAGATCGTAGAGATGCGAGTGACGGATCGCAAGGCAATCGTGAAGGACTTCCGAGCAGGCTGGGGGCCCGCGGTCGAAGGCAAGACGGAGATGATCATCCCGCAGATTCAGTACTTGACCAATGACTCCTGGGAAGAGATCTCCGCCATGGACGAGACCAACGGCTGGCCCATGTTGCACTCGGCCTCCTACGGCGGAGGGACCCTCTACGTCCTGACCATTCCCGAGAGCTTCACAGACTTGTACAATCTGCCTGAAGCGGTCCTGAATCGAATCCGGCTGACCTTGTGTCGGGACATGACCGTGCGTCTGGAGGGGCCCGGCCAAGTGTCTCTGTTTGTCTACGATAATGACACGTTCATCGTGGAATCATTTCTGGATGAGCCCGCAGACGTGAAAGTGGTGACGAATGATCGATCCGCTACATTGACGGACTTGACCACTGGCGAGACGATAGCGGCCGGTCCGGTCCCCCAAGTCCGGTGGGGACGACCACCTGGCAGGCCCTTTCCCATCACGCTGCCGCCGCATTCGTACAAGGTGCTCCAGCTTCAGCGATAGCAGACCTGAACGCCAGCCACCGTCAGGGGAGTCGCTGGTGTCGAAGATGTCTCTATGATTGGCGACTGGTCTCCGTTGCTACGTTATTAAGCCTTTTCAAACGAGGACTTACGGGTTGGTCCAGGGGGGCTGAAGACCCTTTTTCCGGCGGTTCAGATATCTGCTCTCACGTCATGGTGCGCCTGCTCCAAGAACAAACGGTCGTCCTGTGGTCGGCGACCCATGCGAGACGGGGTGCTTATCGGTAAAGCATTGCGGTGAAAGTGGTTATGTCGTTCTTGTGGCCCTGGTTGCCCCCCTGTTTTGCGACAATTATCGCACGGATTCGAAGAAAAACCATTATGCTGGTACTCTGAGGGCATCTTAAATGTGACGCCTATGACGAATCGTGCAGATGTGATCAGTTTGGTCGAGCACGCCCAGAGGGGCGATACCGAAGGTCTCAATCGCCTCGCCGGAGCAGTCAAGGTGCGTCTTTACGAGTATACGGTTCGCATGACGCTAGACGAGTCATTGGCCGAGGATATCGTGCAGGAAAGCCTGTTGACCATGATTCAGGATATCGGGACCCTCAGGGATGCCAGGCAGTTCTGGCCCTGGCTGGTGAAGATTGCCACGAACAAGGTTCGCAACCACCACCGGCGCAACGGGCGCCGATCCGCGTTGCTCGCGCGAAGTGATCCATCGCCTCCAAGCGACACTCAGGATGCGGTGGCCGATGCGATCTCCAGGGAAATACGTCAGATCGTGCTTTCCGCCATGCGCCGGCTCCCGCTCGAACATCGGTTGATCCTGAACATGCGCTGCTACGAGGAAATGTCTTTTACGGAGATTGCAGAGGCCCTGGACTGCCGAAAGTTCAAGGCCAGGGCTCTTTTCGCCAAGGCCAAGCGAACGTTGGGCAAGAATCTGGCCCGGAGTGGATTGGGCAAGGGCTCTCTCCTGGGAGCACTGGTGATCTACGGGAAGATGACCGCCACGTCGGAGGCGAGCGGGATGGCGACATCCGTCACCGCGGCGAGTCTTCACGCGGGGGTGTTGCCCACCCTGGCGGCCGTGACGACAGCCCGAGCGGCTATGGTGGCGTTGGCCACCGTCGGAGTTTCGGCTGCGGCCGTCTCCCTCGTCGTCGACAGGCCTGGTGGTGACGGTCTCTTCCGGAGCGGAGTGCCCTACATGGCGGCGGCCGGAGCTCAGGAGGTCCAATCGCAGCAGGATTGGTACTATTACCCGCCCGAAGCCGACGGTGCTGTCCTGATCCAGACACGGGGCATCGCCGAAGACCAGCAGTCGGAATGGTGCTGGTTCCAGAACGAAGAAGGCAACTACCTGCATTCCGGCCATACCGTGTACAGAACAAACGCTCACTACTATGCTCCCGATCTTGCGACTATGCGGCTGCCCACTGACGATGCGGCTATGCGATCGTTTCTGGATCAAGTCGAGTCGAGCCATTCCTCTGCGCATTATGTTCGCCCGACGCAGAAGGGCCTTCTTGTAGTCGTGGGTAACGGTGACGAAGGGCCTTTCACGCACGTGCGGACACCGTACGACATCACGGACGAGCAGGCCTTTCAATACCCCTGGCAGCAGGATGTTAGAATCGTTGACCGTCGTGACGCGCTCCACAAGGAGGGCTGGGCGTATCTTCAGATCAAAGGGCAGGTCAAAGGACGAGTGATTGAAGGGATTGGACGCATCCCCTTCGTTCTTGGGCAGCGACGATCGGTTCCTCCGTGGCTGCGACTTGCTGTTCAAGGTTCCGTTGTTCTGGAGGATCAGCCGGAGGCGGCGGTTGTCCGCGAAAGATCCGGACGCGTGCAGCACCGATTTGCCGGCGGAACGTTTCTGCAAGGACTTTCACGGCCGTGGGAAGGACTGCACACGATCGACACGATCCGGCGTGATGCAGCGAGTCGACGTCTGAGGTTCGAGACTCGCGACGTCATTGAGCATCAGCAAGCGGATATTGCGGTGATGCAGCAGGATGTAGAGCTTGTCTATACGATCGATCTGGACGCCGATGTGGTCCGAGAGATTGCTCTATACGAACGCCAGTCGGAGGTGGGAAGACTGCGATTCGAATATGTCCGCGACCTGGAGACGGAGCTCGACGGAATCGGTGAGGCTGGACCGAATCGTCGCAGGCTGCCTCGACAGGAAAGGAGCGATAGGCTATGGCTGTTTGAACTGGTGCAGGCAGCCTGGGACTGAGGGACCCTGTAGAACAAGAGCTCTGTCCCGGCCGAGGGTGTGAAGGTGAGCGAAAGACACTCTGGAAGATGGCGATTGTTTCTAATGATTACCCTTGCTTTGGGGGTGCTCAGCCTTGCTGCGCAGGCCGAGGTTGTCTGCGTCGACGAACGACCGAATGACGATGCGAATGAGGCGACTCGCGGAGGGGTTGTCTATTCGAATTCACGGTTGCTCGTCGATGCGGGCACCTTGGCGGATTTGAGGGTGATCCACGTCGATGCCAACGCGCCGGGCGATCCATCTCCGCACGATCCGGCCGTGGGCGATCCGAACGAAGACGGAACGCCGGAGCATCCGTTCGACGATGTGTTCGAGGCCATGGACATCGCGTCGGATGGTGACACTGTCCTGGTTGCTCCAGGTTCGTATGGATCGGACGATGCATCGAGCGGGCGATTGGAATTCGTCGGCCGCAATATCCGGCTCAAGAGCACATTCGAGGAAGACCTTGCTCATGTCGAACGCACGATCCTGAATGCCACCATCGTGTTCGACGGAACGGAGGGCCCGGATTGCGAATTGGCGGGTTTCACGATCCAGGGCAATGCCTTCGATGGCATCTTGGGGCATGGGACCACGGCTACGTTGCGGTACTGCGTTATCCAGGGCAATCGCACGTGCGACGGAAGTGTATTGACCGACTTCCATGGCCAGATGGCCAATTGCCTGGTCGCCGACAATATCAGCGCATTTGAATGTGGATCGCGCCGGTCGTGGCAGACTTTTCCGGAACCATGACCAACTGCACCATCGCCAATAACACAACCGGGGTTTCCGTACAAACGGCTGAGATCGTCAACTGCGTCTTCTACTACAACGGCATCCAGACGATCCCCGTGCAGGAGTCATTGGTGGCGACCCACTGCAATATTCAGGGGGGTGAGCAGGCCGTTGTGGCCTCGCAGGGCGCAACACTGGACCTGGCCTCGATCATGGCCCTCTATCCTCGCTTCGCAAGGTTGGGTGTGTGGAAGAATGGACAGTTCCAGGATGGAGACTACCATCTGAAAAGCCAGGGTCTGCGTTGGGACCCGGCGATGACCATGGATTCACGCTGGGTCCGGGATACCATTACGAGTCCCTGCATCGACGCGGGCGACCCTTCTTTCGACATCGGTGATGAAGCGGTTGCGTTCGCTCCTGACATGGGGGTACAAAGCCAGGTGAATTGGCGGGTCAACATGGGATGCTACGGAGGGACGGCTCAGGCAAGCCTGCCGTTTGTGGATCGAATCGTGGGCATCACGGCCACCGCCTCCAGCTTTGATGAGAATGATATGGACCCCAAGAAGACCTGCAACGGCTCCGGACTCGATGCGCAGGACCAGCATTCCACTTTGAGCACGACCATGTGGCTCAGCGACAGTTCCGACGAGAGCCCTTGGATCCTCTATGAATTCAACCGAACCTACGTGCTGTATGAGATGTGGGTATGGAATTACAACACGATGGTCGAGACCATCGCCGGCTATGGCGTCCAGGATGCTGTGATCGAGTATTCCGAAGACGGCACAAGCTGGACAAGTCTGGGAACGACACGGTTCGCCCAGGCGACGGCCAAGGCCGACTACACGGCCAATACGATTGTCGATCTGGGGGGCATCTCCGCCAGATATGTCCGATTCGCTATCCAGAGCACTTGGGGTGGTTTTGGTCAAGCCGGCTTGAGTGAAGTCCGGTTCTTCGCCGACCTGACACCGCATTCGGAACCGGCGTTGTCGTATGCAATGGTTCTGGACGATTTTGAGGGTTACACCGACGACGTTGAAGCCAATGAAACTATCTTCGACGCTTGGATCGACGGTTGGATCAGCAACAACGGTTCAACGGTCGGTTACTTCGCCGCGCCCTTTGCTGAGCAGTGGATTGTCAACAGCGGACTGCAGTCGATGCCTCTGTTCTACGCAAATCAGCCCCCTCCTTACTATTCAGAGGCCTATCGCGATCTGGATGCTTCGATGCGGGACTGGCTCATCGATGATGTCTCTTCACTGACACTGTATTTTCACGGTGGCCCGGGCGCAGGCCCTGCCATGGAAACGGATCGATTGTACTTCGCGGTCCAGGATGAGCAGGGTCGAATCGCCACGGTGTATCACCCCGATCCCGAAACGCTGAAGAACGATGATTGGCAGGAGTGGACCATTGGATTCGACAAGTTCACCGATGTCGACTTGCGGCACGTGGAGCGGCTGATTCTGGGGATCGGCAATCGCGATAAGCCGCAGGCTGGCGGCGTCGGCGTCGTGTATATCGACGACATCGGCCTTAGTGGCAATCCAACGCAAACCGATGTGCTCTATCCGATCTCGAACGTTGTGGCCACCGGTAATACCTCATCGCAAGACGAAGATGCTGGGCCTGAGAATACGGTCAATGGCTCCGGACTGAATGCCAGCTATGAGCACTCGACGCAAGCCGACACAATGTGGCTGGCCAGAATGAACGCCCAGCCCGTCCGCATCCAGTTCGAGTTCGACGCCATATACGAACTCCGGGAGATGTGGGTGTGGAACTATAATACGCAGTTTGAAGGGATATTGGGCTTCGGCGTCAAGGACGCCACGATCGAGTATTCTGTGAATGGTACGGACTGGACCCTCTGGGGAGATACGCGGTTCAACCAGGCGCCCGGTGCGCCAGATTATGTTGCTGACAACATCGTCGAGTTCGATGGTGTCTCCGCCCGGTACGTTCGATTAACGATCAAGAGCGGCTATGGTATGATGGGACAAGTCGGCCTCAGCGAGGTTCTGTTCTTCACCACGGAAGTACCACCGTCCACCAGTTGGTCCTATACGCGCGTCCTGGACAGTTTCGAGACTTACGCCGCTGAAGGCGACCCTAACGAGATGCTCCGTGAGGTGTGGATCGATGGCTGGCTGAACGGAACGGGATCCCAAGTTGGCTATCCCCCGGCCCCGTTCACCGAACGGGAGATCGTCAACAGTGGCTTGCAGTCCCTGCCCCTGCGCTACGACAACAGATGGGCTCCCTATTACTCCGAGACGTACCGAGAGTTTGAGGCAGGGACGCAGGACTGGCTTTCCGGCGATGCCGAGGCGGTGACGCTGTATTTCCACGGTAACCCGGACAAGGATCACAATACCGAGACCGATCGATTGTACATCGCGGTGGAAGATGACGCGGGGCGGATCGCAGTGGTGCATCACCCCACGCCGGAAGCTCTGCTGAGCGACGAGTGGCAGGAATGGACCGTTCGCTTCGACGAGTTCAGTGCGGTGGATTTCAGCCGTGTCAGGCGTCTATATCTTGGCATTGGGGATCGCGACGATCCCGTGCCCGGCGGACGCAGCGTGGTGTACATCGATGACATCGGGCTTAGCGCACGGGTTCTGGGGATGGACGCAGGGCAGTAGTCTTGCTTTGAGAGTTGATTTTCGGGCCGGCGATTGCTAAAATTGCACGTGGATGTTGCGAAAGCGGAATCCGGTTACAGAGAGGCAGATGAAGAGCCGGAGAGGTTTTACGCTCGTTGAGCTGCTGACGTCGGTCAGTGTGCTCCTGTTGCTGATAGGGATCACCTTGCCCGCACTGGCGGCGGTGCGCCGCTACGCTCGGCGCATGGTCGGCATTCACAATCAACGCGAAATCGTCTTCGCGGTCACGCTGTACGCCTGTGACAACGACGACGATTTTCCGCGTTCCGTAGCGATGTGTGCCAGCGCCGATGGTCAGACCTATCGTTGGCAGGATCCCCGCAAGGTGAAGACGACAGAGCCACTGTCCACGATGGCTCATAGCTCGGTATCCGGCTATCTGGATGAGTACGCCAAGAACTCCAAGATCTTTTACTGTCCCAGTACACCGTCACCTCACACATACTGGCAGGAGGCATGGAAGCAGGCGGATCAGTGGCATCACCCCGAGTCGGAGGATGTCGACGCTGTAGATCCTCTGTTTGGCAGCTACTGTTTCTTCTGGAGTTACACCGCCCATCTGCCACAGACGTCGGGGCCTTTTATCGGACCCCGGTCTCAGGTTCCGCATCGAGAGGAGAGCCATCTGCTGGTCTGTGACTATTTCGGATATGACGATTGGAGGAACCGGGGCTACTTCGGCAGTTGTGAACCGCTGAAGCACAGTGAGATCGTCCCGGAATTCGATTGGCATTCCAGCTACTGGTCGTACCGTAACCACGCCGTTGCGGACGATCCGCAAACGCTGACGACCCGATTGCATGCTGGCTACATTGACGGACATGTAGCAGGCTACACACCGGCCCAGGCCACTTCGTTGAGGGTTTCGGAGACCCCGGATGGTCGCTCGCCCTACAAGCAAATCGACGAGCGCAACCCCGGATGTTTCTTCGTCCCAACTCGGGCGACTGGCTCCGTCAGATAGGATTCGCTGTCTCTCAGGTCCGCCACATTGCGAAACACGGGGCGGTCTCCCTGAACCTCGTGTACACATTGATTGTGCAGCGGTGACAATCCGTCACCTCCGATTGTTGCCGTCTTCGTTGCGAGCCTGCCTCTCCCGCCAGTCCACCAAGATTGTCTGTAGAAAAACCGTCCATATGAAACGTTGGCGTCCTCTTATATACAGACCGGTCAGTCGTACAGGAGAACACTTACTGCGATGATTCACCAAAGGAGAGCCCTATGAAACGGTATAAGTGGATGTCAGAGAGAGTTGTTTTGTGTGTTGCCCCTACTTGCCTTCGTCTTAGCCGGCAGCCCGGTCGCCCTTGGTCAGGGCAGGGGATCGGTTCTCCAGCCGATCTCGAATGTTGTGGCCACCAGCAACGCGCCGTCGGAGGAAGGAGAAGGTCCTGAGAACGTGGTGAACGGCTCGGGACTCAATGCCAGCGGTCAACATTCGACGATGTCCACTACGATGTGGCTCGCGGAGCCCGAGGACGAGCCCGTACACATCCAGTTCGAGTTCGACCAAGTATACGCGCTCGATGAAATGCGGGTGTGGAACTACAACACGCAGTTTGAAGGGATACTGGGGTTTGGCGTCAAGGATGCGACGTTAGAGTATTCGACGGACGGCACGAACTGGACGAATCTGGGCGATGTGGAATTTGCTCAGGGCACCGGTGCCTCCGACTACGAGGCCAACACAGTCGTTCCTTTGGGCGGCGTCCTCGCCAAGTATGTCCGGCTGACGATCAACAGTGGATGGGGAATGATGAGTCAATTCGGGCTCAGCGAAGTCCAATTCCTGACCGGGTCGGAGCCGACGCCGCCTTCGGGAAGCCATGTGATCCAAAACGTCGTGGCTACCAGCAATGCACCGTCGGAAGAAGGGGAGGGGCCTGAGAACGTGGTGAACGGCTCCGGGCTGAATGCCAACAGCGAGCATTCGACGAAGTCCACGGACATGTGGCTGGCAGAGGCAGAGGATGGACCCGTATACATCCAGTTCGCGTTCGACAAAGCGTACGAGCTCGAGGAGATGCGGGTGTGGAACTACAACACGCAATTCGAGTTGTTGCTGGGGTTTGGCTTCAAGAATGTCACGATAGAGTATTCGGCCAATGGTGTGAACTGGACAAGTCTGGGTGATGTGCAATTTGCTCAGGGTACCGCCACATCCGACTACGAGGCCAACACCATCGTTCCTTTGGGCGGCATCTCCGCCAGGTACGTCCGGCTGACCGTCCTCAGCGGTTGGGGTATGATGCTTCGGTTTGGTCTCAGTGAGGTTCAATTCCTGACGGCTTCCGAGCCAGGTTCGTCTTCAGGGATCAATTCCATTCCGAATGTCATCGCGACCACCAACGGAACGTTGCAAGCCGACGCCGGGCCCGAGAATACAGTCAATGGTTCCGGATTGAAAGGCAGTTACGAGCACTCGATGCAAGCCGACGATATGTGGCTGGCCTTGATGGATGTCGAGCCCCTCTGTATCCAGTTCGAATTTGACGCTGTCTACAGACTCCAGGAGATGTGGGTCTGGAACCACAATACTGTGTTTGAAGCGATATTGGGTTTTGGCGTGAAGGATGCCACGATCGAATACTCCGTGGATGGTACGGACTGGACCGTCTGGGGAGAGACGCGGTTCCATCAGGCACCTGGCACGCCGGACTATATCGCCGATAACATCGTCGAGTTCGATGGTGCCTCGGCCAAGTACGTCAGATTGACGGTCAACAGTTGTTACGGCATGCTCAGACAAGCCGGACTCAGCGAAGTCCGGTTCTTCACCACCGATGCACTTCCCAGTGACTCTTGTGTTCTCGTTCTGGATGATTTTGAGAGCTATACCGACGATATGGTAGCCGACGAAGTGATCTTCGACACGTGGATCGACGGCTGGGTCACCGGCAACAATTCAACGGTCGGCTATTTCTCGGCGCCTTTTGCCGAGCAGGAAATTGTCCACGGTGGGTTTCAGTCCATGCCCCTGTTTTACGACAACACGCACTATCCCTTCTACTCAGAGGCCAGTCGAAGTCTTGAGGCAGAGCTTCAGGACTGGCTTGCCGATGGCGCCGAGAGTCTGACACTGTATTTCCATGGGAGCCCGGACAAAGACCACAACGTCGAGACCGACACGTTGTACGTCGCGGTCGCGGAGGATCGCGGCCGAAGTGCCGTCGTACGCCACCCCGATCCCACAGCCCTTCTGGCCAACGATTGGCGCAAGTGGACGATTGACTTCGACGAATTTGATGGTGTAGACCTGAGCCACGTCGTGCGATTGAGCGTGGGTATTGGTGATCCGGACAATCCTCAAGCTGGCGGAAGCAGCCTCGTGTATATCGACGATATCTGCCTCAGCACATCGTCGAGCACTCCGGAAGAGTAACGGGAATCGCACATATCTTCCGGCCGTTGTATGGCAGCCTCAAGGACCGTGTCTCATCCGATTCTTCTCTGACGCACTTGAGGGGACAGGCCTTGGGGCTGCCACACGGCCGGGGGAATCCTGTTGTTTAGAGGCAGACACTTCTGTTCCCTGTGGAGGTGGTGCCGCAGCCTCGTCGCTTTGTCAGACGGATGAACCCAGCGAGTAGACGAACGCGGCCAGCAATGCGCCGAGAATGGGACCGACGACAGGAACCCAGCTATAGGCCCAGTCGCTCGGTCCTTTGTGCTTGATGGGGACCAGTTGGTGAATGAGACGAGGCCCCAGGTCGCGGGCGGGATTGATGGCATAGCCAGTTGTGCCACCCAGTGACATGCCGATTCCCATCACGATGAATGCGACAGGTATCGCGCCGAGCGACCCCATGCCCACCTCGATCTCTCCCGTGGTCGACGCGACCTTCGGGCCGCAGATATACAGCACGGCCAGAATCAGGACGAACGTGCCAATGATTTCGGAAAAGACATTGCTCAGAGGTTTGCGGACCGTGGGCCCCGTGGCGAAGGTGGCGAGAATGGTATCTTTGTCGGTGGTCATCTCATAATGGTCCCGATAAAACAACCAGACCAGCAGGGCACCGGCCGCACCGCCCAGAAGCTGCGCCACGATGAAGAGAGGGACCTTGGACCAGGGGAAGGTCTTGGCCACAGCCAGGCCGATCGTCACGGCGGGATTGATGTGGGCGCCGCTGAATTCGCCACTGATCACGACGGCCGCGAAGACGGCAAGCCCCCAGCCGAGCGTGATGACGACCCAGCCACCGCCGTTTCCTTTCGTCCCTTTGAGGCAAACGTTGGCGACCACGCCATCACCCAGAAGAACCAGAATCATCGTCCCAATGAACTCGGCCGTGAACTCATTCATCTATCGTTCTCCCGTTTGATCTCGACTCTCGGATATGCCACAGCATCAGTTTGCTGCTCTTTGTGCTATCTGTCCCAGTCCCGCGCTCTGTCGACGGCCTTATGCCAGTTCTTCAGGAGTTCGGCGCGAGTTTCCGGCGCCATGTGCGACTCGAATTCGGCGCCCTTCTTCCATATCTTCTGAATCTCGGCGAGGTCCTTCCAGTATCCGACCGCCAGGCCCGCAAAGAACGCCGCGCCCATTGCCGTGGTCTCCAGGATTTCAGGCCGTATGACCTTCACCTGGGTGATCTCCGCCTGGAATTCCATCAGGCGGTCGTTGATCGACGGCGCCGCCATCGACGCGAAGTTCGGCAATGGGGATGCCGGCGTCGTCAGCCATGGCGTCCAGCACGTCCTTTGTCTGGAACGCGATGGATTCAAGGCAGGCCCGGGCGATGTGAGCGTCGGTGGTCCCTCGGGTGATGCCGAAGATCGCGCCGCGGGCGTATTGGTCCCAATAGGGTGCCCCGAGGCCGGCAAAGGCCGGGACCATGTAGACACCTCCGTTGTCCTCGACAGAGTTGGCGAGTGCCTCGACCTGCTCGGATTTGGTGATACAGCCGAGTCCGTCGCGAAGCCATTGCACCACCGCGCCGGCGATGAAAATACTCCCCTCCAGGGCGTAGGTCACTTCACCGTCCAGCTTCCAGGCGACGGTGGTGAGCAGGTTGTTCTTGGATTGCCTTGGCTCGGTGCCCGTGTTCATCACGATGAAACAGCCGGTTCCGTAGGTGTTCTTGATCATGCCCTCTTCCGTACACATCTGGCCAAACATGGCCGCCTGCTGATCACCCGCGATGCCGGCGATAGGGATATGCGCAGCCGGGAAGATCGTGTCTGTCGCGCCGACGATCTCGCTACAGCTCCTGACTTCGGGCAGCATCGAAGCCGGGACATCGAACAACTCGCAGAGTTCGTCGTCCCATTTCTGGTCATGGATGTTGAAGAGCAGTGTGCGACAGGCGTTGGAGATGTCGGTCGCGTGGACACGACCGTTGGTCAATTTCCATATCAGCCAGGAGTCGACGGTGCCGAACGCCAATTCCCCCGCCTGTGCCCGCTGCCTGGCGCCCGCCACGTGATCCAGCATCCAACGCACCTTGGTCGCCGAGAAGTAGGCATCGATGACCAGCCCGGTCTTCTGCCGAATCGTTCTCGGCATGCCCGGCGTTTCTGAGTTCATCGCAGAAGGCGGATGTACGGCGGTCCTGCCAGACGATGGCGTTGTGGATGGGCTCACCGGTCTTACGATCCCAGACGATTGCCGTCTCGCGCTGATTGGTGATTCCGATAGCGGCGATGTGTGCGCCGTTGATGTTCATCTTGGCCATGGCCTCGGCCGCGACACTGGCCTGACTCGACCAGATCTCGTTCGGATCGTGCTCGACCCAGCCGCTCTTCGGGAAGATCTGCCGGAACTCCTTCTGAGCCACCGAGCAAATCTTGCCATCCTTATCGATGATCAACGCGCGGGAACTGGTGGTGCCCTGATCGAGCGCCAAGATGTACTTCGCCTCAGTCATACCGAACCCCTCGTATTCTGCCGATGAACTCAACCCGAAGTCAGCCAGACACCCTCCGAAAAGCGATAATAGACCACCTCTCGTGTCCCCTGTCAAATACTACTCCCGTTCGGAAATGTGCCCATAGGAGCATGTTCGGTACCCGATCGGTATTCATCTTGCCGGTCCTTTGGAGTATACTGGCGGGCTGAAGTAGCGTTTTGCGATGCCACCACGAACGGAATACAATGAGTCGACGAAGGCTGTGGCATGGATCTCACCTGGGAGCCTTCTTCTTTTGTCACGAGGAGCCAGCTATGAAAATGCGGTGCCCGTTCTTCCTGATTTGTGCCAGCCTTGCCTTGGTGACGGGCTGTTACGGCGGGAGTCCGAAGCAACTGATGTTCAGCTATGAAAATCCGCTCTGGTCAGGCTACCTGGCCGATCCGTTTGTGCTGGAGGTCGATGGCGAATACTATGCCTATGGCACGGGTCTGGCTCCGGACGGCCGGCAGTTTCCCATCCTGCACTCGCGGGACTTCTCGCATTGGGAGTTCGTGAACGGCGCGTTGGCTCCGTTGGAGGATCCGAAGCTGAAAGACTACTGGGCCCCCGAGGTCGCCGAGCGAGATGGCAAGTTCTATCTTTACTTCGCCGGTGACATGAAGATGCGGGTGGCGGTCGCCGACAGTCCCATTGGGCCCTTCCGTGACAGTGGTAAGCTGATGTTCCCCGATCTGCCGTTCAGCATTGACGGCCATGCGTTTCGGGACCCGCAGAGCGGACAGTGGTATTTCTACTTTGCCAAGGACTTCTTCGACCAGAGGCCGGGCACGGCGCTGGCCATGGTCCGACTGGCCGATGACATGACGACACCCGTCGGCCCCGTCACGACAGTCTTGCGAGCGTTCGCCGACTGGCAGATCTACGAGCGAAATCGTCCCCTTTATGACAAGACCTGGGATGCCTGGCACACTATCGAAGGGCCAGCGGTCATCTACAAGGACGGCAAGTACTACTGCTTCTACTCCGGCGGGAATTGGCAAACGCCAGGCTACGGTGTCGGTTGCGCCGTGGCCGATGACATCCTCGGACCCTATGTGGATCAGCACAGTCAGGAAGCCGCCAGCGTGCTCAAGTCGATCCCTGGCAAGCTGATCGGGCCGGGGCATAACTCGGTGATTCTTGGACCGGACGAACGGACCTACTTTATCGTGTACCATTCCTGGAACGAGGATCGATCGGCCCGCCAGATTTGTATGGACCCGCTCGTCTGGACTGAGCAGGGGCCCAAAGCCTATCAGCCCTCGCGGGGACGCAAACAGATCCGGTTGCCATTAGGAGAACAACCATGAGACCGTCTATCGTCCCCATGTGCTCGCTTTGCATCGCGTCCCTTGCGGTA
>CAVSCO010000053.1:0-30173 GCA_963726475.1 uncultured Phycisphaerae bacterium | reverse complement strand
GCAGCTTTCTCGCGGGTTTACCTCAATTAACGCAGTTCACTAACTGACAGGATAGCATATCGGCGGAAATATTCAAGGACCTGGTTTGGAATGGAACCCAGTTCCCGGCAGTTGTCTCATTGCTGATGGGCATCATTGATGTTCGCCTCGGGCGGCCTCAGACTTGCGTCTTCTCTCTGGGCCTTTGCGAACCGCATCGACGAATCCCGGGTTCATTTGCACTCCCAGATCCTGTGCCTTCTGTACATCGGCTCGCGCCCGGTCATATTCCTCTTTGGCCAAGTGCACCATCGCCCGCTCGGCGTAGGCATCGCCAAACTGTGGGTCTATTTCAATAGCCTTGCTGAAGTCCGACAATGCCCGGTCCCGGTTGCGATTGTGGTAGTAGAGGTGGATCAATCCTCGCGCGAAGTAGGCCCTGGCATATTCCGGGTTCTTGTCGATGGCCCTGCTAAAAGCTGTGAGGGCACGGTCGTATTGTTTCTTCCTGACGTGGGCCCGCCCCTGAACGTAGTAGTCTTCCGCCTTCTTGCAGCCGGCCACACCTGCGCAAATCATCACTCCCAGCAAAGCAATTACTGCTGCCTGGTGTCTCGATCTCATGGCCGTCTCCGTTTCGGTCACTCTGCCGGTCTTCGCTCGCTGTGATGGCTTTGCCAGTCGTGTCTCCCAGCCCGCATTTGCGCTACTCTGTCACATAATGTACAAGGACCCGGCTACGGATGTGACCGGGTCCCTGGTCTGCGGCTGAGTGCCTGCTTACCTTTACTGGCCCTTGCGTTCCCGATAGGCCTTGAGTTTCTCGCGAGCTTCCTCCCGGGTCATCTTGCCTTCCGCGACCGCAGTTCGAAGACGGCGGACGACGGTTTCTCGCTCCTGGTTGTTGCCCTCACGAATATCACGGGATGACTTGTCTTGATCGGCCATCCTACTTCGCATGTTCTGAAGGCGGGCTCGGGCACGCTCCGGCGTGATCTTACCCTCGGCCACTGCCTTTCGCAGCCTGGCCTCGGCGCGCACGATATCCTCTGTGGTGATCACCTTCGGGCTTCGCTCGCTCTGCTGTGCCGTCGCCTTGCGCATGGCCTGAAGACGAGCTCGGGCTCGCTCGGGTGTGATCTTGCCTTCCGCGACCGCTTTGCGCAGTCTCGCCTCGATGTCCTCAGAATCTTTGCGAGCGACGCGACTTTGATCGCCTTCGCGTCCTGCCGCCATGCGTTCCTTGACCTTCTTCTCGGCCTCTCTGAACTTCTCGATAGCATCTTCCTTGCTGATCTTGCCCGCTCTGACGGCGGCTTCGAGATCCTTGCGCATCTCCATCAGACGGGCTCTTGCTCGGCCAGGCTCCGGAGCCTTCTCGGTGGTCTCTTTCCTAATGGCGGCCATTTTGGATCGGGCCTCTTCGCGGGTCATCTTGCCTGCCTGCACCGCTGCCCTTATTCTTTTGGCGGCCGCATCCCGATCGACTTCTTTTTTTTCGGCCCCGGCATTCGGCAGCGTTGCCAGCATGGTTCTGGCCTGTTCGCCCGTCAATTCACCGGCGGCAACAGCCGCTCGAAGCCGCTTGGCGACGGCCTTATAGTCCTGTGCAGATGCAACACCCAGAGGAAGAACAACCATTGCGACCAACAGGACGCAGACCTGTAGGCGGCGCGACGTTGTTCGATTGGGCTTTCCTGATACGATCATCTTGAACCTCCTCTCAAGAACTCCTCCGCTGTTGATTTCGCTTGCCATCGCCGGAGCGCGGAGGGCCGGACGGGCAAGGAACTCTACCGCTGCCAACAGGCAGTTCGCGTAGCATTTGGGTTTCGGATGCAGGCGCAACAGCACCAGCTCATCGCAACAGATCTCTTCGGCGGCGCACAAGTTGCGCTGGGCCCACCACACCACCGGGTTCCACCAGAAACAGGCGCACGCCAGCCACTCCAACCACCGGATCAGGTAGTCACGTCGCTGGACGTGCGCCAGTTCGTGCACAGAATCCACTGCCACTGCCCAGCCTCCATCTGGACGAGCATCGCCGAGGGAAGGATCACGCGCACGTGTCCACCCGTCCACCACACCATGGGAGAAAGGCGTGAGGACGTAGTGCAGATCACCGGGACGGTCTTAAGCCCCAGACGCCGCGCCGTCTGTTCGGCGGCGGTCTGTACCGTCTCTGGGGCCACCTTGGATTCAGCCGTTAACAGTCGGTCGAAGCGATTCACCCTGGCCATCGACCAGGCCAGGACCACCGCGGCACCCAGTACCCAGATGCCGCCCAGGCAGGGCCTCGCGCGAAGTGCCGTCCCGGTGATGTCGGACCACACCGAAGAAATCACGGTCGGGCTGCTCGTGGCGGGTGACTCGGTTGCGCCCGGCTCGGGCGTGTCATTCGTGGTGATGGCGTGGTCGGACTGCGCCGAAGACACCTCAATGGGAATCATCAGGACCGGAGGCGTCACCAACTTGATGAAGACCAGCAACCAGAGCATGTGCGCCAGTTGAGGCCGCCTGGCTTTCGCGCTGACGACCATAGCCACCGTTGCCAGGACCAGTGCGAAGCAGGCGTTGCTCAGCCCGGCCTGAAAAAGGAGATCCATCATGTCTCATCTCCTTCGTCCGTCTGTCCGTCGAGAATAGCCCGGATTCGCTCGATCTCTTCGGCCGAGATTCTCTTCTCCTCGACCAGATGCGTGATCAGCGGCGCAAAGGAGCCCGCCGTCAGCTTGTCCGCCAGCGATTCCAATTGCTGTCCCGCGTAGGTTTGGCGAGAGATTGCCGCTGAGAACAGATGCACGGGCAGGCTGCGGTCGCGCTCGACGTATCCCTTGTCTTCCAGCCGTTGCAGGAGTCGCTGCACCGTGCCGTGCTGCGCCTTGGTCGCGTCGGGGTAGAGCCGCTCGCGAATCTCGCGCGCCGTCAGGCGATCGTTCTGCCAGAGCAGATCCATCACGGCCAGTTCCGCGTTGGCCAACGTCGGCTGCTTCACTTCGAAATCCCCCTGGGTCAGTCGATCTACGACCCTTTGTCGTAAATATACGACACGCTGTCGTATTTGTCCATAGCCAGACGATTGCCGTTGGCCCCGTATTGCATCCTGGAATGCAGAATTCTTCCTCTTCCCGTCTGAAAGAAGGGTTTGACCGATCCGTATCGGGTCCGTCTGTGCTGCTTACTGGAGTTCTAAGTGGTTTTCTATAAATGTCTTAGCGTTGCTTTGCTCCGGGCGAGGCCAGGAGTGCCGGAACCCGTTGATTCTCAGGGGTCTTTGATTGCAGCGTCAGATGGGTAAGGATTTCTGCCCTCAGAGAATTCTCAGGCAGGCGGCTTTGCCCGTCATACCTCTTGTGAGTTGCGGGTGCATCTCGTAGGATTGACGGTGGCATACGGAGGGCCGGGTAGATATGATTAGGCAGGTGACATTCGGAATCAAAACCACTCGAAGTCATTATCCATACTGACCGTCAGGAAAGGATCAACCCGTGGCAAACCAAGACAGCAAACCAGCGAAGGGCCGGGGCAGGTCTCTCGGCCGAAGAACATTCCTAAAGGCAACGGCGGCCTCGGTAGCGCTGCCGTACCTCGTCCCGGCTTCGGCGATGGGCAACAACGGTGCCGTCGCACCCAGCGACCGGATCGTGATGGGCGGCATCGGCATGGGCAACATGGGCAGCGGCGACCTGGGCAACTTCCTCGGCCGCAACGACGTCCAGTACGTGGCCGTCTGCGACGTGAAGAAGGACGTTCGCGACAGGCAGAAGGGACCGCGTGAACGAGAAGTACGGCAACAAGCGACTGCAAGGCCTACAACGACTTCCGCGAGCTGCTGGCCCGCGACGACATCGACGCGGTGCACGTGCGCCACGCCCGACCACTGGCACGCGATCGTCGTGATCGAGGCCTGCCGCAACGGCAAGGACGTCTACTGCCAGAAGCCCGAGACGCGGACGCTTCGCGAGGGCCAGCTGATGGTCGACGCCGCCCGGCGTTACAGCCGGGTCGTCTCCGGCGGCAGCCAGCGGGTGCTGGAAGACTACCGCAAGATCGTCGACGCCTGCTGGAGCGGAGCCAACGGCAACGTCAAGTCGATCAACGTCAACGTCGGGCCGCTTCCCGGTCGACTGCAACCTGACGGGCGAGGCCGATCCCCGAGGGCTTCGACTGGGACCGTGGCTCGGACCGGCCCCCTGGGCGCCGTACCATCCCCACCGATGCAGCGGCAGCTACAGCATCAACGGCACGAGCTGGCGCTCGTTCAACGACTACTCCGGCGGCGGCATGACCGACTGGGGCGCTCACCACTTCGGCGGTGCCACCTTCGCCATCGATGTTCGCGAGCTGGAACCCGAAGAAGTCATCTTCTACAACGAGAACGGCAAGAAGTACGCCGCCTGCCGCTACCCGAACGGCAAGCTCATCTACCACAACTACCCCGGTCGTGGCAACCTGGACGTGGAAGGTACGAACGAGCAGGGGCCCTCGAAGCCGGTTCCCGGTTACGCCGGAACGGGCGGCATCTACGGCGACTTCATCGACTGCGTCAAGACGCGCAACAAGCCGTTCCGTGACATCGAACTGGCGGTCCACACCGCCGTCGTGTGCCACCTGTTCCTCGTGGCTTATGAGCTGGAACGCTCCCTCAAATGGGACACGACGAAGCAGCAATTCGTGAACGACGACGAAGCCAACCGCCTTGTCGACGTGGCCAGACGAGAACCCTGGGTGATCTAAGAACGCGACCGTTGCGACAAGGAGACTTGATAATGACGAATAAAGAGATTGCAGGAATGACCGTGGCGGTCGCTGCGGCCGCCGTCAAGGCTGGGGCCCAGGATGCCGCCGCCGTGGACAAAGCATTTGAAACGCTCAAGACCTACGACTGGGGCGACGACCCCAAGACTCTGAAGGCGATCGATGAGGCGATCATCGCCACGCATGGCGATGCCCCCGCACGTGCAGCGCTGGAAGGGAAGCTGGTCGGCGCACTGACCAGCGGGATCTCGCGATCCGCAGTGGACTACGTGTGCCGCAGGCTGCGAATCGTGGGCACGGCGCAGTCGGTCGAAGCGCTGGCCGCACTGCTGCCTGACGAGAACACATCGCACATTGCCCGCTACGCGCTGGAACGCATTCCGAACGAGCAGGCGCTGGCGGCGATCCGTGATGCACTGCCCAAGGTCGACAGCAAGCTCAAGTCGGGCATGATCGGTTCGCTGGGCACCCGTCGCGACACCAAGAGCATCCCGGCTATTGCGAAGTGCCTGGGCGACTCGAACGTCCAGGTCGGCCGCGCCGCTGCCCAATCGCTGGGTCTGATCGGCACGCCCGCCGCGGCCAAGGAACTGACCGCCTTCGCCAAGAAGGCGCCCGCCAACCTGAAGATCCGCGTGGACGACGCCTGCCTGGTCTGTGCCGAGAAGATGGCGGCTAACGGCCAGAAGACCGAGGCCCTCGCCCTGTACCGACAGCTCAATACGGGCAGTCAACCCAACCACGTCAGGGTTGCCGCCATGAAGGGCATGCTCGCCGCCGCTACCAAATAACGCAGCGCAACACGCTCACAAATAGTTGAAGAAAGAAGCCCGCACCGGCGCCAAATCGGTGCGGGCTTTTCTATTCGAGACCGTGTCGCCCCACCTATCCTCAACACCCCCTGACCGACTCACGTCCCTCGAATTCCCCCGTTCGTAGCGACGCCGTGAGAGTCAAACAAAACCAATTTGAGGTAGGCTGAAAACCGGAGGCGGCAGGCCGGAGGTTGTTGCCCGAGATACGCGCTTCGGGCCCCGTGCCACCGATCACGAACGCCGAGCGACGAACCGATTACTGTTCGGTGATCGTGGTGGCGTAGCGGTTGGTGATGGGGAGTCGGCGGTCCTTGCCGAAGGCCTTGGGGGTGATGCGGACGCCGGGCGGAGACTGGCGGCGTTTGTACTCGTTGCGGTCGATCAGCCGGATCACGCGCTGCACCTCGGCCGGCGGCAACGCCGAGTCGGCCAGCTCGCGAGCGGACATGTCCTGCTCAACGTAGCCCTTGATGATGCGGTCGAGCAGATCGTAGTCGGGCAGCGAGTCGGCGTCCTTCTGGTCGGGCCGCAGTTCGGCGCTGGGCGGACGCGTGATGACATCGGTCGGGGATCAGCTCGCGGCCGGCCCGCTCGTTCATGTAAGAGGCCAGGCGATAGACCAGCGTCTTGGGCACGTCCTTGATGACGGCGAACCCGCCGGCAGTGTCGCCATAGAGCGTGCTGTAGCCGACCGACGTTTCGCTCTTGTTGCCCGTGGTCAGCACGAGCGCCCCGGCCTGGTTGCTGAGTGACATCAGGATCGTGCCGCGAATGCGGGCCTGGAGATTCTCGTAGGCCAAGCCTTTCTCGTCCCAGCCCGGCACAGCGCCGAGCGCCTGGCTGAACGGTTTCAGGATCGGCTCGATCGCAACGGTCAGCAGCTCGAAGCCCAGATTGTCGGCCACCTTCGCAGAATCGGCGATGGTCTCGGGACTGTTGAACCGCGAGGGCATGGTGATGCCCAGCACGTTCTCCGGTCCCAGCGCCGCCACGGCGATCGCAGCGGTGACGGCTGAATCGATCCCGCCACTGATGCCCAGCAGCACCTTCTTGAACCCGTTCTTGCCGCGTAGTCGCGGGTGCCCAGAACGAGCGCCTGGTAGACTTCGTCGAGCAGACCTTCGGGCTGACCGGCCAGTGCCTGGACCGGCGCGATGGTGACACCGCCTTCCGACTTCGTGACATCGGCGAGCAGTATGTCCTCGTCGAAGGCCTTGGCCTTGGTAACGATCTGTCCGGTCGAGTCGGAGAGAATGCTCTGCCCGTCGAAGACCAGTTCATCCTGTCCACCTACCAGATTGCAGTAGGCGACGGCGCAGTCAAACGCCTTGGAACAGCGTGCAATGATGCGGCCACGCTCGTCGAGCTTGCCCAGGTGGAAGGGCGAAGCCGAGAGGTTGACCATGAGATCGAACGGGTCTTCGTCGGCGAAGAACCGCTTGAGCCATTCGGTCTCCCACAGGTCCTCGCAGATGGTCAGGGCGATGTGAAGGTCGCCGACCTCGATGACGATGGGGCGGTGGCCCGGCTTGAAGTAGCGTCGCTCGTCGAAGACGCCGTAATTGGGCAGTTCGCATTTCTGGTACGTCTCGGCGATGCGCCCGTCGTGGATGACGGCTGCGGCGTTGAACGCGGTGCCGTTGACGCTCTCGACGAAGCCGGCGACCACAGTCTTCTCGGGGCAGGCGGCCGCCAGCGTCTCGACGGCGGACCGGTTGTCTTCGAGGAACTGCCTCTTGTAGACCAGGTCCTCCGGCGGATAGCCGCAGATCGCCAGTTCGGGGAAGACCACCAGATCGGCGCCGCCCGCGATGGCTTCGGCCCACATGACCTTCATCTTCTCGATATTGCCCAGCAGATCGCCGACAACCGCGTTGAATTGACCCAGAGCGATTCGCACCTTGACTCCACTCCAATAACCCGACGCACCGAAAGCCCGGCGTCAGTGGCTCTTGCAGCCTGGCGCCGAACGCTGGGGATGGATTGTTAACAAGGCCCCCATTCTATCGCCCCGTCCCGCCACATCAAACTTTTTTGCCCCCGGATTGCCGCCGCCCGGTTCCGATCCACCGGCGCCTGTCCCGGTTCTCATCGTCGGGCCGGTCAAGGCGGGGCGTTGCAGTGGGGGTGTGCGAGCGGTAGAATGAAAGGAGCGATTTGTCAAGAACCGCATGATAGGTGATGGTGGGCGGTGCCCACCCTACTTTTGGGAGATGGGTATGGCTGGTCGGGGACAGTTTGATCGTCGTCAGGTGCTCAGGGGATTCGGAATGGGGGCGGTGGCGGCGGCGTTGGGGCCTTTGGGGCTCAAGGCGAACGTTGCGGCGGCGCAGGAACAGATCGAGAAGGCGGCTGTGCCTGGCGGGACCCTGTTCACGCGAACGGCGCCGGAGGCGAAGGTCAGTCTGATCAAGGGCAACGATCGGCGGGACATCGTCTATCAGGCGCTGAAGAATATCGAGGACGAGGTGCTGGCCTCGATCGAGGGCAAGAAGAAGATTCTGGTGAAGCCCAACTTCGTGGCCACCAACCGCGAGTTGTGCGCGACGCACGTCGACGCGGTGCGGGGCATTCTCGATTTCCTCAAGCCCCACTGCAAGCTTCCGATCACCGTCGGGGAATCGACCGCGTCGCGGGCCGGCACGTTCGAGGGCTACACGAACTATGGCTACCTGCCTCTGGAGAAAGAGTACGGCGTCAAGCTCGTCGACCTGAACAAGCAGCCCTGCGTCTATCGCTACGTCTTCGGCAAGGGACACAAGCCGACGCCCGTCCGGATCATCACCACGTTCCTCGATCCGCGACACGTACGTCATCTCGGCGGCCAAGATGAAGACGCACGACCGAGCCGTCACGACGCTGTCGCTCAAGAACATCCTGCTGGCGGCGCCGATGAACGACTACAAGACTAACGACAAGTGGCAGATGCACGCCGACTACAACTTCTCGCCCCGGGCGCTGATCCACTTCAACATGTTCCACTTAGCCCAAGAGATCTATCCCGATCTGGGCGTTATCGACGGCTTCGTAGGGATGGAGGGTCGCGGCCCGGTCGGCGGCACGCCCGTCGATGCGCGAGTGGCGCTGGCCAGTCTCGATCCGCTGGCGCTCGACGTGCTGACGACGAAGCTGATGGGCTTCGACCCGAACAAGATCATGTACCTGACGTCACTGGCCGAGGCGGGGATGGGCCAGGGCGACCTCTCGAAGGTAACGGTCCTGGGCACGCCGGCTGAGGAATGTCAGTTCCATTTCCAGCCGCACCCCAGGCTGATCGAACCCTATGGCCTGAGCTAGGGGTGGCAAGTGGATGGCTGCCGAAGCGCTCGGCCCCGCGTCTATTTGCCTGAGGCGGGTTTGGTCCAGGTGAACCAGCGGCGCCAGGCGAGTGACGCGGTCAGGACTATCCCGATGTAGATGGCGAAGTTGGTCAGGGGCGAGCAGTCTTTGGCGAAGTGCTTCTTGTGGAAGAGATACATCGCCCGGTAGAACTCGTACGTCGTCTTGCGGTTGTTGGTCTTGCAGCCGACGCCTTTGTAGTGCAGGATGCTGGCGTGAGGGTAGTACATGACCTTCCAGCCGGCTCGCTTGGCGCGGATGCACCAGTCCATGTCCTCGCCGTAGATGAAGAAGTCCTCATCGAGCACGCCGATCTCATCGACGGTCTTCTTTCGGATCACCAGAAACGCCCCCGAGACGGCATCGACTTCGTGCGGCGTATTCGGATCGAGGTACGTCAGGTTGTACCGGGCCATGGTCTTGCTGTTGGGGAAGAGCCGGCTCAGCCCGGTAAGCCGGTAAAAGGCCACCTTCGGTGTTGGAATACTCCGGCGGCAGGCCAGTTGCAGCGAGCCATCCGGGTTCAGGACGCGGCAGCCCGAGACGCCCACGTCGGGGTTCTCATCCATGAACCGGACCATCTTGTCGATCGCTCCGTCCTGGATGATCGTATCGGGATTGAGCAGCAGGATGTAGTCCGACGTGCACTGGACGACGGCCTGGTTGTTGGCCTTGGGAAAGCCCAGGTTGCGATCGTTTTCGATCAGGTGGATCTCGGGGAAGTTACTCTTGAGCATCTGGACGCTATTGTCGCGTGAGTTGTTGTCGATCACCCAGATGTCGAACGCGGCCTCCTTCGTTTCGCGGTAGACCGATTCGATGCACTCCTTGAGCAGCTTCTCGACGTTGAAGCTGATGATCACGATCGAGATGGAAGACGGGCTTTTCGTCATATATCTCCAGAGGAACCATCGGTTCCCAGCGTACCCGCAGGGGGCATGAACCGAACACCTGACGGCGTCACTGCGAGCATCGCCTCTAGAAGAGCTTGTCCTTCCACGTATCGGGTGTCTTGTCGTTGATGATCTCCAGGTCGATATGATACTTGAACGGTCTCGGGCCGCGCTGCCGGATGTGCTCGATGACGGCCGCCAGCCCGTCCTTCAGCTTGACCTGGGTTTCGTAGTTCAGCAATCTTCTGGCCTTGTCAGCCGAGCAATTGGCCAGCAGTACCTCCTGCGGCCTCTTCCTGACATACACCGGCTGCACGTCGAAGTTCAAAAGCTCCCCGATCGTACGGGCCAGTTCATTGATGGTGATGAACTCGTCGTCGGGTCCGATGTTGATAACCTCGCCATTGACGCACTGCTCGGTGGCCAGTCGCTTGAGGATCTTCACGTCATCCTGGATGAAGCTGAAGCACCGCTTCTGGTTGCCATCCCCGTAGACAATCGGCTGGCGGCCCTGGAGTATCAGATTGATCATGATACTGGCGACGTTGCGATAGGGATCGTCGTACTTCTGTCTGGGCCCGACGATGTTGTGCGGGACGGCGATGACGTATTCCATCCCGTGCACGCTTGCGAGGTTCTCCAGCAGCGATTCGGAGCTGAGCTTGCCGATGCCGTACGGGTCCTGAGGCTTCGGAGTCATGTCCTCGGTGAATGGCACGGTGGCCTGCGTCCCGTAGCGGGCCATGCTCGAACAGAAGACGAAGCGTCGCACGCTGTTCGTGATCGCGGCGCTGATCATCGAGGTAGACGCTTGAACGATGTTCTTGATGACGAAGAACGGGCTGAAGACGCTGAGCCCTTCGTAGGCGCTGGCGGCGCAGTGGTAGATGACGTCGCAGCCTTTGCTGATTTTCACCATGGAATTGAGGTAGGTGCAGTCGTAGTGATGGAACTCGACGTCGGCCGGGACGTTGTCCAGATAGCCGCCCACGAGATTGTCGCATCCGACGACCTCGTGCCCGTCGGCCAGGAACGCATCGGCCAGGTGACTGCCGAGAAAGCCGGCGACGCCGCTAATGAAGACCCTCATCGGCGCCTCCCGCAGCAACCCCGGCCTATGCCTTGGCCGTCAGCCCATCGGCCTCTGTAATTGTCGTATATCCCTGCCACTGATGGCTCCAGAACGGTGCATTCCCCGGAATCGGTCATATGGACCCGACGGCAGGTGCTTGTACCGCGATGCTCCGATTGTGCCCCACGCGAGGTCCCCAGCATGGCGTCGGATTAGACAAGGCCTCGCAGGATGCCCTCCTCGGAGAGAGTCTTGCGACAATGAGGCTCACAAACACCGACAGACGTCTATGCAAAAGGTCTATTCTACGCAGGATGGTGCATTCTGCAAGCATCTTGCCGGATTTGCTCGCAGAGGCGCAGAGGGCGTGTCGGTGCGGATCTTGGAGCGATGGCTTTTCCGGGGCGACGGACACGGGTGTCCTCGCGCACGGCGTCATGTCGCAGTGGGCCGGAGGGTTGTCTCGTAGAGTTCTCTTTGCCGGCGGGCCGTCGCATCGAGCGAAAATCGCGTCTGAATCGCCTTGCGGGCGGCTTCGGTGATCTGACGACGCTCCTCGGGCGACCTGGCCAGCATCTCCAGCACGGCTCCCGCCAGGGCGTCGGGCTGCCTTGGCGGCACCACGGTCCCGGTCACTCCGTCGCGGACCAACTCCGAGACGGCGCCGACGTCGGTGGCCACCACGGGGACCCGCATCGCCATCGCTTCGAGCACCACGTTAGGGCTGGACTCGCGAGTCGAAGGCAGTACGAAGACATCCAGCGCCGCCAGCACGGCAGGGATCTTGTCGCAGAACCCGGTGTAGACCACGTCGGCCTCAAGCCCGAGTTTCACGGTGAGACTCTGCAAACGCTCCCAGTGTCCCGGGGCCGTGGGCAGTCTTCGCCCGACGATGACGAATCGGGCGTTCCCGAGATGCTTCTTGATCGTTGCAGCGGCTTGGAGAAAGTCTTCATGTCCCTTGAAAGGGTTGAGGTTCCCGACGACACCGATGAGCGGGCTGTCGGTGGGGATCCGCCACTGTTGCCGCATCCGGCTTCTCACGTCGGCGCCGTATCGGTCCGGGTCGAACACCGTGGTGTCGGTCCCCGGGCAGAGCACCTTCGTCTTCTCTCGCAGCAACGGATACGAGGCGGTGCGCGTCTGCCGAAGTTGGTCGCTCTGAACGACCATGGCCGTTGCCAGCCTGGCAACCAGAGGCAGGAGGACTCGCTCGATCGGTCCCAGCAGAGGGTCGTTGTAGTACCAAAGCGCCGGAACCCCGCACCACCACGCCGCCAGGGCCGGCGGAACGTTCAGCACGCCATCCACATCGACCAGATCGATCTGTTTGGACTTGATGATCTTGCGGATGCGGAGGAGGTTCCTGGGCAGAAGCAGTAAGAATGCCAGAAGATTGAACACCGGATGTTTGCGGCGGAGGAACAACACGTGCGTTAGGTGGATGTGTTCGAAAGGGCAAGGCGGATTGGGCCCCTTGGTCCGGGGCCCAAACAGGAAAACCGTCTCAATGCCCTCGTCCCGCAGCCGCTCGGCGATGGCAAAGCTCCGGCGGTGCGGCCCGCCAAAGCGGGCATCGGCAATACACTTGAGTATTCTCAATCGAGTGGTCATGACAGATTACAGGGACTCGGTGTCCAGGTCGGTCAGACGGAACCGGAAGAACACCAGAGGCAGGGCCAGTTGCAGGTAGAATTGGTTCGAGACGAACAGGTAGTTGTAGAACGAGAAGATGATCAGCACCAGTAGCACGATATAGATGTTCAGATAGGGCAGGAACAGCGCCGCACGGCGCTGCATGATCGCGGTGATCCATCCGAGTGCATAGGGATAGATCGCAACGCCGAGCATCCCAAAGTCTTCATAGACGTTCCGCAGGTAGCTGTACACGTTGGCCATATACGGAACGTACACCTTGTCGTTGAAGAAGACCAGCGTCGTCGGAGGCACGAGCTCGAATCGATCGAGCCATTTGTAGATGGGCAGGAACAGACTCTGGCCCATCATATAATCGCCTTTGTGGTTAGCGAGGAATTCGCCAAGAGCGGCCAGCGGAGAGGCGACGTACCAGTACAATGAGAACAGGGAGCCGGTCAGACGGCCCCCGATCCCGTAGATCGAGCTCTTCTTCATGAAGATGTCGACCAGCACGAACAGCAGGACCCCGATCATGAAGGGGCTCACCAGGCCGCGCACCACCTGCCGCATATCTCGTAGTCCGTAGACCCGATGCATGAACAGGTAGGCAAGAATCAGGAACATCAGGTGGACCACGACTTCTTTGCGGCTCAGGTTGAGCATTCCCATGGTCAGCGCGAGCAGGAGAAACACCGCCAGGTAGATGTAGCGCGTCCTGCGCCGGCCCAGGTACATCCAGATCCCGAGAAACACGAAACCAACCGAGAAGATGCTGTAGGAAATGGACGTCGCGATGGAGGACAGTCGTGTTTCATACACGCCTTCCCCGATGAATACCACGAACTTGCGGCGCCATAGCAGCGGGTCCATCAACAGCTTCATCGGCGCGATGTTGTTGTACGAGGCGACGAGCACGAGCCTGTAAAGGCACAATCCCAGCGCGACGAAGCCGAAGGCCAGGGTGATGCGCAGGGACCATCTCATCCGCCGGGCTGTCAGGGGGACACCCGGGGCGGCCGGTAGACGTGGCACCGGCCGCATCTGACAGATACCGGTCCACGTCAGGTATCCGAGGGAAAACGCCGTCACGTTGAGCAGCGCCGCCCCCAGCACGGAGGCCAGACCTCGCGAGGAAATCCCAAAGGAGACGCCGGCGGCGTAGGCTACGAGCGCCGCGCCCCACGATCCCAGGAACAGAAACAGCGGATTGGTCATCCATTGGGCCATGTACGTACGTTGTTCCTCAAGTCCCATTTCGTGCCGGCACCCCGGCGGTTCACCTTCCGCGGAGAACCCAGAAGCCGTCGAGCCCGACGTAGTACGATGCTATCACAAGCAGGTAAGGCGGTCCACCCACGAGGTAGATCACGGCGCCCGCTCCGCACAGGATCGTCACGAGGGCGAATCTCAGATGCCAGACGGCAATGCGCTCTCGCGCCAACCCATGGCGGATACTGTAGTTGTAGATCCTCCACGGCGCATCCATGGCGAAGAAGATTGCGCATAGAGACAGGACAATCACGGCAGGAAGATAGTCCGCCAGGACGATCAAGGGAATGGATGTGCGGCAGACCTTCAACAGGGTGAACGAAACGATCTTCAGCCGGCCCGCAGCCAGACTGTGAGTCGCGTAGATACCCACGCAGGTGCCCAAAGCGCCGATGAAGATCCACAGAGTCTGGGGTCTCAGTGACAGGCACGTCAGGATCAGGCCGACCGCAACCACTCGAATCGCCAGGAACAGGCCGACGCGAATGGGCACGTCCCGCGAAATCCTTCGAGTGTCGTTGGCTGACTCAACGCTTCGGGCATGCAGATCGTTGATCAATCCGCCGACCTCATAGATGCTGTAGAATGCCAGGAACGACAGAGGGATCAGGACAAAGGCAAACGCACCCAGCCTGGCGAAAAGAAGGCCCACCAGGATAGCCGGGACCAGTTCCCGGAAGAGCAACGTTCGCAGACCCGCCTGATGAAACCGGCTGATGATGTAATAGAGCGATGGCAGATAGATCCAATCGACCGTTTCGGAGTTGACCGAATCGACGTCCCTTTCCGACGGAGCGCCGCCATCTTCGAGCAGGTAGCGGAACTCGCCTTCGTTCGGCCAGCCTTTTCTCTCACTGGCGGCCTTCAACACGACCGTGCGCTCGCTGAAATGGCTCAGAAAGCCCGCATCCTTGACGTCGTCGGTGTAGGCGGAAGAGTCTTCGAGATCCACGCCGGCAGGCAGACTCCGGAGAATGGATTCCTTGCGCCCGAGCAGATCGGTTCGCAGTTTCCCGGTGAACCGCCCATCCTGGACGTCGAGTTCCGAGCAAAAGCAATGATCGATTCCCAGTCGCTCCGCAAGCGCTGCGATGGGAGGCGCAATGGCCGCCGAGACCAGGTATACGGTCCGGCCCTGCTCTTTCTCCTCTCGGATCGCTTGCAGGATGCTCTCGCGAAGTCGTCCCTTGGCGAAGAGCTCTTCAACATAGGCGTGCGCCATCTCCTCGATCCGGTCGCAACGGAATCCGCGCAGTAGAGCAATCTGCCAATCTCGAAGCAGGTCCTTCCCGAGCAGCGAGTTGATTCGCAGCAAGCTGAAGAACGGTGACAGCAGGCGGATCAGGACGAGCAGCCCATACCGGAGTACACTCTCTCGCCGGAGAACGAAGCGGATGAACTCGAACGTATTGTTCGTTTTCGTAATCGTGCCGCAGACGTCGAAGACGGCTAAGCCCTGCGTCTTCATCGCCTCGCTCCAGACGAATCGCGATGCGTCTGCCGGTCGAATGAAACGACGGAATCACTCGCCATGGTCGAGCTCCACAGCTCTGCGACGTCGAAAGACGTCCAATCCTCTTCGCCGCAGGGCAACGTACATCGCGATGGCGATGGATACTTCCGTCAGCAGCAAGGCAATACTGACGCCGATATGCTGCAGGGGAATGACCAGTGCGAAGACCAGGGCGACGTTGACGATGCCCGCGATGGCCAGGATCTTGGTCAGGGTCTTCTTCAATCCGAAGTTGGCCATAATCTGCACCCCGAAGACGTTGCTCAGGCTGCCTGCCAGCGGCAGCAGGGACAGGATGCGTACGACCGGGACGCTGGTGCCGAATTGGTCTCCCAGGATCAGCCTGACGAGCGGTTCAGCTCCAAGAAACAGGCCCACCGAAAGCGCCAGTGCTATGAGGCCCACGCCCTTGGCCATGCGTGATGCGAAGGCCAGCGCTACCGCTTTCGATTCGGCCGCCAGCCTGCCGATATGGGGGAAGACCGCCTGTGAAAGAGGAAACAGAAGTCCCTGGATCGCTCGGACGATCTTCTCGCCCGCGACGTAGTACGCGACGACGGTGTTGTTCGCGACCAGGCCCAGGATGACCGTATTGCTGGTGGTGTAGAGCGAAGTCGACATCTTGTAGATGAACAGGTGCCAGCCTTCGACGAGTTCTCGCTTCAGCACCGCCTTCGACGGCAGTCGGAAGCGCACGGGAAAACGCCACGGCGCAGCGCCCAGTCCGGCCACGCCCATGGCGATCGTCCCGGCCGATTGCACCACAGGGACGTAGATGTAATGGCTGCCCTGCCTGATGAACACGAAGATCGCGGCCGTGGTGACCACTTTCGAGAGGATTGTCAGGAGGGCCGTGTACTTCATCCGCTCGAGCCCCTGGAACAACCACATCGGGAACAAGGCCTGGCCGAGGACGCTCCCGAACGCCAGCAGGTAGACGGGCCAGTCGCCCCGCAGTTTGGGTACCGCCATGACCGCTGCCGTCAGAGCGACGAAACTCAGCACCGTCAGCAGCAGCTTCAGGATCATGACCGCCGAGAAGACTTCGGAGAGGACCCGAGGATTGTCCCGATTCACGGAGATTTCCCGTGTCACCGATAGATTGAATCCATAGTCGGTCACGATGATGAAATACACGCTGATTGCGCGAGCCAGCTCGACGAGGCCGAAGCGGGACGGGCCCAGAACGCGGACCAGGTACGGAAGTGTGATCACCGGCGCCAGGTACGTCGCGAACTGGAGAACCGACAGTGAGAAGAAGTTGGTCAGGATCGTCCGATGGGTACGCCAGGCAGCTCTGAGGATCTTGGGCATCTTAGATGGACCGTTCCATTCCTTATGTTGCCCGGTCGGTCATGCGCCGCCCGTCGGTGAGCCGGGATGTGCGGACCGATGACGGCGCTGCTCGTCTCGCATCTCCAGCACGACCGCCGCGAACGTCGTGATCATCAGGAAGACGACGAGCGCAGCACGCTTCGCATGACGATGTGTTTCGAAACGGGAAAGATCACAGGCCGCCGGCTTACCCGCCTGCCGACCGATGCCAGGTTCTCCGTCTTGCGGATGAAGGCTTGAACGTGGTTGGCCAAGGCCTCGTTGTCGATCTCGGCCAGTCGTTCGCTCAAAAAGTCGACAAACTGATCGATGGTGTAGTAGGCCAGGATACTCTCGTCGATCTTCTCGAGCGCGGCTTGGTCGAAATCCAGCACGGCCAGGTAATACTCATATTGACGTTGTTCGCTGTCGGTTGCTTCCTGGAGGTCGATGATCTTCGACTGCGCCGCGCGAATCTGGTATGTCAGAGGCAGAAACTCCTCGCTGCCCTGCACGTCCGTCAGCTCGATCACCACGTTCTCCTGCGGAATCTCGGACGTTTGGGCCAGTGCGCCGGAGAGCTGTTCCAGCCGTGCCTTTTCCTTCTGCATATCGAGGGCCAGGCCGAACCGATTCTCCTCGATCTCGGCCGCGAGGCTTTTGAGTTCCCGGATGGACTCGGTCAGCGCGTTTCTCGCATCGTAGACGGGCAGCACGTTCTCGAAGCTGTCGGCGACGATATCGGCGACCGTCACGACGCTCTGCCTGGAGTAGCCCGTGACCTCGATGCTGAGCAACTGGGGCTCGAACACCGTAATCCTCTCCGAAACCTCCGGGTCCGTGGTGGGGACCCGCTTGGGAAGGCCTGGCAGTGTCTGGAACTGGATCAGTCTCTTCAACGTGCGCTCGGTCCGGGCCCGGTTCAGCTTTTCGGCATAGTCCTCAACGCCGCTCTCGCGGAGGCGGTCGATGATTCGGCGCAGATTCTCGGCGCTGTAAAAACGGGTCAGCAGAACCTCGTAGGTCGCCTCCGTCACGGGATACTCGTAGACAAACGTCGTCTCGTACTTGTAGGGCCAGAGGAAGAGCACCACGCCGACCACCACCGCAGGCAACAGCGAGCCGAACACGATCAGGCTCTTGCGACGCCAGAGAACGCGAACGTACGCAAGATCGCCGGTTCAGGGGGAGCCGGCTGGCCGGGATCGATCTGGCCGGTCTGGGTGCGACTTTCGTCTGGGTGGCTCATGTGTCTTCCCGCCGAAGTTCAGTTTCACTGAAATCGGCTGCAACACGCAGAGGTCGTCTGGCAACCCCACGCTGGCCGACGCCGCAAATATAGGCCTGCCAGAGCCCTATGTCAAGGTCGCTGTGCCGCGACAGGGCTCTGAGGCTCTGCGTGCTCCTGTTTGCTCTATAGTTCCCATAATTCGCAATTTGTCATATTTCCTATTTTAGCTCATTTAACACAACCCGGATGACCGATACAGACGGAAGAACACGCTCCGGGGGGCAACAGAATGGAGCTGTCGGACGCGTCGGATGATGCGTCGCGCGTGTGACGGTCGAATAGACCGTCGATCTGAAAAGGAATTGAGATCATGTTGCCTCCCGCCCGCCTCCGCGCGTGGGAGGCCATCCGAGCCGGCGTCATCGGCCCGGAGAAACGACGAGAGCAAAGCCATGGATTGGAAAGTCACTCTGGATAGCACATTCTCGGACTGTGTGGGCAGGCGAAACCTGCTGAGATTGCTGCTGTTCTGGCTGACGGGTATCGTCTCGGTCGGAGTCTACGCGGGGCTTTCTGGGCGGTTGGAAGGCGAAGCGGTCTCATCGACGGCTGTCATTCCTGTCCTGGAGCGCAATGAGACGGGCGTCTGACGGCATGGCGGAAGAGCCCGTCGATCGGGGCCGCACCCGCCTACAAGGTCGTTTTCGACAATCTTCGGGCGGAAAACGGTTCGCTGGGCGTCTTCAAGACCGCCTCGCTGAAAGTCGTTCACGTCGAAAACCTCGAAGCCACGTTCTTTTCCGATGGCTCTGCAAACGGGGCGATCCCGCAGCTCTCCGACTTCCACGACCTTTTCGCGCCGCGACGCCAGTCGGCGCCGACGGCGAATCCGCTGGGCCTCTTCAACGAGATGGAGCAGTCCCGGGCGGATTGGTCGCTGCCCGTCGATATGGCCAAGACCGCGGAAGTCCGCATCAGACAGTTGGACTGGAAGGTCTCCCAGGGTGGCCAAACCGTCTTCCAGGTTCGCTGCCAGCACGCGATATTGCGGAGCGACACGCCCCGCATCGTCCTTCGCGGGCATGTCACCGTCACGACGCCCGAGGCGGTCCTGGAGAGCAACTGCATCGAATTGAACACACGGGATGAGTCCATCGTCGCGCCGGGGCGATTCGCTCTGCGATGTGGCGGGGCCACCCGAGTGGGGCTGGGCGGGCACTTTAGCAAGGCACTGGAACCGGTGGGGGCAGGTATCTCGAACACGGAAGGGAATCCAGGATGGGCAAACGGACTTCTGCTTGGATCATTCTAATATGTTGCAGCCTGCCCGTCGCGGCTTCGGCGCTCTCGGCCGAGGATTACGCATCGGCCGGACGCATGCACATGGCGCAGTGGACCGCCACAGGCCTGGTTCAGGCGCACGACCTCTTCGACGCCGGAATCAATGACGCCAACTGTCCCGACGGCCCCACGAATCGTGAGCTCATCTTCCTGCGGGCGATGACGAAGGCTGCTGTCCTGTTCATCGATTACGACGATGTCCTGGCCTCCGACGATTTGCTGGACCTGGCCGATGGATTTGGCATTACGCTGGCGATGGGCGCCCTCGACAGTCTGCGCGACGACGATCGCTGCGAGTCAATCGGCCCGCATATGCTACCGCCCGAGATTGAGCCCGATCACATCCGCCAGGTCCTGGGCGAGATCGTCCTGCCCGAACTGGAATCGATCGTTGCAGAACTGGACTCCATCGCCGAACTGCGCCCGATCGTTTCGTGATCGTCATGTCCCCCGAGGAGACGGGGCTGAACGGAGACCTCGAGATCGACTACGGCGACGTGCTGATCCTCAAGGGGCTGTTCCTGGCCTACAAGGGCGTGCTGGAAATGGAGATCGTCGATGGCACGGAGCCCTACGCCTTCACCACAGTCCCCGATCGCATCGATTCCGTGAGAGCAGCAGCGAAAGGCAGTCGTTTGGTCGAATGGGCCGAGCGACTGGCCGTGCTGCCGATGGAGAACGAAGGGGTCCCCGAGGTCGCGCTGGTCAGGCAGGCGCGGCAGGATTGGATCGATGCCATCACACAGTACATCGATGCACTCGAATACATCGCCTTGGAGAACAGCACGCCGGGCATGGACCCGCAAGAGGACGAACTGACGTACATCGATCCGAGTTCCCAGCCGCATTTGGATGTGTACGCCGGCGCGTTGACGACCCTTCTCACCTCTCTTGAACACGACACGGTTGGTTCAGAGCCGGTCGCCACCACGCGGACGTACGAAGTGCGTGACACTGAGGCGGCGTCCATTGGCACGCTCGTCCTCGAGTTCGACGGCACCCGCTTCGAGGGCCAGCGGGGGCACTTGACGCTGGCCGATGGCGAGGTGCTGGAGGTCGACTGGTTCGGACTGTTGGATGCCGACGATGTTGGCATCAGCTTATTTGGCTGCGATTACCAGGCAGAGGCCTGGCTCGAAGGCTCCATCGACAGCGATCGCGGCCTCATCGCACAGGCCATACTCGACATCTGGGGGGCAAGCCCCAAGGCGATGCCGACCGGCGCCGGCCAAATGGCCAACGGAAATGTACGACACGAAGGTTCAGGTTCCTTCTGGAAGGTGCCCGAACCGGCACAACCCGACGGCTGGGATGAGGTGGCTTGGGATATCTGGGGGCACGACGTATCGTTGGCTGAGCCGGTCTCAGGGACGATCTGAATTGCGGATCTGCTCGGCGAACGAGGCGGCAATCATCGCGTTGACCCATGTCCGATGATGGCTCCCGGAGTGGGGGTTGGTCGTGGGAAGTCCGTCGATAGCTTCGCGCACTGATCGGACGCGCCCATGCCAATCTGCGAAAGCGACGTCGTGCGAACGCGCCCAATCGCGAAGCCACTCGTACGACGTTGATGGATCGCCCGGGAGGCTGGACCAACTGACGACTAACGTGGCATCCAACTGCGACGAGGCCTCCAGCAGTCTTTCGAGTCGGGATTCCTCAAGTGCCGCCGGACATTTCATCCGGTCTTCGGGCACCTGGGCCCTAGCGGCATCCAACTGACGTTTTCTCTGGAGGTTTCGGATCGCCACCTTTAGCCGTTTGCCGATCTCGGTGTTGATCGTTAGCCATTGAGCCGGCTTGAGCCATAGGCCCCAATGTGGATTGCCCTCGGTGAGATGGCGGTGACGATCTCCGTTGAGGAATTCGATGTCGTCCGCGTAGTCGTTGTCGCAGCCCAGGAAAAGGACGTAGTCGGGCCGGCCGAGGGTGCCCGCGTAGCGATGCAGACAGATGAGGGTCTGTTCGAGTCCGTAGGCGGAAAGCCCCAGGTTAACGACGCCGAAGTCCTGTTGGTAAGCTCCATCCCGCATGTTGAGCAACAAATCGAGTTGAAACGGATAGGAGGCGTCGGCCGGCAGCCCCGTCCCTTGCGTGTATGAATCACCTACGGCAAACACCAATTGTTTGTACGGCGCGAACGTCTCCTGAAAGTTGACGGTCCCCAGCGCGTTGGTGTGCATCTCCTCCTGGTAGTCGGTCGTCCGCAGGAACTGAATGCCGGGCGCAGGCGGTCTCCCAGCTCTTCGTCGTATTGATACAGCCCGATGACGCCGCCCGCTGTGTACAAAGGGAAGAATGTGCGCAAGACAAGCTCGGCGCACAGAAGCGCCGTAAGTGATGCGACGACGGCGATGCACAGTTTGGCGAGGATTCGCCTCGCGGGGCGCTTGGGCGGTACGGTCTCTGCGGGCGGGGATTGCTTCATCTCGCGGCGACAGCTCCTACGTCATCCAATCTGCAAACCAGGCATGAAACCCACCTCGGCGCAGAAAAAAAGCGGAGAGGGCGGGATTCGAACCCGCGGTACCCGAAGGCACACTGGTTTTCGAAACCAGCTCGATCAGCCACTCCGACACCTCTCCGTGCTGCAAACGGTCTGTTTCCGCCGGGCGTGCCAAGCGGCCAAACCTCAATCTTCGCTATTGTAGCGGTCCGCCGGCTCCCATCAAGCAGAAAAAGCCGCCGGCGCCCGAATATCCCGCCGTTCTTTCAGAAAACAGGCAACCCGCAAATACCAAGGAGGAAATGACTTATGTCATGGGCGGCCAGATAACGGTGAATTCTTCTTGTGTTATATGAATATTGGTTCATAATATGAATATTGGATATACTTGGTAAACCTGTGTTCATGATAATGTTCTCACAGGAGATCGCCATGGCTGAGAAAACACTACCCTCACGGAGGCAGCGGGAACGCCAGCGGCACAGAACGGAGATCGTCGAAGCGGCGATGAAGCTCTTTTCCGAGAAGGGGTTTCACAACGTTTCGATACAGGAAATCGCGACCGAGGCGGAATTCGCTACGGGCACGATCTACAACTTCTTCGAAAGCAAGGAGGCCCTCTACCGCGAGATCATGGATGCGGTTGCCAACAACGTTCTGGCGCTCGTGACGCCGATTCTGGACGCCGATGTGGACGAAAAGGAGAAGATCGCCGGCTTCATGCGGGCCAGTATTCGAGTCCTCCGCGAGAATTCCGCGGCGATTCGTCTGTTTCTGCGAGCCAATCAAGGGCCGATGGCGCACATCGGCACGGCTAATTTCAGTGAGACGGGAATCAGAGTTCACGAGACGATTCAGGCCATGCTCAGACAGGTCATCGCGTCCGGGACCCGCAAAGGCCTCTTTCGAGCGGTCGACCCGCGTGTGGTGGCTCTGGCGCTCGATGCGGCGGTTCGGACGATTGTCTTCTCGGCGGCCGAGGATGCTGAGGAGAGCACGTTGGAACAGAGAGTCGCCAGCATAGAGGAGTTGTTCTTCCGAGGAATCTTGCATGCGTAGAACGGGAATCATATTCAAAACCATCGTCGGGCTGTGCGCGGCCGTCTTCGTTGTCCTGGGGGCAGCGGGCTGTAGCTCGTTCGACGGGCAGAAGGTGCGAGCCGAGCACGCCGAGAGTTATCCGGCGGAACTGGCGGCCCGGACCGAAGAGACACTGGCGGAGAATCAGCCGCTGAATCTCGACGGGTGCATTCGCATCGCACTTCAGAACAGTCTGACGGTCAGGAGCAGCGAGATTCAGTCGCGTATCGCCAGGCTCGATCGCAAGACCGCGTTCGCCAACTTCCTGCCGGCGGTCAGTCTCAACTATCAATACACGAACTTCGACCCGCAACTGGTCCGAAGCATCAGCGGTTTCGAAGCGGCGATGAGTGACAAGAAGGTGCGCGAGATCACATGGGATATCCAGATGTCGATCTTCAACCCGGCCACGTGGTTCCTCTATTCGATGCACGCCCGCGGCGCCGAGATTGCGGAACTCGTCACCGACTACACGAAGCAGATGACCGTGCTGCAAGTGACGGCCGGCTACTTCTACTGCCTGTCTCTCGAAGAATATGAACGGGCCCTGGATGCCCAGATGAAAGCGGCCCAGGTCCTTCTCGAAGAGATGACCGCCTTCTACGACGAGGGACTGGTCAGCGATTGGCAGGTTGGACAGGTCCGCGTACTGGTGCAATCGAGGCGGCTCGAACTGAACCGAACCCATCGGGCCCGAGCCGAAGCCAAAGCCGACCTGCTGGTGGCCATGGGGCTCTCCCCTCTGGCGGACGTAACGCTGGAACAACAGATGCCCCTGGAACCGATGGCCGGTTCGCTCGAAGACCTGATCAGCGAGGCACTGCTGAGCCATCCGAATCTCCAGATTGCCGACCGCAAGATCGCGATCGAGCAGGAGAAGGTCAAGACCGCGATCTCCAGCTTCCTGCCCGTTCTGCTGGGCTTCGCGAGTTGGACCGACTCGTCGGATTCGTACCTGAAATACTCGAACTACTGGACAGCCGGACTGGCGGGAACGATGACCGTCTTCAACGGCTTTGCCAACATCAATCAGTACAAGGCGGCCAGAGAGCGACGTGAAGAAAGCTTCCTTGAACGTGAGCAAGCCTCTCTGGCCGTCATTCTTGAAGTGATCCGGGCCTACCTGGCCCTGGAGACCGCGCGGGACCAGGTGGCCCTGGCGCAGAGCAGCTTTGACGTGGCCTCCAAACGCTTCATCGAGGTCCGGCAGAAGTGGCAGGAAGGCTTCGTCAGCTCGGCCGAGATGCTCGAGATGACGGCCGAGCGGGATCGCGCACGCATGCAGGCGATCAGTAGCCGCTTCCAGTATCAGGTTAGTACCGCCACCCTTCTGAACGCGATGGGACGAACGAAAACAGACTACGAGGAATCAGACGATGACGGCGAATCCTAGGAACGATACACAATCGCACAAGAGGCATGTCGGAAGAAATCTGGCGCTTGGCGTGGTCCTGGTTGCCTGCGTCGTTGCAGGTGGCTACCTGCTGTACCAGCGGAAGGCCCAGGCCCAGGAGACCGCCGCACCGGAGCCGTCGAGTCAAACCACCCAGGCCGACCGTGTCTCCGTAGTCACCACCGCGGCCGCGACGCGTGAATTCGAGCGAACGCTTGTTGTTCAGGGCAATCTGGAATCAAAGAACTTCGCGATAGTGTCCCCACGCATTTCAGGGACGATCGAGACGATCTTCGTCGACGAGGGCGACGCGGTGGTGGCCGGGCAGACGAAACTCTTCCAGATCGATGCGGTCAACCTTCAAAAGCAGGTGCAGGTCAAGCAGCACGAGATGCTCGTCTCGCAATCGAGCGCCAAAGAGGCGGCTGCCAATCTTGAGCGGATCAAGGTCGATCTGCACAAGGCCGAACTCGACTATCATCGTTTTGAGCGACTGCGAGAGAAAGAGGCAGTCACCGCTGATGCGTTCGAGCAGCAGCAGTCGCGCTATCAGCAGCTTCAGGCGGCGCGTCAGTTGGCCGAGGCGCAGGTGGAGCTGGCTGCGGCCAAGGAAGGGCAAAGCAAGGCGGAACTGGCGATCGCCGAGAAGGACGTGGCCGATGCGGGCATATACGCCCCGATCGACGGGACCGTCAGCGCTCGTTTGCAGGAGCCCGGGGAGATGGGCAGTCCGGGCCACCCGGTGTTGCGCATTGACGATACCTCCATCGTGGAAGTCTCGGCCTTCCTGCCGGCCGAGTCTTACGCAGCAGTGATCACGGGGCAGACACCGATGCGAATTCAGGTCTCGGGGATCGACGTCGGTCGTCAGGTTATCACGTACAAGAGCCCGACGATCGATCCGAAGCTACGAAGCTTCGAAGTCAAATGCATCCTGAACGACCCGCCGGACGGCGTCGCGCCGGGCGCCATGGCACAACTGGTCGTGGTCCTGGAAAGCCGGCAAGGCATCGGTGTACCATCGCAGGCCATCCAGCAGCGAGGGGGCCAGTCGGTTGTCTTCGTTATTGAGAATGATACGGCCCGCCAGGTGCCCGTGACCAAGGGGATCGAGACTGACGGCTGGACTGAGATTCGCGGAGGTGATCTGGCCGAAGGCGCCCCGGTCGTGACGATGGGCCAGTACATGGTCGAGGCCGGTGCGGCGGTCACCGTTCAGCAACAGCAGGAGGAGAAGTAATGTTCTTGTCTGATGCCTCCATCCGCCGACCCATCGCGATGGGCTGCCTGATCATCGCGCTGTCGCTGCTGGGCTTCAACGCCTATCGCAAGATGGGCGTCGAGCTGATGCCCAAGATGGACGTGCCCTATATCACCGTGACCACGATCTATCCCGGCGCCAGCCCCGAGCAGATCGAGACCGATGTGGCCAAGCGCATCGAAGACCAGGTCGTTACCATCGACGGCCTCAAGCACGTCAGCTCGGCCTGCATGGAAAACGTCTGCCAGACGCTGCTCGAGTTCGAGCTGAATGTCGACGTGGACATCGCGGCCACCGACGTGCGCGAGAAGCTCGACCTGATCAAGTCGGACTTCCCGGAAGACGTGGAAGACCCGAAGATCCACAAGTTCGACATCAACGCCAAGCCGATCGTCAACCTGGCCTTGACCGGCGACGCTCCGCTGGACGAGCTGTACGACTTCGCCGACAACACCCTTCGCGACCGCATGACCGTGATGTCCGGCGTGGCCGACGTCGAGTTGATCGGCGGTGCCGAGCGCGAGGTCCACGTCGAGCTGAACCGCGAGGCGCTGGCGGCCAAGAGCCTGTCCAGCATGAACGTGGTCCAGGCCATCCAGAACGGAGTTCGCACCATCCCCTCGGGTCGTCTCCAGGACGCCGGAGCGGAGTACACCGTCAAGTTCGACGCCGACTACGACAACGTTCGCGACATCGGCAGTCTGGAAGTGGCCAACGAGGACGGCCAGCGGTGCCACATTCGCGACGTCGGCCAGGTGGTCATGGCCACCGAAGAGCTGCGTCAGAAAGCCACGATCGACGGCCGGCCCTGCATCTACATCAAGGTGGTCAAGAAGGCCGACGCCAACGCGGTGCGCGTCGCCAACGGGGTCCGCGACGCCATGGACAAGCTTAACGCCGAGCTGCCCGGCGGCATGGAGCTGGTCTGGGTCAACGACGACGGCCGGTTCATCGAGGCCAACGTCCAGAGTGCCTGGATCAACGTCGGGCAGGGCATCCTGCTGACCGCGGCCATTCTATTCCTCTTCCTGTACAACTTCCGTTCGCCGCTGGTTGTCGCGATCACCATGCCGCTGACGATCGTCATCGGGCTGTTCTTCATGCAGATGGTCGGCTACACGCTGAACACCTCGACCCTGATCGCCATCGGCATGTCGGTGGGCATCCTCGTGACCAACTCGATCGTGGTGCTCGAGGCGATCGTCAAGCGGCTCGACGAAACCGGCGACCCGAAAGAGGCCTCACGTCTCGGGGCCAAGGAAGTCATCGTGGCCGTGCTGGCCAGCGCGGGCACGAACATCGTCGTGCTCTTCCCCATCGCAACGATGGGCAGCATGATCGGCCTGTTCATCCGACCGTTGGCGATGACCATGTTGATCATGACGGCTGTGTCGCTGTTCATCTCGTTCACCTTAACGCCGATGCTCTGCTCGCTTCTCCTCAAGCCGATCAAGGAAGGCCAGCGCAAGGGCCTGTTGGCTCGCATGGAGAATGGGTTCAATCGCTTCCTCGGTGGGACCATCAGCGGCTACCGGGCCATCCTGCGGTTCACCGAGGGCCATCGCCTCGTCGCTATCGCTATAATCGTTGTCGTCTTCGCCATGCTGGTCCAATCGATGTCTTTGGCAGGCAAGGTCGGGTTCGGCTTCTTCGAGGACCCCGACCAGGGGCAGTTGTTTGTCAAACTGGAATACCCGACGACGTACGATTTGGAGAAGACGTTCGCTCGCGTGCAGGTGGTCGAGGATCGGCTCAAAGATGTGCCCGAGCTCAAGCACATTCTCAGCTCCGTCGGCAAGGTCGAAGGCGTCATCGGCCAGTCCAGCGAGGGCGTCTATCTCGCGCAGATTTTGCTGATCTTCAGCGATCGCGACCAGCGGACACTGACGATTCAAGAGCTTCAGGAACAAGTCCGATCGAGGCTGACCGGTTACCCCGAGTGTATTCTGACAGTGACTCAGCCCAGCATCATCGGCGGTCAGAACACCGACATCGAACTGGAAATCGCCGGCCAGGAACTGGATACATTGGACCGACTGGCGCTACGGACGCAGAAACTGGCAGGAGAGATCAAGGGTTTCGAAGACATCGACACGACGGTGCGCATGGGCAAGCCCGAGTTGGCGGTGCTGCCCAACCGCGCCGGTGCTGGCGGACCTCCACGTGCCCGGCGGTGGGGCTCGGAATGACGTTGCGAGCCAATCTCGAAGGTCTCAAAGCCGGCACCTTCAAGCAGGGCGACCGCAATTACGATATCGTCGTGAAGCTGGCCGACGAAGAGGGCAAGGACCAGGTCCGCGAGTTCCTGTTTCCCGGCGCCCCAGGCCAGCCTGTGACGCTGGCCAACCTCGCGTCCATTGAGCAGAGGACCGCGCCGATCCAGATCACCCGCAAAGACAAGCGTCGAGTTTCGAAGGTCTTCGCCAACCTCGCACCCAACCTGCCCCTGGGCACGGCCGTGAATCTGCTGAGCGAAAGCATCATCCAAAAGGGCCAGTTCCCACCGGGATACGACTTCAAGTTCTCGGGGATGTACGAGCGAATGAGCGAGGCCAACGCCGCCTTTGGCGAGGCCGGCCTCATCGCGATCATCCTCGTGGCTCTGACGCTGGCGGCGATTCTCGAATCGTTCAAGCAGCCCTGGCTGATCCTGGTTACGATTCCGCTGGCCTTGATCGGTGTGATGTGGGCCCTGGCGCTGACGGGCAACAGCCTGTCGATGTTCGTGATGATGGGCATCGTGATGATGATGGGCATCGTGGTCAACAACGCGATTCTCATCATGGACCAGTTCAACGTCCACGTCGCCGAGGGGATACCTCGACACAAGGCCATGATCAGCCGCCTCGTGCGAGCGGTTCCGCCCGATCGCCATGATTACGCTGGCGGCCGTGCTGGGTATGCTCCCGCTGGCCATCAGTGCGGGGATCGGCGCCGAGATGCGTAACGGCGTCGGCATCGCGTCCGTCGGCGGGATTCTCGTCTCAGGCATCCTGACCCTGTTCGTGATCCCGATCCTCTACGATCTGTTCACTCGAAAGGGCAAGAATGGCGGGCAGAAGACCTGATGTACGTCGGGACGCCTGCCCAAGGCAATAACGACCTGTACCCACCTCACCTACTGGGTGGCAGCGTCAAGAGAAGCTTGGCGGTTGATCTTGGAAAGTTACCGTGCCCCATCGCCAGGCCCTGCGACCTTGACGCTGCCACCCGTCTCCTTACAATGGTGATGGGATGGCATGGAACCCTCAGCTCGAAGGGAGAATTCGAATGGCGGCCTATATGATTGCCCGCGTCAAGGTCATAGACCCGACGCGTTACCAGAAGTACGTGGAATCGACGCCTCCGACGATTGCCAGGTTCGGAGGTCGGTTTATCGCTCGGGCGGGCCAGACCGTGACATTCGAAGGCCCCGAGGAGACGCGCCGGGTGGTGATTCTGGAATTCCCGTCTTTGGAGCAAGCCAAGGCATGGTACGCTTCGGACGACTATCAGACGGTCAGGGAGTTGCGCATCGGAGCGGCCGAAGGCGATCTTCTGGCTGTCAATGGGGTATGAGTACCGAGATGGACCGGCTCTGGAGAAAGCAGCGAGGTGACATGACGATACGAGTGCTATTCAGGATGATCGTCGCGACGGCGCTTCTGGTCGTGGCCCATGGACGGCTATCCCAGGCGGGCGTCGTCCGTTTGGAGATTGCCGAGTGCGTTCCGTTTGCGGGAGGGCACTCTTTCGAGCATTCCGGCCCGTATGAGAAGCTCAAAGGCCGCATCTACGTCGAAGTCGATCCGGATGATGAGGCGAACGCCGAATCTGCGATCTCAAGCTTGCCCCTCGCAATGAAAGGGGCCGGGTCGAATGCTGGACGGATTTCTTCCTGCTCAAACCTCTCGACCCACGCCGGGGCAACGGACGCGTCCTCTATGATGTCAGCAATCGGGGCAACAAGCTCGCCCTGGAGACGTTCAACGGTGCGCGGAGCAACAACCCGACCACGCTGGCCGATGCGGGCACTGGTTTCTTGATGCGGAAAGGCTATTCCGTCCTCTGGACGGGCTGGAATGGGGACGTCATGGCCGATGGCACGGATCGGTTGCTGGCCGGTCTGCCCATCGCCTATGAGAATGGCCGCCCGGTCACGGGGCCGGCCCACGCGGAGATCTGCACGAAGGAGAAGGTCTACAGTTGCGCGTTCTTCGGGAGCCCCTGGGGCACGTCGGCCGCATATCCGTCGGTGAGCCTCGACAACGGCAACGCGACGTTGACAGTGCGGGACCGTCGCTCCGACGCAGGCGAGGAGATATCTCGTGATGCATGGGCATTCGGCCGCTGGGAAGACGGCCGGCTGATCCCCGATCCGACGCACCTGTATATAAAGGAAGGTTTCCAGCCTGGCAGGCTGTACGATCTGGTCTATACCGCCAAGGCCCCGCGCGTCTCAGGGCTCGGATTGGCGGCCCTGCGTGACAGCATCTCCTTCTTCCGTCACGCACAGAAGGACTCCAAAGGGACGGGCAATCCTTTGGCGGGCTGCGTTGAGCATGCCTATATCTTCGGAATCTCCCAGTCGGGCCGGCTCGTTCATCACTTCATCTACGACGGGTTCAATGCCGACGAAGTCGGCCGTATCGTCTTTGACGGGGCGCTGTCACATGTTTCTGGCTCGGGCAAAGGCCGGTTCAACAGTCGCTTCGGCATGGCCACGAGCTATGGCACCTACCATCAGGACAACCTGTCGGGGTCGGAATTCTTCCCATTGTCCCCAGCGCGGCAGACCGATCCGGTGTCGGGCCGAGAGGGAGCAATACGTAATGAGCCATTACATAACACA
>CAVSCO010000052.1:0-64858 GCA_963726475.1 uncultured Phycisphaerae bacterium | reverse complement strand
AACGTTCGCCATATCGCCGGCTCGCCTCCGATGCGGACTCGGCTGGTTGAGATGCAGAGGCAATTCGCCCAACGTTATGGCCGAGTGGTGACCGAGGGACGCGACCAGGGCACGGTGGCGTTTCCCGACGCCGATGTCAAGTTCTACCTTGTCGCCGACGCGGGCGAACGGGCCCGACGCCGCAAGCGTGATTTGGAGGCTCAGGGCATTGAGGCGAATCTGGACGAGCTACGTCAGGCGATTGAATCGCGCGATCGTAGCGACGAGAGTAGGGCGGTCGGTCCACTGAAGCCGGCGGCCGACGCGATTTGCGTCGATACGACCCGCTTGACGGTCGATGAAGTCGTCGAGTGCCTGCTCAGCCACATCAACCGATAAAACGCGGAATCGAGGAAGTCATTCGCCTTCGGCCGATTCCGACATTTTGATCTTTGCTTTTTGGTCTTTACGTTTTCATGGCGTTGAAGGAAACGATCAAAGTCAAGTGGTACTTCGTGGCCCGGTTCATGTGCCAGGTGTTCACGCTGCTGTTCTTTCGCTACCGGGTGTACGGCCGCAATAACGTCCCGTCCAACGGGCCCTTCATCATTGCAGGTAACCATCAGAGCTTCCTCGATCCGGTCTTCATGGGGATCGGAGCCCGGCGTCGCCTGCTGTTTATGGCCCGCGACACGCTCTTCAACTCGCGCTTCTTCGGTGGTCTGATTCGCTCGACGAACGCCATTCCGCTGTCGCGGGACAAGGCTGATATCGGCGCGATCAAGCTGGTGCTCGCCCAGCTCAAGGAAGGTCACGGCGTTTGTCTCTATCCCGAAGGGACGCGCAGCACCGATGGCAAGATCACCGCGTTCAAGCCGGGCTTTGGCCTGCTGTGCCGTCGGTCGAAGGCACCCGTCGTGCCGGCAATGGTCGACGGTGCATTCGAGTGCTGGCCCCGCCATCGCAAGCTATTCTCGCCCGGTCCGATCGTCGTCTGGTTCGGCAAACCCTTGGCCCCCGACGAGATCCGCAAGATGACCAACGAACAACTCGCCGATTGGCTGACCCAAACCCTCCGCGGGATGCAGCGCCACTGCCGCCTCAAGCAGGGCAAGGAGCCCTATGACTACAGCGAATAGTGGATGCCGTACGCAGGTCTGTTTCGGACGCTACTCCCGAGGCTCGTATGTGCCCAGCACTTGCACAGCCTCGCCATGTCTGAGTCTTATGGCAGTTTCAAGCGGCGTCTCTCCGGCGTGATTCCGTGTTGTGATTTGGGCGCCGTGGTTTAGAAGTACCCGCAGCGTATCCACGAATCCGCGGAGGGCTACGATGTGCAGTGCTGTGTTTCCATTGCCCTCTCCGGCATTCACATCAGCTCCCGCCGCAAGAAGTGTATCGGCCGCTCGGCTTGCATTGTGCCTTGCAGCATAGTGTAGTGGTGTCCAACCAGAGCCGTTCTTTGCATCTACTAAATCGCCGTTCGCTATCAGCGCTTGGAGTATCTCTACATCATCTTCTTCGGCTGCCACGTGCAACGGCGTGTTGCCGGAGGGGTTCCTCGCGTTGACGTTGGCACCTTTGTGCAGAAACAGCGAGACCAAGGCTTTGTTTCGCGTACGTGCGGCGATATGCAGAAGCGAATTCCCGTGCTGATCGATGATGCTCATGTCGGCGTGATTGTAAATCAACAACTGTGCCATGATGTCATCGCCATTTGAAGCCGCTGCGAGTAGAGGCGTCGTACCACTCGCGTCTGCGATATTGACATTGGCTCCATGGGTAATAAGCAGTTCTGCCACCTCCTTCTGCCCGTACCGGATGGCTTCAAGCAGTGGCGTCGCTCCGTCTCGGTACCCATGGATCGCATTGATATCGGTGCCTCGGTCCAGGAGACTCTCAGCTAGATTCAAGAACCCATGCCTAGCCGAAAACCTGAGCAAACATCCGTCCTCGTATCTATCTCTGGGCCCAATCTGTGCCCCTCTGGACAAGAGTAACTCGGCTATGTTCTCCCGATCATTCTCGGCAGCCCCGACGAGGGCGGGAGACCCGCCGTCGTCGGGCAGATTGACTGGAGTGCCCTTATCCACGAGGAATCTGACCATATCGATGTGGCCCCCCAGGGCAGCCCACCGTAGAGTGTACGCATCCACCTTAGCACCATTGGTCATTAGAAGTACGGCGATCGTTGTGTGCCCATTGAAGGCTGCACGCCACAGAGGAGGAAGATCTCGCGCATCCGGTGCTTTGACATCAGCGCCCCACTCGATGAGCAATTCCGCCACCTGCGCGTACCCATATCCTGATGCGATGTGCAGCGGCGTGTCACCGCTCGCATCTCGAGCGTTGATGTCACTCCCCTCAGCCAATAACCGTGCGACTTCGTCGCCATTGCCCAGGTAGGTGGCAACGTGAATTGTGATGTGCACGCCTCTCTTAGTGAGAAAGGCTATGGTGTCCTTGAGTTCCGCCCTCATCGCACAGAACAGAGGTGTCTCCCCGTCGCCATTCATCGCGTCGATGTTGGCACCTGCGTTGAGAAGCAGCTCAGCGATAGAGTCGAACCCTCGGGAGGCGGCGACCTGAAGGGGCAGATTGCCGTCCTTGTCCATAGCGTTAACGTCCACTCCCTGCGCGATCAAAGATTGTACGTATGCGGTGTCTCCGAAGGCAACGGCGTGTATGAGCTCTTCACTGCCAGGGATTGGCTGCCTCTTCCCGCAGCCTGTGCCAAGAACAAACACGACCAGGAGCAGGATATACAGTTTCTGCATCCGCATTATCTCGTGAAAAAAACCGTTCTTGGTCCCCCATGATTAAGGCAGGGCAGCGGCAAATGGTAACGGCCGAACCGCGAGAATTTTCAGGAAGTTGGCTTCTTCTGCGGGAAAGGGGCCCTGGGCGCTGGCGGTGATGAGGCGGTTGCCGTCGGTCCAGTGGTCGCGGTACCAGCTTGAGGCGGGGAAGGTGTCGTTGAGTCTGGCCATCTTCGCCTTGAGCATGTTCCGGTACTTCTGGAGGCGTTCGCGGTGGGCCGGGCTGTTGGCCAGGTTCTTCATCTGGTACGGGTCGGCGACGTGGTCGAACAGGACTTCCTTGCGGGGCAGATTCTTCGGGCCTTCGCCCCGAAAGACGGCATAGGTGAAGCGGTTGTCACGCAGAGCCCGCCATTCGTGGCCATCTTCCCAGACGGCGCAGGCACCGGTGTTCATGAGAAAAGCCGCGTTTGGTTCGGGGCCGGACTTGCCTTGAGCGCCTGGCTCAGGTCCATGCCCTCGACGCTCTCCGGGATGCTCGAACCGAGCCCCGCCAGGCCCAGCAGGGTCGGCATGATGTCCGGCGTGTTCAGGCATACATCGGACACCCCGCCGGCGGGAATGCGACCTTTCCAGCGCATCAGGAACGGGATGCGAGCGGCCTCTTCGTAGAAGATGTTCTTCTTCATCCGTCCATGCCCGCCAAACATCTCACCATGATCGGAACTGAACATGATCAGCGTATCTTTGGCCAGCCCGCCTTGTCAACCGCGTCCAGAACGCGGCCGATATTCCAGTCGAGGTTGGCGGTCATCGCGTAGTAGTTGCGCATCCACTCATCGATCTTCTCGGGGCTCTTCTCGATGTTGGACCAGCCATCACCGTACGGATCCATCTCATCGGAGTAATTGGGAGGCATCTCGAACGTCACGCCCTTGAACATATCATAGTACTTCTTGGGCACGTTGCTCTTGACCCACGGATCGTGCGGTGTCCCGTACGAGACCATCAGGAAGAACGGATCTTCGGCATCGGCCTTCTTTGAGATGAAGTCAATCGCCATATCGGTCTGCGCATCGGGCTCGAAGACGCCTTCGCCATAGAAGATCTTCTCGGGCGACTCGGTGTGGTAGTAGCTGCCATAGTATTGGTGGTGGAAGTTGTAGGCGGCCCAATAGCCGTCAAACCCGAGGCGGTGAGGGCCTCGAGGAACGAACGAGTTGACCGGGTTGAAATGATTGCCAAGCTGGTTGGCGTACAGGTGCCACTTGCCGATGTATCCGGTCTCGTAGCCGGCGTCGGTCAGCACGTGGCCCAGGCACCTCTGGTTGGGATTGATTCGCAGCTCGTTGATGACCATCCCCGTGCCGCTGGTGTGTTTGCCCGTAAACAGCGAAGCGCGGTAGGCCGAGCAGACGGGCATGTGCGAAACGGCCTGGCGGAAACTCATCCCCTCGGAGGCCAAGCGGTCGATGCGTGGCGTATGGGCGTTGCTTGTCACCGGCATAGCCACAGGACTGATATCGCAGTTGGTCGGCCAGTAGAACGATGATGTTGGGCTGCTTTGCGGTCTTTCGCTCGGAGGCTGCATAAGCACAACCTGCCACGGCGCTCAAACCCATGCACGACAAACCTGACCTGACCAGAAACTCTCTTCGATTCATCCGATGCCTCCCGCAAATCGGTGGTTCATAGCGATCCGACCTGTTGCCGATCATAGCGGTTTGGCTCCGACTGCGCCAACCCAGCGTTCTGTCGGGTTTGGGCTGGTAGATTGGATATGCATGCCGCTTTCAAACGCCTGCTCTGGCCGTCGCGAAGCCCAGCAACTGCCATAGTATGAAGCCGATCGCCGTGATCCATGCGGTGAGCTTGCAGGGACGAAGCGAATAGGCGAGCATGGCACATCCCAAAAGCGCAGCCCAGGAGAAGATCCAGAGCCATGACTTATGGCTGGCACCGTAGAGTAACCCGCCGAACGGTCCCGACGCTGTCCAGAAGGACATGCGCACGCGTGTGTGCCATCCCCATCCGAGTTTGCCACCTTCCGCCCAGGACAGTAGGGACGAGACTCCCAGGACGCACAGCAATCCAATCATCAGAGGCATCCAACGATAAAGCGTCTTTTGCATATTGGGTACTCTCTATGTCACTAGCCCGGAATGGCCCGCGATGACTTGCCACGTACCCGTTGGAGAGAGAGTCCAGACACGGGTGAAGCGGAAGTTGCCTTCGGATGGGGTGCCCGCGTAGCTGCCCGACAAGTGGACGCGAACGGAGACGATTGCAGTATCACCGCAAATGCGAATCTGTCGCTCGGAAGGCGTCAACTCACTGATCTCGACGAGGCCTGATTAGTGGGCGGCGAGGTCGTCCTGTTTGCCCATCACCTGTCCGAGGTGATTCGTGAAGATCAGTTCGGGGGACAGCAGGTCGTCGAGCGCGTTCACGTCAGACGCCAGCATAGCTTGTCGGAGTTGTTCTTCCGCCTCGAGAATCTGTGTTTCGATCGTATCACTCATCACATCTCCAATATCAGGCTATAGTGTCTTGGATGATGGCTTCTCGATTGTTTTCAATCGCTCGATGTGCTTGCCCAGAAAGGCCAGCAATTTGCTCACGGATCGCTCGTAGTACAGTCCGAGGTTATGTCGCGTGTCAGGCAGGATCAGGACTTCGTTTTCGATCCCATTCTCGTTCAGAGTTTTCGCGAAATCTGTGAACGCATCAGGGCGATCGTTGTCGCCGTTGACCAGGAAGAAGCCATAGTTGTTCTTCTTCCAGATGGGCAAGGCTTTGTCGATGGCCGCCATGATTTCATCGCTTCCTCGGATACCACCTCCCATGCTGCCTGCGGCGCAGAACAGATCGGGGTGCATGATCGAAAGATAGACCGATCCGGACCCGCCCATCGAGAATCCTGCCAACGCACGCGACTGCGGCTTGGCGATGGTGCGGTAGTCCTTGTCGATTAAGGGAATCAACTCCTCGACGATCATTTTCTCGACGTCCCCGCGATAGCCACTCATCCCGCCGTTGGGGAAGACGCACAATACGGGAGGCAGTGAGCCGTTGGCGATGGCCTTGGCGGCCCAACCGGAGAAGCCGGCCGAATCCGCCGCTTCGGTCCCTCCGGCCCCATGCAGGAAGTAGATCACGGGATAGCGCTTGCTGGCGTTCTCGGAATACTCACGCGGGGTCCAGACCACGTACCCGACATCGTGTCCCAGCGCCTGGCTTGCCAGGATGTGGTGTGAGAGCCCAGTCCCCGCGGGAAGGTCGGGATTGACCCATTTGATCTCTCGACGTGGACGCTGATTTCTTCGGGTGGCCTCCGCTCTCTGCTCGGGTGCCGGCTTGACCGCCTTGATAAGTAGAATCCAGTCTTTTTCCTGTCGTACAGCCGGGAAGTTTTCCGGGGCATTAATCGTATGGACCGTGCCGCCCGCAAGTTCCTGTGGTGCGTGCGTTTTCTCGGTGACGAGATCGATCCACTGCCGCGTAAAGGTGACGCCTTCGTATGAGCTCAGGTCGACCTTCACGGCGCCACCCCAGCGCAGGAACATGACGTAGACTTCTCCCGGGGTTGCCAGGCAATACCTCGACGGGTTCTCGACGACAAACTCAGGATGAGGCTCCAGCCGCCACCAATCGAGGGATCGCAGGACGCGAGCCATGTGGCAATCCCCGTGCGCCGGGATAGTCCAATGTGTTCGTCTCGAAATCGGGATCGATTGGCCACGATTGTCCACCGTCGTCGGTTCGACGCCGTGATACGTCGGGCAGATAGCCCAACCAGACATGACCTCCACCGTAAGTATGTCCGGCGGCACCGTTCATCATCGCGGCCCACGTGCAGAAGCGGATGTGCTTCGCCTCCGGCGCATCCAATGCAAACTCGTACCAGGGCTCGGTGATAACGATCGGTTTGGGCGGGGTCTTGGCATAAGCCTGCGCGACGACGGTAGGGGCATATTCATTTCGCCAACGTGCATGCGCCGTCTGGCTCTGATTGTAGTCCAGCCATGGCTCGTTGTGCAGCACTTCGGCGGTGGACCACTGCGGTGCGTCGGCACCGCCACCCCAGGCAGGCGGGGTCGGATGGGCGCCGATGATATGGCCGAACGGATCTTCGGCCGCAACCATCGCGCCGAGGTCTTTCCAGAAATCCAGTCCGAGACCCCCGTAGTCGTTCATGTTGTATTCGCCCGCCAGCGTCCAGATGACGTTGTAGGCGCCGAGCCGGTGGATGACGTAACGCCACCAGCGGCGCATCTTCTCCGGGCCGACTGTTTCATTCAACTTCGCACGGCTCCACCAGGGGTGAATCCAGACGGTGATCCCTTGCTCGTTCGCGTAGGCAATGCAGCGCTCGACGAACCGGATCTGCTCGATATCGGGTTCATCGTAATCCCTATTGAGCAGCGAGCTGCGCCGGCCCCAGCCGTTGGCCGCGAAGAAGAGTTGTCCCACGGTGAAACCCTTCTTCACACGGTCGTCGACGAGGTTCTTGAACGTCTCGAACTTGATCCCGCGTTGCGTCCAGTTCCACCACGTATCTCCGACCCAGAGGAAGGGCGTGCCGTCGGCATATTCGAAGTAGCGGCCCGCTCGCTTGCCTTCGGTGTGGACGCGCACGAAACCGTGACGGGTTGGGACATTTTTCTTCTGGTCCTCCGTCCATGCAGTGCACGTGAGTTTGCCAGAGACATCGTTAAGACCGGGGTCCTCCGACCGGCTCTCGATACGTCCACTCGCCCGGTGCCGGCGCAGCGAAACGCGCCTTCCAGGTGGTGCCGCCATCCCAGAAACCGGGGACCACAGCTATTTCCTTGCCGGCCGCTTGTCCGGAGACGCCGGTGAATCGAACTGTCACGTGTGCCGGCTTTCCTTCCCGGAGCCAGGCGACATACGGATTTGTCTCGGTCTGCGTCCCGGTCATCTCGACCTGGAAGACCTGCCACGTCTTGACCGCCGCCGATTCCTGAGCGATTGTCAATGATGCATTCAGTGAGAGGAGCATCGCTGCCAGCAGCAGTTTCCGACAGATGTGCATTCCGGTCTCGTTCATGGTTTCCCTTCTGGCACAGATAGACCATTGTCACTCTACTCGTTCACGAGTCGAGTTTCTGCGAGTATCGTACCATCGGGACTGCACGATGCAAGACGATACCTCGCACCAGGAGGACGGTAGGGCGGACAGGCCCGAGGCTCTTGGCCTACCTCCTCGCGATGTGCTGCAACTGCCATTCGTAGATGGAAGGCACGGTCGGCGCAGGACGGTTGGCTTGTGACAAGGGCAAGGCCTTGTTGTCTTCCGAGACGGCCAGGTCGCCTTTGCCTGAGAGTATGTGGCCGTTTCCTCCATAGAGAGTGTTGTCTATCGCCTCGACGCCTATGCAATCGGTGGTGGCCAGATTGATCATCGCGGACTTGTCGTCCTTGAGCACGAACACATTGCCTTTGATGATGTGATCGAAGCTAACGGTCTTGGCAAAGACGCCCGGTCCGCTATCGACGATGAACCGGTTGTACAGGATCAGCCAGTTCTCGTTCATGCCGCCCATCCACAGCCCGGCCCTTTGCGAACTGATGTCGCAGTTATAGACCGTATTACGCGGTCCGTTGGGTCCGTGTGCCGTATCTTCAGGAGGCGATGCCCACATGCCGTACCCGTATCCGCCATTGCCTCGGACGGATTCCACCACGCACTGCTCGATCAGATTCTCGTTGGTCCAGCCGGAATGCCACTGTGCATCGCTCTCGTGGAAGACGCTCTTGCGAATGACGCACCCGCTGGCCGCCCATTGGAACAGCGGGCCATGTCGCAACTTGAACGTCTCGACGTTCTCCATCAGGCAGTCCCAGCAGCGGTCCCAGCCGGCATAGGCGGTGCCGCCGCCTCCTTTGAACCATGCGCCGTCAAAGACACAGTCACGAATCTCACACCACTTGGCTGATGACCCGTAAACCGGAAAACGACCGCACTTCTTGATGGTCACCCCACGAGCCCAACAGTTCCAGCCATGCGAAAACAACACGCTCGTGATCCAGAGGTTTTGCGTCTGCTCCAGGGTGAGGTCTTCGACACCACAGTGTTGAATGGGGATGACCTTCTGCACGTACGAGCCGTCGATAACGGGGAATTCGATTCGCAGAGGCTGGCCGATGGTGACGACCCCATCCTTGATGTCCGTAATCACAACTTCGTAGTTGCGGTACATGCCCCACTGGCAGGCATTTCTCGTCAGTTCCTTCCATCGCGGTGTGGCTGGACCGTCGATGAAGATACAGTCTCCCACCCGCAGTCCTTCGACGCTTTGGAGGTGCAACTCGGTGTCGCCTCGCTTGCCATCCTGCGCCAGCGTGAGTTTCCGGCCCATGGTCCCGCGCCCGGCGAACAGAATGGCCGCCTGCGATTGAGGGGCCGGCTGCGTGTCGTTGAACTGCCGGTCGAGAACGATGGCGATCTGCGTCGTTCGTTTGGAGCCATCTTCGTATTCGGCGATGGCCTGAAGCTTGTGCGGCCCATCGAGTACCTGGCGAGGGATGTTCCTTCCGTATTGAGCGAAGGCAAAGGTGTTTCCCGAATGCGTGCTCCGCGCCCAAGCCCCGATCTCCGTCCCGTCGATTCGCAGCGTCATCTTCGCGATGCCTTCGGGGCGGCAGTGCATCTCGATACGCGTGTTCCGGCCCACTGTCGCGCCCTCGTGAGGCGTGAAGAAGACCACGCCGGAATCGGGAATCGCATAGCGGAAAATCAGATGTGTTCGGGATGAGCCCTTGCCTCGTATGACGACGCCATCGCGCCGGATGGCGACCGGGCGATCCAGGTAGTACGTTCCCTCGCCGATCAGGACGGCGCCGCCCGTATGACCGGCCGCGTCACACGCCTTCTGCAACGCTTCGGAATCGTCCTGGTCGTCGTCAGCAACGGCGCCGAAGTCCTCGATCTGCGCCACGACATCGACCGTTGGAATCCCGCCTTGCACGCCGCACTGGGTCCAGTTGGGATAGACGATCCCATCCGGCCCAACCACATCCGCCGCCGTGAGTCGCTCCTTCTGCTCCGGTCGAATCTTGTACTGTCGCGGCCATGGAACGGCGTCGTCCCCCTCGTCTCCGAATGCAACTGCCGTCGCTAGCACCAGGCTGACAACAACCAGCCCAAGCCACTGAGAAATATCGCTGCTGAGCCTGCCCATGAGAATCCTCCAGGAGTATCCAAATCATTCTCCGCCTCCCATATCAAAACCCCACGCCCAAGTCCACCCAAATACCCTGTCCGGGTCTCCTGGAGCGTGTCTTTTCCTTGTGTTTTCTTGTCCGTAGTTCTACAATAGAGTGGCGTGCGGCGTCGACGGTGCCAATCGGACGTAGACGAACCGTCGATCTAAAGAGCCGCCGGAGGTGAGAAGGGCCCCAGGACTTAGCGGAAGAAACACGTCCGTCGAAACGTAACGAAGTAAGCTGTCTTCATGTCTCATCAACGATAAGGGGCGGGGCGGCGTATGATCCCCCCGTACCCAAGCCACCCAAGACTCTGGAAGGAGGCAGGAAATGAACGGCATGTGCGGGCTTGACAAGGGGTTATTGTCTCTGGCGGCAATCTTGATTTTGGCGGCGGTCGGCGGCGCATCCGATCTGCCCGATCACGTTGTGCTCTACTACGATTTTGACGAGAGGAACGTTGAGACCATCCCCGATCGGTCCGTGTATCACAACAACGCCGGGATTGAAGGGTATGCGAGATGGGAAGACAGCCAGTATGGCCTGGCGCTACTGTTGGACGGAACCCAGGTGGCGGCTGTCGCTCCTGCCTCCGACTCGCTGACCCGCCTCGAGGCGCCCATGACGGTCGGCGCCTTGTTCAAGCCTTCCTCGATTCCCGATGGATATCGCAAGATGCTCGGCATGTATGGTACGCCGGGCAATCGAAGCACGGGCTGGGCGTATGAATTCAACGGCAAGGCCTTCGATTTCGTCCTGTTCGGGAAGAAGAACTTCTGGGGGCCCGACCTGGTCCTGGGAGAGTGGATCTACATCATCACCGTCTTTGATGAAGACACGGTGGTGCTTTATGTCAATGGCGAGCCGGCCTATACGATCGACTCGGAGGGCCTGGATATTGACGTGAGCCAGTCTCCCGGGTTTTGGCTCGGAGCGGAAGCCGGTATTCTTGGCACGCAGCCTGTCGATGTGGTTGTTGATGAGGTCTGGATTTCGAACAAAGCCTTGAATGCCGACGAAGTCGACCGGGTGACGCAGGGACAGTGGCGGCCGAACCTTTACCTCGCCAGCAATCCCATTCCCGAGGACGGAGCCACCGAAGTCCCGCGCGATACGATCCTCGGCTGGGCGCCCGGCGTCGCGGCACAGGACCACCGTGTCTTTGTGGGCGTTGACTTCGATGACGTCAACGAGGCCACGCTGGCCGATGCGCCAGGTCTTCGCATCGCCCAGAATACGAGTGAAAGCCAGTTCGATCCGGGACGGTTGGACTTTGGCGCCCAATATTTCTGGCGGGTGGACGAAGTCAACGGTGCTCCCGATTTTACGGCATTCAAAGGCGAGGTATGGAGCTTTGCCACCGAGCAGATCGCTTATCCGGTCGCTCCAGCGGTCGCCACCGCCTCCAGCGTCCACACGCTCACCATGGGGCCGGAAAAGACCATCGACGGCTCCGGCCTCAACGCTCAGGATCAGCACGATACCGCCGCCGATCACATGTGGCTCGGGGCCACCACCGACACCGAACGCTGGATTCAGTATGAATTCGCACAAACGCAGAAGCTCCACGAGATGTGGGTCTGGAACTCCAACCAACTCTTCGAATCGCTTCTGGGCGTCGGTGCCAGGGAGGTAACAGTTGAGACATCGGTGGATGGTGCAAGCTGGACGGCTTTGGCCGATGTTCCCGAGTTCGCCCAGGCGCCGGGGCAGCCTGGCTACGCGCACAACACGGTGGTGGATCTTGGCGGGGCGGCTGCCCGATACGTCAGGCTCACCGTCGATACCAACTGGAGCATGTTGCCTCAGACGGGCCTCAGTGAAGTCCGTTTCTTCGCCGTGCCGGTTCGTGCCGCCGACCCGCAGCCTGCGGACGCAAGTGCCGCCGACAACCTGGACGTGACCCTCCAGTGGCGTCCCGGCCGCGATGTAGCGACGCACGACGTCTATCTTGGCACCGCCCCTGATACCCTGGCACTGATCGATGCGACCAGTGAGACCACCGCCGATGCGGGAACGCTCGATCTGGCGACGACCTATTACTGGCGGGTCGATGAGGTCAACGATGCCGAGGCGATTCAGACCTGGGAAGGGGCCCTTTGGAGTTTCTCGACGCCTCCATTCGTCGTCCTTGACGATTTCGAGAGCTATACCGACGACGTCGATGCCGGCAAGACCATCTGGCAGGTTTGGATCGATGGTCTGGACGTGCCCGCCAATGGCTCGCGAATCGGTTATCTGGAGTCGCCGTTTGCTGAGATCTCGATCGTCCACGGCGGGCGGCAGTCCATGCCCCTGTTCTACGGCAATGTGGGGGATGCTTCGTACTCCGAGGCCACGCGGACGCTCGACGAGGCGCAGGACTGGACCCGTTCGGGCATTGGCACGCTATCGCTGTGGTTCCATGGTGCGGCGGGCAACGCGGGGCAGCTCTACGTGAAGGTCAACGACGTTAAGATCGCGTACGATGGCGACGCCGCTGATCTGGCCGAAGCCATGTGGCAGTCTTGGGATATCGACCTGTCCAACGTCAACGCCGATCTCGCCAACGTCATGTCCCTTACCATCGGCATGGAGGGCCCCAACACTCACGGCATTGTCTACATCGACGACCTCCGCCTCTATCCGTGAAACCTCTATCCTGCGATGACGGCTCACCTCCGGCGATGGAGCCTTAACCCATGCGTCCTCTCTGCGCTAGAGAAGTGAGAGGTCACGGGATTCCGGTTCCGTTTCCAGTCTGCCCGGGTCGTTGCCATCCCGAGGCGGCTCTGGCATCACCCGTTTTCTGGGCGAAGTCTGCCGGCCATCGCAGACAATACAACACGGTCAAGTCACTGGTCTGTGTCTTGATGCTGAAGCGATAGTCTCTGTGTGTTGAGGATGTCATTGAACCTCTTCAAGATGCGGATACTCATCGGGTTGAAAATGGAAGACGGCGCGAGGGAGAGAAGTGTAGATAGCGCGTGATAGACCGCTCTTGATTTGATATGATACCGAGTCGATGATCAGGAAGGTTTCTGATGGTACGGTGATCGCGATTCATGATGGAGATAGCAGGCATGAGTTGGAGGCGTACCGGGTGCACGGTAGTGACCGCGCTGTTGTTGAGTGTTTCTACGTTCTTGCTGGTTTCCTGTCAGGGGCCGACTGGTGCCGGACGCGGCGCTTCGTATCCCGCTCACAGCGGTACCGTGCCTATTATGGGACGCGGTTCGGCGACGGTCCCGCAACTTGCGTCGTTCCTGCTGCGAGAGCATCCGGAGGCCGATGCCAAGGAGGTTCTGTCGCTGGCGGAAATCTACGTCGAAGAGGCCCGTATCGAGGGCGTCAATCATGACGTGGCGTTCTGTCAGATGTGCCATGAGACAAACTACCTGCGTTTCGACGGAGACGTCCGCCGTAGTCAGAACAACTTCGCCGGCATCGGTGCGACCGGCGGTGTTCCGGGCGATTCGTTCAAGAGCGAGCGCGTCGGAATACGGGCCCAGATCCAACATCTCAAGGCCTACGCCAGCACCGGGCGGTTGCGACGTCCCCTCGTCGATCCGCGGTTCTGGCGGGTTCCACGGGGCAGCGCCCCCTATGTCGAAAACCTGACCGGCAAATGGGCTGCCGATCCTTCGTACGACGTCAAGATCATCAAGATACTCCGATCTCTGGCCGCACGGCCCTGATGATTTCCCGACAATCTGGAAGACGGACCCACTTCTCCGTGTCTCTGGGCCATAAATGCGGTCTGGCGGAAGGACAGCCCCAATTCTGAAGGTGGGTGGTGGGGCTGATCTCCCCAGATCGTGGGAGGGCGGGCGCAAAAAGATAAGCCGGAGCGACCGCTGTTGGGATTGCTCCGGCTTGGAAATGCCTGGTGATGGATCGGCGGGTCAGTCGGCCAACTCACGGATCCAGATGTTACGGTACCGCACGGGGTTGCCATGATCCTGCAACTGGAGCGGGCCCTTGTTGCCGTGAGGATGGTAGTCGGTGACGGCGTGCGAGTTGATCCACCCGGTGCCGCCCGTCAGCGCGACGTGGTCCTGGATCAGGACGCCGTTCTGGAAGACCGTGAACGTGGCCTGACGCGTCACGTGACCGTCCTTGTCGAACACCGGACGGTGGTAGACGATGTCATAGCTTTGCCACTGGCCCGGCTTGCGGCAGACGTTGACCAGCGGGACCGAACGGCCATACAGCGCACCGCACTGTCCATCCGGATAGGTCTTGTTGTCGTAGGAGTCGAGCACCTGGACCTCGTACTGGCCCTGGAGGAAGACCCCGCTGTTGCCGCGACCCTGGCCGTTGCCCGAGACGCGCTGGGGCGTGGCGAACTCGACGTGCAACTGGCACGAGCCGAACTGCTCCTTGCTCTGGATGTACCCGGCGCCTTTGACCGACTCCATGTAGCCGTCGCCAGCGACCCACTTCGAGGGATTGCCCTTGGTGTCGGTCCAGTTTGCCATTGAGGCTTGCGTTCCGTCAAACAGCACCACGGCATCGGCCGGCGCACCGCCGCAACCTTCACCCGGTGTCACCACCGGCGGGGCCGGGCGAGCCTCGTCATGCACCATCCATCGGCCTGTTGGCGTATCGACGTATTGCGTCAACGGCGGCTTCTCCTGGCCCTGGGCGACTTCGGTTTTGGCGGTATCCTGCGTGGCGCAACCGGCCAGCAAACCGAACAATGAGACGACGACCCCCAACCACAACATCCTGTTCATAGCCATTCCTTTCCCGTATCCCTGTAAAACCTGTGGTCTTGCCGCGACGATGCCGATGCCGCCGCGACCTGCGTTATACCGCAATCGGTCTGCCGCGCCAATAGCTCGCTCCGGCTGACACACGCCAATCTTAAGGAAGAGGGGCGGAGGTTAGGCAGAATGCTTTAGCGAGATTACGGAATTCCCTGACTTGCCCCGTAGCCTGCTAGCCTCTACGGTATAATCGGAGGGGTTGAGCGGCGACATAGCGGATCTAAGCCGGGGCCAATGAGAAGGGATGCAGCATGGAACGCGCAAGCCGTATGAATCGACGCAGTTTTATTACCATGGCTGGTGCAACGGGCGCCGGTGTCATTCTCGACGGGCAGGCCAAAGCGGGGATGTCCTCCGAGGAGGATAAGCGAAGTCACGAGGTGACGCCTGCCGAAGACCTGATGTTCGAGCACGGAGTCATCGAGCGGTTGCTGCTGATCTACGACGAGGCGGTGCGGCGGATCGAGAGTGATCAGCATATCCCCACGCAGTCCATCCTCGCCGCCGTGGGCCTCATGCGAGATTTCAGCGAGAAATATCACGAGAAGCTGGAAGAGCAATATGTCTTTCCGCGTTTGGAGCAAGCCGGTGAACACGTCGAGTTGACCCGGATTCTGCGGCGGCAGCATATCGTCGGTCGGGAGATTTCGGCCAGGGTGCTGGCGATGTCCGAGGCCGACATGATGGCCGATCCCAAACGTGTGGCGAATTCTCTGCGGTCGTTCAGCCATATGTACCTTCCCCATATCGCGAGCGAGAACTCCGTCGCGTTCCGCGCCTTTCACGATCTGGTTCCGCCGGAGCGGTACATGGAACTGGGCGAGCAGTTCGAAGACAGAGAGGACCTGGCGTTAGGGGAGGGCGGATTCCATAAGATTGTGATGCAGGTCAGTGACATCGAAAAGCAGCTTGGAATCTACGATCTCGACACCTACACACCGAAGATGGAAGCGTGATGATGCGATCGATGACTGCCATGGTGTTGCAGACCGGCGCGCCGCGGGCGACAATCTTGGTGCGGCTGATGGTCGGGCTGGTGTTCCTCTCGGAGGGGATTCAGAAGTTTCTCTATCCGGCGGCGCTGGGACCCGGTCGCTTCGAGCGGATCGGGTTTGCGATGCCCGAGGTGCTGGCGTACTTCGTCGCCTGCGTGGAGATCGGTTTTGGAGTTCTGATCGTGCTGGGCCTGTTGACGCGTCTGGCCGGCCTGGTCCTGGGCGTCAACATCTCTGTCGCGATCCTCTCGACTAAGATCCCCATTCTCCTGGGACACGGTTTCTGGGGGTTCCAGGTCCGCGACCTTTCACGCTACGGATTCTGGGCGATGGCGCACGAGTCACGGACTGACTTCTGCATGCTCTGTGGCTCGCTGTTTCTGCTCATCGTCGGTGCCGGTCTCTGGTCCTTCGACGCCATCCTCACTCGCCGCTTTAGAAAGAGCCAGTGAAGCCTCTCAGGCGATCCAGGTCCGCCTCCGAGCCGAACGGACTGCGTTTCGGTCGTCTCACAAGGGCGCGACCGGCCTACTCAATTTCCGGCCCTGCAATATTGATCACCTCGATATGGCACCTGCCCGGTGACGTTTTCAGTGGTCTCCCCAGTGATTCTTGTGGCGATTGTCTCGGGGAGAACATACATTGCAGCGAGTGGTCCGGATACCATGGGCAGGCCCCCTGTCTTCAGGGCGACCTAATGCAGATCCTGGCTGACATCTGAGTAGACGGTGAGAGCCTAGCGTTATCTTTGGGCGGAAAGTGGCTTGCATGAGAATCACGATTGCCTATAACTTGCGCACCGACGACAGTGAGAAGACCGCCGAACTGCTCAGCAGCGAAGATGTCGGTCGTATTCGAGAGGCCATCGCCGATCTCGGCCATACGGTCGCAGACGTGGAGGTTTCAGGACGCCCCAACGACATCGTGGACCGGCTGCTGGCCAGCGAACCCGACCTGATCTTCAACGTGGCCGAAGGCACGATCGGCAGTTCGCGCGAAGCCTTCTATCCCGGGCTTTATGAGCAGTTGGGTATTCCGTTCACCGGTGGCAACGCTTCACTTCTGCATCTGAATCTCGACAAGCACCTGGCCAAGACGGTTCTGGCCTCTCGAGGCGTACGCGTTCCACGTGGCGTGTTGATCGCGAAGCCGGACCAAGCACTTCCCGAAGATCTTCAGTACCCGCTGATGATCAAACCGAATTCGGAAGGCTCCAGCAAAGGCATCACAAAGGACTCCGTGGTAGAGAACGAGGTCGCGGCACGCCAACGCATCGAGTCGATCCTGCACGAGTACCCGGCGGGGATCATCGTGGAAGAGTTCATCGCGGGCAAGGAGCTCAGCGTGCCTTTTCTCGAAGCCTATCCCGGGAAGGTGCTGAGTATTGTCGAACATACATTCGACCTGTCCCGTCTGGATTCGCGTTACAATATCTTTGACTACGAGATGAAACAAGGAGGGGCCTCTGCGGCGGCCGTACAGGTGGTCTGTCCGGCCACCATCACCCTCGAGGAGGAGGCCGGCGTCCTGGATATGGCTCAGCGCGTCTTCGAGATCATGTCGTGCCCGGACATGGGACGTGTGGATATCCGCCTGCACGAGAATGGGCAGCCTTTCTTCATCGAACTCAATCCGCTGCCCAGCTTGCATCCGGTGGCCTCATTGATGACGGCGGCCGGTGTGAAGGGGCTTGACTTCAAGAATGTGATGCGGCTGATCATTCGATCTGCCGCCCGGCGATACGGGTTGGCTCTGCGTCCGATCCGAAAGGCTGCGATTCCGTCAGGGCCGGCTATCAGTGCGCCGCGTCCCACGGTCAGAGAGTTGGGAATCCGCGTAGGCCGCATGCACCCTGGTGTGTTAAACAGCATCACCGATGTCAAGGGCGTTCGTGTCGGGCACCTGACGCGCATCGAAGACAATGTGCAGGTTCCCGGCCTCCAGGAGACATCGAGTGTTCGCACCGGAGTCACCGCGATTCTCCCGGCCGGGCGCGCGTATACGAAACGCCTGGTAGCCGGCGGATTCGTGCTCAACGGCGTCGGAGAAATGCTGGGGCTCACCCAAGTCATGGAGTGGGGCTGGCTGGAGAGCCCGATTCTGTTGACGAATTCCCATTCAGTCGGAAAGGTCCACGCCGGCGTGATTGCCCACATGAGTAAGAAGTACCCGGAACTGGGAACCGAAACGGACGTCGTGATTCCGGTGGTGGGCGAGACGGACGATTCGTTTCTCAATGATGTGCGGGTGGGGACATGCACGTCGCAGGATGCGATCCGCGCGATCGAAGCAGCCAATTCCGGACCGGTGGTTCAGGGCTCAGTCGGAGCCGGCACGGGAATGATCACGTGTGATTTCGCCGGGGGCATCGGCACGTCCTCCCGCAGCTTCTGTCTTGCGGAGGGCACCTTCACTGTCGGCGTGCTTGTACTCTCCAATTTCGGCAAGATGCGAAATCTGACGATCGAGGGAAGCGTGGTCGGACGTGCGTTGGATGGTCTCCATAGCCAGGAGGGCCGCCGCACGCAATCGGAAGGCTCTATCATCGTGGTGGTGGCGACGGATGTGCCGCTGCTGAGCAGTCAGCTCGGCCGGATCGCGAAGCGCGCTGCGCTGGGACTGGGGCGCGTGGGCTCGCACGCCGCGTCGAGCAGCGGTGAAATCATCGTGGCCTTCAGCACGGCCAACCGCACCGAAAGACCCTCCCATCTGTCGGATAAGTTCATTAGGCTCAAATGTATCTCGGACGCACACATCAATGACGTCTATGAGGCTGTCATTGAAGCCACGGAGGAATCTGTACTCAATGCGATCTTCTGTTCCAGTGGCATGGCTGGGCGAAAAGACCGCTGGGCGTCCGCGATCAGCCAGGAGGAGGTCGTCGAGGAACTCGCCAAAGGAAGGACCGTTCATGAAAGTCATTGAGAAATACAACGACAGCCTGCACAACCCTTACTGGAAGTTTCAACTGGGGCCGTCCTCCTACGAGGTCAAAGACACACCTCGTCGTGTGGAGGCGATAAAGAAGCGGCTGCATGCCGACGATGGCTACCAATTCGTTCGGGCCAAGAAGTTCTCTGAGTCGTTGATTGCCCGGCTCCATCCCTACCATGACTACATCAAGAAGACGGCCGCCAGCTTGCGCGAGGAGGACGAGGAGTTCTATCCGGATCTCTTCCCCGGCGACGGCGCGCGGCTACGTCGGCGGGTCGACGAACCCCTGTGGGGGGGGCAATGGTGTACCGATGCCGTCACGCCGATCATGAAGAAGACCTACGCGGTGGCGCGTGCGTCGGCCGAGACGGCTCTGACGGGGGCCGAACTGGTTCTCTCCGGTCGCGAGCGGGTCGTCTATGCGCTGTGTCGCCCATCGGGGCACCACGCTGGACCGCGCGTGTTTGGGGGGTACTGCTATTTCAACAATGTGGCGACGGCCGCGGAGTTCCTCGCGCCGTCCGGAACGGTCGCGATCCTCGACATTGACTACCATCACGGTAACGGCACGCAGGAGTTCTTCGAAGAGCGCAAGTACATCTTCACCAGTTCCATCCATGGAGACCCTAGTGTTGAGTACCCCTACTTCTGGGGGTATGCCGACGAGAAAGGCAAGGGGCAGGGACAGGGTACGAATTTGAACTTGCCACTTGCTATGAAGGCCGATGCCAAAAGCTATCTAGAGGCCATCGACAAGTTTTGTAAGGCTGTGCAGGCTTTTGGCCCGAGCTACCTCATCATCGCTGCCGGTTTCGACACGCACCAGACCGATCCGATCGGGGGATTCGCGCTTCAGACGACAGACTACGAGAAGATCGGCGTGCGGCTCGCGTCCCTCGATCTGCCGACGCTGATCTGCCAGGAAGGCGGCTACAATACAGACGTCTTAGGCGATTGCGTGCACAGCTTTCTCAGCGGATTCGAGAGGTGAGCCCATGAATGGAGGGAGCCTTCGGCGAACGGGATCGACACCGAAGGACATCCGCGTGTAGCGCACGAACAGGGCAGCCCCCTGGCCCGATAGCGGGGCGCACGGCCGATACTCAGGGAGGCCGTACGTCATTGTTCCCAATTGATCCCGAGCACAATCGCGCATTGTCTTATTGCGTCAGAGAGGGAACAGGATGGGCCTACTCGATTTCCGACGGTCCAATGTCGAGCACCTCGAGATTGCGGTCGCCGCGTGGGATCGTGACGGTGATCTTGTCTCCGATGGAGCAGCCGAGGATAGCCTCGCCGACGGGCGACTCTATCGAAATGCTTCCCTCGTCCAGGTCGGCTTCGTCCGGACCCAGTAATTGATAGGTCACCTTCTTCTCTGTATCCAGATCCAGCAGCGTCACTACTGTGCCGAACCGGGCCTGATCACATTCGACCTTCGTGCAATCGACGATGTCCGACCGGTTGATCTGGCCCTTCAGTTCGCCGATTCGTCCTTCGATATGCCCTTGCCGCTGGCGACCGTAAATGTAGGCGCCGTTTTCTTTCAGATCGCCTTCTTCTCGCGCCGCAGCCACCGTCTGCCTGACTTCCGTCAACTCTTCTTCGAGCTGAGCCAGTTCCTCTTTGAGCTTGTTGAAACCTGTCATCGAGATCGGTACAGGGTCCAGCATTCTGATATACCTCCACGTACAAAACAGCCTGTTTTTGAAACTCCAATGCCCATCAAAGGCGTTCTCGTGAGTCTTGCCCACCCCCGGATGGACAACCACCCATTGGCTCCCCTACATACACGAAAGAATTCCACGATTCAAGGTGTTTTCCTTACGACCTGGTCAAAACATGGTTCGCACCCGTTTGGCTGGATAGTCGCATCCATTACGGCGTCTTGGTCGGCCTGATGAAACTCGGCAGACCGGGAGATACACTCTGCGATCGCCGCCTGGCGGAAGATTCCCCTTGCCCACGCTGCCTGGAATGCTGACAATCGTTGCATGAGACCCAGTGGGAAGAGTTGCACAGATGAACATGGTGCTGACGTGGATTTGTGAGGGATGGCATGAACGTGGATCTTCATTATGGAGCGGGCGTGGTTTCGTTGCGGGTGCCGGATCGAAACGTACAGGAGATCATCGAGCCCTGGCATGGGGAGGGGACTCAGGAGGCGTCAGGGGACCTGAGGGAAACCATCGCAGGCCAGGCCGGGACGTTTCCCGACGACGTGGCCGGCAAGCGGGTGTGCGTGCTGCTTGACGACGGCTCGCGGGATGAACCTCTGGCCTATGTGTTGTCGGCCTTATGCGACATGCTGAAGCAGGCCGCTTCGGTGCAGTTTATGATCTGCACGGGGACCCATATTGCCGAGACGCCGAAGAACGAGCAGATCCGCCAGGAGGTTGAAAGAGTCGGCAGGGATGCGGGCCTGACCGTGACGCGAATCCACGCTCATGATTGCCAGGCGGACGAATTCCTGGATGTCGGCCGGACGTCGCGTGGGACGCAGGTTCTGGTCAGCAAGTTGGCCGAGGAAGCCGATGTCTTCCTCGTGATCTCGGATGTGAAGGTCCACTACTTCTCGGGCTATTCGAATCCGGTTAAGAATTTCCTGCCTGGCATCTGTGCGTTTCGCACCGTCGAGCAGAACCACAGCCTGGCCCTCCTCGATGAATCCACGCATGGGGCTCATCCATGGCACCCCGATCCCAAGCGACGAACGCAACCCGTGGCAGAGGATCAGGTCGAGGGCATGGAGCTGATCGCCAAGGGCAGGCCAATCTATGCGCTGACGATGATCAGTGCTGCACGACAGCTGATCTGGTCGCGGTTTGGGCCCATTGCGGAGGCCAGCGGCGAGGCTTTCCGCGTCACCGACGAGCGGAACATTCGTACGGTGACGCCGGCGACACGCCTGGTCGTCGCGCCGGGCGGGTTGCCCAACGACGATGATCTGTACATCGCGCAGCGGGCGTTGGAATTGAACCGGGCTGCCGTGCTCGATGGCGGGGAGGTCCTGTTCCTGGCGGCCTGTCCCAAGGGTATTGGCGAGCCGCAGACGCTGGCGAACTTCTACGACCGCCTGACGCCTCCGCTCGAGGAGGTCATCCAGTCGATCCAGCAGGATTACGTCCTGTACAGTCACAAGCCCTACAAGTTCGCCCTGATGATCAAGCGGCTGCGACGCCTCTGGATGCACACGCAGATTCCCGATAACCAAGTCGAAGCGGCCCATCTCTATCCCGCCCACGACCCTCAGGCCATCATCGACGCCTGGCTCGCCGAAAACCCCGACGTCCAGATCATCTTCGTCGACGGCGCCAACAAAGTCGCCCTGAAGACTGGTTAGCCGTATGGTACCTGTGTCAACTCGCCGCTAAGGAAGCGAAGGGGCTAGAGAGCCATGAACGACCATGAAAGGGGACTGGTGAGTGCCTTTATCATTCGCGAGAGGCGACACAGATTCCGTCATATTCTTGACAGTGGCAAGAAGCGGATCGCCGGATTAGATCGTCTCGACCACTGCAATGATTTTGACCCTGAGGCGACCCAATGGCTGGTGTCCGATGCGGATGTCACCTCGCTGCTTCGGACCGAAGGCAGCCCCGAATCCGTGTACCTGATCTCGGCAGAAAAGGACCTGGATGGCCAGTCGATGCCGCTGGAAGAAGCTATCAGTGAGCTGGGTATGCGCGGCTGGGGCGCCGTAGTGTCATGCATCCCCGGGAAGTTGGCGTTCTATCGTGACGAATGCGGGATGCGCAAGGCGCTTCTCAGGAGGAAGTGACAGGGGGGGTGACTCTCGTTCTTGTCCGCATTCTGCCATAACTCGGCCAAGAGGCCTGTTTGGAGAGCGCCGGGACTATGCGATCAGTTGGATGTGCGTCTGATCAATCTTTGGTCTCGTCGTAGGTTCTTCCTGAATCTTCCGCTCATCTCATCGGAATCTGATGTCTCATTCGCCTTCATGGGGCCGAATCCGCATGTGGGGCTTCTGTTTGCTGTGTAGAGTGCAGTAGGCGGTCGCGGTACTTCTCCTGCTCGACCATGTAGTGCTCGACCAGCTTTCGCGGGTCGTTATCGAACTCGGCGGAGATCTTCTCGCGCACGTTGCGCACCGCTTGAATTCCTTCATCGTCGATTTTCATTTTCGTCTCCCAGCAATTCCAGAGGCGTCACCAATGCTGGAACGAACAGTCCCAGGAGCCCGTTGACCCTCCTAATGTGGTCGAATTTGTTCGCGTTCGCAAGATGACGGCAGTTCCATGTGAGTAGAAAGTCACAGCGATGGAATGATGCGAGGGCAAGATGGAGGGCATCGCCAGCCGGGTTGTTGGGCATAACCCTATGAGCAATGTATGCCTGAACGATCTCTGTCACCTCGATACCCACGGGTACCAGAGCCACCTGCTCTATGAGTTGCAGGGTGCCCTCGCGACCCGGGAACTCTCCCTGTGCGAGTTCGTCGACGACAGCGACACTCGTGACGAGTTCATATTGGCTGCGGGCATCCTTCCACCACCTGCGCGTCCATTTCCGTCGGGCCACCATTTCCGGTTCCTGACGCACGTCGACGTAGAAGCTCGGGATTGTCGTCTCAATATAGACGCGTTTGTTCATGCTTGTACGTTCCTGTTAAGAATAGAGAGTCTACCCATGATTATAGCGGCTCCCCCGTACCACGAAAGTGCAAAAGCTGCGACGCGCAGGTCGCGGATGTGCGAGACCGCAGGCATGAGCATGAAGTGCCCGACCTACGGGGTGCGGAAGATGGTGCGGTCGAGGGGGCCTGGGGGGGTGAAGCTGGTTTTGGAGGTGAGCCAGAGGCCCAGGGCGAGGGTGATGGACGTGCCCGAGAAGATGGAGATCATGATGGCGATCTGGTACTTGATGGCGATGGCGGGGCTGGCGCCGCCGAGGATGACGCCGGTCATCATGCCGGGCAGGGAAACCAGGCCGATGGTGGTCATGGTCGCGACGGTAGGGGCCAGCGCGGCCCGACAGGCCTTTCGCACGTGAGGTCGCGTCGCCTCGTGCAGCAGGGCACCCTGGGCGAGGCTCTGGAGGAAGGCCTTCTCGCCCGTTCGGATATTCTCGTAGAAGGTGCGAACCCCCACGATGTCGGCGCGGAGGCAGTTGCCCAGGATCATCCCTCCAATGGGGATGGCGTACTGGGCGTCAAGCAGGTTGTCCCGCTGGAGGATCAGCCCGACGAACAGCAGCAGGGGGATCGCGGTGCCCGCCACCAGTGCGCCGAACACAGGCATCGCGATGCGCGCCAGCTTCAGCGAGCAGGATCGCACGATCGAGACGTCGGCGACCGTGATCATGATCAGCAACCAGGCGCCGCTGAGCCATAGGTTGTTGAGCTTGAAGACCACCTGGAGGTAGAGGCCCACGAAGATCAGTTGCAGCGTCATGCGCACCAGCGACACGACGGTCTCGCCAATCATTGGGACACGGTACCAGAGCATGATCGCGAACGGGAAGGCCAGCAGCAGGTACGCGGCGGCCAGGTGCCAAACGCCAATGTTGACTATGTCATTCATGAGGTCCCCCCATCTCTGTCGTCGCCTCCGGGAGCCTGGAGCCGTGGTATCTGGATGACGGGATCCGCGAAGGGGAACCACTCCGGATCATGGGCAACGAACAGCACGGTGGCCTCGCTGCGAGATCGGAAGTAGTCGGCGACGACCTGCTTGCTGGCGCGGTCCAGGGCAGAGGTGACTTCGTCGAGCAGGAAGATGTTGCGGTCGAGCAGCAACGCCGAGATCAGCGCGACCCTTTGCTTCTCGCCTCCCGAGAGATCGCCGATCGCTTTGTTGAGATAGGCCTGGGGCAGCCCGAAGGTGTCGAACAACTCCGGTATGCGGTCGAGGTTGCCTCGCAACGAAACGTTGGCGTGGTAATGGAACGGCTGTTCGAGGATCTCCCGGACGATGCCCGTGCCCAGGTCGGGCTCCTGTCCGACGTAGGCGAGGTGACGTCGGAGCGTCCAGACGCTCTGAGCCGTCAACGGAGCGCCGGCGATGCGAATCGAACCGGCCTGCGGTACGACGAACCCCAGCACGCAACGCAGCACCGTAGACTTGCCACAGCCCGAAGGGCCGGTCAACAGCGCCTTTCGACCCGACTCAAGCGTGAGCGAGAAGTCCTTCAGAACCTCTTGCCCGTCGAATCGGACGGTGAGACGGTCGATCTCCAGTGCAGCCGGTCGGTCCATCGTTCGTGCGTCTACTGTTCGGCGCGGGCCAGGGCCTTCTCCAGGGCGTCGAAACCCTCATGCCATTCATCGAGCCTGGTGATGTTCTTCTTCTTCGCGATCTCCATGAAGCGATCGTAGGCGTTGTGGATCGATTCGGGCATGGGCCACTCGGCATTTGCGGCCGTGGCAGCCCCCCGCATCTCGGCCCATCGCATCATGAACGTGTACATCACGGGCAACTGGGCTACCTGCACGCGGAACCGAAGTTCGGGGTTGTCCTTAACCTGCTCTTCAGCAGTCAACAGATAAATCCGGCCTTTGGTCAGCGTTTCAAAGTTCAGGTACTTGGCGGTGTGCTTTTCGAAACAGCCCAGCCAGTCGCCATCTTTTTCGACGGCGTCGTGGAGCGTATTCAGATACTTCTTCACGTATGGGGCGGCCGGGCCGTAATAGCCTTCGACGAACTCGTTCACGAGTTGATCGCCATTGAGGTTCGGATTCCACAGCAGCTTGGCAAGGACCCACGCCCGCAGTTCGGCCATCTCGGCGCCGTTGGTGGTATAGGCGCCCTGCTCAAAGATGCCTTTGACGCTGTGATCTACGAAGAACTTCACGTTCGGTCCGAGGACGCGCAGGTTCGGGTGCGGCATGATGTAGTGCCGGAAATTCGTCGTGTAGTCCCAGATGTAGAGCCGATTGCAGATCTTCGACCAACCGATGATGTCGTCGCGGAAGGGTTTGTTTCGCTCGTCCGACAGTGGCTTGCTGAACGAGGCCTCGATGCTGCACAGCCTGACGATGACGTTCGGGCGGGGCTTGACGAGCTTAGGCGGCTTTCGCGTGTACTGGTAAGCAAGCGTACTGATCGCGACGTTGGGGAATTCCTGCTCGATATCGGCCGCGACGGCATTGACGAACCGCAGCATGAGGCCGGCAGGGCTGCCCTCTTCCTCCTCGACGGCTCTGCACTTGGCACACTGGCAGTTGCCATGCCAGTCGTTCTGCGAGACCGAGGCGATGGTGGCTTCGGGGTGTGCTCGCAGTCGTTCTTTGAGGTTCTTGACCAGTTCGGCTCGCATCTCCTCGTTGGTCAGGCACAGTTGTGCCCGTTCGGTGGTGCGCTTGCCGTCGATCTCGCTGAACCATTCGGGATGGTCCGCAAAGTACTTGTCGGGCGGGATCAGCGGGTAGAAGGTATGGACAAATCCTTCGTATTTGTGTTTGCCTCCCTGCTCGGCGTCGATACGGTCGCCATTGCCGTTGCACTTGTTGCGCACGGCCCAGTCACCATCGAGAGCGTCGAACCAGTAGGGCTCGCGGTACTCCAGGATGGGAACATAACGAACGTCAACGTCGCCCAACACGATCGTGGGCTTGGAGGGGATCGTGCTCTCCGTGGACGACCACCATCGGCAGCCGAGGTGGTCTTCGAGGAAGGTGTAGACGGCGTACAACGTCCCGCGTGTCCCGCCACCCGCCAGGATCAGGCCGTTGGGGACGGTTCGGATGACAATCCCCTCGTCGCCTAAGCCATCGGTCGCAAAATCACTCTGGGCGACCTTGGCAGCCTGCGGACCGACATAGATGTTGACGGTGATCCGATTTGGCTCAGCAGCGATGGGGAACTGCCCACCTGTGATCTGCGACAGGAAAGCGGCCAGCTCAGATGCGGCATGCTGTTCGGGTGGCGGTGCATCGGCCGCAACGACGATGACGGCCTCGGCCTGGCCGTTATCCGACAATGTCACGGCCGCCGGACAGGCGATGGCCCAGAGGCTGACGATGATGCATATCCACCCTAGTGACGTCTTCATAAGCATTTCTTTAACCCTCCAAAACGTGCGCGTTCGCGTCACGACGTCTCATGTCGCATAGCTGTGCATGCCCGGGAACAACCTGGAGAGGTTGACCCAGAGCAGGGTGATCACGATGGCCGCCATGCCTACAATGGCCAGGACGCTGTTGGTCCGTGCGCGCCTGGTGCCGAACATATATCGCCAGTGGAGATACCCCACGTAGACCAGCCAGGAGACCAGCGACCAGAGCTCCTTCGGATCCCAGCCCCAGTAGTCGCCCCAAGCTCGTTTGCCCCAGATACTGCCCAGGATCAGACCCAATGTCAACAGCGGAAACCCGATCGCGATCAACGTATACGTGGCCCGCTCCGGGGGCAGCAAGGGGCCATCACCTTTCGCTTTATGCCCCGTCAGCAGTTGTTCCCATGCCTGGAAGAAGGCTTTGGCCATGAACACATAGCTGAGCATGTAGACCGCTACGTGCGGAGCAAAGAGCCAGCTTTGCAGGGCGGGAGGCAGGTGCTGCGGCTCGGCGTGGAAGATGAACCCGGCCGGAAACAGCACAATCACCGCGATGAGCATATCGGCCCATTCGCCTCCAATTCGCAGGATGCGCCGGCTCAGCAGCGAGATCGGATAGCAGACGACACCCAGACTGAGGAATACCTCAAAGAGGTTCTGAAGAGGGACATGCTTGACATCAATCCAGCGATAGACAAAGGCGGCCAGCGTCACAGCGAATCCGATGATGAAGATTACCTGCCCGGCCTTTCTGCGACGCGCGACGGTGGTGATGAACGCCAAGAGGAACGCGGCCATCGCCAGGTAAACCAGCAAACCTTGAGTTGTGTATTTGATCGCCATGTGCGTTGAGGCTATCCCTTCTCATTCCGCGTCGGTGACGCGGTGGTGGCTAAACGGGCGGTCTGTACGGCTTTCAGGACGGGCCATATTCGGAGGCCCCAGAAGTGCCAGAAGACGCCGAGGATGAGCATGGCGAAGCCGCTGTAGACAATGTTGAGCCCGGAGTCAGAAACGACCATCAGGACGGTGTATTCACCCATCTGATTTTCGCCATACGAGCTTTGGTAGAAATGGTATCCGCCGTAGTGGAGGGGGTGGTTGACCTCGATGTCCTTCCGGGCGACGACCTTGTTGTTCTGGACGACTTCGAGTTCACTGACGAAATCGCGGAAGCTCTGCTGGTAGGTGAGGATGAACGGATCGTTCGGATTGCTATGTCCGGCCCGCTGAAGGAACACGTAACGCGTGCCTGACGATCCGTCGGGACGTTGAACGGCCACCTCCAGAGCGGGGTTCGATCCGCCCGGCGCATCGTAGGCGACCCGTTTCTCGCCCGAGATGTCCATCTTGAAGTTCCGAAAGACGCGCTCGATGGTGACCTTGCCCAGTCCATTACCCAGGGTCTGACTCTCACCGACCTCGGCCGGCAGTTTCCAGTGCTTGCCCGCGCGGGTCTGAATGTACAGGTCTCCCGGCTCGTAGTACTCGATGCGGAAATCACGCAGTCTGACCGAGAAGGGCAGTGTCATCGTATCGTTGCTGTCGGGGACCATCACGCGGTTCTCGGCGGTACCCTCGAGGATGGGCATCTGGCCCTTGCGGATCATCTCCTTCCCGAAAACACGCTCTTGAAGGTTCTGGCTCAGCCGGGAACCCCACATCCCGCCCACGAGCACCAGGATGCAGCCCAGGTGCATCAGTAGCAGCGAGGGAACCCACAGGAGCCGGCGGAAGAGGACGATGCCCGCCACCAACAAGACGAGGAACGCCCCCCAGTAGACCGCCACAGGCACCGAGTTGAAGAAAGCCTGTGCCCGGTCGGCCCCGAGGAAGGCACCGTAGATCGACAAGATCGCCAGTGCCGCTATCGCTATCAGGCAGGCCCATAGAATGGACCGTTTCAATGGAACCATGCATTCTCCTTGGATTACGATAAGTATTATCAGATTAAATAGATAGGTTCGCAAGTCTATTTATTGCCAGGGGGGGCGGACGGTTCTCCGCTGCCAAGGCAAAACCCTGAAAAAAACACAGAAACCATGTCACCTGGGTGCCGACTATTATGGGTGAGGCTGAATGTCGGGGGCCCGACGTGGCCAGTTATGGTCCCCCTGTCTCCAGGGCTGGAGGGTGGGCTGTGGCACAGGAATATGGTCCTCGTCGCCTTGCTTGGGGGGTTCTGGTGTGTTAGAATACGGTTAGGGAGCTTGTCCATCGCGGGCCGGCGGAGAAATGCCGATTTGCTGTGCTCAGGCCGGTGGGCTCAGGCTCCTCGAAGGCGCCGGACAAGCGTGTCTTCAGGAGGGGCCAAGACGGTGCGAACCCATCGGGTCGCTGGGAGACGGACCCTGTAGATGTTCGCGGGCAGTGAAAAGGGCATATTCGAAGGCGGATGGCGATATGATCAACGACGTGAGACTCCTCGTCCTCGTGGTCATGATGATGCTGGCGGGCGGGACGCAGGCCCAATCCTCGGTTGTCATCAATGAATTGCTGGCTTCCAACAGCCAGGGGGCGACCGATGCTCAAGGGCAGCATGACGACTGGATCGAGCTGTACAACACAGCCGAAACGTCTGTCGATGTGGGCGGGATGTATCTGACAGATGACCCTGACAATCCCACACGCTGGCAGATTCCGGCCGGGACCACCATCGAGTCGAAGGGCTATGTGCTGGTCTGGGCCGATGGGGATACCGCTGATAGCGGACTGCATGCGAATTTCAAGCTCAATGCCAACGGCGACGAGATCAGTCTGTTCGAGGCGGATGGAAAGACCCGGCTCGACCGTGCCTCCTATGGCTCGCAGATGGCGGACGTGTCCTTCGGACGCTATCCCAACGGAACGGGGGACTTTCGCCTTCTGGGGTATCCCACACCGGGACAGCAGAATGTCGTGGTCTACGAGGGGTTCGTCTCGCCACCGAAGGTCTCTTACGAGCGGGGCTTCTACGACGCACCATTCGAGGTGACGATTACCTGCGACACGCCGGGTGCGACCATCCACTATACCCGCGACGATAGCGAGCCCTTCTCGCAGGTGCGCGATGTTCCCGGGGGGAGTGTCTACTCCGGTCCTCTGCTCATCATGCGAACCACATGTCTTCGTGTGATGGCCTACAAGGAAGGATGGAAGCCTTCCGAGGTCGTCACGTACAGTTACATCTTCCTCGACAACGTCGTAACCCAGCCCCCTTATCCTTCGTCGTTCCCGACGACGTGGGGCTCGACCCACGTGGACTATGAGATGGACCCGAGCGTGGTCAACGATCCGGCGTATGCCCCGACGATCAAAGACGACCTCAAGAGCGTTCCTTCAGTGAGCGTGGTGATCGACAAGGAGGACTTCTTCGGGACCCAACGCGGCATCTACGCCAATCTGTCGGGCCATGGGGTCAACTGGGAGAGAGCCGCCTCGGTCGAGTGGATCGATCCGGTCGATGGGGAAGACTTTCAGGTCAACGTCGGGTTGCGGATTCACGGCAGCCAATACGGCCGGAGCACCAGCGTCGGGAAGCACTCGCTTCGCATGCTATTTAAGAACGAATACGGCCCTTCGCAATTGGAATACCCGTTGTTTCACGACAGCGACGTCGAGGACTTCGAGTCGCTGGTCCTGCGGTCGATCTGGAACTACTCCTGGTTTGGCGACAGTACCGCCTGTAGCGGACTCGGAACTGACCATGCGGATTACTTGCGGGATGAGTTCTGCCGGGACACAGTGCGGGACATGGGGGGATTGGCACCGCACAGTCGAGGCGTTCATGGGTATGTCGATGGGCTCTACTGGGGCATGTTCATCTTCGTCGAACGGCCCGACGACGGGTTCTATGCCCACCACTTGGGGGGCGAGAAGGAAGACTACGACGTGCTGTACGCTGACGGCAGCATGGAGGTCAAGACGGGGGATCTCAACGCCTGGAACACACTGTTTGACCTGGCCAGAGGCGATCTGAGCACGACGGCTGCCTATCATGAGATTCAGCAGTACGTCGATATTCCCGCCATGATCGATTACATGCTGATGATCTACTACGTGGGCAGCCGGGATGCACCGGTGCTCCTGTGCAACGATAACCAGCCCCGCAATTTCTACGCCGTGCGCCGGCGCGATCCAGCCGGACCGTTCATCTTCGTGCCATGGGATGTCGAGTGGAGTCTGGAGTCGCCCAGCGTCAATCGCGTACATATCGTTGGGCAGAACAACCCCCATTATCTGGTCGACCGCCTCATGAGCAACGAGGACTTCCGCGTGCTGATGGCCGATCACATCTATGAGAGGTTCTTCAACGGTGGAGCCCTCACGCCCGAAGCGGCGATCGATCGCTACATGACGCGGGCCAACGAGATCGACCGGGCCATCGTAGGCGAGTCTGCCCGATGGGGCGACAGTCGCAGATCGCGTCCCTACACGCGCGACGTGGAGTGGGTTGGTGAACGGGATCGCCTGATGAACGACTATTTCCCCGTTCGTACCGACATCGTGATGAACCAACTCAGACAGGCCGGTTTCTATCCCGCTGTCTCGCCTCCTCAGTTCTATATCGATGGCACCTTCCAGCGAGGCGGCCAGGTCGATGAGCGAGCGGCGCTGACCATGACGGCCAGTGGCGGTGACATCTGGTACACCACCGATGGCAGCGATCCGCGTCTGGCCGGCACCGGGGGCGGGCCGAGCGAGGTGCAGACGTTGGTGTCTGAGAACGCGGCCAAGCGTGTGATGGTGCCGACCGGCCCGATCGATGACGCCTGGCGGGGTGGGGCGGACTTCGACGACTCGGACTGGATCACGGGCACTGGCGGCGTCGGATACGAGCGCAGCACGGGGTACGAGCCGTTCTTCCAGATCGATGTGACGGACACGATGTATGGCCGTAACGAAAGCTGCTACATCCGAATTCCGTTCAACGTGTCACCTGAAGACTATGATGAGCTGACCTCGTTGACGTTGAAGGCGCGATATGACGATGGATTTATCGCCTATCTCAACGGCGTGGAGGCCTTTCGCATTCTCTTTGACGGTGAGCCCGCCTGGAACTCCGGCGCCAACAGCAACCATTCGGACCTCGACGCCGTCGAATTCGACACCTTCAATATCTCGGGCGTCGTCGGTGCCCTTCGTCCGGGCCAGAACATTCTTGCCATCCAGGGGCTCAACGCGGGATCGACCAGTTCGGACTTCCTGATCTCGGTGGAACTGACGGCAGGCAAGGGGGCTGCAGGTGGATCGGAGACGGGCGTTTCGCCGACCGCCGTGCGCGTATACCGACGCGGTGACGCTGGAAGAGAGCACGTCGGTCAAGGCTCGGTTGCTCAGCGGCTCGACCTGGAGTGCCCTGAACGAGGCGGTGTATTCTGCCGGTCCGGTTCAGCAGAGCCTTCGAATCAGTGAGATCATGTATCATCCGACCGATCCGAACGCGGAATACATCGAGCTGACGAATGTCGGCACCGAGCCCATCAATCTAAATCTCGTGCAGTTCACCGACGGAATCGATTTCACGTTCCCCAGCATGGATCTATCACCCGGACAGTACGTGGTGATAGTCAGAGACCTCAGCGCCTTCGAGGCTCGGTATGGTGGCTCAGACGACGTTGTCGGTCAGTATTCGGGCAACCTCGCCAACGCGGGCGAGCGCATCGAGTTGCAGGATGCCGCCGGTCAGGTCATCTGCGATTTCCGCTTCAGGGATGGCTGGTTCGATATCACCGACGGTCTGGACTTCTCGCTGACGGTCAGAGACGTGGCCTCTGCCGATCCGATGGCGGCTGGAGACAAGAGCCTCTGGCGGCCCAGTGCCCGCGCCGGCGGCTCCCCGGGCTACGACGATTCGGATCAGGCGATTCCCCTGGGTTCGGTGGTGATCAATGAGTTGCTGGCCAACTCCGACGCGGGTCGGCCCGACTGGATCGAATTGTACAACACTACGGATCAGCCGATCGATATCAGTGGCTGGTTCCTCAGCGACGAGGGGCCTGATCCTTCCTCTGATGGTGCACAGAACCTGATGAAATACGAAATCCCCGATGGGACGGTGATCGTGGCGGGCGGATACGTCGTGTTCAACGAAGATGAGCACTTTGGCAACGCCGGCGCGCCTGGTGCTCATGAGCCGTTCGCGCTGAGTCGCAACGGAGAGACACTGCGGCTGCATTCGGGCCTCGATGGCGTCTTGACGGGCTACGTGGAGCAGGAGAGCTTCGACGCGTCGGAGGCGGGCGTATCTCTGGGACGCTATCGCAAGAGCACGGGGGCCTACAACTTCGTGCCGCTGAGTACTCCGACCCCAGACGCGGCGAATGCGGCCCCGAAAGTCAATTCCGTCGTGATCAACGAGATCATGTACAACCCGGCCGCTCCGGACCAGGCCGAGTACGTCGAACTGCTCAACGCGGGCAGCGAGCCGGCTGCGCTATACGACGCGATATTGGATGCCCCATGGCGATTCACCGATGACCCCGACAACCCGGGGATTGAGTTGCTCTTCCCGAGTGAGACGCCCGTAACGCTGGCGCCGGGCGAGTGTCTACTGCTGGTCAAAGACCTGCTTGGCTTCGGCCTCAGTCACACCGTGCCCGAAGGCGTTCAAGTGTTCGCCTGGGGGCCTGGCAAGCTGTCAAACGGCAGCGAGAAGGTTCAGATTAGCCGGCCGGCCGACGTCGACGATGGCGCAGTTGCCGCCTGGATTCGCGTCGACCGCGTCGTGTACAGCGATGGATCGCACGCCGCAGATTTTCCCGAGGGCGTCGACCCCTGGCCGACCGAAGCCGACGGACAAGGCTTGTCACTGCACCGAATCGATGCTGCGACGTACGGGAACGATCCTGTCAACTGGCAGGCGGCAACACCGAGTCCCGGAGTCCGTTAGCCACAGGGCATGTCTCGGCAGGAGAAGAAGACGGCCCTACACAAAACGCACTGTCCTCAGACATTGGGAGCCAACATGGTTGACTTTCTCAGAATCTTCATGACAGCGGCGATGATGACATCGCTGCTGGCCGTCGCGACGCAGGCAGACTCGCCGGTCGTTATCAACGAACTGCTGGCTTCGAACGGGCAGGGGGCCCAGGACCCACAGGGCGAGTTCGAGGACTGGATCGAGCTCTACAATACCACCGACGTCACTGTTGACGTGGGGGGACTGTATCTGACGGACGACGCCGACGAACCCATGCGCTGGCGAATCCCTGACGGCACAACCATCTCGGGCAAGGGGTATCTGGTGATCTGGGCGGACAACGACGTAGACGACGCTGGGCTCCACGCGTCGTTTTCGCTCAGCTCGTCGGGCGAGCAGGTCTCGCTCTACGACGCTGACGGTGTAACACTTCTCGATACCGTCCGCTTCGGAGAGCAGATCCTCGACGATTCGTACGGTCGATATCCGGATGGGACAGGTCCCTGGTCTCCGATGGGCTACCCGACCCCCGGCCGAGAGAACATCAGAGGCTACGAAGGAATCGTTGCGAGGCCCCAATTTAGTCGGACGCGCGCGTTCTACGATGCGCCGATCGATGTGAGCATCACGTGCGCCACGGAGGATGCGGAGATCTACTACACGACCGACGGAAGCGACCCCGTCGCAGCCGATCGTGGGCAGGTGGGCTCCGGGGCGTTGCTCTACCAGGGACCTCTGCGGATCGCCAAGACAACCTGCTTGCGAGCCGCGGCGACACGCTCCGGATGGAGAGCGTCGCCCATCGAGACGAACACCTATCTCTTCCTTGAAGATGTCGTCATCCAGTCGCCCAATCGCGAGCGTCCGGGTCCGGACTGGCCTTCCAGCAGCGTGAATGGCCAGGTGATTGACTATGGGATGGATCCGGATGTCGTCAATGACACACGATACAAGGAGCTGATGGACGATGCGCTGCTGGCGATTCCCTCGATCTCGCTGGTGACGGACGTGGACAACCTGTTTGACCCCCAGACGGGCATCTATGTGAACGCCCGTGCCCAGGGCCTGGGTTGGGAGCGGCCTGCTTCCGTCGAATTGCTCGATCCCAACGGCAGCGACGGGTTTCAGATCGACGCCGGGCTGCGCATTCGCGGCGGATACAGCCGCAGTGGCAGCAATCCCAAACACGCACTCCGCCTGTTCTTCCGGGCCGAATACGGAAAGGGCAAACTGGAATTCCCTTTGTTTGACGACGAAGGTGCCGAGGAGTTCGACGCGGTCGATCTGCGGACCAGCCAGAACTACTCCTGGAGTTACGAAGGAGGCAACAGCAACAGTCACGACACGTTCGTACGCGAGGTCTTCTCTCGTGACACCCAGCGCGACATGGATCGTCCCTATACCCGGAGCCGCTACTACCACCTGTACATCAACGGGCAGTACTGGGGGCTCTACCAGACTCAGGAACGCTCGGAAGCGTCTTACGCGGAGACCTACTTCGGGCCGGAAAAGGAAGACTACGATGTGATCAAGTCCCGCGCCGGCAACGGGGGTACGATATCGAAGCGACCGACGGAACGCTCGACGCCTGGCGACGGCTCTGGGATGCCGCCAAGTCCGGATTCGACAACGACGAGACCTACTATCGTGTCCAGGGTCTCAATCCAAACGGCACACCCAACCCCGATTATGAGAGACTGCTCGACATCGACAACCTTATCGACTATATGCTCTGCACCTACTATGTGGGCGACCCCGATGGGCCTGTCAGCGCGTGGGCTCGCGTGGCCAACAACTTCTACGGTATCTATAACCGAACGAATCCCGACGGATTCAAATTCTTCAGGCACGATGCCGAGCATTCGCTCGACAATCTCAACGAGTCACGCTTGTTCGCATCAACGACGACCTCGGTCGGAGAACGCTTCAACCAGTCCAATCCGCTATGGATGCACATCCAGCTCATGGAGCATCCGGAGTATCGGATGCGCTTCGCCGACCGCATCTACAAGCGTTTCTTCAATGGCGGGGTACTGAGCCCCGAGGCCTGTGCCGCTCGATTCTCCGCTCGCGCCGAGCAGATCGATCTGGCGATCGTCGCCGAATCAGCGCGGTGGGGCGATTCCAAACGGTCGAAACCTCGCACACGAGATGACGACTGGCTGCCCGATATCAACGGGATGCTCCAGAACTACTTCCCCGCTCGAACCAATGTCGTGATGAATCAGTTTCGAACGCAGGGATGGTATCCAACCGTTGTGCCACCGGAACTTGAGGTGAACGGTCAATCGCAGTACGGCGGGCACATCGACGAAGACGATGCGGTCTCGATGGACGTGCCAACGGGAGAGATCTGGTACACGATCGACGGAACGGATCCGCGTGTGCCCGGTACAGCAGGGGGCTCGGGCACCGAAGTGACGTTGCTTTCCGAGCAGGCGCCCGAGCGCGTGATCGTGCCGACCGGGCCGATGGATGATGCCTGGAAGAGCGAGCCGAACTTTGACGACTCTCAGTGGGTCGGTGGCGTCGGAGGTGTCGGGTACGAGCGCAGCACTGGCTATGAGCCGTTCTTCCAGATCGACGTCCTCGATACAATGTACGCCGTCAATCCGAGCTGCTACATTCGAGTTCCGTTCGAGGTGGATGAGGCCGACTTCAACGACCTGTCGTCGCTGACTTTGAGGGCTCGCTACGACGATGGTTTCGTCGCCTACATCAACGGTGTCGAGGCCTGCCGCGTCATGTTCAATGGCGAGCCGGCCTGGAACTCCGGTGCGACAGACAATCACTCAGACCTCGACGCCGTCGATTTCGAGACGTTCGACGCGTCGCAGGCGGTTGCTGCGATTCGACCTGGACAGAATATTCTCGCTATCCAGGGATTGAATGCGGGCGCCACCAGTTCCGATTTCCTGATCTCCGTCGAACTGACGGCAAACAAAGGGGGCGTCAGCGGTACGCCGGGAGGTGTGTCGTCGACGGCCATCCGTTACACCGAACCGGTTGCCTTTGATATGAGCACGCCGGTCAAAGCGCGGACTCTCAATGGGACGACCTGGAGCGCACTAGCCGACGTGGTCTTTGCGGTCGGCCCGGTTGCCGGGAATCTGCGGATCAGTGAGATCATGTATCACCCGATCGATCCGAATCTTGAATACGTCGAGTTGACCAATGTGGGCAGCGAGACGATCAACCTGAACCTCGTACGGTTCAACCGAGGGATCGATTTCACCTTCCCCAGCGTCGAGCTAGAGCCAGGCCAATATGTCCTTGTGGTCAAGGATATCGCGGCTTTCGAAGCGATCTACGGGGCGGGGATGCCCATCGTCGGGCAGTACACGGGCAGCCTTGACAATGCGGGCGAGCGACTCGATCTGTGCGACGCGGCAGGCCAGGTCATCCACAGCTTCCGTTACCGCGATGGCTGGTACGATATCACCGATGGACAGGGTTTTTCGTTGACGGTCAGAACGCCGGCCGCGACGGACGCCGATGCGCTTGGCGAAAAGGACGCCTGGCGGCCCAGCGCCGAGTCGGGCGGTTCACCAGGCTATGACGATACGGGTATTGTCCCTGGGTTGGGCACGGTGGTCATCAACGAGATTCTCGCCAACCCCACGGCCGGCGCTGGACTGGATCGAAGTGCAGAACACAACCGACGGACCGGTCAACGTTGGCGGCTGGTTCCTTAGCGACGATGCGGACAATCTTCTCAAGTATGAGATTACCGGCGGAACGGTCATTCCCGCAGGCGGGTATCTGCTGCTCCGCGAGGAGGAGACGTTTGGTGATGCCAACGATCCGGGATGCCACGATCCGTTCGGGCTCAGCCGGAACGGCGAAACGCTCTATCTGCATTCGGGCGATGGCGGTGTCCTCACAGGCTACAGCGTGCGGCAGAAGTTCGACGCATCCGAAGGCGGGGTCTCGATGGGCCGGTATCTCCGAAGCGACGGCGGCTACGATTTTGTACCCCTGAGCGTTCCGACACCCGGTGCGGCCAACGCCGGTCCCAAGGTCGGGCCGGTCGTGATCAACGAGATCATGTACCATCCGACCGTTCTGCCTGGGGCCGAGTACGTCGAGCTGCTCAACATCAGCGATGCACCGGTTACCCTTTACGATGGGGTTTTCGGGGGCCCCTGGCAGTTCAGTGACGGCCCCGACAATCCGCCGATCGAATGCCCGCTGCCGAGCGACGAGCCGGTGACGCTCCTTCCGGGGCAGTGTCTGATTCTGGCGAAGGACCTGATTGCGTTCACCGTCGCCTACGGCTATCCGTCTGATGTTCCGTTCGTTACCTGGGGTGCGGGCGGATTGTCCGACACCGAGGAGGAGATCGAACTTGGTAAACCGGGCGGCGCAGACGCTGCGCGGATTGCCCTGGACCGTATCGTCTACAGCGATGGACTGCATCCGGGCGAGGCGGCGGGAGGTCTCGATCTCTGGCCGGCGCAGGCGGATGGGCAGGGGCGCTCTTTGCACCGGATCGATCCGACGGCGTATGGCAACGATCCCGCCAACTGGCGGGCGGCCGATCCCAATCCCGGTATGGTGGATTGACGGACGATTGAGCTCTTGAGCCAGCGGGGCAGGGGGGGCTGGCGCGCGGATTTCCCTCGGTGGCCGAGTCCGAGAAAAAGAATCCGCAAATCAGCCTCCAGAGGGTCAAGAGGGGGGCTTTTTCGCCGTCAAGAGGGAATTGCCTTGACACCCATTAGGATTTTTGATAAATCTAACGTTATATCACACGTGTGATATTCCGCCCAAACCGCCGGTCGGCGGCTTCGCGGATGCATCGGACGGCTGGTGATATGGGCAAGGACGTGGACCCCTGCTGCGAAACATGTTATAATAACGTGGATCGCACGCCCGTCCTCAGGGTGATCGCGTCGTGGGGTTCTCTGGCTGGCGGCAGGGTCGGCGGTTCAACGTGTTTATCTGACAGTTCAATGAGCGTTTTGCCTGGAGCTTCGGCGCATTTGATATCCGGTAATCGCTGGAGAGCAGGGAACAGGAGGCGAGTGAACCGCATCTGAGGGGGTAGACAGACGACGAACAGGTGTCCAGGGATGTGACAAAGAAACGACGTGGGTATCGATGGAGAATGACATGAGAACAAAAGCCTTTACACTGATTGAACTGCTGGTCGTCATCGCGATCATCGCCGTGTTGATGGCCATTCTGATGCCGTCGCTGCGTTTGGCCAGGGACCAGGCCCGCCGCGTCCATTGTGTCAGCAACGTCAAGACCCTTGCTCTCGCCTGGTTCATGTACAAAGACGAGAACGACGACAAGCTGGTGGGCGGGCACACGAACAAAACGAGTTGGGTTGATGCACCAAGTCCGTCGCAGGCACCGATCGAAGAGCAGTATGATGCCATCCAGAGAGGGCTGCTGTATCCTTATACCAAGACGGTCAAGGTGTATCACTGTCCGGCTGACAGGCGGCAACCGGGCATTGACGTTGCCTTCCTGACCTTCTCCATTCCCGGAGGCGCCAATGGGGAAGACTGGGGCAGTGAATATACCCGGGCGAAGATCTACGGCGATCTGAAGAGGCCGGCGACCAAGTATGTCTTCGTCGAGGAAATGGACACGCGAGGCACCAACATCGGGTCCTGGCAGATGAACCCGAATACGAGGAGCTGGGTTGACCCGCTGGCCATGTGGCACAACCATCGGACCACGATGGGGTTTGCCGACGGTCACGCCGAGATGCGGAAGTGGACGGACAAGAGTCTGATCGATTGGCTCGAGAAGGCGATGTATAACGAACCGGGTTTTCAGTTCAGCATGACGCCGCCGTCTGAGGACTATGTTGACATCGACTATATGATCGAGGGCTTCCCCGCCAAGTCCATCCCCTAATCGTCCGGGACAGTACCCTGATTTGAGCATCTTTCACCGGCCTCAGGATCCCTTCCTGAGGCCGGCTTCACTTCCACCACGCTTCCCCACTTGCTCCTTGTCACTGAGTCGCGGTTCATCTACAATGACCTGTGTAGGCGGAGGCTTCTTGTGCCTCGTGGCATCGTGGGCCTTCGTGCGACCCAAAGAGAGACGAGAGGATGTTCGACTTCTTTGAGCAACCCTGGACGCTGTTGGGAGCAGCCGTCCTGGTTCTGTTCGGTTTCCTGACCTATCGTAGCTTCTGTCCGGAGAAACGACGCTGGTGGCACTGGCTCGTGCCTCTGGCTATCGCGGGACTTGCGTTCGGACTCGATGCTCTGGTCGCGACCGACCAGGAGAAGATTCGTGGAACCGTCGACGCCTTGCTGAAAGCGGTTCAAGCCGAAGACTGCGCCGCCGTGGCAGAGACGATCGCGCCGGGCTATCAGGACTCACGGCACGGGACGCGCGAGCAATTGCTGGCCCATTGTCGGCAGGTGTTCGATGAGCCGACCGTGGAAGTGGTCAAGTTGCGCAGCGACGAGGTGGAACTGGCGGGCAATGAGGCCAAGGTGGTGTTGAACCTATTCTTCCGATTCGATGAAGGCAGCCGCATCGCCAGACAATACAAGGCGGTTGCCCTGGTCAAGGTCCGGCTCCATCTGATCAAACGACCGGGCGGACGATGGCTGATCGATAAGGCCCAACCGCTCGAAGTCGACACGTTTCCCGTCTCATGGCGCAGCCTGTAGTGGCGTGGGGGGGGCTACAACCCGCAGTGCAGGTTTTGGAGGCGGTCGACCACACCCGCTCTTCCGAGACTTTGGATGTCCCCCAGATGTTTCGTCCCACCACTTGCCCACATTTCGCCAACGCACCGACAATCCGTGTCTCCCATGACGAGGCCTTCCACGGTGACGGAATCGGTAGACATCGCCCGGCCGGGGCCGTACGATAGATGATGCTATCCGAACTCGTGTTCCTCTTGGGAGGGTCGGACGATGGTATCAGCAGTTGGCGGAGAGAAGACCATGAACATTGGGTCACAGGCAGGGGCAGGCCGATGTTGCCAATTCCCGGGGCGAGCGAGGTTTCTCATCTGGATGGTTCTAGCTTTCTGGACGCAGGGGTGGGGCGGCTCCGTCTCCGGCGAAGCGAGCACGCCTGAAACGGCGTCCGTCGCAAAGGTGCGGGTCGCCTGTGTCGGTGCCAGCATCACCTTTGGGGCCGGTATTGCAGATCGGCAGAAGAACTGCTATCCGGCGCAGATGCAGGACCTCCTGGGCGAGGGGTACGACGTGCGCAACTACGGGGTCAACGGGCGCACCATGCTCAAGCACGGCGATTTCCCCTACTGGAACGATAGGGCTTATCAGCAAGCGCTGGCGTTCAATCCGGATATCGTCGTTATCGACCTGGGCGGCAACGACAGCAAGCCCCAGAACTGGAAGTACAAGCATCGGTTCGCAGCCGATGCGCGGGCGATGATCGAGTCGTTTCAAACGCTGCCCGCTCGGCCACGGGTGCTGGTCTGTCTGCCTATGCCGGCCTTCAAGACGATGTGGGGAATCAACGACGAGGTGATCACGAAGGAACTGACTCCCATTCTGCGTCAGGTTGCGGCGGAGACAGGCTGCGAGGTGATCGACCTCCACACGCCTTTCCTGGGTAAGCAAGCGTGGTTTGCCGACAACATACACCCGAATGCCGAGGGGGCGGGGCTGATGGCCAGGATCATTGGCGATGCGATTGAAAACAGGCCGCAATTGGCAGGTATCGATGAGGCGATGCAGGCTGCCATTGCCGCACACGAGATATCCGGAGCCGTGACGGTTGTCGTGACGAAGGACAAGGTTCTGCATTGCCAGACACATGGACTTGCCGATATCGCGAGTGGAGCACCGATGCGACCCGACTCGCGTTTCTGGATTGCCTCGATGACCAAACCGGTTACGGCAGTAGCTGTCATGATGCTCCAGGACGAAGGCAAGCTCAACGTGGCCGATCCTGTCGCGAAATACATTGCAGCTTTCGCCGATCTGAAGACCCCTTCGGGCAAACCCGCCAATCTCACCCTCACGCAGATCCTCACGCATACCTCGGGTCTGGGGGAAGCACCTCGCGACGAGGCTCGCGACGCTCGCACGCTCTCCGACCTGGTCCCGCTCTATCTGGCGGTGCCGATGCAGTATGAGCCTGGCGCGAAATGGCAATACACGCAATCGGGCATCAATTTGGCCGCGCGAATCGTCGAGGTGGTCAGTGGTTTGTCTTTCGACACGTTCGTTCAGCAGCGCATTCTCGATCCGCTGGGCATGAAGAATACGACTTTCTATCCTGCAAAGGGAACCATTGTCACGGCCTATGCGAAGAATCGGGCCACAGGCGCCCTCGAGCCTGTGCCTCCACGTGCGGGCTATGGTGTCTCGGGGCATCCTCCGCTCGGTAATGGTGGACTGTACTCCACGGGGCCCGACTACGCGCGGTTTTGCCAAATGCTGCTCGGCGGAGGCGTACTGGATGGCAAACGCTATCTCAGTCCGGCCGCGATGAAGCTGCTTACCGCCGTTCAGACTGGCGCGTTGCCCTGTGGTTTCTTCCAGTCGACCAATTTCGGCAATCACGGCGCCAACTACGGCTGGGGAATCGGCACGTGCGTCTTGCGCAAGCCGCACGAGGGGGTTGCGGCCATGCTCTCGCCCGGTACGTTTGGCCATGGCGGAGCTTGGGGCACTCAGGCGTGGATCGACCCCGTCCGTGGTGTCGCCTATGTCCTCATGGTGCAGCGATCGAACTTCCCAAACAGTGATGCCAGCGGTGTCCGTCAGGCATTTCAACAGGCGGCTGCCGATACATTAGCGAAGTAACCACATCTTTCGTGAACGAAAGGACAGGAAGAATCATGAAAGGCAGTTGGATCATCCTCACGACGCTCGTGCTGGCAGCCGGAACGTGGGTCTCTGCGGAAACCAAGCATTCTCCAATCACAAAGTATCCCTCGTACGACGGTTTGGCGATGGCAGGCTATCAGGGCTGGTTCAGGGTCGGTCGCGATGGACGGATGTATCCCGATGAGTCAAAAATTCGGATCGATATGTGGCCCGATGTCAGCGAATACGAGAAGACCTATCCAACCGGCCTGAAACTGGCCGATGGCAGTATGGCTCGGTTCTTCAATTCAGCCGACAAGAGCACCGTCGATCTACACTTCAAATGGATGAAGGAGTACGGGCTCGACGGTGTCTTCATGCAGCGGTTCTTCGGTGCCACCAGGCCGAGTGCCCGCACCGGACCGCAGGTGGACGTCTTGCGATTCGCGTTCCAGGCTGCCTCCGAGAACGAGCGGGCCATTGCGGTGATGTACGATCTGTCCGGCCTTCGCAGTTCGGGCGAGGATTGCCTGCGCATCATCGATGATTGGAAGTTCCTGGTCGACACGCTGAAGGTGACGAACCATCCAGGTACCAAGACGTACCTGCACCATCGAGGCAAACCGCTGGTGGCCATCTGGGGAGTGGGGTTCCCCGATCGCGGCTACGACATCAAGAACATCGCTTTGGACAAGCTGATCGACTTTTTCCACAACGACCCCGAATATGGCGGATGCTCCGTCATGCTGGGTGTGCCCACGTACTGGCGTGATTTGAACGCTGATTGCCGAAATGAGCCGTATCTGCACGAACTGATCAAGCAGGCCGATCTGGTCTTGCCTTGGATGGTCCAGCGATTCAGCCCGCTGCTTCACAACGAGATGTGGCGCTACCGTGACGTGATCAAGGCCGACATCGAATGGTGCCAGGAGAACGGCGTGGATTATGTGCCTTGCGTCTATCCGGGCTTCAGTTGGCACAACCTGAGTCGGTTCGAATTCCCCGATGACGTCAAACCCGTCGGATCGATCCCTCGGCAGGGCGGCCGCTTCTATTGGCAGCTCATCTCCACGGCGATCGGCGCCGGCGCCAACAAGCTCTACGTCGCCATGTTCGATGAGGTGAACGAAGGCACCGCGATCTTCAAGTGTACGGATCATCCGCCCGTCAGTGACGTGGCCCAGTTCATCGACATGGATGGCAAGCCTTCGGACCACTACCTATGGCTCACCGGCCAGGCGAGCCAGATGCTCCGAAAGGAAATCCCGTTCTCCACGCAGATGCCTGCGAGGGACTGAGATGAATGCGGTCAGACCATGTTGCCTTGCCCGCGCAAGGCTGTTTCAGGCCCACTTCGTGCTTTTCTGCAAAAATCCCGCGTGATTGGACATGTCCTAATTCAGAGCCCTGCGGTTCGGATGGGCCTTGAGAAATAAGAGCGATGAAAGGATTTGTTGATGAACAAGAGACGGTGGATAGTGGTGATGCTGTTGGTGGCAACCGTGACGGCGTGTTACGGACAGGCCTGGAAACCGGCCCAAGGGCCTCTGAAGACGCGTTGGACACAGGATGTGTCGCCTGAACAGGTTTGGCCTGAATATCCTCGTCCGCAGATGGTCCGGCCCCACTGGACCAATCTGAACGGCTTGTGGGACTACGCCATCGTCGCCAAGGACGCTACGAAGCCCGCCTCGTGGGATGGAAGTATCCTGGTTCCGTTTGCTGCCGAGTCGGCGCTGAGCGGCGTGAAGAAGCCCGTTCTCCCAGACCAGCGTCTGTGGTATCACCGCACGTTTGTTCGACCGGCGCTTGAGCCAGGTGATCGGCTGTTGCTCCACTTCGGTGCGGTCGATTGGCAGTGTACGTTGTGGGTCAACGGCGCCGAGGTGGGCAAGCACACGGGGGGGTATGATCCATTTACTTTCGACATCACGGACCGAGTCAAAGCGGGCGACAACGAACTGATCCTGGCCGTATGGGACCCGACGGATGAGGGGTATCAGCCTCGGGGCAAACAGGTTCTCAAGCCCGGCGGCATCATGTACACGGCCGTGACCGGGATCTGGCAAACCGTGTGGCTCGAGGTTGTGCCTCAGAACTACGTCGAGTCTCTCAAGATTGTGCCGAACGTTGACCGCGGTCTTGTCGCCGTGACGGTCAACACTGCGAATCCCGCGGACGTGCAGGTCAAGGCGCTGGATGGAGGACTCGTGGTTGCTTCTGAGACGGGCAAAGCGGGGCAGGCCATCGAATTGCCGATCCCGTCGGCCAAGCTGTGGTCGCCCGACTCGCCACACCTGTACGACCTGAAGGTGACCCTGTTGCGGGACGGACAGCCGATCGATTCGGTTGGCAGCTACTTCGGAATGCGTAAGATCGAGGTTGCCCCCGATGACGATGGAATCCTCCGCCTGAAGCTCAACGGCAAAGTGCTGTTCCAGTATGGCCCCCTGGATCAGGGCTGGTGGCCCGACGGGCTCTACACGCCTGCGACCGATGAGGCGATGCAGTACGACATCGCGATGACCAAGAAGTTCGGCATGAACATGGCCCGCAAGCACGTCAAATACGAGTGTGCCCGCTGGTACTACTGGTGCGACAGGCTGGGCCTGTTGGTCTGGCAGGACATGCCGGCAGGGGACTCGCCCCGCAACGACGAGAGCAAGGCCAACTTCCGCACGGAATTGAAGGCCATGATCGACACGCTGCACAACTTCCCATGCATCGTGATGTGGGTGCCGTTCAATGAGGGCTGGGGCCAGTACGACACGCCTGAGATCGTCAAGTGGATCCAACGATATGATCCGACCCGCCCGGTGAACGAGGCCAGCGGCTGGAACGACCGGGGCAGTGGCGACGTTTCGGACATGCACAACTATCCCGGCCCTGGCATGCGGCCCGTGGAGAAGGACCGTGTCGTCGTTCTGGGCGAGTTTGGTGGACTCGGTATGCCGGTCAAAGGGCACACGTGGCAGGCCGAGAAGAACTGGGGATACGTCTCGTACCAGAGCAAGACCGACCTTACCAACGCGTACGTCAATCTCTTGACACAGATGCGGCCCCTGATCGGCCAGGGCCTCTCGGCGGCCGTCTATACGCAGACCTCGGACGTGGAAGTCGAGGTCAACGGGCTGATGACCTACGATCGCGACGATGGTCAAGATGGACCTCGATCGTATCGCCGAAGCCGCGCGGAAGCTCTATCTCCCGCCGCCCAAGATCACGATATTGGCGCCGACCAGTCAGCATCAGGCCCAGACCTGGCGCTACACGACGACCAAGCCGGCTGATAGTTGGACGGCTCCCAACTTCGACGACAGTTCCTGGTCGAGCGGCTCAGGAGGCTTTGGTACTGAAGGCACCCCCGGCGCCGTGATCAGTACGACCTGGAACAGCTCCGATATCTGGCTGCGCCGGACTATTACAGTGAATGAGATGCCGGCCGATGGCGAACTCGGGCTGGCCATCCACCACGATGAGGACGCCGAGGTGTACGTCAACGGCAAGCTCATCGGGAGTTTCAAGGGGTACACCAGTGGATATATGGCCACGCCGGTGAGCGCCGAGGCGAGAAAAGCTTTCAGACCCGGGGCCAACACGATCGCCGTCCACTGCCATCAAACCGGTGGCGGCCAGTTCATCGATTTGGGCTTGGTTCTGATCCAGGAACAGTGATTCTGAAGGATACCGTAAGATGAAAGAGCAGGGGACACAGACGAGTCACATTTGCGTTCGAACTATCATCGCGGCCACTCTGTGGCTCGTCTGTGTGGTCCACGCGGGCCAACCAGATCCGCCCGGTCAGGCGGTTGGGACTGAGCCCGTCCACGAAGCGTATCTGTTTGCGCCACATGATGCATGAGGACTATGGGCGACTGTACTACTCTGTGAGCCTTGATGGGCTGCACTGGAACGCCTTGAACGATGGCGAGCGCGTCTACGCGGACTACAAGGGCCATCCGGACATCTGCAAAGGCCACGATGGGCGATACTACCTGGTCGGCAACCGCAACGACTCTGCCCCGGACATCAACTTCTGGGTCTCCGACGACCTGGTGCATTGGGAACGCTACAGCGATGTGACCCCCGATCTGAAGGCGACGCCTGGCTATTCCCAAGCCCTTCAGCGGATCGGTGCGCCAAAACTCTTCTATGATGAGGCTTCGTCCCGATACGTGCTGACCTGGCACACACCGCACGAACATGGCACGCCGGAAGACCCGGAACGATACTGGGCCAGTCAGCGGACCCTTTATCTCACGTCGAAGGACCTCAAGACTTTCTCCAACCCTCCTAAACGCCTGTTTCCTTGGGACATGGCCACCATCGATGTGATCATCCGCAAGCAGGGCGATCGCTACTACGCGATCGTCAAGGATGAGCGTTATCCGACATTGGACTGGGTTACGGGCAAAACCATTCGCATCAGCAGTGCGCCGTCTTGGTCTGGGCCTTACAGCGAGCCTTCGGCGCCGATCAGTCCGAACTTCCGAGAAGCGCCAACCCTGATTCCTTCGCCCGACGGCAAGGTCTGGTACCTCTACTACGAGCAGTATCCGGGCGTGTCCTATGGCCTGTCCGTGGCGGCCGATCTGAACGGCCCATGGTATCAAATCTCGGGGTACACCTTCTTCAGCGACTGGGACAAATACCAGTTGCCTCCGAAAGTCCGCCACGGGTGCATGATCACCCTGACCAAGGCTCAGTACGATGTCTTGGTAAAGGCCTTCGGCCCGCTTTCCAGCCCCTGATCCTCCGACGGGAGCCCACTGGCTACACACCCTCGGACCGCAACAGCATTCAAGGGCACTTGACAAGCCCGTCCCAAGAGGAGACACTGATGGTTGTGAGTCTGCCGGGCGTTTGTCCGGCGGCTACGATCGATCTTCCATTGGGCACGGAGTCAAGCCGGCAGGAGCCGAGGACTTTCACCAAGGATTCATGAGCATAGATCACTTGCAGAGCTTGGAGGCTACGGGGACGTTGTCCTGCCGGAGCATTCTGGTCTTCTTCCTGGTCGTGTGTGGTTTGCTGGTGGGTGCAGCATCGGCCCAGCCGGTGACGATTCGCCTCGCGACGGGAAGCACGACCGGGGTCTACTATCCCATAGGCTGCGGCATCAAGAAGGTGATCGAGGAAGCCTACCCGGGTCAAGTGTCCGTTGAAGTGGTTGTGACGACCGGAACCCTCGAGAATCTGCGGCTGATCGATCACGAGCAGGTCGACCTGGCCCTGGCTCAGAACGACACCGTCTACTATTTCAGCCATGGCGAGTTGATGTTCAGCCTGCCGTCCAGCAAGGCCCTGGCCGTCGCTTCGCTGTATACGGAGTTGATCCAGATCATCGCCACGCGCAAGAGCGGGATCGAGCACCTGGACCAGTTGAAGGGTCGTCGAATTCGCACGGGCTCTCCACCCGAGAACATCAGCAACAGCGCTACGCGCATTTTTGCTCTGGACGGGTGGGAAGCGGCGGACCTGACGGACGTCCGATGCAAGTTCTCCGAGGCACGGGAGATGCTGTTGGACAATTCGCTCGACGCGGCGTTCGTCACCGCGGGTATCCCCACGCCTCTGCTGACCGAAACCATCAACGGCATTTCGCTGCAAGACCAGATTACCGTTGTCCCGATCAACGAGGCGCTGGCCAATCGCTTGATCCGGGCCTTTCCCTATTTCGTCTACACCTTCATACCGGCCGACACCTACCGGGGACAGGCCGAGCCGGTTCACACCGTGGGCGTGCGAGCGATCCTCGTGGCCCGTCGGGGCTTCGAGGATTCGAAGGTCCACGGCGGGAAAGTCCCGCCTGATTTCATCCGCACCCTGACACGCGTGATCTTTGAGAAGAGGGACGTCATTCGGAAGGAACACGGCGTCGAAGGCGCCGATCTCACCGGATGCCAAATCTCGTTGCATGAAGGTCTGTACGGTGTGCTCGACCAGAAGATGAGACCCATCATCCCGCTGCACCCTCAGGCCCGCGCATATTTCAATGAACAAGGCCTTCTCAAGAAGACCCTGCGCGACTATTTGCCGACGATTCTATGGACCCTGGCGATCGCTGCTGTCCTCGGCTATGCCATCAAATACAGGACGCTGTTCCGTCGCATGACGCAAAGGCATATCCACGTGCGTCTGGCGCTGGTCTTCATCGGCCTCTATGTGATCGGGACCCTGGCGATGTACTTCTGCGAGCGGTATCAGAACCGGTCGTTCGAGAGTGTTCCCGAGTCGTTCTGGTCGATCACGGTCTATCTATTCAGCGGGTTCGAGGATCGCTACCCCGTCACATGGGCGGGCCGTGCGATTTCCGTGCTTATTTTCGTCCTCAGCGTATTCTTCTTCGGTGCCGTGGCCGGCCGGTTTGCGGCGGCGTTCCTCAAGAGAGAGGAGATCAAGATGCCCAAGAATCTCAACGACCATATCGTTATCTGCAACTGGAACGAACGGGGCAAGAGGGTCATCAGCGAACTGCGCCATCCGGAGGGCAAGCCCGATGCAGACATCGTCATCATCGACAACAAAACCTTGGACGAGAGGGCGCTGCTGCGGATTCCCGAGTTCGATAACATCTATTGCATCAACGACGATCCCATCAGGCACGGGACCCTGAAGAAGGCCATGGTAAGCCAGGCCGATACGATCATCGTGCTGGCGGACAGCCAGAGCCCCGATCCTGACGCCAAGTCCGCGATGATCATCCTGGCGTTGCTCAGCGAGTGCAAGCGGAGAAGGCCGCATATCATCGCCGAGGTGGTCAATTCCGACAACAGCCTGCACCTGCGCGATGCAGGGGCCGATGAAACTATCTGTACGACGGAGATCGGCGTCGGTATCCTCGCCCACTGTGCGGTGAACAAGCAGTTGTCAGTGGTATACAAGGACCTGCTGACGTATTCGTTCGAGGGCAACGAAATCTACGTCATTCCTCCCGAGTCGTACCCCGATGCCTTTGTGGGCAAGACGTTTGCGGAATGCGCCCGGCTGTTGTACCAGTGCAGTGACGACAACAATCCCGTGATCCTGCTGGGCATCCGCCGGGAAGACCAGGTGATCATGAATCCGCGCAAACACAGCGGGTCTCTCGACGGTGAGGAGTGTCACATCGAACAAGAGGATGCCCTGATTGCCATGGCGTTCTGTGCGCCGAATTTGAAGTCGAGTTTCAAGGCGTCCTGAGGTCCGGGCGGACAAGCTCAGCGAAGCCACTTGAGCTTCACGATCCCTCCGGAATCCTGGGCGATGTAGATGAACCCGTCCGGATCGACCGTGACGCCTTCCTGATTGTCACCCGGGAAGGCCTGGACGCTCAGGAGGACCCAGTCTGCGTGAATACTCCATGATCAAGTTGGTGGCGTCGCCAATCACGAGGATGCGGTCTGTCGTCGGGTCGTAGTTGAGGCCCGAGAGATCGATGATGCCCGGCCTCGTGCACCCGGTGATTCTGGGTTCGCCCGTCCGACTGCGAAGCGGCAATTCCACCTCGAAAATGGCCGAGATGTCCTGCTCGTCGGTCAGGGTGAAGGCCTGATTCGCCACGTAGAACAGGCCCCCCTCGGCATGGTGTGGATCGGGCACGAATGTGATGCCTTCGATTCCTTCGCCACCGGCTCGCAGCCGAGTTTGCCCCCGGAAGTCCCGAGGCAAGGAGAACTCGCGGAGGACGGCAAACGTATTCGGGTCGATTTCCAGGACCGCTTCCTCTTCTTCGACTGCCAGGTACACCAAACCCGTCGCTGGATCGTATGTTACACCTTCGAAGTCCGCGTCCCGAATGTGCTCTTGCTTGGCCAGGTCGCCTGTGGAAGTGATCTCACAGAGGTCGCCCTCGTCGCCGACGACGAAGAGCGTTCCTCTTTGCGCATGCCAACAGACTCCTGACGGCTCATTGAATCCTATCTTGTCTATGTCTCCTACCCACTCGTTGGGAAATGTGATGATGCGGAGAACCGCCTGAGGATCGCAGGCTTCCCTGCATCCGACCGACACGAGAGCGAATGAAAGTAGGACGCAGGCAAACAGACTCCTGTGCGTGTGCATTGATGTTGCCTCCGAGTATCACATTGAGAGTTCGCGTCATGGGGGTGAAGCCACCATGCGTGGGATGCGCTTGTGCGTGCCATCCTGCCGGGAGATGCGCGTTTCCGACTGTCCAAGCACGCCGACGCTGCCACTGCACAGAATTCGGCCCACCCGTGAGCTGTTTTCGCGCAAGACAAATTGTCACCAGTGTCGCTGAGTCACAAGAATGGTCAAGAATATTCTGCTGTACTTTTCAAAACGGGTCCTCATATAATGGTACCGGTGACGCGCGAATCGGCCGGTGATCATCATCGGTCTACGTCGTTCGTAGGTGGCCACCTCCTTCGAACCTCTCGTGAGGACGATACCGGGTTGGACCTCTGTGATTTCAATTGCCACGGACTGAATACGGTGCATCAATTGTATCTCCATGATTGAGGGCCGAGGAATGACGCACATCAGCACACTGCAAAGACACGTACAGACATGTCCTTCGCCAGGGACCGCCGGATATCGCGCTGTGGTTGGCCCTCGCTGCATGCCAAGAGGAGGTTTTCTCCGGTTGATGACCGCGAGGGCAGCCCGGTCGATGGTGGTTGCCGGGCTGGTGTGTCTTTCGTTACTTGCCGGCTGTGCTTCGCATGTCGAAACCGACAGGACCGTATCACTTGAAGAGCCACGTGTGGAGAACGGGGTGATCGTGGATGCGAACGATCCTGCACAGTTGGAGGAGTTCGCCAAGGCGTTGGAAGCGGCCGACCTTCCGACACCCGAACCGGCCTCGAACACCGCTCCGGCCGACTCGGGGGGAGAGGACCCCAATCAGGGTGTCGTTGCCGACCCCAATGCCGCACCGGCCAAGATGAGCGTGGCCGACGCACTGAGCATGACGACGGCCAAAGCCCTGCCGCCTGATTCGACATGCATCATCGCGCTTCCCAAGCTTAGCCGGATGGAAATCAACGAGATGAACGAGCGCTTGTCGCTGGCTCTGGGGGTGCAGTCCAGCTATGCAGTCGCGTCAAGTGCCGTGGCCGACGCACTGCCGACCCCGCCGGATGGCATTATTGGAGGCACCATTCTGACGCGGTCGGGAGACGGTGGAACCTACGTCCTGCGGTTTGGCTATCGGATGTTTGTTTCCCAGCCACCCCAGTTCTGGGGAATGGGCGTGATCGTCGCAGAAGACGGCACCCTGTCTGCGAATCCCGACCTGGCTCAGGTCGAGCCGAAGATCAAGGAGATCGTCGCTTCTCTCGATAAGATGCGCACGGACCTGACCGTGACGGACCTCGAAGCCAAGATCATCCAACTAAGCTATGTGGATGCGAAGGCCGCGCTGAGCATGCTCAAGGGCTTCGGCGTGACGACCATGGGCAAGCCGGAAGAAGTGCCGCCCAAGATCGAGTTCGCCAAGCTTCCCTATGTTGTGAACATCGAAGACCCTAAGAAGGAGTATACGGGGCTGGTCGGTTCGAAGGATACCAGCTCGAAGGGCAAGCTCTCCATGGCGCCCGGCGGCGCATCGGAACTGACGGATAACGCGATTGCCTCGCCCATGACGCAACTGCTGGTGCTGTTCCATCCGGCTCACCCGGAGCAGTTCAGTGAAGTCCGTCGGGTATTGGACAACTACGTGGATCGTCCGGCTCGCCAGATCTTTATCGAGGCCATGGTGCTTGAGATCAGCGAACAGGGGCTGAAAGAACTGGGGGTCGACTGGCAATTGCACGAGAATCCCTACCTGAGTGTCTCCGGCGGTTCGACGGCCGAGGCCGGCCAGGCCACTTCGACCTTTGATGCCACCCTGACCAACACATCGCAGATCCACCAGATTCTTTCGGGGACGTTTCAATGGGATTGGGAGGTCACACTCCGGGCCCTGCTCCGCAGCGGAAAAGCGGAAATCCTGTCCCGTCCCAGCGTGCTGACGTTGAACAACCGGCAATCCACCATTCGCGTCGGTCAGGACATTCCGATCGCTAGTAGCATGGAGGGGCTCAGTTACGGCAACAAGGTTAGCTTCCAGTTCGAGTATCTGCCCACCGGGATTCTCCTGAACGTTCGACCTCGCATCACCGAATCGGGTTCGGACGTTAGTATGCTCATCGATACCATCGTCTCGGCCCGGGTTCCTGGCGAAGACCTGGAGATGAAAGCTCCCGATGGGACGATATTGGCCTCGGCCCCCACGATCTCGACGCGTCGGGTACAGACCTACGGGCGAATCCCGAACAACACTCCGCTGATCATCGGCGGTCTTGTCTCGCGCGAATTGACTGAGACCCGGGACAAGGTCCCGCTCTTGGGCGACATCCCCATGGTTGGCATGTTGTTCCGTTCGGAGAAGACGGACCGGCTGAAACGTGAAGTGATCATCGTGCTGACACCGCATGTATTGCCGGAGGACCGGCAGATTCGCCAGGCCCTTCCCAAGGACGAGGATCACTTCGACAGCTTCGGAAACGAGCTGTTCCGCGATTCATATCGGATTCGCAGCGAAGACGTGTTCGATCTGAGCTTCCTGCTGGGGAACCGGCGCATCGTGATCTACCGGAACCTGGCCCGGCAGGTGGCCGAGAAGGATTTCCGGCTGGGCGAGAGGCCCCCGTTCCGTGCATTTGTGCGGGACAGCGTGCCGGGCGAATCGATCCTCGTCTCGCGCATGATCTACGAGGTGATCAAGCGCCTGCATGTTGATGAGCAGATCGATCCGTCGAAGATCATTTACTTCGAGGGGCAGCAGGTTGGTGGGTACAACGTGAAGTTCCTCCGCGATCTCGTGATGAAGGGCAAGAGCGACCGGATGAAGGATTTCGACGGTAGGGCCCTGGCGATCACGTACCTGTACGATCGTGCATCGATGGAAGAAGGCCGTCTCGGTAGCGAGCCGATTCCCGAGATTCGCACGGTCGATTGTCCGGACCGGGCGACCTGGAGTAAGTTACTGTGGGAATTGAATCAGCCTCTGGCCGACGGACGCAGACGGCACACCATTCTGATCCAGAACGAGTCGGACATCACTCGCCTGCGGCGGGCGCTGACGCTCAAGCGCGTCGCCGTCCTCAATGGCGGAATCAGGCAGATGCGACTGCGGAATTTCAGCGTCGGCAAAGTGCTGCTCATGCCCGAACTCAAGAAAGGGCAGATCCACGTGGTGGATGCCGACACGGCGCGATTCTACTTCTATACCGAGCTCTACTACGCCGCCACCCTCAGTGAAATCGAAAGCCAGTTGAAGGCGTTGGACACGATGCTCCGTCGTCCGGACATCCACGCCCTGTTGGATTCGGAGATTCCCTTGAGTGAATTGGCCGAGGAGGACAGGTAGGCTCCGCGTTCGGTGTGTCGGCCGGCGTCTAGACCGAACCGGTCGCAGCCTTGTGTTTTGCAGGGAGTGACACTCGCTCGCAGTTTGTCGCGATGATGGAAATCATACTCACGAAAACCTACTACGGCAATACGGTCCTGCAATGGCTGATCACCTTTGCGATCGTAGTTGCATCCCTGGTCGTCGGAAGGGTCATCTACTGGCTCATCGGGCGCACGGTCAAGAGGATGGCCGCCAAGACACGGACCCATCTCGACGATATCCTCGTCGACATGCTGGAGGAGCCCTTCGTCGTGGCGGTCGTCGTCATGGGGATCTGGTACGGCCTGAGCTTGCTCGACATGAGTGATGCGATTCGCGACCATATCGACAAGGTCGTCTGTGCCTTGCTGATCCTCGACGGCGCCTGGTCGATCACACGCGTGTTCGACGCCCTGATCAAAGAGTATCTGCTGCCCTTCGCGAAGAAGACCGAAAGCGATCTGGACGACCACCTGGTCCCGATCGTCAGTAAAGGTATCAAAGCCTCTATCTGGACCATTGGCTTGATCATGGCTCTGGACACGGCCGGCGTTAATGTCTTCTCGATGCTGGCGGGCCTGGGCATCGGAGGGCTGGCCTTTGCCTTGGCCGCCCAACATTCTGTTGGGAACTTCTTCGGTAGCCTGGCGATCTTTGTCGACAAACCTTTCCGCGTCGGTGACCGCATCCAGGTACGCGGCCACGACGGTGTGGTGACCGCCGTCGGATTGCGGAGCACGAGGATTCGAACTCGCTACGAGGGGCGGATCGTCACGCTCCCCAACCTGGCAGTGGCAGAGGCCGATATCGTCAACGTCGATACGGAGAACGGGCGTCAGATCTTTGCAGTCTATCGACTCACGCCGGACATGGACGACAAGCAAATCACTCTGGCGATGGATCTGCTCAAACGAATTGCCCAGTCGGATCCGGATACACAGGAGAAGGTCGTTACGGGTTTCTTCGCCATTACCGAGTACTCACGGGACATCATGCTGTTGTACTGGATCAAGCCAGAGGCTTCTAACCTGAAGACCCGAACACGCATCAATCTCGAAATCGTCCGCGAGTTCAAAGAGAACGATATCACGTTGGTCAAGGCACAGCCGGTACATACCAAATGGGACAAGGTCGAACTCGTGTGATCGCATCCACGGACGGTGAGTGGCCGGGAGGCACGCTTGCGGTGATTTTTCAGCGGGGTTGAGTCGCCATCTCAGGGGCTCTTTCCTCACTGACAGACTCCTCCATTCGCACGGACATGGTCCTGACCGACGCATGTGCCATAGGCCCGCAGGAGGTCACCCAGGCTGTCGGGACCAGTCCAGATTCATCGATCACGCCTCGAAGTACCGCAGAAACCGAGAGACGGCGTAGGATGATATCCGCTTCTATGAAGGCGAATACGTCTCGGCCCGGTAAGCTCGATAGGAGCAATTGCAGATAGACTCCGACTCGGCGGCCGTGCCGCCCGAAGCGGTCGGACGGCGCGGTAAGAGTCTACCCCAGAAAGCCTTTGGGGGACCGGACGTTCTTATCCCACCACCGTCCGCGCTTGGTGTCGATCCGGTCGATGATCCTGGAGGTCATCTGTATGCCCTTGGCTTTAATGCCCTTGATCAGGACTTGCTCCGGCGTGAATTCTTGTTGACGGATGCGCAGACCCTTGACCGGTTTGTACTTAACGTAGACTGCCTCAGGTGTGCCGAGCCTGCAGAGCTGCAACTGGCCGCTTTGGGGGATGTAGTTGTAGTCGCGATTCATTATGGCACCCCCGATTTCAAAACGCTTGATGTAGGTAACACCCCAATCGGTGTACACGGCGGTGAAAAGTAAGTCGCGTTTGTATAGGCCGCACCAGACGAGACCATCGTCGACGAAATAAGTCTCCGGCGGCGGCATCACCACGAAGGTGCCGTCACTCTTGAGAATCAGCAGCTTGTCGAGCGATGAACAGCTCAGAAGCGATTCCCCTTTGACGGAGTGCCCGAGGAACCCCTTCTCTGGATCGATATTGATGCTGAGTTCGTTGGATGTGAGCTTGCGCACGTCGAGCGCCTTGAACGTCTCGATCTTTGTGCGGCGGGGGTATTCTCCCCTGTATTTCCTGATCAGGGATTTGAGATAACGCACAGCGTAAGGTTTGAGGCTCTTGAGATTCTTCTCAACCTCGGCCAGTTCCCTGAGGATGGCCTCTATATCTTTGCGATTCTTCTCGATATCGAAGCGCGAGATGCGTTTGATACGCACACTGAGCAGCATTTCGATATCGCTCTTCGTGACATCCCGTTTGAGCTGAGGCCTGAAGGGCTCCAGACCCTTGAAGATGGCCTTTACCACCGCCTCATAGGTCTTGCACTCTTCGATCCGCTTGTAGATGCGATTCTCAACGAATATCTGGATAAGGGTCTTGTTGTGGAACTCATCGAGAAGATTGCGCTTCTTGAGTGTCAGCTCGCGGTGCAGGATGTCCAGGAGCTGACGTACATTCTCGCGGAGCACCTGTTCGGTGTTCATCTCCGCCGGGCGCTTGTTAAAGATCACCGTGAGCTGGCTGGAGACCACGGTTTCGCACTTCGTGAACGCGTACAGTGCTTTGATGGCCTTGTCTTGATCGGCGCCCTGAGCCAGCGTGATTTCGATACCGACGTGCTCCGCTGTGAAATCGCTGATGGATCGAACCGACACCTTCTTCTTCTTGACGGCCTCTTCTATCGAGCGGATCACCGATTCGGTCGTCTGCATGCAAGGAAGCTCGGTGACGAGGAGCTTGTTGGGGCCCTGTTTCTCGATGCACGCGCGAACCTTGATCTTGCCAAAACCCTTGTCGTACTCACTGACGTCCATCATCCCGCCCGTCTGAAAATCGGGCAGTACATCGATCTGAACCGGCTTCCGCTTCTTTTCCTCGATGATCTGAACTTCTGCTTCCAGTAGCTCGATGAAGTTGTGCGACAAGATGCGCGTGGACAGGCCTACGGCAATGCCCTCGGCGCCGAGCATCAGGAGCAGCGGGAGCTTGGACGGCAGGGTCACCGGCTCCTGGTTGCGTCCGTCGTAACTCGAGACAAAGTCGGTCAGATCCTTGTTGAACAATTCGTCGCGTGCCAGGTCAGTCAGACGACACTCGATATACCGGGACGCCGCGGCGTTATCCCCTGTGAAAATATTGCCGAAATTGCCCTGCCCTTCGATCAGATAGCGCTTATTGGCCAGTGTGACCAAGGCATCGCCAATGGAGGCATCACCATGCGGATGGTACTGCATCGTATGGCCCACCACATTGGCAACTTTGATGAAACGCCCGTCGTCCTTCTCCTTGAGGGCGTGCAGGATACGACGCTGGACCGGCTTGAGACCGTCGGCCACGTTGGGAATAGCCCGTTCGCAGATGACATAGGAGGCGTATTGCAGGAAGTTGAAGTCGATCAGGTCGGTTAGTGGCCCGTGCCGTTCGTGGACAGGGAGATGATCGTGCGGGGTAGGGGGGCCGTCGTCATTGCCGCCGGAGGTTTCTGTTTTCGGCTGCGTCGATGATTGTCCGTCGGGATCACCGTCGCCCTGGAGCGTTGCGCGTCCAGTGTCGTCTTCCTGCTCGCGCTCGTTTTGGCTGGCGACGGGCTCTTCGTCGAATAGAAACGTCTGGTGCTCCCTGCTCATACGAGTATCTCTTCGCTGATAACGAGTTGGTCCATGATGTAACTGCGTCGCTCCTGCGTGTTCTTGCCCATGTAGAACGCCAGCGTTTCGTCGATGGCGTGATCTCCGGACGTCGATACCGGGCTCAGACGCATGTCCTTTCCGATGAAGGCTTTGAACTCCGATGGGGAGATTTCTCCCAGACCTTTGAATCGCGTGACTTCGTGGCCGCGTCCCAGCTTCTTCATGGCTGAATCACGCTCCGCCTCAGAATAGCAGTAGAGGCTCTCTTTCTTGTTCCGCACGCGGAAGAGAGGCGTTTCCAGGATCTCGAGGTGGCCGCGTTCCACCAGTGGCTGAAAGAAACGCAGAAAGAAGGTAATCATCAGATTGCGAATATGCAGGCCGTCCACGTCGGCATCGGTGGCTAGAATCACGTGGTTGTATCGCAGATTGTCGATGCTCTCCTCGATATCCAGGCTCTTCATAAGGTTGAAGATCTCTTCGTTCTTATAGAGTGCATCCTTCTTGAGGTCACACACATTGAGAGGCTTGCCTTTGAGAGTGTAGATGGCCTGGGTGTTGACATCCCGACAACTGACGATGGAACCGGCAGCCGACTGACCCTCGGTGATAAAGATCATGGTGTCTTCGTGCCGATGCTTGACGTGGTCGTAGTGCTTCTTGCAGTCGCGCAACTGAGGTACACGAATGGATATGGCCTTGGATCGCTCGCGCGCCAGCTTCTTGACCGCATTGAGTTCCTTGCGGAACTTTTGCGTTTCAACGACCTTATTGATCAGCTTGTCGGCCTGCGTCTTGTCGCTGTGCAGCAGCTTGATGACGGCCTCCTGCACGCGGGCGACAATTTCCGAGCGGATTTCCGTATTGCCCAGCTTGTTCTTGGTCTGGCTCTCAAATATCGGATCCTTCAGGCGGATCGAAATAGCACCAAGCATACCCTCACGGACGTCATCACCATTGAACTTCTTCTTGGCGAAATCGTTCACGCCACGCAAGACGCCTTCGCGAAATCCGCTCAAGTGAGTTCCCCCGTCGCTGGTATGCTGACCGTTAACGAACGAATAGTAGTCTTCGTTGAACCGGTTCGTGTGAGTGAAGGCAAATTCCAGCGTGGCGTCACGGTAGTGTAGAGGCTGATAGACTTTCTCAAACGAGGTCTCGTCGTCTATCAGGTCCAGAATACCGCCATTGGACAGAAAACGGCGATCGTTATAGTTAATACGAAGGCCGGCGTTCAGATAGGCATAGAACCGAAGCCGCCGTTCGATGTGCTCTTCGGAGAATTCGTAGTTCGAGAAGATCTTGGGATCCGGCACGAAACTCACGAAGGTGCCGTTGGGTTGGTCGGCCTTACCTTTCTTATGCTTGATCAGTTTGCCGAATTCGAATTTGGCCTCGGTATACTTGCCCTCGCGATAGCTGCAAACCTCGAAACTCGAGGACAAGGCATTTACTGCCTTGGTGCCCACCCCGTTGAGTCCGACGCTGAACTGAAATACGTCGTCATTGTACTTTGCGCCGGTATTGATTTTCGAGACGCACTCTACCACCTTGCCCAAGGGGATACCTCGCCCATAGTCGCGCACCGCCACCCTGTTTTCGCTGATGGTGATGTCGATCTTCTTGCCATGGCCCATGATGAACTCATCGACCGCATTGTCGACGACTTCCTTGAGCAAGATGTAGATTCCATCGTCATAGTGGGCTCCGTTACCCGTGCGGCCTATGTACATTCCTGTACGCAGGCGGATATGCTCCAGTGACGAGAGGGTCTTAACCTTATCATCCGTGTACTCGTGCTTTTTCCTAGCCATCGATAAGCGTCTACTCCTGGTCCATCAGGGATTGCTTTCCCACGCTCCAAATCAGGGCTTGAAGTGCCTCAGAAGGGCGTAGATTAGCAATTCTTGCGACTTCATGCAAGTCGGGATCTGGATCGTGCAAGAGGGGGCGACCGTGCGTCGTCAGCGGAAATGAGAATGTCGACTGACCGGCAAGCGGGCGTCCGGCGAACCGCGTATCGGGCACGGCACGCCCGCGATGCTGCTCCGGAGCACGTTCTGGCAAGCGACCCTGGATCGGGCGGGAAACGAAGAAGGCTGGCAGACACAGATGTCTGCCAGCCTTCAACTTACGGAACGAGGCCGAAGGGACTCGAACCCTCAACCTTCGGATCGACAGTCCGATGCATGGCAGACTCAAACCCTGAAAAAACAGGTACTTACGACATCGAGCAGGGGGAGTTGACACCCCAGTTGACACCTGAATCCGGAAACAGGGTCAAATCGACACCAATAACCTACCGTCTGAGCTTGCTGAGATGGTCGCTGCTTGGGCTGAGTTACCAGAGCATATCAAGCAGGCAATCCTGGCACTCATTAGAACGAACATGCCTTTGGGGTGATTTCGCAATTTACCCGAGAATAGCCAAGAAGGGCTGCAAGCTCACGTCCACAGCCCCTTGAGTTTTCGTCTTCGGTGTGTAATTACAGCGTCCTGCGTCTCCGCATCCAGCCAACAAGGCCGACGCCCAGTGTGCCTAGCAGGATGGCCCCGAGGGGCGGGGATAGTTGGCGGCGGACAGACCAGTTGATCTACAAGGCCCCAAGCAGAAAAAACGTCTCGGCCCGAAACATCCTCTTCACAAATGAAGAAGGCCGTGATATCAGCCCCATCAGGATTTGGTGGGACTGGGGATAGAACTCTTGGTCGGTTATCCAGGAAGATCATTCCATGATATCACAGCAACACCAAATTCTAATTTGCCATGGTCCCACACTGGCTCATTATTGCTGTCAAAATGTGCGTCCCGAACTATCAGCTAACCCTAACTCAACAGTTGAACCAGACAAGACGCTGAATAAGCCTGGCTCCTCATCTTCCATCATTATGTCTATGAAGTACCACATCTAACGGAGCTACCACTGGCACTGGTGGTCCCATTGCTGATGAAGCTACTATAAGGCGGACCCAAGAAATTATAGTCAGTGCCATCATCTCCACTTAAACTAAGTCCAATGTGTGCATCGTCATCGGTCGAACCATATAAGAACGATCCAAAGAACGCATCTCCGACTTGTGTACCGGTGAAAATGCCTCCATCATCTAACGCAACAATTCGAATCGTTCCCTGAAAGAGAGATTGGTATAGCTGGCTTGACACTGGTGCCCATGGACCAAAAGGACACGACCAGTAGCAAAAGAATCAGTGAATTCCTTCTTCCAGACATATGCTTCTCCCCGTCTCCGAATTTTTCAGCGTTAGCTATTCCGTGTTATTCACTACAGTGTCATAGGCTCACAATGTTGGGCAAAGGACGTCCCGAGAGAGAAGATGGATGTGTCACTGCATAACCCTCTCCGTAACCTCGATCTCAAAGTGACCCGTCCTCCATGAGACAAGGTCGGACCTCCAAATCCGACGCACAGCCAACTGCACCATTATGGATTGTAGGAGATTTCCCTACGAGAGCTGTTCCGAATACGTAAAGATACGCATTCTTACACTGGAGAATGCCGTTTTTCAGCAAGAAAAGGGCATGAACAACTGAAATCACCCCACCCCGGCTCTCACTACATCTGCTGTCCCTCAAGAGTCTCAAATGCTCGGAAACATGTCCAACAGGCAGTCCTAGCCCTTATCAGGACCGTCTGAGGGCGAACGCTGGCTATCGTTCTTGCACGGGACGACAAGAAGCCAAGGTGCACACAACAGAAGGGCAATACGAACCACCAGATGCTGACTTACGTGATCTGCGGAAACATCTTCACGAAGATCAGTACCCAGGCTGCTGCCGACACCGGCCTCAGATGGGTCAATTCTTGCTCAAGCGAAATCAATCGTTGTAGGATCAATTGCCGGGTATCTCGTGCGGGGTGTCAAATAGCGGGTCCGCCTTCCGTAGAGCTTCCGTGAATTGGGTCAAGACATGCTCTTCGTGCAGATCAATGGTGCCGTCTGCTTTCATTATCGAGTTCAGAGTGCAAGAAGCCTCCTGCCGTTGCCTCGAACGTCGATTTTCCATATTTTGGTAAGAGTATGGGCGACAACGCTTTTGATTCCTTCTGTTTCTTCTCTGTAGACAAAGGCCTTTAGTCGTGTTTTGATGCTCTCGTCATCCCAAGGAATTCCCACCGTTTCTAGTACCTCGCGGATCTTTCGCACCTCCAACGGATGAACCTCTCCGTCGGCGCACATCACACAGCACATCATATCCAAATATAGCTCATATAGGTCTTCTTTACGTTTTTCCTGAGCTAGTTCTTCAGCCAGCTCTTCTTCCTTACGTCTTTCTTCAGCGAGTTCTTCCTCCCGTTTATCAAGAAGCATCTCTTCTTGTTCGCGCCGCCAAGCAAGGGTTTCCCTTCGTTTCTTGTAACGAGCATATTTCTGTCTGCAACCAGTGTATCCTCGCTGCAATGGAACAATGCAAATACGGTTGACTCCAACGAAAGGACTACGAGCCCAAGATCGAGAGTGTGCAAGAGCCACCTTGGGCGTGATTTCGTATTTCCGTATGAAATAATGAATTGGAGTACCGACGACAATGAACGCGATCACAGCAAACCACACCCCAAGCACATCGCTCGGTATGTCGCGGGATGCATATGTTTCACTAGACCATATACCACCGCAATGCGGGCACTTATCTCCTACTTTCGAATCCCAGGGTACCTCCTTCCAACAGCCGGTGCACCTCTTTATCCCGGAGTTAGAAGTTTCAGTGTGGTTACGGGGTGATTCCTGAGAATAAACAAATCGTTCCGATGTGACAAAAGGCGCTGCACATACTATCAATAGGTAGAACAAGAGTTCTCGTGACATCAACACCCTCATTACCAAGAAACAATGGTAGTCAATCCAGAACAGGTGTTTGCGTAGACCAAGTATATCCTGGCCTCTGAGGGGCGTCAATGTTCAACTCCACCTATTCCAGGGCTTCAAGTTGCCGCTTGCGTGCTCTCGTGTTCGTTTTCGCGTAAATGGCTGTTGTAGTTGGACTGGCATGGCCTAACTGATCCTGGACGAACCTCAAGTCTTGCTCGACGTTATATAACCTTGTCCCATAGGTGTGACGGAGCACATGAGGGTGCAGCCTCCCAATACCTGATTGTCGCCCGAGTTTCTTGATCTTCTCGTAGATGCTCCGATAGATCATCCGGGCACCCTTGGAACTGACCAACAGGGGTTCATCCGGTCCAGCGTCCTTCCGATAGAGCTTCACAAACCGTTCCAGACGCTTGTCTACACCTTCTGGAATGTCTACCGTCCTCGCTACACTGCCTTTGCCATCCCTTACCCAGATGGTTTCTTTGCCATGGGACATAGGCAAATCCCCTATATTCAGACTGCACAACTCAGATGCCCTCAAGCCGGTATTGACCAACAGTTCAATGACCAGTTCATCGATGATTGCCCGTGTACTTCCTCGTTGCCTTGCCAGATCGGCCATGTCCTTGACGTACTGTCGAAGTCGTTTCAGTTGCGTTTCCGATAGGTATTTGTCGGGCAGCAAGCCCCCTCTGTGTTTGGTCTTCTTTGCCATTCGTCACCCCCTCAAGATAGCATCTCTCCGGTTTCAATGGCCATGAGCATTTCACGGCAGTTGTTCTTGCACTTCTGGGCCAGCTTGACGTAGGTTTGCACGGGCTTTCCGTCCAGTCCCTCTATCTCTGCAATGCGTTTACAGTGTTCAGCGAAGACACTGGCAAGTCCCTGATTCGTAAGCTCTATTTTGGCACATCGGGACAACAAAGGGTGTGCGTCTATCTGATCTTCGAAGAGACTCTCTTGGCCCGTCTTCGTAGTGGTGAACACGAAGCAAACATGGTCGGGTACACGTTCCAGAAGCCCCAGTAAGCGCCTTATGATCGGCTTTCGAAGTCCATGAGCCTCATTGATGATAAAGGCTCTTCCACCCTTGCCGGGAGCAAAGTGACACATATCACGTTCAATGCGGTCAATCTCAGAAGCGTTCACTGTATCGGCACTATCGTATTCAGAGACATAGAATTCGTCGGCACCATAATTGGCAATGATTCTGGCAATGGTCGTCTTTCCAGTCCCACTGGGGCCAGAGATCCACCAAGCTCGACCACCCCAACCACGTTCCAAAAGAAGCTGTACCTTCTGAGTGGCTTTATCTTGCCCCAGAACGCCTTCCAGAGCCTTCGGACGATATTTCTCGTATAGCGTCATGGTTCACCCTCTCAATGAAACACGGGCTGTATCGTGCTGACTACAGCCCATGGCCATAGACAATGTTCAGTTCAGGACAGTGAGATAATAGGCAGGACAGACAAGCCCGCATGGGTCACCCAAGCCCCAGTATTGCCGCATTTGACCGGATAGCGTGAAGCAGGAAACCCTCTGCCCCTGTTGACGGAGTCTCTTGGCTTCGGTGTTACGTTCCTTCAGACAGAGCTTGTTGGCTTCTATAATGCTCATGCGTCCAGTACGGATTTCGTCGGCATAGTCCCAAAGCGCTGCATAGGATCGTTGCATGGTTCACCCCTCCAAGGAAAATGAAGTGAGGGGGCACCGTATGGGCCCCCCCCAGACTGTGCGGGCTTCTAAGCGGCATTCAGGCTCTCTGTGTCAACGTTCCTGACGGGAGTATGCCCGTACTTGTGGAAGGGATGTCCTTTGCCTTTCTTGCTTGGATGTCCGCAATCATGAGCCCACATTCCACGCGAAGAAACCCAGCGAAAGCCGAAGTCCTTCAATAGCTTTCTGGTTTCAGTGTCGGGCTTGACGTCAAAGCGTATCCATACCCATCGACCAACAAGTTCCGCGTTCAACTGGTAGTCCTTGCAGAACTGACATACCTCAATGACATTGTGCTTGTGCTGATTCATGGCTTGGTCCTTTCGAATTGCAGTGGCTAATTTATCAAATTCTGTGTCTCGTATATTCATATTATATCACAGTTAGACCCAGAGCGCAAACCAAAACTATCATATTCCGGGTATTATGTGATAAATTTGTCGTGTTCTGTGTTGAGTGACAATGGAAGTGTTTTGGAAAAGCCGAAGGAAAGCAGAAGAAAAGACGGCTTGCATCTTCTATGTCATGACGCTATGATGCTCCTGCCCGTGTTCTTGTGGTAGTGGAAGTTGGTCCTTTCGAGCCATGGGGACACGGGTTTTTATCTTGAGGGGAGGGGGAGGTACCTCTCTTTCGAAGACCAGTCGGACGGGACTCCTATCCCGCCAGAAATTTTATACCATTTTCAGAGGTCAGAAAAGGCCTCTTTGCTTCCCATTCATACAGACCACACACGAACTCGCGATGTCGGTCATTGGCCCTGCCCACCGGCTTATGTCGCGGCTTACTCGCCTCACCGGAGCACGACTTTCAGCAGCCGCTGAATTGTCGTATCACTTAGGACGCGTCTGACCATCAGATGTGCAATCAGAAGGTTGTTTGGGCAGAGACCCCATTATTGCGTCAGAAGCCGCATTGCTGTCGCGAAATGCATTCTGCCT
>CAVSCO010000051.1:0-23114 GCA_963726475.1 uncultured Phycisphaerae bacterium | reverse complement strand
GTCGTCTCGGGCGCGTGCGAAGGTCGAAGAGCGGTACATAGTTGTTCCTCCGACAGAACATGACGCTGTCCGCATCTCCCTTGCCCCACGGAGATGATAGTGCTCCATCGGGGTTGGCCTTGATCATCCCTGACGCCCTGATTCCCGCATAGCCTTCTGGCGAAGTGATGTGATACACTCTGCCCCTCAGCAGAGGGAAGACCGTCTCCCCGAGTTTGTCGATTCGGCATGTTATGTTGGTGTAGTCCACCCAGCTACGCCACCTTCCAGCCTCATAGAGTGCACTTCGCACACCACTTCTTTTTTCCGCCTCGGAGTTCAGGCACGCCTCGGGGCCTTTGAATCACCTTCATTTTATAGCGGGCGGGACCTCAGAACAAGGAAAACGGGGGCTGTTACACGCGTGAAGCGTCGTACGTGAAGCGTTGCGGCCAGAGGCCGCGTATCTCGCATCTCGTTGTTCGTATCTCGCGAGATCTGACGCGTGGGCTAAGAACCCACCCTACCGAGGGATGGCGGAGCAGGGAGTTCTCTGATTTTACAACATCGATGTTTTGTTGGATTTTGTACTTGACGCGGGTGCATGGTCATACTACCATACAGAAGCCCGATGGGCTTCTCGTGAAGCGTCGTGCGGGAAGCGTGAAGCGAGCGAAACGTGCCAGTTCACGAGACACGGGGCACGGGTCACCGGTCACCAAAGACGTGCGAGAGGAGAAGAGGATGGCGAAGCGAGCGAAAGACAAAGCCGAAGACAAGCGAGGCAAGGCCCAGCGGGGTCGGAAGGGGTTGCGGGTGCCGCCGCCGGAGAGTTCGGTCTGGCCCGAGGAGTATCGGGGGAGAACTGGAAATCGATCTATGCGACGCTGTTCGCGGGCAAGTGCCAGTTGTGCGCGTACGCCTGCCCCCTGCCGAGGTGGTGCCGGATGAGGGACAAGCTGAATGGCGAGCCCCGCCTGCTGTTGTGTACGAACCATCCGGACTCACCCGGTGAGTTGCACGAGGTCCTGCCCATCGAGACGTGCCGGAACTTCAAGCCGAAATGGTGGCGCAAAGCCTGCTGCCAACCCGCACACGCCCCGGCCACCGCGATGATGGACGAGGATGATCCCGAGGTTCGGCGTATCCCGCTGGGAAAGGGCTTGTTCGCGACCGTCGACGCCACCGACTACGAGGAGCTTCGCCAGTATCGGTGGCGTGCGATCCGCCACGGCCGCAATGTCTACGCCGCCACCCACAAGAAGGGACGAACGGTCTACATGCACCGGATGCTGATGCGGCCCCGCAAAGGCTACGTAGTGGACCACATCGACGGCAACAGCCTGAACAACCGGCGCTGCAATCTAAGGGTTTGCACACCCGCGCAGAACCTCGCCAACAAGGGGCCACGAGGCGGCACATCGCAATACGTCGGCGTGTACCGGTTCCGGGACAAATGGGTGGCGCACGTCGTGTGCCGTGGGAAGCACTACTACGTCGGGGCCTTCGAAGATGAGGTCGAGGCGGCCAAGGCGCGCGACCGCAAGGCCTACGAACTGCACGGTGAGTACGCCTATCTCAACTTCCCGGAGGATTTCGTCCGCTGATATGCCGAAAGGACGTGGCAGGCGCAACCTGTCGTGCCCTAATCACCGTTAACCACGAGCCGAAAACCTCTGTCCCCTCCCGCACCGCCTGGTTCGATAGGAAGACGCGAAAACGTTCTGCAGCTCGTATGATAGTTCCAATAGCTGCCGCCTTTCATGACCATTTTGTCGCCAACCTTGTCGGTGGTCCACTCCCGAACATTTCCGCTTATGTCATAGCAGCCCGCCGGGCTCGTGACATCAAAACTACCCACCGCTATCGGCGCATATCCACTCGGCACATCCCGGTCATAGTAGATGCTCGTGCTGCACGCGAACTCCAAAGGCCTGATCTCGTCCGTCCCGAATCCGTAGGCATAGAAGTGCTGTCTCTCGCGATCCCAGCCCGCCGCCTTTTCCCACTGCGCCTCACTGGGCAGTGAATAACTTCTGCCCGTCTCACGGCTCATCCATTGGGCATAAGCCTGGGCCGTATAGTAGCTGACGAAGACCACCGGATAGTTCTCCTTCCCCGGTTCAACAGAATAGGTCGCCTTCCCATCCGCTTCTTTCTTCTCAATCTGCATCCGGGGATGATAGGCCTTGCCGGCCTCGTCACTGCTATTGAGATATTCGCAGAACATCGCATTGGTCACTTCATGTTTCTGGATGGCGTAGCTGCCCAGCTCGATCTTCTTGCCATCATGATTCACATACGTGCCCGCCGGCACGTCCACCAGCTCTCTGTCGTCATTCTTGAACACCACCTTAGGCGTCTTACCCACGATCTTCTTTTCGGGCTGGGCCTGATGTCCAAGATCGATCTGATCCGCCTTGGCAACGGGCTCGATCATCGGTATGCCGACGGCATTCGTATCCACCTCGAGTACGACCAGCGTATCGATGGGCTGGTGAAATTCCCTGGCCACCGTAATTGTCACCCCGCTATCGTCCTGCACGAAACGGCATTCGCCACCCGTCATCACACTGGCGTCCACGATCCTTGCAGGCAGCTTGCCAAGCTGCACCGTCTCACCATCGAACTCCGTGATATGCACGTAGATCTTGTTGCCTCTGCAGGTGCTCACTCCGAATCGGCCAGGCTTGAAGGGCCCACCCCGGGTGCCATAAATGCTGTCTCCATATTGCTTCAGCCACTGCCCCATCTTCTTGACCACGGCGACCTGCGTGGGCTCAAAACGACCATCGGGCCTGGGCCCCATATTCAGAAGCAGGTTCCCATCGCCACCGGCCGTGCCCAGCAGGAGCTTCATGCATTCTTCATAACTCTTCGTCTTATCGTTACCGCCCCACGTCCACTGCGTGCCGATCGTAATACAACTCTCCCAAGGCCGACCTCGATTGAATCCGCCCACCGTCTGCTCAGGTGTCCCCATGTTCCCCTGGACCCCAAGCCGATTGTTGATCAACGCATCCGGTTGCCATTTCTTGATCTTGTCAACGATCTCCTGAGCGTGCCAGTCTTCGGCCGTGCCCCTCAAACCATCAAACCAGAAGATGTCCACCTTCCCGTAGTTCTTGCACAGCTCTTCGATCTGCCCGTGAAAATACGCGATGTATTTCGTATCGTGATTGGGGCCCAGATACTCCGGATGGTGCCAGTCGGGCGGAGAGTAATAGAAGCCCAACCCGACGCCGCCTCGATGACAGGCATCCGCCAACTCCTTGACGATGTCACGCCCGAACGGGCTGTCTTTTGATGTGATCTTATAGTCCGTATACTTCGAATCGAAATTCACAAACCCGTCATGATGCTTCGTCGTGAAGATGATGTACTTCATCCCCGCGTCCTTCATCATCTGGACCCACTGGTCCGCATCAAACTCGACGGGGTTGAATTCTTTGTAGAGCGCGTCATACGTCGCTGAAGGCACACTTCTGTCCCACGTGGCATACTCCTCCCCGGTCCTCGGCAGACCTCGGCACCAACTGATCTCCTTGCCCAAGACGCTGATCGGCCCCCAGTGCACGAATAACGCAAACTTCGCCTCCTGCCACCACTTCATCGTATCATCACTGCTCGCCCAGGCACCGCCGCAATGACAGACCAACAAGAGAACGACCAGAAGTGTCTTGATTCGCATACGACCTCCACAGTGCGCGTTGTCAGCAGCAAGAATGAGACCCAGCGGTCTCCGAGCCAGGAGACGCTCTTCAGTTCCATGGGATCATTGTAGTGTTGCCTTGCTTTCGTTCAAGGACCAGCTTGTGTTTTGGCTCTGTACGCCTGTCTCAATTTCCCCGAGGATTTCGCGCGGTGATGCGCGTTTGTAGCGGCGCCGTAAGACGCGATCTTCTTTGGAATGGGTTGCGCACCTCATGGGACGTATGCTCTTACGAGCACACTACGAACGTGCTGCCGTTTGCAGTGACCCGCATCGGCAAGCCGGCGTCACCATCCCCAAGGCTCCGTTGCACTACGCTTTGAGGCTGCCACACACTCGCCGAGACAAGCACCACGGTTCGAATTCTCCAAACCCAAAACCGTCTCTTTGACGGCTTGACCTTGGGATATTCGGATTTGGGACATTGCGATTTGTTTCGGACTTCGAGTTTCGGGCTTCGGATTTCGAGCCGGGCCTGTCACAGTACCTGGCCATACCTCCGCCGACACCTCATTCGCAGGCAGATTCCTCCGCTCCGCATTGCTCCGGTCGGAATGACAAAGCGGAGGTAGTGACACACGAGAGAGGATTATCTCGCAGGTTTCTTGCAAGTTCTTCGCAGAGATTCCCCCCGCTCGCGCCGGGTGGAACTGCCCCTGCGAATCAGCGGTGAAGACGCGCCTCTATCACGAGGATGAACTGCTCCCAGACCTCTCGAATGGCCTCGGCAAGAGGAAGCAATTGGGCCTCGTCGAGCATGAATCCATAGGAGTGGACGAAGAAATGTCTGAACGTAAGATACTGATAGAGCCGGTCGGCCAAGGCCTGCGGCACGACGTCACGACGAACCGCCGATTCCAGCAGGTCCTTGTGCCACGTCTGAGAAGGGGTCACCTCGACACCATCCTCCTTCAAGACCTGTTTGAGAATGTTCTCGATCCCATTGTAGATGTTGTGAAGAAACGTGGCGATGGCCGCCAATTCGACGGCCGACCTTACCTCTCGCGTCCGGGCCTCATCAAGATGCCGCAAGGCGGTTGCTACGTTCTCCTTCTCGGCGGCGATCTTTCTGGTCAGATCTACCATAGATCCTCAGTCCGCTCTCTTCGACAAGGTCGTTGAACATTGATTTGTGGGACAAATCGACGAGATCCACCGGTTGCGACAGATGCTTGACGAGGTCTGCATAGAAACTGAAGAAGCGGGCAGGATCGATGCCCTTGACGCCCAGATCCACGTCACGGGATGTCTTGGCAGAATCGAGGGATGAGCCAAACAGGACCACCTCGCCCACATCGTACTGGCGAGCGTAACGTACAATGATCTCTTTCTGATCCTCGGCTATCATCAGCATGCCTCTCTGTCGCCTCGCGGTCGTGCAGCGCAAAGCCGTCGCGAGCATTGTATGCTACGACCTGGGAGATGTCAACGAAGGGCGCGAAGCGCAGTATGTCTTCGGCTTGCGCATCGACCCGATTTGGGGACAGAGCACTGCCTCCAGCAACCCGTTTGAACCTGTCAGAACCTCCGCGCAAGATCTGCGGTCAGCTCTTGGACTGGTCGAGGATGAGGTCCTTGACCTTCTGGCTGGGCAGATTCAGGGCGCCGTAGGCGGCCGCAGCGGCCGTTCGCAGATCCGGATCGGTCCGATCGGAGCTGATCATGCCGTAGATCTGGTTGATGGTCGGATCGGGCAGGAGATTGCCGTTGATCTTGGCCGAGTTCGCCAGCGAGGCAAAGGCATCGATCCGGACCTCGCTCGCGTTGTCGCCGCTGAGGGCCATCGCCGCGATCGCCCTTTGGGCATCGGGGCTGTTGATGTACGCCAGCGTCTGGCCGGCGACGGTTTGGAGATCCTGGTTGTCGCTCTGCGTCGCACCGATCAGAGCCGACTGGGCCAGAGAAAGGTCCATGACCGGATTGTGGCTGACACCCACCTTCAGCAGGGCCCGAACGGCTCGCAGAGCGTACTGCTCGGCCAGATCGGCGGTCCAGTCGCCCGTGACAACCTGAGGATTCAGGCTGAGGGCCTCGGCCAGGTTCTGCACGGCCAGGCGACTCTCGTTGAAGGCCTGTCGCGGTCCGGCGTTGGCGATGGCGATGGCGGCCGTGTAGCGTACCGCGCGATCCGAGAAGGACAGGGCCTGGAGCATGGGCTGGGCCGGGCCGACGGTGTAGAGCAGTGAATTCTCGCCCGCGTTCGTCGCCAAGGCCTCGGCCGCTCCGAGAGCGACGGCGGCATTCTGATCGTTGAGGCCGCGAAGCAGCGCCTGCTGGAGATACTCGGGACCGGCCGTCTTGGCGTAGGTCAGTGCATCCGCATGTCCCTCGCCGAAGTACGCCGGCATGGGGACATCGGTCGCCTCGGCCTTGAAGAACGCGGCCAGCCAGAGCCCGATCGAGAGACCGAACTGGTCGTCGGCCTTGAGCGACCACTCGCAGCAACGCATGGACATCAGTTCGTAGAAATATGCCCGGTCCACTTCCTGGCGGGTGAGACGGCCGGCTTTCGCATCCCAGAACCAGATGTTGGCGAAGGCCGGGCCTTCCTGTGGGGCCAGTGACTCGTCGTGGTAGTAGTACTTCTCGCCGAGCTGGAAGAACATCGCGGCGGCGGGGCTGTTGCTCATGCGCGGATCGATCTGCCGGATGGCTTGCGCCGCCAGGTCACGGAGTTCGACCGACGGGTCTTTCTCGACGACGTATTTCAGATAGGGCAGGGATTGCGGATAGCCGATCTTGCCCAGGGCTCGGATGATCTCGGCCTTGACTGCGTCGTTGTTCGTCTGAAGGGCCGCGACGAGAGGACGAATCGCATTGCGGCCGATCTGCGGAAGGGCCTCGAGGATGTTGTCCATCTCGCTGCGACGGCTCGGATCGGCGAGCGCATCGAGCATGAACGGGATCGCGTATTCACCCGAATTCTTCAGACGCTTGATCGCGTTCATCTTGCCACGGATCGTGCCGCTGAGTCGCTTGATTTCGTCGACGATCACGCGGGGATCGGAACGCAGCTCGAAACGGCCTTGTTCGATGACCGCCAGAAGCTGCTTGGCCACGGAGACCAGTTCCGCATCGTTCGACGTCTCGACCACGCGCATCGCCACGTCGTAGCCCTGTGGGTTGGCCTGGCTCAGTTGGAGCAGGGCCACGGGATCCGGATTGCTCTGGAGGATGGCCTGGCCATATCCCTTGGCCAAATCTAACCGCCCGATTTTCGTGTAATGGAGATAGTCGTTCCAATCGTCGGCGAGCGTGCGTTGCTGTGCGAAACCGGTCGCGACGATCAAACTTCCGATAACGAAAACCACGGCAACGGTTCGTCCGTTCAACATCGAGATGCCTCCAATACCCCTTGAGTCCAGTGCCAGGACCAGGCCCGGCTGTAGAAAGCGCCAAGACGCATCGGGAATCCCCATACCTCGCGGTCTCTACAGTCGGGCGGTCCGTCCCTTTCGAAGGCGGTTACAGCCAACAAGCCGTTGTTGTATTCGGCCTTAGTCCCTTGATTCTAAAGTGAAATAGGGCCCCTGTCAACAAAAAACCCCTTTCCCAGCCTCCCCATTTCCATTGCATTCCCAGGTTGCCCCGCCGACGGCTTCCCTATTTGGTTCAGGTTGTAGTATTGCCTCCCCCGCCCGGCCACTCCGGCCGCACACGGCGAACAGAAAGCCCCCTCAAGGTCCGAAAAACCCACAAATTCCCTTGACGAAGTCGGACAACACGCAATGATGGAAGCCCGGAAGGTATCGAGATGGAATCGGTTATCTCTTTTGTACGGAGGCATCCGATGTGCGTTGCGGAATCACCGGCCAGAAGGCATTTCACACACCAGATTCGCGAACCCCCCGTCTCCAGCCGCGTATTCGAGGCAATGTTGCGGTGGGCGCGGAGACACGGCCCAACACCGGTGCCCCCGCGTACGAAGGCGAATTCGGCCACCGACCCACACACCTCAGGCAGACAGACGGAATTACACAGAAGATGGGAGACATAGCGACGTCAAGATGTCGTTAGTTTGGCAAGATAGGAAGTATTTTTACTTGAAGTCCCACTATCGGACGTAGTATAAATGCTATGGAACGGCTCGCAGCGATTCCGCCCCTGGAATCGACGGAGTCGAGACAAGATGTATGGCAGGTGGAGAACAGGGATAGCTACAACAGCGGTGTGCGTTTCGTTCGGAAATGAGGTCCATTCTCATCAGGGCACCTCGCACGCCACGAAAGGAGGAACAGCCAGCCGGAGACATTTCTGCGATTCTTCGCTCAGCGAGGAGTAGGCTATTTGAATCTACACATGTGGCAAGGGCACGTGCCGCACCCGTCGTGCGGTGTGCCGTTGGGGGGAACGGGCGCAGGGTCTGTCGCCCGGGTACTGATCAAGTGTGTTGTTTGAAGGAGGACCGTCATGTGTAAAAAAACGTTGTTTCTTCTGGCCGTCCTGGGGCTCTTCTGGGCCACCGCGGTCCAAGCCGCCAACGTCACGGTCGTGACCGAGGACATGGATCGCGAGCCCGATGGCGTACAGGATGACCAGGGCCTGGTCGACTGGCTGGTCGCTCAAGGTCACACGGTCGATGTTCAGCGCAACTATTGGACCGAGCTCGACGATGCCAAGCTCGCGGCCCTGAACGCCGCCGACCTGGTCATCATCAGCCGCACCTCCAACAGCGGCAACTATGACGACGGCGACGAGCCGACGCAGTGGAACTCGGTGACCACGCCGATGATCCAGATGAGCGCCTACCTGGTGAGAAACAGCCGCTGGAAATGGATGGATTCAGGCACCGCCACCAACAATACCACCGACACGATCATGGAAGTGCTGGAGCCCGATCACGCGGTCTTCGCCGGCGTGACACTGACCTCGGCCGACCCCAACGATCCGAACGCCCTCGCTAATCTTGTGCAGGCCATCGACCCCAACGTCGGCACCGGCATCACCTCCTTCATCGACACCCTCGATGCAGGCAACGGTACCCTGCTGGCCATCGCACCGACGGCCGGCATGGCCTGGATCGCCGAATGGGACAAGGGCGTGGAATTCTACGATGGCGCCGGGCAGTTCGCCGGTGGCCCGCGTATGTTCTTCGCCGGTGGGACACAGGAATCAGTGCGCGACCCCCCAGGGCGCCTGGAACTTCACCGCCGACGGCGAGATCATGTTCGGCAATGCCGTCGACTACATGCTGAGCATTCCCGCTCGTTACGCCTCGATGCCGACGCCGGAAGACGGCGCCAGCGATCTGCTGCGTGACGAGATCGTGTTGAGCTGGACGGCCGGCACCACCGCGGCGGGCCAGGATGTCTATCTCGGCACCAGCCTCGACGCCGTCGCCAACGCCGACACCAACGACACGATGGACGTGCTCGTCAGTGTGGGCCAGGAAGACAGCAGCTTCGATCCCGGTCGCCTCGAATTCGGCCAGACCTACTACTGGCGCGTCGACGAGGTGCAGGACGACCTCAAGATCTACAAGGGCGACGTCTGGAGCTTCACCGTCGAGCCGTACAGCATGCCCATCGAGAACGTCACGGCCACCGCGTCCAGCGCACAGAGCGACGTGTTCGGTCCGGAGAAGACCGTCGATGGCTCCGGAATCGACGAGAACGATCTGGCCTCGGCCAACGGCACCACCATGTGGCTCTCGTCGGGCACCCCGGGCGAAGTGGTCTACATCGAGTATGCGTTTGACAAACCCTATCGCCTCGACAAGGTTTTGGTCTGGAACTCCAACACGGGCATCGAGAAAATGTATGGCTACGGCCTCAAGGACGTGACCATCGAAATGTCGATGGACGGCACGACCTGGACCACGTTCGGCGACGTCGAGTTCGCCCAGGCCCCCGGCGCTGCCGGCTATGCTCCTGAAGCCATCGACATGGCCAAAGCGGCTGCCAAGTACGTCCGTTTCGTGGCCAACAGCAACTACGGCGGTGGCCCTCGCTACGGCCTGAGCGAAGTCCGCTTCTACGCGATTCCCGTTTATGCTCGTGAAGCCCAGCCGGTTTCCGGCACCGTCGAAGTGCCCGTCAACGGGACCCTGAGCTGGCGTGCCGGCCTCCTGGTCGGTTCGCACGAACTGTACCTGAGCTCCAACAAGGATGCCGTCGTGAACGGCACTGCTCTGGTCGACGTCCTGAGCACCAACAGCTTCAATCTCGAATCCCTCGGTCTGAACATCGGGACCACCTACTACTGGAAGGTCAACGAGGTCAACGAGGCGCTGAGCCCGACCGCCCTGGACGGCGAGGTCATGAGCTTCACGACCCAGGACTTCTTCTCGATCGACGAGTTCGAGACCTACACCTCCGCCAACGTCAAGAACACGTGGGTCGATGGCTACAAGAAGACCTCGCACGTGTTGAACCCGTCGAATGTCAACCCGGTGATCGATCAGGAGGTCGCCTACAGCGGCAATCAGTCGGTCCTCCTGGAGTACGATAACTCGGTCTCGCCGTATCATATCGAGATCATGCGGTCCATTTCGGGTCGGACCAACTGGACTGACAACGGCGTCCGGAAACTGGTCGTCTTCTACCATGGTGATCCGGGCAACTACGCCGGTGACAAACCCTACGTGACGATCAACGGGCGTAGGGCCGTTGCGGACATCGACACCACGAAGCCGTGGTGGCGGTATGTCAGCGTCGACCTGAAGGCGCTGAAGATCAACATCCGCGACATCAAGAACCTGGCCATCGGCGTCGGTGACGTGCCGATGCCGACCGGCCGCAAGGGCAAGATCTGGATCGACGCCGTCCGTCTCTATCGCGACGCGCCGTCGTTGCCGACCCTCGTGGACGCCGCTCTCGCGGTCAATGGCAGTGGCGATTTCAAGGGCCAGTTCGACACCCTGCTCGCGGCTTTGAATGCAGCCGACCCGATGATCATCGAAGCCCTGTCGAGTGAAGAAGCCTACACCGTGTTCGCTCCGACGGACGACGCGTTTGCCGCGATGGGCATCACCGCCGGCAACGTCGGCAGTCTGGATCCGGACACCCTCAATGAGATCCTGCTGTACCACGTCGTCGCCGGCCGGCTGTCGGAGAGCGACATCCTGGCCACCGATACCATCGACACGGTCCAGGGCACCGCGATCGAGCAGGCCGATGGCGTGCTGACGGATGCGGTTGGACGTCAGGCCCATCTTCTGGCCGTCGACGGTGAGGCCTTGAACGGTGTGATGCACGTGGTTGACACGATGATGCTGCCGTTCGAGATCCGTAACATCGTCGAGATGATGATCGCGACCAACAGCGAAGGCGACCTGGCCGGCCAGCTCAGCGGGCTGATCGACATCGTCCAGGACGATCCGTCGCTGATGTCGCTGCTGACCGGCAGCGATGAGTACACCGTGTTCGCTCCGACGAATGCGGCCATCGATCTGCTGAGAGTCAACGCCGATGAGGACCTGTTGCTGTACCACATCACTCCCGGCGCGTTGACGGCGGCCGATATCCTGGCCTCCGATCAGATTGACATGCTCAACGGTGGCACACTGACACAGGCCGGTGGCGTTCTGATCGATGCGGCCGGACGGCAGGCGATGCTGGTCAAGACCGACATCGTCGCAGCCAACGGCATCGTCCAGGTCATCGATGCGGTGCTCCTGCCGGCGCCGATCGTCGAGAACGCCAGTTTCGAGCAGCCCGGAACGGAGAAGCTGAAAGGCTTCGACCTCGTCCCGGGTTGGGCGACGGACGCGAACGTCGTGGATTCCGGCGTCGAAACGGGTTACACCCCCACCGATGGCGAGTGGACCGCGTACATGATGAGCGGTGATCCCGCTATCTACCAGATGACGAAGATGACCCTCGACGAAGGCGATCTCGTCACGCTGAAGGTCGATGCTCGCATCACCTGGGCGGCCACGACGCTACGGATGACGCTGTACTATGAGGACGCCAACAGTGTCCGCGTTCCGGCCGCGACGGCTGACGTGGCGCTGACCGATGCGATGCAGACGTATTCGCTGGATCTCAACGCGTACCTGGCGCCCGAGGCCGTCGGCAAAACGATCGGCGTCGAGTTGCAGAACGTCAGCGAAGGCAGCACCTGGATCGGCATCGACAACGTGCGTCTCGAAGGCCCGACCGCGGCGCCCGAGCCCGTGGTTGAACCGGAACCCGAGCCGGAACCCGAGCCCGTGACTGAGCCCGAGCCGGATCTCGAGCCGCTCCCGGTCGGGTAGAACCGAGAGAGAGACTGCGAAAGCTGGTCTCGATCGTCAGGAACATCGCGGGGCCCGTATCAACACGATGCGGGCCCCGTTTTCTTTTGCGTCGCGCACCGCAGGCGCAGAAGAACACACGGCATGGTGGGCAATGATCGAAGTCTCCCCTTGATGCCTGTCGTCTCGCTTGGACAGACTTCCTCAGGCTGATGAGCCAGGCGGGGTCAGGCCGATCAGTGTTTGTAGCGCTGCGGAGTATCCGAGTTGAGGCCTTTGCCCATCGCCGAAAACAGCAGCACTTCGGCCGCGATCAGCAGGTAGATGGGCCCCAACAGAAGACTGAATATGATCGCAAACTCGCGCGTCGGACGATCCCACGAGCCCTTGGTGTAGCACAGCGCCGCGCCTTCCGTACACAAGTACCCCAGCACCGCTGACAACACCCACAATAGCACCCACATGACAGCCATGGTTCTATCCTTCCACTTCAGAACAACAGCAGTTTCTCGAGGTGCGGGACAAAGATGTAAACACGATATGTCACAAATGACCCAACTACCCTTATTATACCACGCTGGGCCGTTCGCAATTGTTCGTAAACGCGTTTTCGGCGAAAATCCATCGGCTATGAAGCATAGCGACCGAATCGGAATTTCTCGACCGCCGGTTGCGTTCGCGCGTCGACCATGATCTTCTCGATCCTGGCGACGATATCCGGGTGCTCGGACGCAACGTCGTGCTGCTCGCCAAGGTCGGTTTCCAGGTCGTACAACTCCAGAGGGGCATCGGGGTTCTTGATCATCCCCTGTTTGACACCCTTCCACCGGCCCATCCGCACGGCGATCTGCCCCCCATAGCCGGCAAAATCCCAGAAGAGATACTCCCGTGGCTCCTGCCCGCCCGGCCTGGAAAGCAGCGTCGGCAACAAGTTCACGCTGTCGGTTCCGGCCGGCCACTCGGCGCCCGCGATCTCGGCCAGCGTTGCGGGAATATCGTAGTGCGCCGCTGGGTAATGGCTCACCGAGCCGGTCCGAATCCGGCCGGGCCAGCGAGCGATCATCGGAACGCGAATCCCGCCTTCGTAGAGCGAGCCCTTGAGGCCCCGCAAGGGTCCGACGCTCTCGAAGAATTCGTAGTCGACCTGGGCCTTCAGCATCGTAGTGCCGTTGTCCGACGTGAAGAACACGATGGTGTTCTTTTCGAGCCCCTCCTGTTTCAGCAGGTCCATCACCCGGCCGACCTGCCGATCGAGAAAGCTGATCATGGCGGCGTAGCACGCCCGGGGCGTCGGGTGAGGCAGGTACGACTTGCCCTCGTAAGGGGTCTCGGGCCAGCGGCCCTTGTACTGCGCCAGGTCCGCTTCGGGCACCTGCAACGCCAGGTGCGGGATCACCGTCGGGTAATACGCGAAGAACGGTTTGTCCCTGTTCTCGCGAATGAACGCGAGCAATTCGTCGGCGATCATCTGCGGGGCGTAATGCTCGCCTGTGAGCCCTCGCGTATTGCCTTCGATTGGCACCTGCTCCCGGTCGCGAATCAGATACTTCGGGAACAGATTGTGCGCGTGACGCTGGCAGTTATAGCCAAAGAAGCGATCGAAGCCCTGGTTCAGCGGATCGCCCGTCGAGCCAGGCTCGCCCAGGCCCCACTTGCCGAACGCGCCGGTGACGTAGCCCCGCTGCTTGAGCACCTCCGCGATGGTGACGGTCTCAGCCGGGATGGGCAACTGCCCACGAAAGCTGTCCCACGTCCCAACTTCGCTGTTGCTGCGGATGTAGGCGTGCCCACCGTGAAGACCCGTCATCAGCGTGCAACGAGCCGGGGCGCAGACGGCCGACCCCGTATAGTGGTCGGTGAAACGCATCCCTTCGGTCGCGAGCCGGTCGATGTTGGGCGTCTCGATCTTCTTCTGTCCGTAGCAGCCCAGTTCGGCATAGCCCAGGTCATCGGCCATGATGAAGATGATGTTGGGCTTACCCTGTGTTGGGCGCTCGCCAAAGCCTCGCGCCGACAGGGTTCGCCCCAGTAGCGCGGCGAGCCCGGCCGCCTTCAGGAAGTCTCGTCGCCTCAGACCGTCATGCATCGTCGCACCGCCCTTCTGATCTTCTGATGCCTGCTATTTCGGTGTCGCCGTTTTACCACCGCCCGGCCGGACCGGCGTCGGGGCCCCCGCCACCTTCATCGCCACGCTATAGAGTGATGTGCGGGCGGTGATGAAGAGCGTCTTGTCGTCGGCGCCTCCGAACGTGACATTGGAGGGCTCCTCGGGGACCTTGATTTCCTGGATCTTCAGACCCGACGGGCTGTAGACCACGACCAGGCCACTGGTCAGGTAGATATTGCCCTGGTTGTCGATCGTCATGCCGTCCGACCCCTTCGAGGCAAAAAGCGCCTTGTCGGTTAGCGTGCCGTCGTCGTTGATGGCGTAGGAGAACGTCTGGCTCGCGCCGTGGTCGGCGACGTAGAGCATCTTCCCGTCGGGCGTTCCGATCACGCCGTTGGGCCGGACCATGTCGTCGATGACGCGAATCACTTTGCGCGGTCAGGCGTCAGGTAATAGACGTGCTCCCCACCCTGGGGCAGATTGTCCCGGTCTCCGTAGCGCGGATCGGTAAAATACACGCCGCCTTTCGGATCGATCCACAGATCGTTGAGACTGTTGAAGGGCTTGCCTTCATACTTATCGGCCAGGACGGTGAGGGTTCCATCGGGCGCGATGGAGACGAGTCGGCCCGCATTGTCTTTGCCTTCACACGCCAGCAGGTTGCCCGCCTTGTCGAAGTAGAGCCCATTGGCCTCGTTCGAATCTTCGCGGAATGTCGTGAGCTTGCCGTCCAGCGACCACTTGTGGATGCGATTGTTCGGGATGTCGGAGAAGTAGACGTCACCTGCGGCGTCGGCGGCCGGGCCTTCGGTGAACTCGAAGCCCCCCGACAGCTTCCCGACCTTCGCTCCCGGCGCCAGCAGGCCGGTATCTTCCGTGCCACATCCGGCTCCCACCGCCACCACAATCAGCACGATTGCGAGTCTCTTTGCCATCATAAGCATGCCCTTTCCTTTTTCGCTGAGTCTAACGCCCCGCTCGCCACAGGGCAAGCCCGCGAGGACATGCCTGGAAAAAGACGCGTCTCAGGACGTTGCTGGAGGCGGGAATTTGACTTTGGCGAGGTAGATGCCGGTTTTGCCCTGGTGGCTGGAGTAGTAGCTGACGTAGAGCAGGTCATCGTGCCAGAGCAGGCCGCAGTAGCTGTTGTCGCCTCCGCTGGGCAGATCGAGCAGGCGCATCATCGTCTTGTCTTTGACGTCGAGGACAGCCAGGGCCGTGTGGGCGCCGCCCTGGTGCATGCGGCCGGCCGCGATCCAGACGCCCGAGGGCAGTTGGATGAAGTCCGGCCCGCCGAACGCGTTGAACTCGGACCCGAGATCGTACCACTTCCACTCCGTGTAGTCGGGCTTGCTGATCCCCAGCATCGTCGACGTCGGTGCGTCACCAAGGGTGTCCCGGCGGACCAGCGCGTAGCACGTGCCGTCGGTGCCGAAACGCAGCGTCGTCTCGTTGGGGTTGCCCTGGTCGAACAGTCGCTTGACCAGCGTGTCGTACTTGATGCCGTCGGTGCTGGTCAGCAGCGACAGATAGCGATCGCCATTGCCGCCGGCGGTGTAGTCGACGCCATAGGCTTTGCCGTCGTGCCAGGTGACACGCCACAGCCATCGGCCTGGCTGGGAAACGATCTGCGGCGTGCTCCAGGTCGTTCCGTCTTCGCTGAACGAGACGAAGCTGCCGGTGGGCACGCGCTCGTTGTCTTCCTTGCGCGGAGCCGCCCCGCCGAGCAGCATGAGCCGCCCGTCGGGTGTGATCGACAAATGCGCATCGCGGAAGTCATAGCCCTGAAAGGAGATCAACGCCGCCGAGGTCCACTCGTCCCCATCGGCCGAGCGCAACACGCGAATGCGGCCGTCGGCCGAGACGTGGCCCCGCCCTTCGCGAAAGGCGCAATAGAGCTGGTCCTTGAAACATAATCAAATCCGTAAACGCATTGTGGGCGGCGTCGTCCCAGATCTTCTTGACGCTCACCACTTCGGCGTCGAGGTTCGCCCTCGCGGCCAGCCCGACACTGCTCAGGCAGGTCAGGAGCACGGCAATCGTTCGCATCTGCATTGTGTTGATCTCTCTCCTCCGTTCCGTTTTCAGTAGGCGCCTTTGACGCGCATCTTGATACTGAAGAGTGAATCCGAGGCGGTCATGAACAGCGTCCGCCGGTCGGGGCCGCCGAAACAGACATTGGCGGTCCAGCCCTTCTCGACCGGGATCTGCTCGATCTGCTCGCCGTCGGGATTGAAGACGGTGACGCCGCGTCCGGTCAGGTAGACGTTGCCCTCGCTGTCGATCGTCATGCCGTCGGAGCCCATCGAGCAGAACAGCTTCTTATCCGACAGCGTACCGTCGGCCTGGATCTCGTATCGATACGTCTTGCCGGTCCCCGATGTCGGCGACATAGAGGGTCTTGCCGTCGGGAGTGCCGATGATGCCGTTGGGCTGAACGAGGTCGCTGGCGACGCGGACGATCTTCTCGCGGTCGGGCGTGACGTAGTACACGTGCTGGCCGTCCTGCTGCATGGCCGGGTCGCGCTTCCAGTAAGGCCGCTTGTAGAGCGGGTCGGTGAAATAGATGCCGCCGTCCGGGGCGATCCACAGGTCGTTGGGCCCGTTGAGCAGCTTGCCGTCGAAGTCATTGACGAACATCGTGACATTGCCCTGCGGATCGATCATCCACAGCTCGTTGTCCATATCGGCGCAGGTCCAGAGGTTGCCCTGCTTGTCGAAAAACATGCCGTTGGATCGCCCGCACGGCTTCATGAAATCCGTCAGCTTGCCATCGACCGACCACTCGCAGATCCGGTCGTTCGGCTGATCGGTGAAATAGACGTTGCCCTCGGCATCGGCGGCCGGCCCCTCGGTGAACTTGAACCCCTCGGCCAGCAGCGTCACCTTCGCACCGGGAGCCGTGACACCGCTCGACTTGGCGGTGTTCTTCATCACGGCGACCAGCTCGATGCCCTCATTCTTGCCCATGTTGCGCGAGTACTTCTTCTGCTGAGGGTTGTTCCAATGCTCGTGGACGCCCAGGCTGGCCAGCCTGACGACGTTGCCCGCATGGTCGGGATCGTAAAACGCCCCCGAAGGCGGATTGTTCGCCAGAGCCGCCTCGTGGAGATAGTCGTCGGTGCCCGGCATACACGAATACTTCTGCACGTCGGTCTCAGCCTGGAGAAAATCGACGCCCACCGAGTCGATCGCGACCGGGTCCTGGCTGGCGAACAGGCTCGACGTCCAGTCGTCGTCGAACGGAGCGGACTTGAACCGTCGCGGCACCTTCTCGGCAAAGTGGATGCCCCCGTAGAGACCGTCGACGAGATAGAGAACCGTCTTGCCCCCGATCTCGCTGTGGCCCATCAGGTCGACCAGGTCACGGTACACCCCCGTGCCCTTGCTGAAGCTGTCCTTGTGCATGTCGTAGTACCCCTTCTGTGGCGGGGTACGAACGAGCGAGCCGAAGTGGTTCTTGGCACAGAGGGTGACGCCGGCACCCGTGTGAGCCTTGAGGTTGGCGAGATTGATGAGGTACTCCGCCTGGGCAAACGCCTCCGGGACATAGTCCTGCTCGCATCCCGTCGTGTCGCAGCTCCAGTAGAGAGGCTTGGACGAGAGGCCCATCTTCGTCCGCCCCGCCGTGCCTTTGCAGTCGAGATAGTGCACCTCTGGAAATTGCTCGTGAAGCATCTCGTAGTATTCGTTAGCGAAGTAGGCGAGGCTGTCGCCCACCGCCAGATCGGACTGTCTGGCACCGACGACTTCGGTCAGTTGCTTGAGCACGGCCGCAATCATCTGCGGAGACGTATTCATATAGTCCCGCAATTTGCCCAGGTCGTAGCTGTCGGGGTCGACACCGCCACCCGCGCGGATGAAGCCGACGAAATTGACTTTGATCGTAATCTTCTGGCCAGGCTGGTAGCCGACGTCGCCCTTGCCCCGGGCCTTGTTGTGGTAGCGGAAGATCGCGTCCCACGCCGCGGCATCGGTGGCCTCGCCCGTCAGATTCCGCAAAGCCTGCGACATCATCTCATCGACGGCGGCCTGATTCGTATGCTCGGGCTCCCAGAGATGCCCATCGCCCGGCCCCTTCCAGTCGGTCGCGTCGGGATCATGCACCCAGACGACCCGACCCGGATGGATGCCCTGAGCGACGCCGATCGGCTGGTTGGCCGGTTGCGGCTCGGCCCGCAGAGGCTTCTCGGTGGTCGCCACGAGCGTGATCCAGATCGCGGCCACGCTGACGGCCAGGGCCGCCGTCGCGAGAGCATAGCGCCGGCTGCGGAGGTTCGCCCGGGCCTTGCGCAGAGCCGCCACAGAAGCGGCAATACCGAGCACCCACGCTACAAAGCCCGAGGCCAGGGGCATGGCCACCCGCTGGCAGGGATACAACGCCCTGGAAGGCTTGGGTACCACGCGGATCAGGAACCAGACCAGCGCCAGGAGCCCGGTGATCGGCAGCAGCCAGAGCATCCACGGACGCCTGGACCCCGAATCGATCGGCCTGCCCGTCTTAGGGCAATGCTTGCGGCCCGGCCCCTCATCGGGACGACTGCTCTGCGGCTTATGCGACACCATGGGCTCAACCTCCAAGAATCACGCGATCCGTCGTCTGAACTCATCCGGGCGGCCATTGTACCATCGAATGGCCGTCAAGTCCCGTCTTTTCGCCCGCACCCGAGGCGGGCGCCTTTCGTAGCATCCTTCGGTGGTTTCCTGATATGGATGATGGAGCTGTGGAGGTTGTTATGGCTCAGACCGCAAAACGCAATTTCGTGCGGCAGCAAGGGTTTACGGAAGCCAATGACGCCGATTCCGAAGCACAGTACCCCCCGTTGATGTTCCAGCCCAAGGTGGTGGGCGTGCTCGTGCTGATCGGGCTGCTCACGCAGTCCTGGCCGCTGTTTCTGGTCCTGTCGATCCTCTCCTGGTGGAGCGTGCTCGTTCCGACCCTGAACCCGTTCGACGCCGCGTACAACAACCTGATCGCGATCCCGAAAGACCGGCCCAGGCTGACACCGGCCCCCGCCCCGAGGCGTTTTGCGCAGGGCATGGCAGGCACGTTCATGCTGGCCGTCGCGGCGTTGCTGTTTCTCGGATGGTACACCGCCGCGATGGTGGTCGAGGCCATGCTCGTGATGGCGCTGCTGGCCCTGCTTCTGGGCAGATTCTGCCTGGGGTCGTACATCTACCACCTGATCCGAGGCAACAAGGGCTTCGCCAACCACACCCTGCCCTGGGCCCACACCTGACCCGGACGACCATCACGCTTAAGGGGCCCGGGAAGCAGTCAAGAAGGCGACAAGGTCAGCGCATCCGAGATGCAACGTCGGGCGGGAGTTCGTCTTTCAACGCCGGATAGGTTTCGACCAGACGGAAGATGTCGGCAAGATCCTTCTGCCTCTTGCTAGGGCGTCGTTCGGTGTCCAAGAAAGCCCATACCTTGCCCCGAAGGATGTCCTGGGCGGTGGCGACCGCCATCTCGTATCCCAGGACCGATCGACGTGTGGCTCGCGTCACAAAGTCCTGATATCGCGGGTCTGTCTGCAACTGAATCCGCAAATCGGACCCCGGAATGGTCAGGTTGACGCTGTGCGCGAATTCCTGAGTCGTGATGCCCTTCGATCCGGCGGCATCGCACAAGGCTCGTACCTTGTCCGCCACGACGACTAGGTCCAGGTCGAGACTGACTACCGGCTCGGCATAGGCGTTGACACCTAAGCCGCCAATGACGCAATACCGCGAGCCGGTCTGCTCCAGAAGCCCCAGCAGCACTGCAACGGCATCGGTCTGCCCATTCGCGACCCTGTTGAAGAATGTCTTACCCGTCATGGCAACTCCTATCGCCAGCGATTCTACGGCGAAGACCTGCATTTGACAAGCTCTACACGTAGCGTTATCATCCTGCAAGTGGGTAAGAGGAGAGCTGGATCGTCACGGGCGCAGTCTCTGTGTTACATGGCATCCCGGGCGTGGTAGCGGGGTGACGACTCGTTTCTTGCCGCTCTGCACGAGTGAGCGAAGCGGATGGGGAGATGATTCATGAGAACGAAGATCGCGTTGGCCGGCCTTGTCTCGTTCGCGCTGATTGCGGGGTGGGGCTGTGCAAAGAAGAAGTCATCAGTTGCACAACGGCACATCGGTCCTGATGCCAATGACTACTATTTTCCGGCCGGAGTTTCCGATTCTAACTACCCCGAGGTAGATGCCCTTCTCCGCGACTGGTACTCGAAGCAGCTTCGAGCGATGGAGGAGCCATCCCTGTCGCGCGGCGAACGAACGGCAGACACAACCTATCGATTCACATGGCTCAGGTCGTTCCACCATCCCGTCTCCGTCCGGATCGAGAAGGAGGGATCATCCATCACCCTGTACGCCATCGAACCCGACGGCGCCGGGGGATACAAACCGGGCAATGTCGCCAAGCGAGTACAGAGACAATTGTCACAGGCCGACTACGATCGCCTGGCGGCCACCTTGGACCAGGAGGAATTCTGGCGGAAGTGGAGCAAACGGAGCTCCGGAGGCCTGGATGGCGCCGAGTGGATACTGGAGAAATCGCACCGTGGGCGGTACCAGGTGGCTGACCAATGGTCACCGAACTCGGGAGAGTATCGTGAGATTTGCCTGCTCTTCCTTGAATACGCGGGATTTCTGCCGCCGGAGACGAATATCTACTGAGCGCGTCGCAGGGGAGACGCGTTCGGCGTGGTACAATGACCTGGCGCGAAACTGCACAGGCCAACCGCACGATGCTCCCACACGCCCCGGCCGCCAGAGCACACTGTTTCAAGGCGTCCGGCCACCGCTGTGGCCGAAACGGCTCGACAAGGGGCACGCTCTGCGGCCATTCGGGCTTGAAGTCTGACGCGGGTGGCACTATCGTGGTATGTGACGGGTATGCGATGCCGTCGAGCAAGGCCGTATGCGAGATGCCACAAGTCAGAAGGAGAAGACCATGTCGATTCGCCTGAAGTGCTTGAGTGCATGTCTGGTCGTTGCCGTGACTCTGGGGATTACGGTGACACACGCCGCCAATCGCGGAGCGGCCCCGCAGGACGGATACGACGACCATCAGAATATGATGGATCAACTGGGCATCAAGCGGTTGCGTCCGGGGGCGAATCCGAACAATCAGAGCATTTTCGACGAGGCCACCGCCAACCCGTACGCCGACAGCATGCCCGACGTGTTGACGATGAAGGACGGGACCAAGGTCACCCGTGCGGCGCAATGGCCGAAGCGACGGGCGGAGATATCTGAAGACTTCGAGCGCGAGATCTATGGCCGCATCCCGGCGAACGTGCCCAAGGTGACCTGGGAAGTGACCACGACGACCGAGGGTGAAAGCGGCGGGATTCCAACTGTCACCAAGACGCTGGTCGGCCATGTGGACAACTCGGCGTATCCTGAGATCGAGGTGGATATTCAGGCCAAGTTCACCGTCCCGGCCAAGGCTGCCGACCCTGTCCCGATCATGATCGAATTCGAATTCGGCTGGTTTGGCCGCCAGCCCGGGCAGCGACCATGGCAACAACTGGCCATCTCCAGGGGCTGGGGCTATGGCAGCATTACCCCCAACAGCATCCAGGCGGACCGAGGTGGCGTGAGTCTGCGTCAGGGCGTCATCGGTCTGACCAACAAGGGCGAGCCTCGAAAGCCCGATCAATGGGGCGCGCTGCGGGCCTGGGGATGGGGTCTCAGCAAGCTCATCGACTACTTCGAAGCCCATCCCGACGCCAAGGTCGATCCGAAGAAGGTCGGCATCGAGGGCGTGTCCCGCTATGGCAAAGCCGCCCTGGTCGCCGCCGCCTTCGACGAGCGCGTCGCGGTCGCGTTCGTCGCCTCCTCGGGTGAAGGCGGCGCGAAACTGCATCGGCACATCTTTGGCGAGGCGGTCGAGAACCTCACCGGCGGTGGCGAGTACCACTGGATGGCAGGCAACTTCCTCAAGTACGGGTCGGCCGATCCGTGCATGACGGCGGCCGACCTGCCCGTCGATTCGCACGAACTGATCGCATTGTGTGCCCCGCGTCCGTGCTTCATCAGCTACGGCGTCGTCCCGGGCGATCCGCCCTGGGTGGACGCTCATGGCAGCTTCATGGCGGGCGTGCTTGGCGAGCCCCGTCTACGAACTGCTGGGCAAGAAGGGATTTGGCACGCCGGGTAATTACCTGACGGACCCGATGCCACCTGTGGGCACGCTGATCGGCGGCGAACTCGCGTGGCGTCAGCATGAGGGCGGTCACACATCGGGGCCCAACTGGCCCGCCTTCTTCGAATGGGTGAGCCAGTACATCAAGGCACCGGCCCATGCGACCGCTTCTGCTCAGGCCGCTCCCCCACCACCATCGATTCGCCCCGTGGAGCGGACGGATCAGAACTCACAGACCGCCCACGCCCAGTTGCTCGAAAAGGCCGAGAAGGGCCGCATCGACGTCTATTTCGAAGGCGATTCGATCATGCGTCGCTGGGGGGCGCTGGACTATCCCGAGCTGCTGGCCAACTGGAAAGAGAACTTCTTCGGCTGGAATGCCGGCGATTTCGCCTGGGGTGGTGACACCGTGCAGAACATCCTCTGGCGACTGGAGAACGGCGAGTTGGACGACGTCCATCCCAAGGTGATCGTCCTCCTGGCCGGCACCAACAACGTCGGCGGCCGGCCCCCCTCGTGGCGACGACCGACCCCAGGATCGCGGAGGTCACGGCGGGGATCAAGGCGATCATGGCCATCTTCCGCGAGAAAACGCCCGAGGCGACGATCATCATCACGGGCATCTTCCCCCGCAACGACAACCGTCGCGATCCAACGGCGGTCATGCCCATCATCAACGCCATCAACGAGAATCTCGCCCAACTCGCCGATGGGCGGAAGATTCGTTACATCAATATCAATGACAAGCTCGCCGACAAGGATGGCAGACTGTACGAGGGTATGGCGATGGACAACCTGCACCTCGCGGTCAAGGGCTGCCAGATGTGGGCCGACGCGCTGAAACCCATCTTCACGGAACTGCTCGGCCCGCCGGCCAAAGAAGACCACGCCCCACCACCAACGGGCGACCCCAGCGCCGGGTTCTAAGCACCGATGAAGTCAACGTAGAGTGAATCGGGCTCAAAACGTCATCATATGCCCTGGGCTGTTCGACGCT
>CAVSCO010000050.1:0-31703 GCA_963726475.1 uncultured Phycisphaerae bacterium | reverse complement strand
CTAGTCTGCGCTCGGCGACAATGCCGGCATCTGGGCGATCACGGCGGCGGTGGCACTGGCCTATCTGTACGCACTCGTCGACAAGGCGCTCCGCTTCAACCTGCTGTCGCCGCCTGGCGCAGCAGGTGGTGTTCGTGCATGGTGCCGCCGCTGTTCGCTGATCTTCCTGGTGCTCGGCACCATCTTCATCGGCGTCGCCACGCCGACCGAAGGCGGCGCCATGGGCGCGACCGGCGCGCTGGCGCTGGCTTTCGCCAAGCGCCGGCTGACCTGGGACCTGATCCGCCAGGCGCTCGAATTCGACCGCCAAGCTCTCCGCCTTCGTGCTGTTCATCCTGGTCGGCGCCCGCGTCTTCTCGCTCACCTTCTACGGCGTCAACGGCCACATCTGGGTCGAGAACATGCTGATCTCGCTGCCCGGCGGGCAGGTCGGCTTCCTGGTCTTCGTCAACCTGTTCGTGTTCGTCCTGGCCTTCTTCCTCGACTTCTTCGAGCTCGCCTTCATCGTCATCCCGCTGCTCGGGCCGGCGGCCGAGCATCTCGGCATCGACCTGATCTGGTTCGGCGTCATCCTCGGCGTCAACATGCAGACCTCGTTCATGCATCCGCCGTTCGGCTTCGCGCTGTTCTATCTGCGCTCGGTGGCGCCGCGCGAACCCTATATCGACCGCGTCACCGGCAAGCGATGGAACCGATCACCACCGGCCAGATCTACTGGGGCGCGATACCGTTCGTGTTCATCCAGGTGATCATGGTGCTGCTGGTGATCTTCTTCCCGGCCATGGTGATGCACTACAAGGGCGCCACCCCACGGGTGAATCCCAACACCTAGAGATCGTCGTTCCCGATTTCGGTGGCGACACCAATTCGAACATTCCCTGGATGGACCGCGCCTCCGATCGGACTTCATGCACGCCGCCGCCGGGTCTCGGCGGCACGTCGACGGACAAGGGGACGACGAACGGGCCGGGCAATCCGGCCGGCGACCAGAATTCCGGCGTCGACCTCAGCCAGCCGCCGAGCTTCAACTCAAAAACCCCGGGGAGCCGATGCCCCGGGGTTTTGTTCGTGCCGGATGCGCCCTGACTAGAGCTTGCCAGCGCGCTGCTATGGGACATCCGAAACAGTGACCGCAAGGATCTCTTGTTTCTCGAACCCAACTTCCGCGAGCAGACCACAGCCAAGGTCTTGCCACCCGATGAGCGGCCGATGAGCAAGTACAACGGCAACGCCTTCCGGCTGGACGGGGGCAGCGGCGGCCGGCGCGAATTCAGCGGGGACATCTATCTGCTGCCCTACTGGATGGGCCGATACCTCGGCGTCATTGAGTGAATCACGTCTCCTGCATACCGCACACGCCCGACGTGAAGGGCATGGCTGTCTGGGACTGAAGATGGTACCATGTTGCGTCAGTGGGTTTGTGCACGTAGGTCCTGTGGTCAGCGAGGACCGATTCAAACACAGGAGAAGGCGTCGAGATGAGCTTTGATTTCGATACGGTGCCGGACAGGCGGGAGACCGACAGTCTCAAGTGGCGACGATATCACGGGCGGGACATCCTCCCGATGTGGGTGGCCGATATGGACTTCCCATCGCCTACGCCCGTGTTGGAGGCCTTGCGTGCGCGTGTCGAACATGGGGTGTTCGGCTATGCCATCCCGCCCAGGGAATTGGCCGAGGTCGTGGTCGCCCGGATGAGCCAGATGTATGAATGGAAGATCGAGCCATCGTGGATCGTGTGGCTGCCTGGGCTCATCCCGGCCCTGAACGTCGCGTGCCGGGCTTTCGGCGGCGATGGCGACGAGGTCCTGACCTTCACGCCAGCCTATCCACCGTTCCTGGCGGCCCCATCACTGTCACGCAAAGAAATCAAGACGGTTCCATTGTGTCGGCAGCGTGATCTGTGGACCTTCGACCTCGAACGATTCGAGAACGCGCTATCGGCCCGGTCCAAGGTTCTGCTGCTGTGCAGCCCGCACAATCCTGTAGGCCGGAGGTACGAGCCGGATGAACTGCGGAGCGTCGCGGAGATCTGCCTTAAGCACAACGTGGTCATCTGCTCAGACGAAATCCATTGCGACCTCATTCTCGATGGCGGCCCGCACATCCCGACGGCTACGCTCAGCGAGGAGATCGCCGCCAACACCATTACGCTCATGGCACCGAGTAAAACGTTCAATACGCCGGGGCTCAGTTGTGCCTTCGCCATCATTTCCAACGTGGAATTGCGAAAGGCGTTCAAGAAGGCCCGCGAGGGCATCGTCCCGCACACGAACGCGATGGGGTACGCCGCCTGCTTGGCCGCTTACCGAGATGGCGAGCCCTGGAGGGCGGCGCTGGTCGACTACCTGCGTCGCAACAGGGACATCGTGCATCAGACGATCAATGACGAGATCCCGGGCCTGTCGATGGACCCGGTCCAGGCGACGTATTTGGCGTGGATCAACACAGCGGAATTGGCGCTGCCCGAGCCGGCGAAGTTCTTCGAACAGGCGGGTGTCGGACTTTCGGACGGAGCAGATTTCCAGGGGTCGGGCTATGTGAGACTCAACTTCGGATGCACGGAGAAGACCCTGCGGGAAGCGCTCGACCGGATGAAGCGTGCCGTCGAGCCGCTTGCGTGATGATGAACCAACTCTCAACCCGATCGATTGTGGAGATGTCACTGATGAAGTTATTGCCCTGGATCGTGTGTCTCATGATGCTGTCGGCATCACTCGCCTTTGGCGCCGAGACGACACAAGATGACTACGGCGCGCCGGCGGTCAAAGTAGAGCAGAGGGAAGGCCAGTGGGTTCTCCAGGGACGCCGCACGCACGTCGAAGTGAGTCCGTCCGATCTGAAGATGGTCCTCAGCGCAGGCGGTCATACCTGGTCGACGGTGGCATCTTCCTCGGGTGACCTCGTTGTCGAAGCCGATGGCAAGACGTGTACACTCCGGCTCGCCGACGCTCAGACGCATGAGATCGAGCCCTATCAAACCGGGTTCAAGACCGGCGTCAAGATCACGTTGCAGAGCTTTCACCAGGGCGATGCCGAGGTCGATCTGTCCATCGCCCTGTTCGCGTGCCTGGAAGGTTCCCGAGAGGACCTGGTCTGCGAGCTGATTGCCGATGAGAGCCGCTGCCACGTGCTGGAATGCCTCTGGCCGCCGGCCCTGGCGAGCGATTCATTCGACGCGACGGTCGTTCCGTTCATGCAAGGGATGCTCCTGCCAAAGAACTGGCCCGAGAAGGTCTGGCTCTACGACACCGTCTGCTATGGACGGGGCCTGTACATGCCTTGGTGGGGTCACCAGCAGAAGGACGCCGCCTTGCTCACTCTGATCGAGACGCCCGACGACGGTGGCTGCAAGTTCGATCATCCGGCGGGCGGACCGACGCACATGCAGATGCGATGGATTCACTCGCTGGGCCAGTTCCGCTATCCTCGACGCATGCGGTTTTGCCTCTTCGATAAGGGCAACTACGTCGACATGGCCAAACGCTACCGCAAACACGTGCAGCAGACCGGGCACTTCGTTTCGTTGCGAGAGAAGATCGCCCGCACGCCGCTGCTGGCAAATCTCCTTGGCAACCCCGTCATCCACGCGGGCATCCTGATCCACATCCAGCCCGAATCGCAATACTACAACAAGGACGACCCTTCCAAGAACCACATCGTGACCACATTCGACCAGATGGCCACGTACTTGCGGGCCGTGGCCCAGAAAGGCGTGTCTCGCGCGTACGTTCATCTCGACGGATGGGGCTTCCGAGGCTACGACAATCTGCATCCGGACATTCTGCCTCCCTGTCCCGAAGCGGGAGGCTGGGAGGGCATGAAGCGCCTCGCCCAGACCTGCGACGATCTGGGCTACGTCTTCGCCATCCACGACCAATACAGGGACTACTACCTCGACGCAAAGTCATACGACTCCAGGCACACCATCGTCGATCGCCAGGGGGAGCGTCCCCTGTACGGTCTGTGGTATGGGGGCAAGCAGTCCATCCTGTGCTCGCGGCTGGCCTTGGGCCACGTGAAGAAGAACTACAGCGCGCTGCTCGACCACGGCGTCAAGGTGCGCGGTGCCTACCTGGACGTCTTCGCGGTCGTGCCTCCCGATGAATGCTACAGCCCCGAGCATCCGGCGACGCGCACAGACTGCCTGACGTATCGCGGGATGTGCCTGGACTTCATCCGCTCGACCGGAGGCATCGTCAGTTCCGAGGAACCGGCGGACTGGGCGATTCCGCATCTCGACCTGGTCCATCACGGGCCCTTCGCATTGACTCCAGGTCCGGGCCAGGGTCCGGCCATGGGTATCCCCGTCCCATTGTTCAACCTCGTCTACCACGATGCCCTGCTGCTGCCCTGGTCGCTGGGCAAGGGCGCCTGGGGCATCCCCCAGAACGACCTGGGCTACCTGCACGGGCTGGCCAATGCAGGCCTGCCCTATGTGTCACTGAATCCGGGCGAGCAGGAACTAACCCAGGTGCGTACGATGTGCGCCCTGAACGAGCGCGTCGGGTTGTTGGAGATGACGAAGCACGAATTCCTCGACGATTCGCATCGAAGGCAGCGCACGACATTCGCCGACGGGACCACGGTAACGATCGACCTCGACAGCGACAGCTTCAGTGTCACGCCGGAGCTGCCATTGGCCAGTGGCAAAAGCAAGAGCCAAGGCACGAAGTACATCGGCTCGAAACGAGACTACAACTTCGATGGGACGATCTCTCGCGCGGTCCTGGAGAACTACCTGTCCCGCGCGATCACCATGAGCGAATTTCTGCACGGCATAGGCGACGTGAACGACAACATCCGCATGCTCGAGAACGTCGGCGCCAAGTTCATCGGCCGGGCCATTTATCGCTGGGGCGGGGAAGCCGGCCTGGAGAACCTGTTGGCGACAGCCGAACCGATCGCCAAGCGAATGCACGAAATCGATCCGAACGTCATCCTCCAGGCGGCCGCCTTCGAGATCGTCAGCGAGCAGGTCAACCGAATTCCCATCCCGGCTGATCTGTTCGAGGAGTTCGGGCTCGAACCCCAGCAGCGGAACTTCCGTTACGAGGCCATGCTCTATCCCGACGGGCATCGCGTGGATCAATGGCGTCGGGGATCTTCCGTACCCGACATGAGCCAGTTGGAGACGCGGATGTGGTTTACCTACCTCTGCCGGCGCTACATTGACATCGGGATCGAGGCGATCCACTTCGGACAGGTCGAGATCATGGACGACCGCGATCCCGATCATGTCCACTGGCGCAACATGATGCGTCGCGTCCGCCAGTACGCTCGCACGCACGCCAGACGGCACATGGTCATCTGCGACGCCCACGTGCCCAGCGGAGGCATCGTCCACGACGGTGAGCTGATGTTCGATTTCCACTCGTTCCCGCTGCGAATCGATGAAGTCGTCGAGCATCCCGAGCAAGGCGTGCTGAAGGTCGGCTATCTCGACAGTCTCTTCGGTCGCAGCAAAGGGGGCGTGACGCCCAGCGGCTGGTCGTGCGAGAGCCTCCCCTATCTCGTAGAGCTGGACAACTGGGGCCGGAGCGGACGCGAAGGCCAGAACATCGGTGCCCACTGGATCTGGGGCTACGATGAGATAAGCTGGTTCGCCCACCAGAGCCTCGAATACCGCAACCAGTGGCTTCGTTACGCGTGGGACTGGGTCTGCGAGCACGATCGCAATGGCTATCTCCAGATGCCGGGCAGCCGCACGCTGGCGGCGCCGGTAGGCGACGTGCACTGGTACTGGGCCAATAACCCCAGCGACGCAGTACCGACCGGCTTCGGCCAGGAAGAGACCATCAAGGCCATCTGGAGCGATGAGCGATAGTCAGCTATGGAGCATCGGTAAGCGTGAGCTTCAACGCCCAGTCGTCGGCCGATGTATCTCTGTCACCGGGGAATTGCGGCAGGCGGATCTTCCCCGCGGCATCCGCGATCAGTTCGATCGCGTCGTGCCAGTCGCCCGTGCGCGGGTTGAACCATTGAGCGGCGTACTTGCGACCTGAGGCGAGTCCAGAGACCGTCGCCTTCGGACAACCCCGCTCGAAGTAGAGCAGGACGAGATCGCGATCGGTCGTCGCAGCAGCGTAGGCCCAGCCCACGTTGGTCTTGGGATCGCTGGATCTGTTGGGCCAAAGCATTTCCGTCGCAGGGATCAGGTCCTGATAGCGACGGCCCTCCGACAGCACGAACGTGCGCAGATGACGCATCTGGTCGGCGGAAGGCCATTGAATGACTTCCCAGATCGGGTACTTGGAGGCCGCTTCGACCTCACCACTCCACATCCCGCCCTGCCAGCCACCGGCGCCGTAGATGTGCCCGCCCAGTCCGCCCGACAGCACGCTGCCGTACATGGCCGAACGGCAATACAGCGCCGCCAGGTCGCTGCCGGGCTTGGCGTCTTCCATGCCGTCATAGTAGGGCTCGCCATTGATCGCAGGAACGGGCGGCATGGTGTTGAAGATCTCTGTCAGGAAGGCATAGCAGTCGTGCGTACGCCGATTGCCGATTTGATGAAACTGAAGCCACCGGGCCTTGTCGACGTGCCCCCAGTTGCGAAGCGATGAGGGATTGGCGTTGGTCCCGGTCAGCGTGCCGAAAGGCGGACGCCCATAGTCGTCGATCACCTTGTTGGCGGCCTGATTCCAGTCTTCGGCGGAGATGCTTTGCGCCGGTGTGTCAAAGTGGATCGGGCTCAGCAAGCAGATGTTCGCCTGGTACCGGCTCCAGACGTATTGGATATACCGGGTATACGAAGCAGGCCAGGGATAGAATTTCTTCCACACCTGTCCGATGTCACGACGGGCCACCTCGATGAACGGAACGATCCCATGTGCGTTGAGATAGTCGACCTTCTTGTCCATGGTCTGGAAGTATTTGGGATTGATACGCTCCAGGTCGGGGATGTAATCCTCGTATCCGGGCACCGTTCCCGGAAACAGAAAAGGCCGTTGTCCAAAGTCGTCAGCCATGTTCTTGGCACTGTCGGTCCCGGCCTGTTTCCACGCCGCCCGCAGAACGGTACCGTCGGGCATGTTCAACCTGGCCGGCTTGTCATCGTTGGCCCAATTCGGAAACCCCGCGATCATCGCGATACAGTTATAGCCCTGCTTCTCGCGGAATCGGACGAAGTCTTTGAATCCCGCTTCCGGTCCCAGCGACCGAGGCTGGTCGTCGTCGTACCAGCGGTACCGGAACGTGGGTACGGCCCACCACGTATCACCCGTCAAAAAGTACGGCGTGCCGTCCGCGTATTCGAACGCATGACCGTTCGCTGTGGGACGGACCATGCCCCGCCGACAGGGATTCGCTTGAAGCTCGGCATCGCTCCAAGGGCGTCGCCGTGAAACTCCCGCGAACACCGTCAAGAGCGGGATCAGCCGGCGCCGATCCGCCCCGCCAATTCCACGTTCCCGGCGCGGTGGCCACCATCCGGACGCGGAAGGTGTTGTCACCGTCCCAGAAACCATAGCAGCGCCGCTCAAAGCCGGGGCCCCTCAGATCGACCCAAACCGTAGCGTCCGTGTATGGATTCTGATACGTCTTTTGAGTATGAAACGTGATCTCGACCTTCTCCCAGACGTGCACGGTTTCGGCCATAACCGCAGAAGCCCATGAGAAGAGACAACACAATCGACACAATCACCATCAGGGAAAGTCGACGGCAATCAGCGAGCGGAAGGCGCAGATGCATTAGCGTATGACTTCATATCTGAATCCTCCAGAAGAAGACTAACGTATTGTATTGATACCACCGGCCGGCCGGCTCGTCAAAGGCTAACCATTCGAGGAAGGCGAGCGGAGTTTGGCTTTGAACGATGCACGCAGTCCGGCTACACTGGCACGCTCAAACGAGTCAGAGATGGACACCAAACGCGAAGGAAGACCATACATGAGCGACCCGGTGACAATTCGAGGCGCAGAACCGAACGACGCCGATACCGTGGCGGGATTCAATATTGCCATGGCCTGGGAGACCGAACGCAAGCATCTTCATCCAGCGACGGTGGCGCAAGGGGTGCGTGCGGTCCTCGCGGAAGCAAGCCATGGGTTCTACGTTGTCGCGGTCGTCGCAGATGAGGTGGTAGGATCGTTATTGGTCACCTACGAATGGAGCGATTGGCGCTGCGGGCAGTTCTGGTGGATTCAAAGTGTCTACGTCAAACCTGAGCGGCGCCGCCTGGGCGTCTTCAAGGAATTGTATCGATTCGTGCGCGAGCAGGCGTCACAGAAACCGGACGTTTGCGGCCTGCGCCTCTACGTGGAGCAGGCCAACCACATCGCGAAGAAGACCTACGCCCAACTCGGCATGGAAGAGACCCCCTACCACGTATACGAGGAGTCACTTTAGGATCCGATGGTATAGGCAAAAGACCTGCCCGCTCACTTTTGGAGCACGTGGCAGTTGGTTTGCAGCAAGGCCTTGATATCCACGAGCCCATCTTCGCGGCCGAGATAGCTGCGCAGCACACTCACGATCTTCTCTGTCTCCCGGCTGCTCTTGGGATAGGCGAACAGGTATTTGACCGAATTGTCGATCGCCCCGATGATGTCACCGGCCGCCTCGGCCCGCTGGATTTGCAGAGCAAACCGTTGCCCGTGCTTGCTACAGGCGATGTCGAGCGCCTTTCTTGAGTTTGCCGGTTGCGGCGTTGGCCGCCCCTTCCAACAGCTTCGCATCGTCCGGAAGCTCTAACGGATCTTCTGGTACGTTCCGCGCGGGATCGGGCGAGACGAATTGGTCCGATTGTGCGTACTGGCCCTCGATGCGTTCGGCGAGGATCACTTCGCCCGTCGCGGTGTCAAGCATCTTCAACATGCAACCGACCTTGGCCGTCCAGGTCGCCGTCTGGATCGGATACTCGAACGTCACCATATTCGGAACGAGCACCTGCTTCGGTGTCATCGCGGCACGCGCTTCAGCCGCACCCGCTGTAGTCGCCGCGTTGATCAGACGCTGCTTCGCCTCGTCCACGTCGGCCCGGGCCCTTCGCTTTCGCAGCCTGAGCGTCCGCATCATCGGGGTCGATGTGATCGTACCGCGCCAGTCTGGCCTCCGCCTCCGCCAGTCTCTGCCGCGCCTTTTCGAGATCGTTCACGGCCTCTTTGGCAGCGGCAACCGCCTTGGTGTAGTCCGGATTGGGCTCCTCTACGTAGCCATCCTGATAAGTTGACTCGCCATGGCCGGTCTCCTTGGTCTCGCTGGAGATCTTGGCTTCCAGAACCTGACCGACGAGCAGCGCATCAACCCCGTGCAGCTTTCCGGCCGACACGCGGAACTGCGGATCGACCAGGTCCGTCGTACTGAGCTGTTGCTCGTCGAGGATGGCCTGCAAATCCCCCCGCTCCACGAGCATCATGTTCGCCGGCCGCGCGTGGGTCAGGTATTCCAGCGATACGGATGTGAGCGTATCGGCGATTTGCTGCTGCTCCGGCGCGGCACGAAAGCCGACGAATCCGACCGCGTAGCGCACCGCCTGCTGCACCTGCCCGGCACACTGGCTGAGCTGCCGTCGAGCATCGTAGTTGGTCGGCTCGTACCCCAGTGCCACAAGGGCATGGAACAGGCGCAGCCGTCGGCACCGTCACGCGCGTATCGCTGCGAGGTATCCAGATGACTCTTGGCCAGCGTCGACCGCACCTCGGCCGCCAGGGTGACCACGCCGCCATAGCCTGGCAGCAGTTCGTTGCTCTTGACGAACAGCCGCAGCGCATCGGCATAATCGCCCCCAGCCATCGCCTGGCGACCCTGCGCAATCCAGCGATCGCACGCTGCCCGCCTGGCCTGCTGGAGCAAGCCGGGAAGGTCGGGATGCAGTGGATACAATTCCTGCGCTCGCTCCAGAATGCGCAAGGCCTCTTCGCTGTCACCTTGCGCCAGCAATGCCTGCCCTTGTGCCACCAGCCCGGTCGCCTCGCGCCGGTTCTGCACGGTCTGCAAGATGCCCTTGGCCTCACGCCCGTCATCGCGGTAGTTCAGCGCCGTCTGTGCTTCGGTGATCGCCGCCTCCAGATCGTTCTGGCTGAGTCGATCCTCCGCCCGTGACAGGTAATATTGATAGGCGCGATCCTGAATCTGCTTGAGATCGCCCTGCCCACCCGGCATCGTTCGGTTCAGACGCAATGCCTCGGTCATGCGCTCGACAGCAGCACTCCATTGCCTCTGCTCGGCCAACGACAGGGCCTCGGAGCGCATCCGTTCGGCCTCGCCCACCGCGGCGGCGATGCGCTGTCGCATCGATCGGTACAATGGCTCTTGCGGTCGATAGCGAACGCAAAGCTCGATGAACTTCTGCGCCCGGCCAAGTCCGCCTGACCGAAGCACAACTCCGCCTCGCGATAGTAGAACTGGCCCGCCCGCTGTTTGGTCTGTTCAAGCTCCTCCCGATAGCGATCGGCGGTCTTGTTGTTGTTCCCCTCCTCCGCCAGCCGGATCGCCGTCTCCAGCTCCTCGATCGCCTGAACGTACTGCCCCTCCTGCGAGAACCGGGTCGCCCGCTTGTACGCCTTCTTATGCGCACACCCGGCCGCAATCAGCACGATTGACAGCAACATCAACACGGGCAACCGCCGGGCCGCCCTGCCATATCGATTCACTCGCATCATCGAGTCCATTTCGCCCCACCTTTCATCCTGCCTGCGTTCGCGTGCATCACCCACACCGGCCCATTCTACCGCATCCAACGCCCGAAGCAACCACCGCCCCGAAGCATCTCCCCCCCTATAAGGCCGCAATCCCCTCGCTCGTCACGATTCCGCCCAAATCCGAAATGGAACAGGCCTCTCCGCCAGAATGCGCAAACGACAATCCGTGGGCATCTTCACTGGTCTGTGTAGCACAGGGCCGCTCTTATTTACGCAGGATCACCTTGCCATCGTGCCACACGTATGCAATTCCAGGGCGTTCCCTGACATCGACAGGAGTCCCATCGGGCAGGTCAATGGCGAACGCGCCGAGGGATTCGAAGTCCGGAGTGAGATCGATTTCGTCGACCTTGTATTGATAGGTGACTGCCATGATTCGCCCATCCTTCTTGACCTCGGTCCTGAAGACGGCGAGCTGTGGAATGAACGAATCGTCAATTTTCGTAATCTTGGTGACCTCATAAGCACCTAGCCAATCAGCTATGCCGTATGTTCGGCGCCACTGCTCAAGCGTCTCGGAATCACCACTGTCCTTAGTCTGGTCTCTATGGATGCGCCACTTCAATAGGCTGTACCCCTTCTCAGGAGCGATCCACACGTTAATGTCACCATACGGCGTCTTGCCCCACACGTGACGGCAGGTGACGCCGGCGATCTTGTCCGGACGCTTGTCAACGGAGATGCTCTTTGCTTCTCGTAATGCCCCGATGACCGTCTTGCCATCCAAAAGATAAGCTCGGCCGGTGAGCGGGCCACCTTTATCGGTGTCCGCCAACATGACTTCGATCTCTTCCCGAGGTTCCAGGTACAACACGGCGAAAAGCGGTCGCTTCCCCGGCAGATGCGACGCGTCAACCAGGCCAATCTCCGTTCTGCTGACATCGTGAAGGTAAGAGTTCTCACCCCGTTCGCCGTTCGGATCGTATGTGATGACCTCCCCCAACCACTCAACCCGGTTCTTGTCTCTACGATACGTGTAGTTCTTCGCCCAGTGTCCCCCGGGCACGTTATCCTGCATGCTCCGTATGTCGATGCCTAACCTTAGAGAGAACGACTCGGACCATGACAACGATGCCTCACACTTATCCAACAAGACACTCGGATTTGTTCGCGTATCAGGCTTGCTGCCTGTGAGCCCAGTAAAACACAGAACACACGAAAGGACTGCCTGATGTATCATTCCAAAGCCCCTCAATAGACGATGCAGCCAGATTCTTTGGACGTTTGTTTCTGTCGTGCAAAAGGATGAGACTGCGGACAGGCCCGTTGAACGGGGCCCCGTCCCGATGACTCTCCACGAGAGCCAGCGTACCGATTCTGGTCCACGGCCCGCCGCCCTGCAAGACCCACACGACGGACAAACCCAGACAGAAGGATGCTCCCTGCCATACTTCAGATTGTCCACGTCGAGACGAGAAAATCAACCTGAAAGGAGACCAACCAAGCCTGAGTGGACAGGAAGCTGGAGTCGACAATCTCCGGGTTTAGACTTGACGGGGGAAGCGTATGTTATATGATAAGATAACAAGTGAATAGGGGATTGCATGTCTCCGATCCGCCCCGGGGCCGGAGACTTGCCAGATTCTGAAACGCGCAGAACACAAAGCCAATTCTCCCCGACGCAAGATAAGCATAAGGGCTTCTGCATAAACAGGTTAGAAGGTAAGAAGAGAGACCCGGCCCAGGGCAAAACAAAGCCAAACAGACCCAATTCCGTTGGCAGTATGCCCATGAGGACATGTGAGACAACGCCTTACGGCGTAATTACGAACGAGATCGACGATGGAGGTGTCGTGCAATGAAGACGATGCACACGCGAAGGATGTTTCTGAAAGCCGCGGCGCTGTCGGCGGTGACGATGGGGTTGCCCAGGCTCGGCCAAGGGCGGGAGCAGGGCAAGTCGCCTAACGTCGTGATCATCTTCCTCGACGATTCGGGGTGGGCGGACTTCAGGCCTTTCGCGACGCAGGACTATCCGACACCCAACGTCGAGCAACTGGCCAGAGAGGGGTGCTGCTATCAGAATTTCTACGTCCCCCAGGCGGTATGCTCGGCGTCGCGGTCGGCGCTGATGACGGGCTGCTATCCGGGGCGGACGAAGGTCTTCGGGCGCACCCGCCGCGAGCGAGAGGGCTCGATCCCAAGTTCGCCACGATGGGCCAGGTCCTCAAGAAGCGCGGATACGCGACTGCCGTTTTTGGCAAGTGGCACCTGGGCGACCAGCCCGAGACGCGGCCCCCGGCGCGGGGCTTCGACGAATCGTGCGGGCTGATGTACTCCAACGACATGTGGGAATACCACCCGGAGAACCCGAAATACTGGGGCCAGTGGCCGCTTCAGTTCTGGGACAACGGCAAGATCACGATCGAGCGCGTCACACCGAAGGAACAGCCGATGCTCACCACGTGGTACACCGAGCACGCGGTAGACTTCATCGGCCGTCACAAGGACGAACCGTTCCTGCTTTACGTGCCGCAGTCGATGCCGCACGTGCCGCTGTTCTGTAGCGAGAAGTTCAAAGGCAAATCCGGCGCGGGTCTCTATGGCGACGTGATGATGGAGATCGACTGGTCTGTCGGGCAGATCATGAAAGCCCTCAAGGACAACGGACTCGAAGACAACACTCTTGTGATCTTCACCTCGGACAATGGACCGTGGATCTCCTACGGCAACCACGCGGGCAAGACCCCGTTCCGGGAGGCCAAGGGTACCAGCTTCGATGGCGGAACGCGCAGCGCCTGCATCATGCGATTTCCTGGCCGGATCAAGCCGGGCACGATCTCAGAAGAAGACCTTCTGCTCGATCGACATCCTGCCGACGGTGGCACATCTGGCCGGAGCGGAATTGCCCTCCAATCCCGTCGATGGCAAAGATCAATGGGATTTGATCGTGGGCAAGCCTGGCGCGAAGAACCCACAGGAGTACTATCCGTTCTCGACGGGCGGGAACTTCGAAGGCGTCATCAGCGGAGACGGCCACTGGAAACTGCACGTGCCACACAGGTATCGCACGCTGGTGACGGCCGGGCATGACGGTGCGGCGGGTAAATATCGACAGGAAGAGATTGGCCTGTCGTTGTTCGACATGGAAAACGATCCGTACGAAACGACCAACGTGCTGGATAAATACCCCGATATCGCCGCAAAGCTGAAAGGATACGCCGATCGGCACCGCGAAGTTCTATCCACCCAAGAAGGGATAGAAGCATTGCCGACAATGGAAATCAGGGCAGTTGGCCTGTGACAGGTGACAGTTCGGGCGAGGCCGCAATCTCCCGGCCGTCGGCGAATACGTGGAGCCTTTTGCCTTTGCCATATTTCCAGCCCGTGCGGTCCCAGAGGATCGTGAGCGTTCGCCCGTGGTACGGTATGCCGTCGAGGCAGAACCAGTCCCACACGTCGGGCGGGATCAGCGGATGGACCTCGATTGTGTCGTCTTCTCGCGGAACAAGCCCAACCAACCCGTTGATGACCAGATCGCAGAAGGTCGAGTGGTTGTAGTATCGACTGCGATCCGAATCGGGTCTGAGCCACGTGCCATCGACCTCGTCGAGGTATTCCCCGATGTGGGGTTTGCCACGATATCGATGCGAACGGGCATAAGTCAGCAGCGCATCGAAGTAGTCCGCCTTCGTGACATCGCTCTGCTGGTAGTCACGCAGCAGATTGGCCAGTGCCACCAGTGTCTGGCTCGTCGCATAGGGCCAGACCGCTCCGTCCCACTCGCAGGTTCCGACGCCGTGACTGCGAAAGGCGGGATGCCTTCGCTCGGCCGTCATGATCCCCATCGGCGCCTTGAAGCCCTGTGGATCGGTGAACTGTAGCCACGCCCGTTCATAGCCTGGCCCGGGCAGCTCGAAATACCAGGGGATGAACCCGATCTCCTCCCGCACGTTCGCTAACTCGCCGTTGGGATGACGGACTTCGAAGAACGCTGCCTGCTTATCCCACATCAGCTCCTGAACGAGTGACTTGAGCCTGGCCGCCTTCTCGCCGCACTCCCGGGCGATCGCATCCTTACCGGCCAGGGCCGCCACCTTCGAGATGGCCAACATGTTCGCGTATATGTAGCAGTTCAGCGGAGGCCGGGCGTTCTTATCCTTGCGCGACCCGCTGATCGACTCCTCCATTCCATCGCGCACGTCGTATTGCCAGAACAGCCCGTTCTCCAGGCCCTTCTCCTTGTCCCACGCCTGGACATCACGAAGAAAAGCGTCCAGCAAGTCGACCACGAAAGCCTTGTCATGATTGACCAGATACCGCTGATACAGGGCCCATGTGGCCCAGTTGCTGTATTGGTGGAAATGTGGCTGCAAATCCCCTTTGTTGCCCGTGTACCAGAAACGAGCGTATTCGTCGATATACCGCCCATCCCGCAGCCATCGCCCTTCGCGAATGTGGTGCCCCAGCGCACAACTTATCGTGTTGTACTTGCCACTGTGACCGACCTTGTCGAGGAACTCTGTGAGGACGAATCCATCCGGCGTCTGCTTGATATGCTTGCGGAATGTCCACCACCGAAAGTAGTAGGTCTGCTCGAAGCTCTTGTCGGGACATTCGAAGAACGGGATGTCCTGCGTCATCCACGCCCACGACTGCGCGTTCGGGACGTAATTGACGATGTTCTCAGGCTCCATGCTGTTGAAGAAATCGACATGGTGCTTGAATGCATCGACGTCGAGCACGAACATTCGGCTGGGTTCGGCCGCAGTGATGGCCGTCGTGCTCAAGATCGAAAACACGAGTGTCTTGACCATGAGAATCTCCGCGAATCGGATCGATTGTCACGGGAGTTTCTGAAGCAATGCCTTCAAGGCCTTGGTCATAGCCTCCTGGTAATGGTCTATGTCCCGCACGTGGAAGATGTAGCGGTCCTTGGCCGTCGCATCGTTTGTCCACTCCGTGACACCCTGGTCCGAGCACTTGACCTTGATCGGGTCGAAAGAGAATACCGGTCGACCGGTCGCTTCGCTCGTCACGTTCTGCCCTGCCGCGTGCAGAAATCCGCCCGTGCACCACATATTCCGATCCTGGGCACTGAATGTTTCGAGCAATTTCGCGTCGACCGGGCCCAAGAGGTATCGAAGCCAGTTGTGGTCGGTCTTCCTGCCGAACATGTACAGGAAGTAATTCTGCACGCGTGTCGACAGATGCGGCAGGATCTCGCCCTGGTGAAACTGATAGTGGGTGCCATACTCCATGATCGGGTTGCCCCCCTTCATCTGCTCGAAGCAGGGCATCCAATAGATGGGGCAGGGTAGATCGAAGACCGCGGCGTAGCTGAGCGGCGCGATGCTCACGTTGTACTCGTGCAGAGCGGCTTTCTCTCTGTCGGGCGAACCTGTGCCGGCATTGAGATAGACGCCCGCACACTTCTCCGCGAAGAGCTGCGGCGCCTTCTTGCCCGCAACGGCGATGTCACGACAGGAGCCAATGACATTGATCACGACCGGTTCGGGCGACTGACGCAGGATGTCGAGCACCATGTTGATCCCGACGTGGTCGCTGACACTGGCATCGGACTGGCTGTCATCCCGTGAACGCATCGGACGTGGTGTGCCCACGGAGACCGGCACATGCAGTCCGGCGATGTAGTTCATCTGCGCTACGGCCATGATGTCGGGATTCTGACCGCCTGGCGGATGAGGCTCATAATCGATCAGGACGCCTTTGAGATCGACTTGCTTAGTGTAGGCCAGCGCAAACACGCACGCCAAATCCCAATGGTCGTCCGGATCCCAGTGTGGGCGAAACAGATCCGTCACGTGAATCATGGGAACAGGCCGGCCCTGCGAGCGAGACTCCTGCCCATACAGCAATCGCGAAGGCCAAGACGATGCCATCGCAGCACCGATCCCGGCAGCCTTCAACAGAGTACGTCGCGCAATGTCCGCTTTCATTCGTTTCCTTCCTGAGACACGGGCAGGCATCCCAATGGCCATCCGGCCCCTACCGGCGCTGGACCCAGAAGAAGTCGATTCCGACCTCAGGCTTCTTCACATCGTCGCCCGCGCCCCTCCATTCGAGCGTGAGAGTGTGGTCGCCCGCCGTCAACTCGGTCGGCATCAGGGCAATGCGGCGGAGCAGTGTGCGATACGGACGGTAGAGATCGGCGGTTTCGGATCGGTTCGATACCTGCAAGGGTTCCCCGTCGAGATAGAAGGCGACCTTTCCCGACCGAGGGGTCATGGCGAATGCCACGTTGATCTGCTTCCTGCCAGCCGCGTCGATGTCGATCTTGAAGCTCTTGCGATCCCCTTTCTTGTCCGGCGTCCAGACCAGCAGCTTCGCGCCGGCCCACAGGGCTCCGCTCTCCAGGCGCGTATTCTCCTTGCCGGTCACGCAGTCTTCACTCGTGTAGAATACGGAGTTGGCGGCTCCCATTCGAGCCGCCGGCTGCCAGCCTTCGGGCAGGACGGGCGCCCGCAGATCCGCGGGTTTGATAGGCAGATGATCATCCGTCACGCCTGGGCGAGCGTAGTGATAGCCGATGCGGGCGTAGGACATGTCGGGCGTCCGCTCGTGGCAGAACAACTCCATGTAGAATCGGATGTTCTTCTGGAATGGAATCGCATCGAGGATGTGCCAGCGATAGTTGGTGACGAAACCGCGATTGCCCGGGCCGTCGTTTCGAGGCTGCCCGCAGTAGGGATAAAGGAAGATGTCGGGCGCGGACCACGAGTAATTGAAGTAGTCCTCAGACCCGGTCCCGAAGATCGAAGGCCTGGCCTCATCGTCCACGAACACCTTCTCGTCGCCCTCGCCCCACCAGTTGCCATGGGGTGTCGGCACCTCGGCCGGGTTCAAGATATACGCGCTCGTCCCGACGTAGACGCCCTTGCCACTGGCCAGGAGAAACGGCAGGTCCTGCACATCTTGATTGGACCCGATCAGGTCGTGGTTCACACGCCATCGCGCTCGGAAGTGCATGGACCGCTCATTCCAATCCGCCGGCATGGCGTGGACAGTCCCCTCCGCCTCCACATCCTGATCGCCCAGATTGACCAGTTCGACCTTGCAGGATCGTTCAAAAGGCATCACGAACCGGCAAACCATGGTCCCGTCGGGCTTGACCGTGAACGGCAGCGACTGATAGGGATTGATGCCCGGCGAGGCACCGAAGAAATCGCCCACCGGAGACTGCACCTGAGGCCAGGGATACCCATCGAAGGTGACCTGAAGCACGGTCTGCCTGAGGGCCTTGTCCATGTCGGCCGCGTTCAACTGAATCGACAATTGTTCGATCGCCTGCGATCCAGCGAACTCCGCCAAGGTCTTCGTTTCGGATGCGGCCAAGCCAGTGTCAAACGACTTCATCTCAGCTTGGGACCCTGGTTTCATGCGCTCATCCGGATCGGCAAGTGTCTTCGTCACACGGTCGATCGTTTCGCGATACGTGCGGATATCTTCAGGTCTGAACGACGTGACGGTCGCACCTTTTTCGTAGAGCCTCACCTGAAGCTCGTAGAAGTGAATCTCCTTGACCTTGCCCGTCCACACCACGCGAAGGTGTTTGGCGAAGGGAATCGGCGCATAGGAAGCGTCGCGCTGATAGACGGTCCGACCGAACGTCTCAGCGTCGAGCTCTTTGAACGGCTCGAAGTGGTTGTACGGGTGGTGGAAGAAGTCGTTGGCGCTGCCTTCATAGACGGGTGTTTCGGCGCCGTCGATGGTCATCCGCACCTGACCCGAGATGGCGGCGGTCCACAGCCGCACGATCGCGCCGGGGCCGGCCACGTCGGCGATCAAATACTCGCCTACTCCGTTGGCGTCGGGCTCGCGAAACACCTTCTCGAAATTCGGGATCGGTTCGCCTCCGAAGCCATCCGAATTGGCAAACCAATCCGGCCCGCCCGGCAGACGACTCCGACGGTCGGTGGAGGAGAACTGCACCGTGCGATAGGCGGGCTCGGGAAATTGCGACAGGCCGGCCATGTCGACCATCTCTTTGAAGAGCGACCCGGTCGTGATCGCCGCCTCAGCACGTGCCGTCAACGCCAGGAACGCGACCGAGGCAATCACCAACAGGGAATGTTTGATTCCGATCTTGCGTGCATTTGTATCCATCGCGTTTGTCCCTCGACTCAGATACCCTTGTGCAGAACGATTCGGCAGGCGAGGATCTCACGGCCCGACCGAAATGCCAGCTCACCTTGTGCGGCCATAGCATACCACCAACGACGCCTGATGTCACCCATCCTTCTCACTGTCGGAGTGGCAGCCAACGGGTGGCATCGGCAAGCAAAGCTTGCCGATGGTTTGACCTCCCAGGCGCGCCACATCCCCCTCACACGTAAGAGGGAATTTCACTGGCGAGCCTTAACCAGGGCAGGCAAGTGACCGGCCAGGCCGACGCGATCGTCCTTGACAATGATCAGTCCGTCAATGCCATCGATGGCGCCGATACGCTCCAGAGCAGCGTCCACATCGTCGGTCGTACAGACGAGGTTAGCAGCCTGGGTGGCGGCCGCGTCAGCCAGGGCGGCATCTCTGGCGACCACCGTGGCCAGGTCGCACCGCCCCAGGCTCGTGGAGTGCCCCATCTTGCCCGACGACGAGCAGATCGCGATGGGCGTGTCCGCCGGTTGCAGCGAGAAAGCCAGGCGATCCGCCAGCTTGGCCGTGCCCGTGTGCAGTGCAATGACGGCGGGCGATGCCGCTCTCAGATAGACATCGCCTCCATTGTCCACGACGGCCTCGGGGGCACCAGCCTTGAGCCCCGCCTCAGCCGCCAGTTGTGCCATCGTGCCGGCGACCGCCGCCATGGGACCGACCCCTACCAGACAGGCGGCCCGTGCCATTCGCCGAGCGACTTCGGGTGGATCGGGCAGAAGGTCTGTCGGTTCGAAGGAGGTGCCAAACGCGGGATGCCGGCGGATGTAGTCTTCGAGAATCCGTCGCTGCCGCACGATCTCTTCAGTGACCTCGTCGAACGCCTCACAATAGATGCGCAGCACCGCTTCGTGGTGGGTGAACGTTCGGTAGATTCGTTTCGCCATGGTGGCAGCCACGGGTCTCTTCGGACCAGTGTCTCCGATTAGAACGCCGACGCACACGCGCCGAACGGACAAACGCGAATGCAAGCCAGGCATTCAATGCACTCGGCCTCGTCGTAGACCACCTCTCGCGTCGCCTTGTCGGGCATAGTCAAGGCCTTCGTCGGGCAGTGGACCACGCATTGGCCGCAATGGGTGCAGCGATCTTCATCGCGCGTGACTCCCTTGCCCGTATAATTGATCGTGACATTGAAGGTTCGGACGAACGCCATGCCCTTCTCGATATCCGCCTGCGTACCGGTCACATCCAGAACCAGATAGCCCTCTTCCTCGGGCGTCACCTTGGCACGATACACGTTGACGATAAGGTTGTAATCTTTCACCAGATGGTAGATGATCGGCTTTTCGCATTCGCACTTCGGAAAGAAGAGCATCAGTTTCTGTGTCACGGTCTCGCTCATGATGTCTTTTCCCGTATCATCAGAGGTTTCATCGCGTTGTCTTTGGGCAGCATGGCCATCGGCTGAGCCAGTGTGAAGTCTCCCTTGCGGATCTCGTCGGCCAGCAGGTTCGCAATCTCCAGCGCCTTGAAGTACGACGAGAGGGACCCGACGCCAACGGTCTTACCATCGATCGCAATCTCGCCTTGGCGCAACTGTTCGTAGCTGACCTTGGCGACGACTTTGCCCGTCTTCTGGGGATATTCATGGCTGTAATCGATCACGGGCGCAAAGATGTCCCGGTCCCGCACGCAGGTCCGCGTGAGCACCTGCTCGTTGAGGATGGGAATGGGAATCCCCACGCCCACGGCCAGCGAAATCCCGTAGCCACGCAGGCTGACGCCTCGTACGAACTTGGGGTTCATCCGCTTCATATCGCCCGTCAGCGCCAGTGTTCCGGCCCCTTCCATCGGCACGCCTTCGGGTGTTCGCTCACACACGCCGGCGTGTTGCGTCCCTTCGGCGTACACGTGCCCCTGGGCTCCGGCCAGCCAGACCTTGGTCCCAATGCCGATCGTTTCGTAGTACGGATCGTTGAGCAGAGGCGACAACTGCCCGGCCGAGCAATACGTTGCGTTCTTGCGCTCGGCTCCAATGTTCCCATATAGGTATAGACCGGTCGATCGGAATCGTTGATCGCCACGTTGTAGTTCTGATAGCAGTTGCGCGGGTTGACCATGATGGCCTGATTCAGGTCGTCGATCGTGAAGTATGTGCGAATCTCGCGGCGCGGATAGTCGTCGGTCCCGTAGGACAGAGCGAACAGTTGCAGCGTCTTGCCCGCGATGAGGTCTTCGATCACGTGGCCCCCGCCGTAGCGAAACTCGCCAGGCGGATACATGTTCGCCGGGTCGCCATGACGCAGTTGTGTCGCGCCAAGGTAGACATCGACGGCCGCAATGCCCGTGTAGACCAGCACGTCCTCGATCCAGGCCTCGGTCATGCGAATCTTGGGCTTTGAATGTCCGAAATTCAGGAAGCACCCCGACGAACACATCGGCCCGAACGTAGCGGTGGTTACGACGTCCACCTCCTGGGCGGCGGCCTCGAGGCCCTTCTTGTCCACGTAATCCATGATCTCGTCGGCCGTCAGCACCACGGCTTTGCCTGACTCGATCCGCTTGTTGATCTGCTCGTAGGTCTTCATCACATGCCCTAAAATCGAGACGCCCCCGCTCCAACGTCGTATTGGCCGTCATATCGCCGTCAGGATGACGGCGCAACGGCAATTTTCCTGCCCGCTCGCGTGGCATCGTGCCGAAAAACGTGCATTATGCGAGAAAATCCGCGTTTTGTCAACATCCAGGATAATCCTTGATTTGCGGAAAAACCTGTGTACAATAGAGTTAGCATGATTTGTCTAAATCTTGAATTCCATCGGAACGGGCAGCCAATCGTCGGTTCATCGTCATCAGGGCGGTGGCGGTCTGTCCAGCTACGATTCCCCCCTGCGAGTCGGACCGTTGTCGATCTCGTCGAGATGCTCAATGGCATGCCGAGTCGCGCCCGAACGCAAAAACCCGAACCATAATCCTGATCGTGTCCCAGCGGATGCCATAAGGCGTCTGTGCGCGCATGTAATCTACGAAAGGAATGCCGTAGTATGCCTATTCTTAGCCCAACACAGAGAGATATCGCCGAACGCATCGGTGGCGCTGATGCGCTCGGCCAGTGGTACGACTGGCGATGGCAGCACCGTCATACGGTCAAGACCGTTGACGATTTCCAGCAGCTTACCGGAATCGCCTTTACCGAAGCGGAAAAACAGGAATTGGAGGCAACGATCGCGCATTTTCCGATGTCGATTACGCCGTACTACTTGTCGTTGATTGACACGGACGACTGTCGGAACGACCCCGTCTTTCGACAGGCCTTTCCATCGCCATCCGAGATGGTAACCCATCCGTGGGATATGGCGGATCCGCTGGCCGAGGACAAGGACAGCCCGGCTCCGCAGGTCACGCATCGATACCCTGACCGCGTGCTCTTCCACATCAGCAACCTCTGTGCGATGTATTGCCGGCACTGCACGCGCAAGCGCAAGGTGGGCGACGTGGACTACATTCCCGACCGGGCGACCATTCTCGAAGGCCTGGCCTATATCCGAAGCAATCCGCAGATCCGCGACGTGCTTCTTTCCGGCGGCGACCCGTTTATGCTCTCCGACCGGTACCTCGACTGGATCCTCACAGAGTTGGGGCAGATCCCACACATCGAGGTGGTTCGCATCGGCACACGGACACCCGTCGTACTGCCTTACCGCATCACCGACGATCTGGTGAAGATGTTGCGAAGGCACCATCCGGTGTGGATCAACACACATTTCAATCATCCGCGCGAGCTCACCACATCGGCCCGAACGGCATTGGCCAAGCTGGCAGACGCGGGCATTCCACTCGGCAATCAGACTGTACTGTTGGCAGGTGTAAACGATTGCCCACGGATCATGAAGCGGCTCGTGCACAAACTGGTGCAGAACCGCGTACGGCCTTACTACCTGTATCAATGTGACCTGTCGGAAGGCCTCTCGCATCTCCGCACGCCCGTCGGCAAGGGGATCGAGATCATCGAGAGCCTCATCGGGCACACCAGTGGTTTCGCGGTGCCGACGTACGTCATCGACGCACCGGGAGGCGGCGGCAAGATTCCCGTGATGCCTAACTACCTGATCTCCTGGTCCACCAACAAGGTCATCCTGCGCAACTTCGAGGGCGTGATCACCACGTACAAAGAGCCTGATTCGTATGAGCCGATCTTCTGCGATCGCAAGTGTGATGATTGCAGCCTGCAGCTCAAGCTCGACGATGCGGAAGAGTGCAGGGCCACAGGAATCGCGCAACTGATCTCCGACGCTGATGAACGCATCACGCTCGAACCGAGGAGCCTTGAGCGGATGGAACGTCGCGATGAGGAACTCGAAAGCAGCGGCGAGGAACTCCAGAGCGCATGACCTGGCTGGACTATCTGATCTTCGCAACGTACTTCGCAGGCGTGCTCGGGATCGGGCTGTACTTTTTTCGCCGGAACGAGAGTCGCGAAGACTACTACGTCGGCGGCCGTCAAATCTCGGCCGGTCATATCGGCATGTCGATCGTCGCCACCGACGTCGGGGGCGGGTTCTCCATCGGCCTGGGCGGGCTGGGCTTTGCGATCGGATTGGCGGGAAGCTGGCTGTTGTTCACCGGGCTGGTCGGAGCCTGGCTCTGCGCGGTGGTCATGGTCCCGCGCATCAAATCGCTCGACGTCAAACACGGATTGCTGACCTATCCGGATTTCCTGCGGCTGCGGTATGGCAAGTCGGTCGCGGCCGTGGCGGCATTAATCTCAGGGATCGGCTATCTGGGCTTTACCGGCGCCCAGATCCTGGCCGGCGCAAAACTGGCGGCCGGCAGCGTGTTCGCCAATGTGACCTGGGCCGACCCGCTGAAGGTATCGCTGTATCTGATGGCCGGGGTGATCCTGCTCTACACCGTATTGGGCGGGATCAAAGCGGTCATCTACACCGACACCGTGCAGTGGATCGTGCTGCTGCTGGGTCTGTCACTGTTCGGCCTGCCCTTCGCCTACGCCAAGGTGGGCGGCTGGGCCGGCCTGACCGAGGCGCTGCCCAAAGAGCATTTTCAATTGACCAACGTCTCGGCCGTCCAGATCATCAACTGGTTCGTCACGATCATTCCGATCTGGTTCGTGGCCATGACGCTATACCAACGCATCTATGCCTGTCGCAACGTCAAGGACGCCAAGCGGGCGTTTTTCATCGCCGGGCTGCTGGAATACCCGGTGATGGCCTTCCTGGGTGTCAGCCTGGGCATGATGGCCCGCGTCGTCTTCCCGGAGGCGGATAGCGAAATGGCCATGCCCATGCTCCTGGGCGAGGCACTCCCGATGGGCATTACCGGCATCGTCGTCGCGGCTTACTTCTCGGCGATCATGTCGACCGCCGATAGTTGCCTGATTGCGTCGTCGGCCAACTGGGTCAATGATATCATCGGAGAGCTTGACCTGGAGCTTTCCAACCGTGCCTTCATGAGACTCAGCCAGATTGTTACGCTCGTGGTTGGCGTCCTCGCACTGCTGCTGGCCAGTTCATTCGACACGGTGCTCGGTCTGATCCTCAACGCCTACTCATTCATGGTCTCGGGATTGCTCGTGCCGACGCTCGGCGCGTACTTCTGGAAGGGCAGTCGACCCGAGGCTGCATTAGTCAGCATGCTGGGCGGGGGCGGACTGACGCTGTTCCTGACCTTCATGCCCAACAAGCCGGCGTGGGACCTCGAACCGAGCCTCTTCGGGATTCTCGTCTCGCTGATCTTGTTCGTAGCAGTCTCGGTCCTCTTGCGTGAGAGGAAGGCGGTTCGTGCCTGATACCATCGAAAAACTCGGCAAGAGTCTGATCCAGCATGGCAAGGACAGCGATCGCGTCTATCTGATGAAGCTCGCGCCGGCTGATGCCCCCTCCATAATCGAGCGCGTCGAACACCTGGCCGAGACGTGTGATTACGCCAAGCTCTTCTGCAAGGTCCCGGCGCCGTGGCGCAACCTGTTCGCAGAGGCGGGCTATCGAGAAGAGGCGCGGATACCGGGATTCTTCTCGGGCCAAATCGATGTGGCTTTCATGTCGCGTTTCCGAAAACCCGAACGAGCGACGATGTCGGTCGAGCAGAAGGCTACCGTCGAGAGTGTGCTTGAGCTGGCTTTGGCCAGACAGGGTGAAGCGGCCGGTCGTCCACAGGCCACCACGCGTCGCCTTCTCGAAGATGATTCGCCCAATCTGGCAGAGCTCTATCGCCAGGTCTTTCCCTCGTATCCGTTTCCAATCTTCGACGAGGCATACCTGCGTCACACGATGGCCACTCATATCCGTTACTACGGAGCCTTCGAGGACGACACACTGGTCGCGGCCGCCTCGGCTGAGACCGATCCGGAGAGTCGCAACGCAGAAATGACCGATTTCGCCACCGCGCCGGAGCACCGGAAGAAAGGCCTGGCCGTGGCACTGCTACAAGCCATGGAAATTGACATGAAATCTGCCGGTTTCGCCACCCTGTACACTATCGCACGGGCGCTTTCGCCGGGCATGAACATCACCTTCGCCCGCTGTGGGTACACCTTCTCAGGCACCCTCGTCAACAACACGCAAATCTCCGGCGGCATCGAATCGATGAACGTCTGGTACAAGAACCTCACACCGCCAAAGGCGGAAATCAAAACGTAGGAGGAAGTCATCCGCCTTCGGTGGATTCCGCCATTTTGATGTTTGATTTTTGATCTTTGCATTTCTGCCATCTGGTCTATACTTGTCTACGTCGCAGATAGATGGAGTTCGCTTGGACGGACAGGGGCAGAAAACCGCATTGACGTCACCGTGAGAAGATGCAGACCGTTCTCAACAACGACGAAGCGATCGCCCGGATCGCTCAGACGCTCGCACGAAGCCGAAGTATCCTGTTCATCACCGGTGCGGGGATTTCCGCCGATTCAGGGCTGCCCACCTATCGGGGCATAGGAGGGCTCTACAACGTCAATACGACCGAGGACGGCATGCCCATCGAGCGAGCCCTTTCCGGCGAGATCATCGACGAGCAACCTGAACTGACCTGGAAGTATCTGAGCCAGATCGAGAAGAACTGCCGGGGTGCCCAACCCAACCGGGGCCATGAGGTGATCGCCGAGATGCAGGAGCATTTCGACCGGCTCTGGGTGCTGACGCAAAATGTCGATGGCCTGCACAAAGTCGCCGGGGCGCGCAACGTCATCGATATCCATGGCGACCTGCATCAACTGGTATGCATGCACTGCCCATATCGATGCGCCGTGGAGGATTACAGCGATCTGTCGTTTCCGCCCCGCTGTCCCGACTGCGAAGGGATTCTGCGGCCGGACGTCATCCTGTTTGGTGAATTGCTGTCGGAGCGAAAGGTGGAGCAACTCTTCACTGAGATGAAGCGGGGGTTCGACGTCGTCTTCTCCGTGGGCACGACGAGCGTGTTCCCTTATATCGCCGAGCCGGTGCGGTTTGCCGCCCAGTTGCGTTCGGCGACCATCGAGATCAACCCGGACGTCAGTCGCGTGACGCACCTGGTCGACATCAAGCTGGCCATGCGGGCCACCCCCGCACTCGAAGCCATCTGGCAGTGCTTCCTGGAGAGCAAAGCGTGAGCACGGTCGATCTGAAGGACAAGCTCCTGGCCTGCCTGGGCGGACCATGGCCCGAGCCATGCGATCTGCGACCCGTCGTCCGCGAGACCTCCCACAAGGAACGCTATCGCATCGAGTCGGTGAGCTACGAGGTTGAGCCGGACGACCGTGTGCCCGCCCTGCTGCTCGTGCCCGACGGAGTTGACGCCGATCATCCCGCGCCGGCCGTCCTGGTCTGCCATCAGCACCACAATCAATGGCAATTGGGCAAGAGCGAACCGGCCGGACTGGCGGGTAATCCCACGCACCACACCGGCGCTGCTCTAGCCAAGGAAGGTTATGTCGTCCTTTGTCCCGATGCGCTGTGCTTTGAAGAGCGGCAGAGCGAACACCTGACCGGCGGGGACTTCGAGCGGTTCGAGTTCCTCCGCTACGTCGTGGCCGGCAAGTGCATGGCCTGGAAGAACATCCTCGACATGCGGCGAGCCGTCGACTATCTCTGCTCTCGGCCCGAGGTCCGCAGCGACCGCATCGGCTGCTACGGCCACTCGATGGGCTCGACGCACACCTGGCTGGTCGGGCCCTGGGAACCGCGGCTGAAGTGCCTGGTGGGCAACTGCTGCCTGCCCACCTACGCGGCGATCCACCGCACGCACATCCTGCACTGCTTTCCGAACTTCATCCCGGGCTGGTTTCAATACGGCGACACGCCGGACATCGCCGGCCTGATCGCGCCCCGGCCGTCTGCACCTGAACTTCGGCGAGAAGGACGGCGGCAGCCCCATCGAGGAGGTCCGAGCCGGCATCGAGACCATCGCCCGGGCTTACGAGCGAGCGGGGGCACCGGAGCACTTCAGCCACTACATCGAACCAGGCGCCGGCCATACCCTCACCGACGAAATGTGGCGCCGCACCCGCGAATGGTTCTCCAGGCATCTCCCCGTCAACCGAGGATAGACTTGACATTGCCTCCGCAATTCTGTACGGAAGGGTTGATGTTCCTGTGATTTCCTGGAGCCAGGTGCATGCGGAATTAGGCAAATAACCCCCGAGCCGTAGTTCAACCCGACTGCCCAAGACTGGGCGATCCCTCTGACGATGGCGGCAGCACTATGCCGGTCCGTCGCCAAACCGTTGCGAACGAGGCCATGAGCAAGTTATTTGTCCGATTCCACCACGTAACGTTTGTCTATCCATCTGCCGTTGAACCGCTGTTTACTGATCTTACTCTGCACCTTCCCCGCGGTTTCTCCGGTGTTGCCGGGGCCAACGGCGCGGGAAAGACCACGCTTCTTGAAGCTGGCGACAGGCCTGCTGACGCCCAGTGCCGGAACGGTCGAAGCACCGACGCGGGTTGTTTATTGCCCGCAACGAACTGATGACATCCCCGATGAGTTTGGGCGGTTCATCGATACTCAGACGAAGGGCGCCTGGACCATTCGCGATATGCTGGGCATCCAAGCAGACTGGCTGGATCGCTGGGACACGCTCTCGCATGGCGAGCGCAAGCGGGCGCAGATCGCCACGGCCCTTTGGCTCGAACCGGAAGTGCTGGCGATCGATGAGCCAACCAATCATCTCGATGCGCAGGCGAGAGAGATTCTCATCGTGGCGTTGCGTTCGTTTGGCGGTGTGGGGCTGCTGATCAGTCACGACCGAGAGTTGCTCGACTCGCTGTGCACGCAGTGCGTCTTCCTCGACCCACCCGATGTAACCGTTCGGCCTGGAGGCATCACCAAAGGCACCGAAGCGGAGAGGCTCGAGCAGCAGACCGCGCAAAGGCAACACGAGCAACACAAGCGGGCCTACAGGAAGATCCGGCGTGAGGCCGCACGCCGGGAAGGCCTGGCCAGACAAGCCCAGAGCAAGCGTTCGAAGCGAGGGCTGGCGATCAAGGACCACGATGCGCGAGAAAAGAAGGATCGAGCCCGCGTCAGTGGCAAAGACGGCGTCGGCGGTAAGCTGCGCCGGCAGCTCAGCGGACAACTGGCTCGCGCCCAACAGAGATCCGAAGCTACGCACATCAAGAAAGAGCACGAACTGGGCATCTGGCTGCCCGGCTCAACGTCGAGGCGCAACACACTTCTGGAGCTACCTGCCGGGTCGCTGACTCTTGGGGAAGGCAGACAGCTTGCGTACCCCGACCTGGCGATCAGGCCTACGGACCGCATCGCACTGACCGGCGCCAACGGTTCGGGCAAGAGTACGCTGGTGCGGCGGCTCCTCACGGCCCTTGACGTTCCTGCCGAGCGGCTGACCTACGTGCCCCAGGAAATCGACGCGGAGGAATCACGCCAGATGCTGGATCAGGCACGCCGGCTGGGCAACGACCAATTGGGGCACCTGATGACGATCGTCAGCCGCCTCGGTTCACGGCCTGACCGGCTGCTCGCCAGCGACCAGCCCAGTCCGGGTGAAACCCGCAAGCTCCTGCTGGCGCTGGGCATGGTGCGCGCCCCGCATATCATCATTATGGACGAACCGACCAACCACATGGACCTGCCTTCCATCGAAGCCCTCGAGACCGCTCTGGCCGACTGCCCGTGCAGCCTGCTGCTGGTCAGCCACGACCGGCGATTCCTCGACAAATTGACCCGAGCTACGTGGCACATCGGTCCGGGCGACGACGCGGGGTCATTCACCCTCCATACAGGTTAAATCCATAGGTAGCGTGGGAATTGAGGCATTGTCGCTACCGCTGGGTTGTCCGTTGTCCGGTCCACTGGACGGCATTGAGGCGATCCTGTGCCGGATCGTTCTGATTGTGGCCCAGGTGACAGATTGTCTTGCTTTTCCGCCGTCGATTGTTGTAAAATCAGTGTTTCGGAGGTCGCCCCACAGCTTCGGCCAGCCCTCAAGGGCTCGTTGCCCCCCAGCAGCCGTGAGGCAACGAAGGAGGTTTGGGTTGCACGCCAACCCGCCATGATGCGGAGTTCTTCGGTGAATCGGTCAGGGGTAACAACGCTCTGTGGGACCTTGCCCATTAGCGATTTCTCCATCCGATTGATCCACTTGAGGAAGGAGGTGAGTCGGCAGGTTTCATTTCGACGTCTTATGAGATCACGGCGTTTCTGGAACAGACGAGCGTCTGCCTGCGATGTGGGTCGGAGGTGTGAGGCTGCTGTGCCGCTTGGCAAGCGGCGGGCCCACGGGCATATGCCACGTCTCGCCGGAATGTGAAGGGTACGGTCTTGGAATTGCTCTGAAGGAGGACTGTCATGCACCAAAGAATGCACATCTTGATTTTTATCGCCTTTGTCGTGGGTCTGGGCCTGGCGAGTATGGCCAGTGCGGCCGACTCGAGCCTGGTTGGTTGGTGGCGATTCGATGAAACCTCCGGCGCGGTCGCGGCCGATTCATCGGGCAACGGAAACGATGCGACTCTGCACGGAGATCCCCAGTGGGTGCCCGGAAGCATTCGCGGGGCCGTTCAGATCGACGGGGATGACGATTACCTCGAAGCCGCCCCTTCCGAATCGCTGAACGTCACCGGGGATCAGATCACGCTGACCGCCTGGGTCTATTTCGACGACGTAAGCGTCGTGCAGATCATCCTGGCCAAGGTATTCAACAATACCACGCACACCAGCCCCTACTTCTCGTATGGCCTCCACATTCTCTCGAACGGCCGGGGCCGATGCTGGCTGTCGCTGACGAGCAATACGCAGTCGTTTGCCATGGCACCGACGGGGACCGTCACCCCGGGCCAGTGGCACCACATGGCCGGCGTCTACGACGGCAGCCAGATCCGTCTGTATCTCAACGGCGAGGTCGTTGCTACGGTCGACGCGACGGGCGATATCAATCCCTATCCCGACACAATCTATCGGATGGGTAACAACGGTGGCCTGACCGAACCCATGGCGGGCAAGCTGGATGACATCCGCATCTACACCAGAGCACTGAGCGTGGATGAACTGCTCAACGTTATGGCGGGCGTCGGGGCCGAAACCGAGTTTGCCATGGACCCGGTTCCGACGAACGAGGCCAGCGACGTAGCACGTGACGCCGTATTGAGCTGGACGGCCGGCGAGTTCGCAGCCACGCATGATGTCTATCTCGGCACGTCGTTCGAGGACGTCAACAATGCCAGCCGGAGCAATCCGATGGGCGTGCTGGTCAGCCAGGGCCAGTCGGGCACCAGTTACGATCCGACGGGCCTGCTCGGTCTGGGCCAGACATACTACTGGCGCGTCGATGAGGTCAACGCTCCCCCGAGCAGCACGATCTTCAAGGGAGCCGTCTGGAGCTTCACGAGCGAGCCGGTCGCCTATCCCGTCACCGGTGTCACCGCGACCGCATCGGGTACCTACGAGGCCGGATCGGAACCCCAGAACACCGTCAATGGGTCGGGACTGAACGAAGACGACCAGCACTCGATCAATCTGAACGACATGTGGCTCGCGACCCCCAACGAAGGCGAGCCGCTCTGGATTCAATACGAATTCGACCATGCCTATAAACTGCACGAGCTCTGGGTCTGGAACTACAACATCGCCTTCGAAGCAGTGGTCGGCTTCGGCATCAAGAGCGCCGCGCTGGAATACTCTCTCGATGGGCAGACCTGGACGAGCTTTGGTGACGTCGAGCTGGCTCAGGCCACATCGTCGTCGAGCTACACGCACAACACCACCATCGATCTGGATGGGGTCGTAGCCAAGTTCGTCCGGCTCACCGTCAACAGCGGGTACGGCTTCCTCGGTCAGTACGGGCTCAGTGAAGTACGGTTCTTCTACATTCCCGTTCAGGCCAGCCAGCCCGAACCGGCTTCGGGTGCCTTCGATGTACCGGTTGACGCGATCCTGGATTGGCGCAGGAGGACGCGACGCGGCTTCTCACGAGATCATGCTCGGGACCGATCCCGAGGCACTGACGATGGTCGACACCGTGACGGAGACCCAGTACGATCCGGGCACGCTCGATCTCGGCACGACCTACTATTGGCGAGTCGATGAGGTCAATGAGGCCGCCGACCCGACGGTGTGGGAAGGCCAGCTTTGGAGCTTCTCCACGCAGGAGTATTTCGTCATCGATGACTTCGAGCGCTACACGAATGACATTGACGCCGGCGGGACGATCTTCCAGACCTGGATCGACGGTTTCGAGAATTCGTCGAACGGCTCTCAGGTCGGCTATATCGATCCGCCATTCGCCGAGCGGACCATCGTCCACGGTGGAAGCCAGGCCATGCCGTTGTACTTCGACAACACGGCAGCCGCAACGTCGGTGGCGGATCTGTCGCTCGACGGACAGGACTGGACCCAGGCGGGCATTCAGAGCCTCGTGTTGTTCTTCCGAGGCGATGCCGGGAACACCGGTGGGCAGATCTATGTCGAGATCAACGGGACCAAGGTCCTCTATCCCGGCTCGGCCACCGTTCTGACCAAGCCCATCTGGAAACAGTGGAATATCGATCTGGCCTCGG
>CAVSCO010000049.1:0-41222 GCA_963726475.1 uncultured Phycisphaerae bacterium | reverse complement strand
ATAGGTGTGTAATTGTAGGTTCTTTACCTTCGCGCGGCACGGGCAACGTAGGGATGCTATAGCGAGACTGATAACGAAGGAGAGGGATACAATCAGCGGCTGTGGTACTCTAGCTCGCAGTACACTGGATAGTGGTATCGAGGCGAGATGATCCGATGGCAGGAGCCGATCGTACGGATCGCTGATACGTGGCGTATGCCGTACCAGATCCTGGTACGGTCGCGAGGCACCTGGTGTCGCCGTGGATCGGCGAGCGCGTAACCACGCGATCGGCGCATCCTCACGGCGAAACGCGTCCAGCGTCGTCCGCTCGCGCGGATCGGCCCGGCGCTGCGCACACGGTCCGATCGGTCGCTTTTACGCTGCGCAACCTCACGACGTCGATCCGTCGGTCCATGCGGTTTCGCGTGGCGCTCGCCATGCGGCCCCTTCGCTTCGAGACGCCGACCTCCGGCTGTTTGAACGGCGTGAGCTTTGGTCGACGCGCCACAATTGTGGCTCCGTTCGATCACGCCGGAGCGACTGACAGAGGTGGAGTTGTCCTGGCTCCGCACTGTTTGGTTTGCTGATTTGTCGCTGAAGTCGATTAATCGAATTCCTCCTGCTCACGGGCTCCTGACCGTCGCGGTGAACGTCTCCAATGGATCGGTTGTTTAAACGGATCGTGTCCCTGGTCGAATGCGTCCGAGACCGAAGAATCAGGCGTATGCTCAGCTGCCACGCCGTGAAGCATGAGTCGCGCGCCGGTGTTGTTGAGTGGTTCACAGGTGTCGTAGGTGTAGCGGAGCGCGTTCAGCCCTCCTGTTTGCCGGTCCGGCTGCCGATGCTGTTGGCGACCGGACCAGCGTCCCCGAAGGGTCGGCGTGCGGCCGAAGATTGAACTCCGCGTCTGCGATCCGTTCGAATTGTCCGCGGAGATGTCGTCGGCACACTGGGGCGGAGCGTCCATCGGAGTCGATGCCGAGGGGTCGTCGGATCGGTGCCTCGGTCCCAACCACGGTCGCTGGATCGGTGAGTTGCTCCGCGACGGCGTGGTGAACGACCGGCTCGGGGTCGACGGCGTGCTCGGCCTCGTAATGCTTGGAAGCTTGGCCTCGGCTGGACCGACTGATACGGCGACGAATTCCGAGTCTGGGTATTACTTCTAGTCCGGCTCGGTGCCCAGAGATTGATCGATCCTGGATACGGCTGGGTCGGCCGACTGATGGTGCGGCTGATCGACCGCGTGGAGGGCCTCGAGGTACCGCGAAACCGTGCCCGGCGAGGCTCCCAACCAATCTGCATGGAGTCGAGTCGAGCGAGAAATCGATGGCTCGGCTTGGAGCTGGAACCAATCACCTGCTGCTCGATGAGCTGCTGCTTCGAGAATCGCCGACGGCCAGGTCTCGGCGGCCGAGGATCCCAGCAAGGCCGCCAACACGGCCATGCCGCTCCGACCATCATTCGAATGGGATTTCTTCTTTGTCGAATACATCAAAGCAGAATCCCCGGCGGTCTGTTCTTCCGGCAACTTGGGACTCCCCATCCCGCATCACCGCCGAACACGCCTTCTGAGCATCATGAAATTGAGCGAAATGCAACTAATGCGACATAAACGGCGGTTCGCGCAAATTCCAACGCACGAACCGACGCCACCCATACTCCTGTCGAGGCCCCTCTTATCCTTATTAGGCCGCGAAGCTGCCACCGGTCACAGAAGCCCCGACTCGGGAACTTCACACCCCCTGAAAACTTGCTGATCACCCTCCATCCAGTGCCCTGTCGCGGCGTCACCTGATGCCTCACGATGTTGAGGTGGAGGAATGGCGAGGCGCCCGGCTGTGGGTCTCCCTGATCATGTTTGGCCGTTAACTTCTCAGGCCTCACTCGGTCGGCGGTACCACCGATACACCGAGCGACGGCGGACGCCGTTGGGCACGGGCTCGTCGCCCAACGGGTCGTTTGCATTGCTCGTGCTCATTGATCCCGCTCGTGCGCACCCGCTTGTGACTTCAGACGAAAGTCGCCCAGGAAGGGTACCGGAAGACTCGATGTTGATATTGCCGTTCCCACGACCGAGAATGGACAGACGCCCGCCTTGCCCACCATCCATGTCGCTGTACTGGCGACGCGCGAGCCCCCATCGATGTCAGCGTGAATGCGGGGACACTCACTAACGAGGACCGCTGCTGGGGGATACTGCGTAAATGGGGGCCCCACCGCCGAGGTCGAACAGCTTGCTGTGCAATTCGTGTTGTTCACTACACGATGCATGCCTGTGCTTATCTTGTAACACGATCACGTTGTTCATCATGAGCACCGGCCCCGCAGGCACCGTGGTCATGATCACTGCAATCTCAACGTCGCCGACAAGCATCCAACAGTTTGTCGCATGTCTGTCGTGGGCCGGATTGAGAAATAGATTAGTTGGTTCTTACAGATCGATGTTGTCGTCGTCGCCCCGCGCTTGCCCGTAAAGAAGCAGTCTTTGACCAGACGAATACTGTGCTGCCTGATAGCCAGGAACGAGCCCGTGATATTTGCGACGCGGGCCCCGGATGCTCCGGATCGGAGACGATGACCGCATTGCCTCGGGCCCCATCGTCGAGGTTGCGAAAATGCAATCGTTGACATTGACAGCTGGCCGATGCCCTACATTCGGCGACCAGTTGTGCGGCCCTTCCACGTAGAATAGTCCTGGTGTTCGCCTTCGTGTTGAAATGGCTGTCCTTCTTTGACTGGAGCTTCAAAGCGGTGCCCTGCGCCGCGTCACCAGGATCGGCAGTTGCTCCGTCCCCTGGGCCAGCAACTGCCCATTGAATACGATCAAAGACGTCATCCTTCATCAAGATGCCTCCGAGTTCGATTTAAAACCACGCCCGGAACCGTCTCGAACACGTACACCCAGGATGTCGTATCCGGTCAGGAGGTGACTGGACAGACGAACACGATATCAATGGATCGATGTCGAGGCGGTGACAATGATAGTACGCCAACCGCCGACGCCGAGCGTACCGTGTTGTTTTGATCGCGTCGGATCAAGCGTAGCGTCCAGCTTATTGAGGCGTCACGTCGCTCGCATCTGTTGAGACTTCAGTGTTGCCCACCATGCGGGGACCATCAGGATCTGCTCGGAGCCGTTCCCAGGAGGCGAGAGCGTGGAGGTCGCCGCCTGCTGGAAGCCGAGATGTTGTCGCGGCCAGGACATTCTCTAACGTCCACCAGGCAGATCGGCTGCCGAGCCCAGGACGATTGTCTCGGCGACCCGGCTTTCGTGAGATCATGTTGTCACTGTTGAGGCCCATAGCTGGGCCACTTCGTCCGTTCAGGTAGGCGATGAAACCGTCAGCGATCAACGAGCATCCCATTGCCCACGGGCGACGACACCGAGAACGTTTTGCGGATGTACACCGTGACGTAGTTGTTCCGCATAATGCGTCGTCGTCGTCGCTGATATCCTGAACCGGTCCCGTCCACCAACTCGTATCGTCAAATTGAACGCGTCACTTTGCTCGGCGCCACCGTGCCAACAACGACGTCCGTGTTGTCGATGAGCGTCGCGCCACCCAACTTATTGCGCCACCCAGCTCGTCGCAGGCTCATTGGTGATGTTGGCTGCGACGAGCTGGGCTGGCGCGATGACGATCCAGATCGGTTCGGGTGGGGCGACGCTCGTCGAGCCCGGAGAGGTCTGGCACTACCTTCCCGGCACGACGGCGCCGAGCGAGCCGGGCGAGGCGTGGACGCAACTCGATTTTGATGACTCAGCCTGGCCAACGGGCGAGGCCGGTTTCGGGTATGGCGATGATGACGACGTCACCGTCCTTGACGACATGCGGAACAACTACGTCACGGTGTACATCCGCAAGACGTTCTCGGTGTCGTCGCCCATGGGCGATGGGATGCTCGAGCTGGACCATCGATTATGACGATGGTTTCATCGCCTACCTGAACGGACGAGAAGTGGCCCGACGCAGCATGCCCGATGGGCCGGCAACGTTTGAGACAACTGCCTCGTCTCACGAAGCCGGGTCGCCCGAGACGATCGTCCTGGGCTGCGGCGGCCGATCTGCTGGTCGAAGGCGAGAACGTCCTGGCCATCGAGGGGCACAATACCTCGGCTTCCAGCAGCGACTTCTCGCTCTCGCCTTCGCTTCGCATCGCCTCGGACACGCTCCGAGCGGGTAATATGTGGATCGTCCCGCAGTGGTCAGCAACACTGAAGATCTCGACAGATGCGAGCGACGTGACGCGCGTAACCGTGGACTGGCTGGACGCTACGCTTAATCCGTACGATGGGACATGGTACGCTGGCGTCGGAGGAGTCGGCTGGCGTACTATCATTGTCACCGCCTACGACATCGAAGGTAATGTGGTCGATTCTGGATCGATTGATATCGTGTTCATTCTGTCCAGTCACCACTTGGCTGGAGAGTTGACCGAGGATACGACGCTGTCCTGGGTGTACGTGTTGGACGAGACGGTTACTGTACCGCCGGGCGTGGTTTTGAGAATCGAACCGGGGACGGTGTTGCTCATGAAGGATGGCGTTTCTTTGATCGTCAATGGGCGATTGCTGGCCCAGGGGACGGAGCAACTGCCGATCCTGGTGACGCAGTATGGCACAGGCACCGCTTGGAAGCAGTTCCTGTTCGTCGATGCCAATGACAGCCGTTTCGACCACTGCATCTTCGAATACGCCGACAGCGAAGGCGAACACCAGGACTATTACGTGGAAGGGCCGCGCAACTATCATGAAGCGATCGTGGCGCTGGCCAGTCATATCGATGTCAACGATTGCGTTTTTCGCAACCTGCCCGACGACAGCAGTGGGGCCGAGGGCGATGCGCTGGCGATCATCTCCGACGATCCGGAGCATCCGGGGCCCGCATCCGCGAATATCACGGGCTGCGAGTTCCTCGGCATCGGGCAGGGGGTGCACACGCGGTATTCCTATGTCCTGGTCGAAGATTGCTTCTTCACGGGCAAGCGGGGCGACAACGACGACGTCGATCTGTGGGGCGAGAGCGAGCCGACGTCGCTGATCCGCAACAACGTGTTCCTCAATCCGGCCCACGACGACATGATCAACCCGACGAACTGCTCGGCGATCCTCGTCGGCAACGTGATCGCCGGTAGTGACGACCACGGGATGGTCCTGCGGGGCCGGTGCTTTCCGGTGGTGATGAACAACGTGATCTACGATTGCAGTGCGGCGGGCATTGCGGTCGAGAATTCGTGCGAGGCGCTGCTGGTGAACAACACGATCGTCGATTGTGGCCGGGGTTTGCGGCTGTTCGACCTCGGGCGATGGGGCCCCCCGTACAGTCTATCCCCCGGTGGCGGGACCGCGACGGTCGTCAACTGCATCATTTGGGACTGTCCCCAGCCGATCACGCTGACGGATAGCTCGAACACCGAGATCGAAGATCGGGGCTCGCACGTCGCTATCTCATACAGCGACATCGATGGTGGGCAAGGGGGTATCTCCGTCTCGGGCAGCCAGTCGACCGTGGCATGGGGCGACGGCAATATCGACGTCGATCCGCTCTTTGCGGATCCCTCCCTGGGCGACTTCCATCTGAAGTCGCAAGCGGGCCGCTACGACCCCAACGAGCGGGTCTGGGTTGTGGATGAACTGAGCAGCCCCTGCATCGACGCGGGCGATCCGAACGACCCCGTTGGCGACGAGCCCGTGCCCAACGGCGCCCGCATCAACCTCGGCGCCTATGGCGGTACCGCCCAAGCGAGCCAATCGGCCGACCCACCCGCCTCGAATTGAGGCGAGACGAACGGCCAAGATGCTACTGTGGCATATGGGGCTATGACCAGGCCTGGGCCGATGTCTACAAGGCCGAGAGCATGGGGCTCACTGTCCCTCAGGACCTCCTGGAGGCACTTCGTGAGGCGTCGGGTAGAGAAGATTGACGTGACGCCGCGAACAGGCGGATCGGATGGAGGGTAATCACGAGAGTTACCTATCTTTTCAGGGGGGCTGTGAATTTCCCGGAAATCTCCGAGTCGGGGCTTTTTTATGTGACCGGGGGCAACTTCGCGGCCTTAATAGGGTAGAAAAAGAGGGTCTCGACAGGAGTATGGGGTCATGTTTTCGGTCAGTTCAGTGCGTTCGGATTCGGCGAAACCGCCGGGTCGACCCATCTGTCGGTTGAGTCTTAAGTTCTTTTGATAATTTGGTTTATGTTGTATCTGGCATGCATTTCGGCCGGGTGCGACGGTGATCTCAGAAGGCGTGTTGGGTGCCGGCGGTGATGCGGGAAGGGGAGCCCCGGGTTGCCGGAAGAACAGACCGCCGGGGAAAGGAGATCCTTTGATGTATTCGACAAAGAAAAAATCCCATTCGATGCTGGTCGGAGCGGCCGTGGCCGTGTTGGTGGCCTTGCTGGTGGCCTCGGCGGCCGAGGCCCAACGATCGTCGCGTAGTTCTCGAAGCAGCAGTTCATCGAGCAGGCAGGTGACGCGTTCGGCTCCAAGCCGGTCGACGTCAAGGCCGTCGATTTCTCGCTCGACTCCGAGTCGTTCCATCCGGTCGACGCCGCAGCGGAGCCTGCCTTCGCGAAGCAGCAGCGCCTTTTCGCGGTCTTCAAGGCCCTCCACGCGGTCGATCGGCCCACGCATCAGTCGGTCGACCCAGCCGCGTATCCAGATCAATCGCAACACATCTCTGGGGACGAGCCGGACCTTCTCGCGAAGCAATACCCAGACTCGGAACTCGTCGCCCAGTATCAGTCGGCCCACACCGAGGCCAAGCGCACCATCGACTCCAAGCCGGTCGTTTACGAGGCCGAGCACGCCGTCGACCCCGAGCCGGTCGTTCACCACGCCGTCGCGGAGCAACTCACCGATCCAGCGACAGCCGTCGTTCAGCCGACCGAGTCAGCCGAGCACGTCGCCCCGATCCAACGTGCGGACGCCGACGACCTTCAGGCGGGTGGCGCCATCGACTCCGACGACGCGTTCGCCCAGTGTGCCGACGACATCTCCGCGGAGCAATTCGAACGGATCGCAGACGCGGAGTTCAATCTTCGGCCGCACGCCGTCCGTGTCCAGCCCTTCGGGGACGCTGAGTCCCGGTCGGACCAACAGCATCGGCAGCCGGATAGGCAAGCGGGAGACGGAACGCATCACCACGCGCTCCGCTACACCTACGACGCCCTCAACGCGAAGTACAACCCGCTCGACCAACACCGGCACGGCGAGACTGCGGGACCGCTCTGTCTTCCAGCGGCAGTTCACACCTCGGCAGACGGAGACACCGCAGACGAGAACCACTACGCCTGATTCTTCGTCTCGGACGCGCTCGATCGAGTCGCCATCGACCAGGGACACGATCCGTTCAAACAACCGATCCATTGAAGAGCGGATTGGCAGCCGGTCGAACGACACCAGCCGGCGAGAGATGGGTCAGGAGGCCCGTGAGCAGAGGAATTCGATTGTCGATCGACTTCAGCGACAGAGATCGCAGAACCGAACGGTGCGGAGCCAGGACAACTCCACGTCTGTCGGTCGCTCCGGCGTGATCGAACGGAGCCGCGATATGGGTCGCACATCGACCGAAGCTCGCGATACGCGTATTCGAACGGCCCCGGAGAGGTCGGCGTCTCGAAGCGAAGGGATTGACCGCATTCGCGACGCCACGCGAGACCGCATCAACGAACGACGGATCGACGTCGTGAGGTTGCGCAGCGAAGGCAAAGCCGACCGATCGGAGCATGTGCGCAGTGCCGGACCGAATCTGCGCGAGCGGACGACGCTGGAACCGCGTTTGCGGCGTACCATCGGGCATCGCCCCGATCGCGTGGTTACGCGTGATCTTGGCCGAATCCACCGCGAGCATACCGTCCGGCCCAGGGTCGTCTACCGCGACCGTCCGGATCTGGTACGGCATACGCCGCGTCACGTCTACGTCTATCGCGATCCGTACGACCGGCTCTGCCATCGGATCATCTGGCCTCGATACCACTATCCAGTGTACTACAACTGGGGTCCTTACCACAGCTACCACTGGGTCTATCCCTACTACCATCGTAAGTACGTGTTCATCAGCCTGGGGGGCTGGTGGCCCTGGGATTACAACTACGTGCGCTACTACTGGTATGGCTATCATCCCTACGCGTGGCTGGGCTACTACCCCGTGCCGCGCGAGGTTGAAGGCGATACCTACAACTACTACACCTATAACTACTACACCGATGACGGCAGCACACCGGCCACGTCACAGACCAGCTCGGGCGGTCTGCCTTACGGGATCGACGACGAGACCTATTCCAGGGTCCAGCAGCGTGTCCGAGAGCAGCAGGCTGCTGAGCCGGCCGCCACGACCCAGGCCGACACGACCTTCGAGGCCGGGGTCACCAGTTTCGAGGCCGGCAACTATGCCGAAGCCGCCCAGAGCTTTGAGACGGCGATGGAACTGGCCCCGAACGACGTGATCCTGCCGTTTGCCTATGCCCAGGCGCTGTTCGCCGGCGGGCAGTATTCGCAGGCGGCCGACGTTCTGCGAGCGGCCCTCAAGAACGCGTCGCCTGAGCAGGAAGGCGTCTTCTATCCTCGCGGGCTCTACTCGGATGACGAGGCCTTGTTTGGCCAGATTGAGAAGCTGCTGGACAAGATCGACGCCTATGGCTTCGATGCGGACCTTCAGCTCCTGCTGGGTTATCACCTGCTGGGCGTTGGCGAGACGGATTACGCTCGCGGGCCGCTGGAGCAGGCGAGTAAGGATGTCAAGAACGCCCAGTCGGCCAAGGTGCTCCTGGATGTGCTGAACAAGCAGGAAGCCGCCGGGACAGAGGACCCCGGTACGCAGGTGCAGAGCCCCTCGGGGACGAGCACGGTGGCACCGAGCGCCGTCAAGCCAGCCACACCTTCGAAGGATAGTGTCCTGGATCGCGTCAAGGGTTCGACGTCCGGCAGTGGTTCGCAGGAGGCCCCGGTCGACAAGGTGGCGCCCGATGCCAACAACAGCGGCAGCGGGATGATTTCCCCCGGCGCGGGTCTCCAGGTCGTCCCGGCCAAGAAGGAAGATGATGAACCTCAGGCGAAGTGACATGCTGGCGATTCTCCTGCTGCTTCTCGGCGGTCTGCTGCGACCGGCTGCTCAGGCCGGTCCGTGGGCCCAGTGGCCTGTCTATGCGGGGCCCGACGACCAGGAGAATCCGGATATTCATGGCACCATGATCGTCTGGCAGGAATTCGTCTCGGAGTTTGGCGACTTCGACGTCTATGCGGTTGACATCAACGATGTCGACAATCCACTGGTTAGCGTGATCGGCGATGCGAACGATCAGACGGAGCCCGCAGTTTACGGACACAGAGTCGTTTGGCAGGACCACGTGTTATGGGATGGTTCGGCCGACTGGGATATTCGCATGGCCGATCTGAGCAACTTCGACGAGCCTATCGGCTATGTCGTCTCGGATATCCCGAACAACGACGAGCAGATGCCCGCCATCTATGGCAACACCGTCGTCTGGCAGGACAACAGCGGTACCGATTTCAACATCTTCGGTGCCGATGTGACCGATCCGGAACGACCGAGCGAGTTCGCTATTGCGGCGTTCGAGGGGGATCAGGCAGGGCCATCGATCTGGCGGACCACCGTAGTCTGGGAGGACAGCTATTTCGGGGACAACGACATCGTGGCCGCCGATATCCTGATGCGAGACCGGCCGGCCGAGTTTCCCGTTGCGTTGCTCGAGGGCAACCAGCAAGGTGCCGTCGTCAACGGCGATGTCGTCGTGTGGGAAGACGATTTCTACGGGGATTGGGACATCTATGCCGCCCGAATCTCCGATCAGAACGAGGTTAAAGAATTCGCCGTCATCTCCGCTGAAGGCCAGCAGCGCCATCCCGACATTGAAGGGCATCTGATCGTCTGGCAGGACGACCGCGACGGGAACTGGGACATTTTTGGCTACAACCTGGTCACTCGCCAGACATTTCGAATCACCGACGATCCGGGCGACCAGATCAACCCGGCCGTCAGTGGCAACACGGCGGTCTGGCAGGACAATCGACAGGGGCCGTGGAATATCTACGCAGCGGTCCTGGACGGTCCACAGGTGGTCGGTTGTGCCGCACCGCTGGAGGGCGATCTGGACGGGAACTGCCGAGTAGATTTTGCCGACGTGGCGATTTTGGCCGGAGCATGGCTGGAGTCGCATCTCGATGAGTTTCAGAGCCCCGTCCCCAAGACGAAGGAGACGGGAACGAAAGGGTTTGAAGGTCCTTTGAACGAAAGGCCGGGCAATCGGACGCGGCTGAATGGTTTGACAGGAAACAGGGGGGCAACGCGGGAGCTTGCCGGTTGAGTTTCTCAAATGTCCACGATACAATGCGGCTTTTCCGGGGTACGGTGCCCCGTGCCTTCCGCCTCCTCGGAGGTGAGCCCTGGCCGGCTCGGGAAGGTGGCCACGATCGCGAATTGGAGAACGAAATAACCGGATATGGATAAGCGGCTGCGTAATGCTCTGAAAGGACTGACGTCCCCCGATGCCGAGTCCCGTCGCCGGGCCATGGAGCCCTTCGTGAGGGCGACGTTCAACATCTTCATTCGTCATTTGTATCGCTATCTCGGTAACGAGGTCGAATGTGAGGATGTGCTCGAAGATGTGTATGCCGACATCTGGGAAAACCCGGATCACTTGCGTGACATCGCCAACGATGCGCACCTGTTGCGCACCGTGTACCTGTACTACATGCGCAAGCGACTCCGCGAGGTGTATCGACGGATGAATCGAAATTTGTCGCTGTCCCAGGCCGACCTGGAGAACCTGGTCGCGCCGGAGATGGGACTGCACGATATGACGGAACAGGCAGAGCTCAAGCAGCTTCTGCATCGCATGCTCGGCAAGCTCAAGGCCCGCGAACGCAAGGCCATCGAGATGTGGATGCAGGGGATGTCGAACCGAGCGATCGCCAACCAGCTCAAGACGACGGTGGGGGCCGTCAAGATGCTGGAGTTCCGGACGATCTTGAAGCTCAGGAGGATGTTGAAAGAGTATTCGGATGAAGAGGACTGATCGTCTTCTCTTGGGAGTAGTACACCGATGGCAAATGTGAATCGAGAGATCCAGGAATTGCTGGCCGACTACGGAGTGGCTCTGCGGGATGGGTGCCTGCCCGGCTTCCTCAAATCGCTGACGCGTGACGAGGCCAGGAGCATCCGGGAGTCGGAGGAGTTCTGGGAGGCCACGGAGGTGGTGCGGTTGATGAACAGCGCGGGGTTCGGCGATAAGGTGGTGACGCCGGATGTGGGGCTTTTTATCTCGCGCGTTGACGCGGCGATCGTCTCGCGACAGAAGAAAGCGAGCGCGTCAACGCGGAGTCCCAGCCGTCGTCGTAACCGCAACGCCGCGAACCTGTAGCCGATCTGGACTGGAATTGACCTAGCGTATGATCATCGACAGCTATCAGTGTTCCTCGTGTTACTTCGAGGACAAGAAACCCAGCAACCGCATCGATCCTTCTACAATCTCACCGCCGCAGCCGCGAACGGAGTTTGAGAATGTGTTGGTGATCTTCGTTTGCGTCGAGCGGTACGACGGACGGGAGGAAGTGGAACAGGCGGCCGAAGAATTCGGTGGGTTGGTGAGCATGTTGGGCCACCGGCCCATCGTGCTGTGTCCCAACGTGCACTTGTCGGTCGATAAGGCGCCGGAGAAGCAGGCGGTCCTGCTTCTCAATGAACTGGAGCAGAAGCTTGCCGAACGGGGTTACAAGGTGCATCGCCTCTCGTTCGGTTACCACAAGCGGTACGGCCTGGAATGCAACGGCAACGTGGGCAGTGTGGTGGGTCGGCGTTTCTATGGTTCCGAGCACAAGCAGTTCCTTCGCCTCATGACGCAGACTGGGCGTCTGTCCGCCTGATACATTGCCCAAGGACATTCCGGTCTGGGCCGAGGTGCTGATGCAGACGGCAGCTCAAGGTGCTCGGCAACCGGCGCGAGACGTATGAAGCCGCCAAGAAGATGTGCGAGGATCAGTTGGATGCCACCGGGCAGGGCGAGTTGTGGACCTGTATGCTGTTCGAGGGCGAGCGGCAGCCCATGGACGACTACCTCAGCCAACTCTACACGATCATCGAAGAATATCCCGATGTCCGGGTGCATCGCGCGATGAACCTCAGCGTTCCCGGGTTCTCCAACGCCGCTCGGCATTTGTTTCGCAAGTATCCCGATGCGATCGAGTCGGGCCGGTTGCGAATCTATAACAGCAAGGTCTCGGACATCGAATTCATGCTGAGTCGCAAGGCGGTGCTGCTGGCCTTTCCGCAGATCCCGCGCAGACGCGGCTCGCACGCCGGAGAGATTTCATTCGGCATCTACTGCAAGGATGCCGATTTCGCCAAGAACCTGATTCAGTGGTACCGCACGTTTCTGGTGGATCCCGAGGTTGGGTGGATTCGCACAGAGTCGGAGCTCAACGCAGTGATCAGTGAATTGGAAGAGGAGATGTTTCAGGAAGGGCGTGAATAGATCCCAGGCATGCGTGGACGAACCCGCTTTCTCACGCCAAGCGGGAGGGGACACAGAGAATAGGGAACGGAACGGTGCATACGGTGCTGTCTGTGGCGCTCGTGGCGGGCTACGTGGTGGTGCTCACGTTTGTTGCTGTGCGCACCGCGCCGCCCGCGAGTATGCCGAGTTCTCCGTTGCCAGGCGAGCCTTGCCCCTGGCCCTGGTCTTTGGGAGTCTCTGCGCCACCTACGTCGGTCCGGGTTTCTCTATTGGTTTCGTAGGCAAGGGGTTCGAGAGCGGATTTCTCTTTTTCGGCATCGGCCTCGCCTACTCCCTTCAAAACGTCCTGGTGGGTGTTCTCGTGGCACCGCGTCTGCGGGCCTTGCACGATTGTCACACCCTTGGTGATGCCATCGGGCAGAAATATGATCGACGATGTCACGTCCTGGCGGGCGTCATCTCGGTGGGGCTGTGCACCGGATACGCGGCGGTGATGGCCAAGGCCGGGGGGGTCGTGTTCAAGGACGTTTTTGGGGTGCCCGAGTGGTCCGGCGTCGTGCTCATCGTGGGAATCACCTCGCTGTATACCACCAGCGGCGGGTTGCGTGCGAGCGTTGTCACCGATGCATTCCAGTTCACCGCGTTCACCATCCTATTGCCCGTTGTACTGTTGCTGGCCCTGGCTTTTCACCTGGAAGGCGGAGTGGCCGGCTTTGTCGAGCGGGCGTCGGAGGCCACACAGAGTGGGTTGGCCACCAAGACGCCGTTTCAGATCGTGGGCCTGGTGACCGCGTTCCTCTTGGGCGAGACGTTGATCCCACCCTATGCCAATCGCGCGCTGGCTTCTCGGACGACGCGCGTTTCGAAGTATGGCTTCGTACTGGGCGGCCTGTTCAGCGTGGTCTGGTTCGCGGTGATGATCTCGCTGGGCGTGGCGGCGCGGGCCATCGTTCCGGCTGGGACCGATGAGGACCACATCCTGCTGAATATGGTCAAGACGATCATGCCCACCGAAGGGTATATGCTTCTGCTGGTGGTCTCGGTCTCCGTCATCATGTCGAGTCTGGATTCACTGCTGAACGCCGGCGCGGTGGTGCTGACCCAGGATATCGTTCGCCCGGTCTGGAAGCTGCCGAACGGGATGGCGTTGGATGTGGGGCGGGCATCAACGGTGGTGATCGCGATCGCCGCGGCTGCTGCGGCAGCCTTTGTTCCCACGATAATCGACGGTCTATTGGTCTGCTATACGATTTGGGCGCCGGCCATTCTGCCGGCTCTGGTTCTGGGCCTTTGGCTGAAGAAGCCACGACCGCTGGCGGGGATTCTCTCGATGGGTGTCGGGGCGGTTGTCGCCGGACTATTCCAACTGGTTGTGGATGGGGCGACCAAAGTGCCGGCGATCATCCCGGCGCTGGCGCCGCCATCCTGGCGTACTTCATCGGCCACGCGATCAGTCGTGAGAAGGGAGTGTGAGGTATGGGAACGGTCCTTGTCATTCTCATCGTTCTGGCTGCGGTGGTGACCATCGCCAGTGGCGTGTGGGTGGCAACCGGTCTGATCTCAGCCGTCGCGTCCTTCAAACGCAGGCCGCCTGCCTCCCAAGACCCTCAACAGCCCGATCCTTCCTGACGAGGGCGACCACGGTCAGTCGCTCCTATGAGACGCCCCGTGATCGTGTCAGTTTTGCATAGTGTGACCTCTGCACTCGCGGTATAATCGACGAGCAGATGATGTGCTTTAGCTGCATCCATCCGATTTGTATGAATTGCCGAATCGAGATCGATAGGAGGCCGATATGAAGACATTGACACGCCTTGCATTCCTCTCTGTTTCTGTCACGCTGCTCTGGTGCACCGCCGGCCTCGCAGCCGACCAGGCCTGCTCCATGACGCCGACGGCCTTACGATGCGAGTATCTGAACGATCCGCTGGGAATCGACGTGACAGAACCTCGCTTGAGCTGGCAACTGGTCGCGACGGATAGCGATGCGCGAGGGCAGCGGCAGAACGCCTATCAGGTTCTTGTCGCCTCCTCGAGGAATACGCTGAACCAGGACAAGGGTGATCTCTGGGATTCCGGGATGGTCACGTCCGACCAATCCGTGCTTGTTGTCTATGCGGGCAAGCCTTTGACCTCAGGCATGGCCTGTTTCTGGAAAGTTCGCGTCAAGGATGAAAATGGCATCGTTTCGGCCTGGAGTGAGCCTGCTCGTTGGACGATGGGCCTGTTGGAGCGGAATGACTGGCAAGCAAAGTGGATCGGTACCGACAAGGTTTTCGATCGCAGGCGGGGTGGACCTCAACCTGACAACGACGTGCCCGATCCCTGGCTGCGGAAGACCTTCACGTTGGACGCCAAGCCCGAGCGGGCCTTCGTTTACATCGCCTCGGTGGGCTATCACGAACTGTACGTCAATGGCAAGAAGGTGGGCGACACGGTGCTGGCGCCGAGCGTGGTGAATTATCGCAAACGAGCCCGCTACGTCACGTACGAGATTGCCGATTACCTCAAGGCAGGCAAGAACGTGATCGGGCTTTGGCTAGGTGTGTCCTGGTCGATCTATCCGCAGTACCAGACGCCCGACAAGCCTCAGACGCCGATTGTGCTGGCGCAGGCTGAGATCGAATTGCCCGATGGCAAGGCGACCCAAATTACCACCGACGACACCTGGCGGACGCACGCCAGTCCCAATACGCTGCTGGGCGTCTGGAACTTCATGAACTTCGGAGGCGAGTCGTACGACGCTCGCAAAGAAGTGTCCGGCTGGTGCGAAGTGGATTTCGACGATTCAGGTTGGAAGCCCGCTGTGGTCTATTCGCCATCGCTGAAGCTGTCGGCCGAGATGGTCGAGCCCAACCGTCGCATCCGTGAGATCAGACCCGTTACGATCGCGGAGACCAAGCCCGGCGTCTATCGCGTTGACCTGGGCGTCAACATGACCGGACTCTTCGAGATGAACCTGCGGGGCGATCCGGGCGACGCGATCGAGATGAAATTCTCCGAGCAGTCCAAAGCTGACATGACCCACCGGTTACACAGTAAGTACATCATCGGCCCGGACGGCAAAGGCACGTTCTGCAATCGCTTCAATTACTTTACGGGTCAGTGGGTAACGATCGAAGGGCTCAAGTACAAGCCTTCCCTCAGGGATATTCGCGCCTATCTCGTTCACACTGACTACGAGGTCGCCGCCGATTTCGAGTGCTCGAACGAACTGCTGAATTGGATTCACGATACGACGATGTTGACCTTCGAGGATCTGAGCCTCGGTGGCTACGTCGTCGACTGCGCTCACCGCGAGCGCATGGGTTATGGGGGCGATGCCCACGCGACGACCGAGTGCGGGCTGAATCATTACGGCCTTGGCGCGTTCTACACGAAGTGGAGCCAGGATTGGCGTGACGTCCAGGGTGGCGAGAGCGCCTGGGGCACAGGTGGTGACGTGGCGGTAACCAAAGAGACCATCGAAAGCGGTAACCTGCCCTATACGGCGCCGACGTACTGGGGCGGTGGCGGTCCGGGCTGGAGCGGCTACTGCATCACGCTGCCCTGGGAGATCTACGAGCGATACGGTGACACGCGCATCCTCCAGGTGAACTTCCCGACGATTCAGCGCTGGCTGGCTTTCCTGGAGACCAAAGCCAAGGATGATATGCTGGTTCGATGGGGCGGACAATGGGACTTCCTGGGTGACTGGCTCTGGCCCGGCGCCAAGGGCGTCAATGGGAACACGATCGAGACGTTGTTCTACAACAACTGCTATTGGATTTTCAATCTGCAGACGGCGGCCAAGATCGCTGACGTCATCGGTGAGAAAGATGCGGCGGCGAAGTATCGGGCCCGCGCCGACGAGGTACGCCGGGCGGTCCACGCGAAATTCTTCAAGCCCGAGGACAACAGCTACGTCAACGGCTTCCAGGGCTATCTCGCGATTGCCTTACTGGTGAATCTACCTCCCAAGGAGTTGCGGCAGGCCGTGTGGGATCGCCTCGAGAAGGAGATCCTGATCGTGCGCAAGGGCCATATCCACGCGGGCATCACGGCCGGTGCGTTCCTGTTCAAGACGCTGCTCGGTGCCGACCGGCAGGACCTGCTGTATACGATGGTCAGCAAGGACACCTATCCAAGCTGGGGCTTGATGCGTCGCAACGGACTAACCGCCATTGCCGAATCATGGGTGATGGACAATTCGCTATGCCACAGTTCGTATCTCTATGTTGGGACGTGGTTTATCGAGGGCCTGGCGGGTATCAAGAGCGATCCGGCCCAGCCCGGTTTCAAACACTTCATCCTCAAGCCGGGTATCATCGACGATCCCTCGATGAAATGGGTCAAGGCCCATCACGACAGCATCTATGGCCGCATCGAGAGCAATTGGCGGATCGACGACGATCGCGTCCTGACGCTCAATGTCACGGTCCCCGCTAATACAGCGGCGACGTTGTACCTGCCCACGGCAAACGAAAAGAATATTACCGAGAGCGGCCGGATGCTGGCAGAGGCCAGAGGCCTCAAGCACCTGCGCACCGAAGATGGCTGTGCCGCGATCGAGCTAATGCCTGGCCGATACGAGTTTCGATCCAGCCTTGCCGTTGTCGCTACGCCGTAGCGACGAAGGGGTTGTATGGAATGGACCAGGTGGCGTAACGCAGGTGCTCGCTCAGGTTGTGGCGCTCTGTGGGGCCTGGGGGATGGCGAGACGCCCGGCGTGTCAGGCAACGTGACCCGGGTCTTGTCAGGCAACGCCACAGGCACCGAGGAACGTCCGCCTGACTCCACCGACTCGAGAAGGACTCAGACATGATGGGTAAGGTCGCCTGGAAGACAATTGTGGCCACCTTCAAGAAATGTCTCAAGGACGATGTGGTGACGCTGGCAGCTTCGTTGACCTTCTTCGCCATGCTGTCGCTGGCGCCCTTGCTGGTCCTGGTCGTGTCGGTCGGGGCCCATCTGAGCGAGGGCACCCATCAGCGGTTTGTCAACGAGGTGGACAACTTCCTTGGTCCGGAGGCGGGCAACGCGATTGACGTACTTCTCCAACAGGCCCAGAAAGAACGTCTGGAAGGTTCGATCTCCGCGATTACCAGCCTGGTCCTGGTTCTCCTGGGTGCGACGGCGGTCTTCGTGCATCTTCAGAAGGCGCTGAACCGCGTGTTCAACGTTCGTTTGAAGAAAGGCCTGTTCTTTGCCTGGTTCTACAAACGGGGGCTATCTCTGGCCATGGTCGTCGCGACGGGGCTGTTCATGGTTGTCTCGGTCGGTGTCAGTTCTATGCTTGGCTTGCTGCTGCCGGCCGGTGGGATTTGGCGGTTGGGTGACTTCATGGGGAGTCTCGTGATCCTGGCGATCCTGTTCACGCTGCTGTACAAGATCGTGCCGGATATCACCATCAGTTGGACGGACGCGTCACTCGGAGGTCTGTTAGGCGCCGTGCTGCTGTCTTTTGGCCGGTACGGTATCGCAAGGTATCTGGCCGCTCGCGGCTTCAGTTCCATCTACGGCGCGGCGGGCGTGCTGGTCGTCATTCTGGTCTGGGTGTTTGCCTCAGGTCTGATCATTCTCTTTGCCGCTGAGTTCGCACAAGCCGCGGCGCAGAATTCCTCTCGAGGGTTCAAAGCGGGCCGATTTGCCGAGCCGGACCGATAGCGACCCACCTGGCTCTGCAACTCCGGAGATCGTTTGTCCGCGTAGAAAGCGCAGACTTCACTGGGAGAATCTGGTATGCTTTCGGTGCGCTCCGGATGGTTGAGTTTCCGGCTGCGGCAGAGAAACGGTCTCGATCGGTACACGTGGAGGATTCCGACATGCAACGAGCACTCTGGTCACTTCTGCTGGCAATGGTGAGTTCGAGCGTCTGTCACGCGCAGACGGGAGACTATGCGGACCAGTGGCAGACGATGCACGCGAGTAAGCAAGCCGCGCTGGAGCGATTCAACGACGCCAAGTTCGGGATGTTTATCCATTGGGGCGCGTACGCTGTCCCGGCCGGGATCTGGAAGGGTGAGAAGATTGGCGGTCTGGGGGAATGGATATTCTACAACGCCAAGATTCCTCGCGCCGAATACAAGAAGATGTGTCGGCAATTCAACCCAGTGAAGTTTGACGCGGACGCGTGGGTCAAGCTCGCCAAAGCAGCGGGTATGCGTTACATCGTCGCCATGCCCAAGCACCACGACGGGTTTGCTATGTATGACTCCAAGGTCACGGATTATGATATCATCGATGGCACGCCGTTCGGCCGCGATCCGATGATGGAACTTTATCAGGCCTGTCAGCGTCACGGCATCCGTTTTAGCATCTACTACTCCCATGCCACGGACTGGATGGATGGCGGAGATGCAGGCGTCGCGGAGTATTTGAAGAAGCATCCCGAAGCGACGGGCAAGTGGGCGACCTGGCCGATGAACACCTGGGACCCGGCGCCGGTCTCGTTCAAGCAGTACGTCGAAACCAAGGCCAAGCCTCAGATGCGAGAACTGCTTAAACGCTTCCCGGGCATGCAGGAGATCTGGTACGACGTGCCCCAGCGCATGTCGGAGAAAACGAGCTTTGAGTTCTATAAGCTGGCCTATGATGCCCAGCCCGAGTGTCTGATCAACAGCCGCGTCGGGAATAACTTTGGCGACTTCTGGATTCCAGGCGACAACAAGATCCCCAAGAAGGGCGAGGGCGAGGACATTTACTGGGAGACGCCCGGCACGCTCAACAATACATGGGGTTTCAAGAGCTACGACGTTGACTGGAAGTCGACGGACGAGTTGCTGTACTGGATCATGGAGATTGCCAGCAAAGGAGGCAACTACCTGCTGAATGTCGGACCCAAGGCTGACGGAACCATTCCGGCCGAAAGCGTCGATCAATTGACGAAGATCGGCGAGTGGATGAGCGTCAACGGTGAGGCAATCTATAGCACCAAACGGTGGGCCGTGACGCATGAGGGGCCGACCGAACTGGTGATGGAGAGTACGACGGCCCGGCAGAAAGAAGGATTCCGAGCCGATTTTTCTTCGCAGGATTTCTGGTTCACTCAGAAGGATGGGCGGGTTTTCGCCTGCGGGCTGATCTGGCCAAAGGACGGCAAGCTCGCCATCAAATCACTGGGCAAGGCTTCGGGGCATGTGTCATCGGATGTCACGAAGGTAAGGCTTCTGGGGTCTGATCAGGCCCTTCGTTGGAAGCAGACGGACGAGGTGTTGCAGATCGAACTTCCGGCTCAGAGGCCCAGCGAACGCGGCTTCGCGATCGAAGCGTCTTTCTGAGCAGATTGGAGACGCGGTTAACGAGGATGGGGCCATGCAGCGCGTATTGATGGTCGGTATCCTGACGGCGATTCCGCCCGACAACCCCCGAAAGGGCCCGGACGGCCCACACAGCGGAAATCCGACGGTGCGCAGTCGGCTGGGCATGCCGGAGCACGTCGCGTGGGCGTACGAACGTCCCGATGGCGGTCGGGGATTCGGTTGTACGGGGTCACACGCACTGGGTCTATGCGCAGAACGAGTTCATCGGACGATCGAGCAACTGAACGCTGACTAAGCGACCTTGCGGCTGTGCGTTTGAGGTGGCCAAAGAAGAAGGGGCTGTAAGCATGGCTCACAGCCCCTTCGGATAGGACGTTGTCACGTCTGCAATAGACGTGATTCTCAGATCAACTTCACGGCACTACTCAGCGGCAGGCTTTCCGTACGAGATGTCATCGATGTAGATGATGCCCGTACCGTCGGCGGTCGGGTTGGTCGGACTGCCAACGCCGATGGTCATCATCTCGACCCGGCTCAGATTCACACCGGCCAGATCGCTGTACGGAATTTGCCACTCGTTCCAACTGCCCTTCGTCGTGATCGCGGCGTCCGGATTCGTCGCCACGGCGACGTTGCCGCTGCTGTCTTCGATCTTGACGTACAGCGAGGCCGGATCGTTGCCACCTTCAGGCTGGGCGACGCCGATGGCGGCCGTCTGCCACTGGCCCGTGACGTTGCCCGTCGTAGCAATGTTCGAGAACGCGGCGTTGGTTGCGACAGCCGCATCGTGACTGGTCAGCACCAGACCGATGTAGACGTTGGATGCCATCGGAATGGTCACCGATGAAGCGGCCGCGTCGTCGGTGATGCTGACCCAGTTGACTCCGTCTTCGCTGCGTTGAGCGGTAAAGGTATTGCCCGTCCGCGTCAGCTTGACCCAATACGGCGCCGTCAGGCCACTCTGGTTGACATTGAAGCTGTCGCCATCCGCAGCCGGACGATCCTGGAAGGCCACCCCGTTGGCCGGCGTCACCGCCACGAGGGCATGGGTTGACCCGGCGTCGAGGGTTTCGCGGATCATCACGCCACCCTTGGCCCAGGTGTTGCTCTGGTAGATGCTGTCGACGCGAGCGACAATCGAGCCGTCGCCACTGAGGCTCTTGTAAGCAAAGTTGCCCTGGTCGGCCGTGCCCCAGATGTCGGCGCCGATAGCGCTCATGACAATCCCGTCAGCCGTCTCGGCGAACGCCGGAGCGACGCCCTGAACGTAGAGCACCAGCGTGTCGGCGCCGTAGCCTGTCCAATCCTGAGGTGAATCAAAGGTGCGCGTGGCCTCGGAGTAGAACGGCGAAGCGGTATTGTTGTACTCCAGCGGCATCGACTGGGCGCCCGTGCGGACGATCGTTCGCTCGGCAAACGGTGCATCGAAGTAGCCAACCGTCGAGCCGTTGCCGTTTACCCAGCCGTCAACCCAGGCGTTGAAAATCGTCGTGCCGGCGTCGACGTCATCGTCGTACGTCTCGAATCCGTCGATCAACGCATATTCGAGCGTGGAGAAGCTCCACAGGTCGCCTGCCCAGGTGTCAGCTCCGACCTCGTCCACTTTCCAGTAGTAGGTGGTCCCGAACTCCAGACCAGCGGTGGTCGTGGTTTCACTCGTGTTGTCTACAAGAGCCAGTGCCTCAGGATCGGTACCCAGATAGACGTCGTGCGAAACGGCCTCGCGACCCGCACGCCAACTCAAGTCCGTGTCCGGGTCGACATCAGCCGCACCGTCGAGCCGGCTCGGGCTCACGGGCCAGAACGGGAATGTACGTGAAACGCACTTCACTGAGACCATACTGGCCCAGCATGCCGTATCCGCTGAGGACATTAAGTCGCACGAATTTGGCGGTAATGCCGCCGAACTCGACCGTCGTGTTCGCCGTGTAGTCTGGTGAGGCTGTAGCCTGGGCAAATTCCGCATCGCCCAAGGTTGTCCACTCGGTGCCGTCAGTCGAATACTCGATCGACACCTCTTTGACACCAAACCCGACGACCGGCTCGAACTGGATGTTGTAGTTCCAGACGAGCAACTCGTAGAGCGTATAGACTTTGTCGAATTCGTACTGAATCCACACCGCCTCGTCCGGAGCGGGGGCAGCCAGCCACATATCGGGCGCGTCGATCGAATGCTCATCGTTCTCGTTCAGGCCCGATCCGTTGATCGTGTTCTCAGGGCCCGAGCCCTCGTCGGCCGTCGATGCTGTGGCCACAATATCGGTGATCGGGTACGCCACGGGTTCGGCGGTGAAGCTCCAGACCTCGCCCTTGAAGACTGTGAAGTCGGGGGCACTATTGACTTCATCGATGCGCCAGTAGTACGTCTGGCCGAGTTCGAGCAGACCTTCCGGATTGTAGGTGCTCTCGGTCTGTCCCTGGCTGACGAGAACACCCATCGGGTTGCCGGCGTCGGCATTGGTCACGGCGTCCAGGTCCGTTCCGAAGTACACGTCGTGGGTCACGGCGGTTTGTCCAGAGGTCCAACTCAGAGTGACATCGCGACGCACGTCCACCGCGCCGTTAGCGGGATCGGGCCTTGTCGCGGAGAGATTCTGACTGACCTTGAGGGTCATGGCGCCGAGGTAGTAGAAGCCATAGCTGTTGTCGTTCTCAGGCCCCTTCTGGATATCGACGATGATCTCTCCCGATGCCGTGGGGCGGATAGCCTTGCTGGTGACGTCGAGCGTCTCGTTGTTGGCGACGTTCAGATAGAGCGTCTGCTGGAGCCCGTCGGCACCGGTCATGGCGTACTGCGTCTGGCGATTGTCGCCCACACTCATTCGCGATGCGAAGAACGTCAGTTCATAGAACGACGAAGCGTCCAACCCTGAAATCACGAGTTGGGCCGTCGGTTCGATGAGCCCGCTCCAATCGACGTCGTTGCCATAGAAGGAATCCCGCGTCGCGGTGATGGGCAGTCCCAGGGCCTCGTCCGGCGTCTGCGTGCCGTTTTCATTGACTCCGTTGAATCGGTCGGGCAGGGCAAAACCGATTCCCGTCGTGATGCCGTCTGCGGTGACGGCGTCCGTGATCGTCCCAGTTGTCGACGTCATGTTGTTCCAGTTCCCCGGTGTCGAGTTGCCACCGGAACCGAAATCAACATAGACCGCATCGTCCACGGACAGGCCTCCCTGGGCCAGCACTGCCGTCGAGAGAAAACAGAGCACCCAGAGCAACAGAAGGACAGGCGGGCGGTTCCTAGACGTGTCCATTCGATCATCCTCCAAAGTTGAACAGGACCAAATTGAATGCCAAACAATGCCGAATGAAGCCATACGCCCGATATTATACCATAAGCCGTCCAGTTTTTGCAATATCTAACGTGTGAAATCGCCAGGCTTGCCGCATCGATGCCGTTTCCTCGCTCCATTTACGGTTGTCGGGCAGTCACTGGACGTGTGGCGGCAGGGTCAGTAGACTGGCCAGCGTCGTTTGCCGGGGCGATCGGGGGCAGAAGGTTAACGCCGAGCATGCCGATTCTTGTTCCGGTGATGCACTTGTCGGTAACATCCTGACCTTTGCGGTCGTTCTGCCCTCCGGCCACTGAGCCCTGGAGCAGACGTTTCTCTTATCGAGTATGGAAAGACGGAAGGAATTCGATGAGCAAAGCCGAGCCGATCGCCGGCCACGCAGGTTGGACGACGAGACTTGAACGGGCATCAGCAACGCTCGTGCTGATCTGGATCATGCTGCCTGCCACGCAGGGGGCTGCCTCAGGCGGCGACATCACGACGATCCTGAAGGCGTCCCCCGATGTGGCTTCGGGCCGTCCGGGGGCGGGCTTCCGAATCACCTACCGTTGGCAGGCCGTGCCGATGGACGCCGACTACTCGGTATTCGTCCATGTTGTGGACGAAGAGGGCAAAACGGTTCTCCAGGATGACCACCAGCCACCGACGTCGACCACCCAGTGGCAGGGCTTGGTGACGTATACGCGCACCGTCCCGCTGGAGAAATGGAAGGTCGAGAACGAACGGACGGTCGATATTGCGCTGGCGGAAGGGCAGTATGCCATCCTCGCCGGGCTGTATGACAAAAAGAGCGGGAAGAAGGTCTCGTTGGACGTGGGGCCGGGAGTCGCGAAGGCCGGCGAGGATCGCTATCGGATTGGCACGCTCATCGTCGACGCGCACGCGCCGATCCCCGGGTCCGGTGAGAAGACGCTCAACCTGACGGGATACCATGTGACATTCGACGAGGAATTCAACGACCTGAGCGTCTCGGCGTGGGGCCCGACCGGGCCAGGCGGGACCCGGTGGATGGCCCATACGCCTTGGCATGGGGATTTTGGGGATGCGCGGTTCACCGATCCGAAGCCAGGTTTTCCGTTCAGCGTTGAGAATGGCGTGTTGCGCATCGAGGCTCGCCAGGAGGATGGCCGTTGGCGAAGCGGATTGCTCTCGGCGGTTGATCCCAACGGCAACGGGTTCACGCAGCAGTACGGCTACTTCGAGTGTCGGGCGAAGTTTCCCTAAGGGCCCCGGGACGTGGCCTGCGTTTTGGCTGATGGGCACGAAGAGCCTCAAGCGCGTGCCAGGCAACACGGGGCCAAGACTGAATCCGGAGGTGGACGTCGTCGAGCATTATGGGCACTGGCCCTGGCGATACCACTACGTCCTGCACCAATGGGGTCTCGCCGGTGCCGAGAGTAAACACGATGGCGAACGCTTCCCCATTTTTGGCATGGAAGACGATTTCCACACCTATGGCGTCCTGATCGACGAGCGGAACATCGTCCTGTACTTCGATGGCGTCGAACTGCACCGCGAGCCGACGCCGGAATGCGTCAAGACGCCCTTGTTTCCCCTGGTCAACCTTGCCCTTGGCCCCGGCTGGCCCGTCGACAAGACGCCCAGCCCGTCTTACATGTACGTTGACTACATCAAGATCTGGCAGAAGGGCACGAACTGAACGCCCCGGTCGACCGTTCCCAAGTGCGAGAGTCTGCCTCTGGTCTTTCTCATGTGTGAGACGTGTTGCTCGCGCGCACGCCGAAGCCGCCGCAGGGCCAGGCACATAAGCCCCTCCCCAGGGGCCATCTGTGGCTCGCAGTCTTAGTCTCGGGCAAACCTCAACGTTCTGGCACGTCGCTTGCACCATATGGTGTGGGTAAGATATGCGCATGTGGTTAGAGGAGTTTCAGGATGAAAGTCAGCAAAGCCTCCGCCTATGGATTGCACGCTTTGATGTATATGGTCAGGCACCTCACTCAGTTGCCGGCCACGGTCGAGACTATGGCCCAGGCCGAGGGCATTCCCACCGGCTACTTGGGTCGGATCCTTCAACAGTTGGCGCGCGCGGGCTGGTTCGTTTCGTCTCCGGCGGCAAGCGAGGCTATGTCTTTGCCAGGTCGCCTGAGGAGATCAGCCTGACGGATGTGTTGGAGACGATCGAAGGACAGCCGCTGTTCGACGATTGTCCCTTGAAGCACTGTCTCTGTGACGGAACGCCGGAGAATTGCCGCATCTATGCGCGGTGGGTCAGCGGCACCAGGAAGATCAGGGACATCTTCGACGAAACCACCATCGCGACGGCGGCCTGGAATCACCCGGAACACCGCTTCAATGAGCCTCCGCGAGACGGCACGGCAGCTTTCGAAATCAAGTCCATCCCTGGCAAGAGACGCACCCACAAAGAAGACTCCACCGAGCTGCGCTGAGGCCTTGCCGGTTCCCCCGCCGCATTTGTCTTCATTCACGCGAACGAATCTTGCCGGCCCCACGTAGAGCCGGTCTAAAAGACGCGAAAGGAACGACCGAACGGGGAAATCGCGCGTGAAGGCTATTGTGATCGACAGGTACGGTTCGCCCGATGTCCTGCAACTGAAGGACGTCGATAAGCCAATCGCAGAGGCCGATGAGGTCCTCGTCCGAGTCCGCGCCGCAGGCGTCAATCGTGCCGACTGCTTCATCATGGCAGGCAGGCCGTACGTGTTTCGTTTGGCGATCGGGTTGCTCAGGCCCAAGTTTAGCGGTCTGGGGGCCAACCTTGCCGGGGTGGTGGAAGCGGCGGGTGCGAACGTGACGCGATTTCGACCGGGTGACGAAGTGTTTGGCGAGGTCTCTCCCGGGGCGTGTTTCGCCGAGTACGCCTGCGTCCCGGAGAATGGGCTGGAACTGAAGCCGAGCAACCTCGACTTCGAGCAAGCGGCCGCCGTGCCGATGGCCGCACTGACAGCCCTCCAGGCGCTTCGCGACAAAGGTCATATTGAAGCAGGACAGAAGGTCCTGATCAACGGCGCCTCGGGGGGTGTGGGCACGTTCGCCATCCAGATTGCCAAGTCGTTTGACGCGGAGGTGACGGGCGTGTGCAGCACGGCCAACGTCGAACTGGTCCGCTCGCTCGGCGCCGACCACGTTATCGACTACACGCGGGAGGATTTCACCGAAGGTGACGAACGCTACGACCTGATGCTGGACAATGTTGGGAACCGTTCACTATTAGAATGCCGCCGCGTCTTGAAGCCGGACGCGACGTACATCCCCAACGGCGGTCCCGACGGCCGCTGGCTCGGCCCGGCCGCTCACTTGATCAAGACCATGCTGCTCGCGCCCTTCGTCAGCCAGAAGGTCGTCTCGTTGCTTGAGACGGTCAACCCCGACGACCTGCACTTCTTGAAGGATCTCATCGAGGCCCAGAAGATCACGTCCGTCATCGACCGCACCTACCCGCTGGCCGAAGTCCCCGAGGCCCTTCACCACCTCCAAACCCACCACGCCCGAGGCAAGCTCGTCATCGTCGTCTGACCCGTTCCACGCCCTGGAGACCGGCTCTAGGGGGACGCATCGCCGACGGGCGGAAGAGCTGTATCGCAGGTGGTCAACCAGTATTGGGCGAGACGACGCAGGTCAACTGGATTGGTCGTGCGGGTGCGCCAGGATTGGGCGAAGAGGGCAAAGTCGAGGAAGTTGACGGGGGCGATGCCGTCGAGGTCGGGACAGTCGGGGTCGCAGGCGTCGCCTGTGCCATCGCCGTCGGAATCGCGCTGGTCGGGGTTGTACTGGGTGGCGCAGTTATCGACGGCGTCGGCGATTCCATCACCGTCCGTATCGACGTCCCCGGTGACGGCTACGGCGAAGCCGCGCCAGCCATAGCCTCCATATTCGTTCTGCACTGCACCGGTCTCATCTATGACGCGGGCGTAGATGATGTTGTGGCCCAGTTGGATGCCGTCCCAGGGGAACTGCCAGTGCCGCCAGACGTTGGCCGCGTACTCGGTGAGTAACTCCGCTGGCTGCCAGGTTTCGCCATCGAAGCTGACGTCGACCTGGTCGATCTTCACGCGGTCACCGGCCATGACCATGCCTCGAATCATGTGCGTGCCCAGGGCAAGCGTCTCGAAGCCTTCGGGCCAGAAGATGCGGGCATGCGGCGGGAAGTTCTGAAACGTCCAGCTCGGCCGGGTGGTCCGGACTTCGATTCGCGTGACCCACTGGACCCAGTGGAATCCCCCGGTGCCGGGGGCGACGAATCGCAGCGGATAGCCCTGGTCCAGGGGCAGCTCCTCTCCGTTCATTCCATAGGCGAGGAGGATATCGTCACGGGATGTGATTGACCCGATCTCCAGATCGCCCAGGATGTACCCATCCTCGGCCTCAATGGCGACGGACGCCGCGTCGGGCATGGGGCCGGCTGCTTCCAGCAGTGTCTTGAGGGGAACGCCCGTCCAATTGGCATTGCCCACCCACAGAAACGGTCCGCTCGACCAGGCGCACTCCAGCGTCGCCATCTCCGTGACAGAGGGGTACTGCTTGATGGCCTCCAAATCGAGTGACAGGGGCCTCTCGACCGCCCCCTCGATCTCCAGTCTCCAATCCGACGGGATTTCCGGAATTCCCATGTCGTTGTAGACAAAGAACTCGTCCAATGGCGTCACGGGAGGCGGTTCCAGGCCATAGCATACGGTTGCACAGCTCGAAAGGGTGAAGCAGATCGTTGTGAGAACGCCGAAAGTAAGTGATATGAACGGCTCGCCAGTTCGCTGGTGCATTGGTCCACCTCCCGTACCCTGAGAACCTCCATGACGTCGCCCGGTCATGCAGGAATGTCCCTTTTCCCCGGCGGAATTGCCGAAAGCGTCGCTTCGCCTGGGCAAAACCGTATCGCAAGATACGCCGGATGCACAAAATGGTTCAAATCCGGGAATATACGTGGTAAAATGACCGTCTTTACTGAATGTCTGGTGCGTATGACAGCCGGCATGATCCCGTTTCGCACGCACGGGACGATTGTGCCTCGATTTGAGCGAAAGGAAAGAATGATGAAACAGATCAGTCGCCGAAACTTCCTCCAACGCAGTGTCGCCGCCACGGCCGGGTCCTATCTGGCCTTATCCTCCTCATCCCATCTTTTGGCCAGTGCGCGGGGCGCCAATGACGAAATCCGCATCGGTGTTTCCGGGATCAACAGTCGCGGCAACGGCCACATTCACCACTTCAATAGTCTTCCGGGTGTCCGCGTCGTCGCGTTGTGCGAGCCGGACCAGACCATTCTCGATAAACGCCTCAGCGAATTCAAGGAACGCTACCAGGTCGGTGATGACGCCATCAAGGGGCACCGCGATGTTCGCGAGATGCTGGACCGCAAAGACGTCGACGCGATCGTGATTGCCACGCCCAACCACTGGCACTCGCTGATGACCATCTGGGCTTGCCAGGCAGGCAAAGATGTCTACGTCGAGAAGCCGGTCAGTCACGCGATTTGGGAAGGCCGCAAGATGGTCGAAGCCGCCCGCAAGTACAACCGGATCGTGCAGGCCGGGACACAGCAGCGGTCGTGTCCGGCTACGATCGAGGCGGCCAAGGACATTCAGTCGGGCAAGTATGGCAAGGTCAAGTGGGTCCACTGCTCCAAGCTGGGCGCCCGCGCCAGCATCGGCAAGGTCACGACGCCGCAGCCGGTGCCGAGCTACATCGACTACAATCTGTGGGCCGGTCCGGCGCCGATGACGCCCGTGATGCGAAAGTCATTCCACTATGATTGGCACTGGCAGTGGAACTGGGGCGATGGCGAGATGGCCAATTGGGGCATCCACTATATCGACGACTTCCGCCACATCGTGGGCATGGACGACGTCCCGACCAAGGTCATTGCCGCGGGCAATCGATTTGCCTGGGACGACAATGGCCAGACCCCGAACATGCACTTCGCGTTGTTCGATTATGACGGACTGCCGATTGTCGTGGACATCCGCAATCTGCCCGATCCCAAGCGGCGGGGCGGCGGCAGCGGCGCGGTCTACCTGGGGTCGCGTGGCGGCAACTACATCCAGTGCGAGGCCGGCTCGCTTCGCATCTCGCGCGGTGGCGGCTGGTTCCATGACAACGACGGCAAACGCGTTCATCAGTACAAAGGTGACGCGGGCGCCCATCACGCTCAGAATTTCATCGACTGCATGCGAAGCCGCAAACGCGAAGACCTGGCGGCCGAGATCGAGGTCGGTCACTACGGCACCGCGGTCTGCCATCAGGCCAATGTCGCCTGGCGGGCGGGCGCCGCAGCCTCTGTCGATGAGGTTCGCGAAGCCATGAAGTCGCACGAGGACGCGCTCAATACGCTCAACGACATGCTCGAGCAAATCGATGGCAATGGCGTTGATCTGGCCAAGGAGCCGTTCGTGCTCGGGCCGCAATTGACCTACGACCGCAAGAAAGAGGAATTCGTAGGGTCGGGCGCCGACAAAGCCAACCAGTTCATCAAGTGTTCCTATCGCGAGCCCTTCGTCGTCCGCGACGAAGCCTGATACTCATTCTGGTTTTCAGTACCCAAGGCACGGCCCTCAAAGCCGTGCCTTTTTTCGTTCTTGTCAGTATTCGTGGTGATTGTCCATAGCGACCTTAGTAGAGCGAATCTGCAATGATGCAGAACACGATGTAGCCACCGATCCACAAGCCAAAGGTCGACACGTCGATGTTGCGGCGAAGAAGGCCATACAACAATTTACAGATAACCACCAGATAAAAGACGGATTTGTACAGTCCGGCGACGGCCCCTTGGCAACAGAGGCAGGGCATCGCCAGGAAGAGGCCCAAGATAAGAAACGCGATGAACGCGACCCAACGACCTGCCAGCGAAGAGGTTGCGCGAATGGCGTGGTCCTCGGATACGCTCTCGGCGTTGGTCGTCTCGTCCATTTGGTCTCCTCGCTGCTTTCATTGCCTTGGGTGTCACGCCTCGCCTATATTGTATTCTTGCAGGCATCACAAAGCAATGGCCTCCGGTCTTGCCCGGTTGGATCACACGGGATATGCTTGAGCTTGTGGCTGGGTGCTGTGCCGTGTCTGAATCGAACGTGACGGGTATAGGAGCGTGGAGAATGGAGTTTCGTTTGACGGGATTGATCGCGGCGACGTATACGCCGATGCATGAGGATGGGACGCTGAATCTGGATCTGGTGCCCGCGATGGTGGATCTTCTGGAGCGGGCGGGCGTTACCGGATTGTATATCTGTGGCAGTACGGGCGAGGGGATGTCCCTGTCGGGTGAGGAACGACGGGCGGTGGCCCAGGCCTACGTTGAAGCGGCGAGAGGGCGCTTCAAGACGATCATCCAGGTGGGTCACAATTCACTGGCGGAGGCGGCGCAACTGGCGGCCCACGCGCAGGAGATTGGGGCCGATGCGATCTCTGCGACCCCACCGTTCTATTTCAAGGTGGGCTCGGTCGAGCTTCTCGCTGATTGCATGACGCAGGTCGCGTCGGGGGCTCCCGAACTCCCGTTCTACTACTACCATATTCCGGCCCTGACCGGCGTGGCGCTCGATATCGCGGCGTTTCTGCCTCTCGCGGCCGAACGAACCCCCAATCTGGTTGGCATGAAGTACACCGCGCCGACCGTGTTCGAGTTTCAGGCGTGTATGGACCTGGAAGCGGGGCGATTCGATTGCGTCTGGGGTTGTGACGAGATGCTGCTCAGTGCCTTGACCGCCGGTGCCCGGGGGGCGATCGGCAGTACGTACAACATTGCGGCTCCCTTGTACCGGCGCATCATGGACGCGTTCGAGCGGGGCGATCTGACCGAAGCCAGGCGGCTCCAGTCGCTCTCGATCCAGATGATTCGCACGATCAACCATTATCCTTTCCATCCCGCAATGAAGCAGATATTGGCCATGCTGGGTGTCGACTGCGGCCCATGTCGTTTGCCTCTGCCTCGAGCTGACAAGGCCCAGGCCGAGCAATTGAAGCGCGAGTTGGAGGCCATTGGATTCTTCGACTGGGCCCAGCCGCAAGCCTGAAACGCCACTTCGAACGAACAGGAGAAAGCCGTTGACGGATCGAAATCGCTGCTTCGTCCTTTGCGTGTCCCTTGCTCTGCTGGTGTTTGTCTCGGGGTCGAGTGGGGCCCAGGACGACGCGACGATTCTGCGGTGGGAGCCTCTGCCTGCATTGCCTGATGCGCTGGGACTGGGCGGCCCCGTGGTGGGCGTGCACAACGATGCTCTGATCGTCGCGGGCGGAGCAAACTTCCCCGAACCGGTCTGGGAGAACGACAAAGTCTGGCGCGACGACGCGTGGGTCCTCGTCAAGACCGGGGCGGACGAATACGAGTGGCTTGGGGGATTCAAGCTGGATCAGCCGCTCGCGTATGCTGCCTGCGTGAGTACGGCGTATGGCGTCGCGTGCCTGGGAGGAAGCGATGGGGAGACGATGTCCGATCGATGCCTCCTATTGCAGTGGGACCCGACGGAGCGGCGACTCACCCAGATCGCTACTTCCGTCGTTGCCCGAGCCCTGCGCGTACGGAGCGGCCGCACTACATCGGCGATGTGATCTATCTCGCAGGCGGGCAGAGCGGAGCGACACTCGATACCGCGACGGCCAACTTCTGGCGGCTTGATCTGATGAAACGAGACGGTCCGCCTGAATCGTTCCAGTGGGAGATCCTGCCAGCCTGGCCCGGGCCGGTGCGGGCATTCAATCTGACGGTGGCACAGCACAACGGCTTTGACGATTGCGTCTATGTCATTAGCGGTCGCTGCGTGAACGATCCGAATCATCTGAAAGATGTGGCAGGGTTCGCCGCAATGCCCGACGTCTTCGCACTTCAGGATGTTTACGAGTTCAATCCGCAACGCTATGACCAAGGGGCTTTCGACGCACAGAGCGGCTTATACACGGGGACAGGGCGATTCGCCCAGCCTTGGCGCCGACGTGCCGATGTCCCGCACTGCGTCATGGCTGGTACTGGCGCCGCGATAGGCCAATCGCATATCTTCGTGCTCAGCGGCGCCGATGGCACGCTGATGGCGCGTGCCGACGAGTTGAAGCTCGAGCATCCGGACTTTCCCAAACGGGTGCTGGCCTATCACACCATCACCGATACGTGGATAGACGCCGGCGCTTCGCCCGCAAACCAAGTGACGACGCCTGCGGTGCTGTGGGACGGCAAAGTGATTCTGGCCTCAGGCGAGATCAAACCTCGTGTGCGCACTCCTGCCGTCTGGGCGATCGAACCGATCCGTCAGACGCGGTCGTTCGGCGCGATCAACTTCACTGTGCTGGCAGTCTATCTTCTGGCGATGGTGGGCGTGGGCGTCTACTTCGCCAACAGGAATAAGGACACTAACGACTACTTCCGGGGCGGTCAGAAGGTCGTGTGGTGGGCGGCGGGGTGTTCGATCTTCGCCACCATGCTCAGCTCGATCACGTACATGGCGATTCCTGCCAAGGCCTACGCCCAGGATTGGGTCTACCTCGTCGGCAACCTGATGATTCCCGTCGTTGCGCCGGTGGCGATCTATCTGGCGTTGCCATTCTTTAGGCAGATCGACGCGACGAGTGCTTACGAGTACCTCCAGAAGCGGTTCAACATGCCCGTGCGGCTCTTCGCGAGCGCCTCGTTCACGCTGTTCCACATCTTCCGTATGGGGATCGTGATGTCCCTGGCGTCGCTGGCGCTGGCGAGTGTGACGTCGCTGAGCCCAACCCAGTGCGTACTGATCATGGGCGTACTCAGCATCGTATACTGTACGATCGGTGGGATCGAGGCGGTGATCTGGACCGACACGATCCAGACCTTTGTCCTGTTGGGCGGGGCATTGGTTTGTCTATGGCTGATGATTGCCGGCTCGGACAGAGGGCTTGGTGCCTTCTTCGAAACGGCAGCGACGGACGGCAAGTTGCACGCCTTTAATTGGCACCACGATCCAACGAGCGTTTCACTGGCGTTGTGGGTGGTGATCTTAGGAGCGTTTGGACAGCATCTGTCGTCGTACACGGCCGACCAGGCGGTCGTGCAGCGGTACATGACGACTCCTGATATCAAGCGAGCGGCCGGATCGATCTGGACGGCGGCGTTGATGACCATTCCCGCCACCTTCCTGTTCTTCGGACTAGGCACGGCCCTGTACGTCTTCTACAAGTCCAATCCCGAGCGGCTCGATCCGACGTTCATGACCGACCAGATCTTCCCGCTTTTCATCGCGCACGAGGTTCCCGTCGGCGTCGCCGGGCTGATCGTCGCGGGCATCTTCGCGGCGGCCCAGTCGACCATCTCCACCAGCATGAACTCGACGTCCACGGCGGTGGTGACGGATTTCCTGAGGCCGTTTCGTGTCATCCGGGCGGAAGGGCATTACCTCATCTGGGCTCGCGTGCTGACGTTCGGGTTCGGCGCGGCCGGCACCGCGCTGGGCCTCCTGTTCATCGATCCGGCCAATCGCTCGCTCTTTGATTCGTTCATCAAGGTGATCGGGCTGTTCATGGGCGTGCTGGGCGGCCTGTTCGCACTGGGCATCCTGACGCGACGGGCCACTGGCTGGGGCTCGCTGCTCGGGGCATTGGCCGGTGCGGCGGTGATGGCGATGCTACCCATCTACACGCACATCAACGGCTATCTCTTTGCCGCTATCGGCATTGCGACCTGCTTCACCGTTGGCTACGCCGCGAGTCTTGTCTTCCCATGCGAATCTCACTCCATTGAAGGCCTGACTATCCACACGATGAATCAGTGGACGTGAATCACCACCGTTTGTGTCTGTGACCCGGGCGCAACCTGCCCGACTGAGTTCTGGCCTTGCCCTGTGGTGGAGTGACGGTGATCTCGTAGTCTCCATGGTACCCGCGAAAAGCGAAGGTTCCGTCGGCATTGCTGCTGCCCGACGTCTCAGTCGACCATTCGCTCATGAGGGCCTCGTATCGCTTGCCCGCCTCATTCAGCGTCCAGTCCCGGTGGGCGAGGCCCGCGTTGGGCCCGCGCCAGGAGTTGCCCGCCCAGACGACCCACATCACGATGCCCTCGACGGCGGGGTGGCTGTAGGCGGTGCGGTAGACCAGTTCCAGCTTGTCGGCGCAGCTTGTCTCATCATCATCGGCCACGTCGAACTCGCTGATCCAGATGGGCAGTTTCAGAACTGCCACCTTGTCGAGCCGTTCCTTCAGAACCTGCGGCTTGGAGAGAATATCCTCGCGCCAGATGTGGCCCTGGATGCCAACGCCATCGATGGGGGCGCCTTGGGCGATCAGCCAGCGGATGTGAGCGACGTACTCGTCCGTCTGCACGTCGTTGAAATCCTGGTCGACTGAGAGGATGTTGAACTCGTTGACGAACAGCTTCGCGCCGGGATCGAGTTCGTGCGCGCTTGAACATCCACGGCCAGATCGATTCGCCCAGGCGGGACTTGAAGAAGTCACCATGCAGTGTTTCGTTGTCGACGTCCCAACTAACGAACTTGCCCCGGAAGTGGGTGACGACGCTTTCGAGTCGCCGCTCTACCGCCTGCCGCAATTCGTCGCCCGTCAGCGGCTGCACCCATCGCATCTGCCACTTCTCCGGTTCCCAGAAGATGCAGTGCCCACGGACGGGGATTCCGTTGGCCTGGCACCACGCGAGCATGGCATCGGGCCCGGCATAGTCCGGTTGACCGGGCCGTCTCTCGTTTGCATACCACTTTGTTTCGTTCTCGAAGACGGCGTAGTTGAAGTGGGCCTTGAAGAACTCCTGGAATCGTTCGTTGCCCAGGATTGACCGGCCCATCGCGCCACCGAATGGAAAGGCCTTGCGAGTCTGCCGCACCTCAATGCGAGCGCCAGCGACCGGCTTGTCCTGGCTGTCAACGACACGCAATTGCACGTCTCGCTGGCGGATCTGCTTGATCCGGGCATCCGCCTCCGCTTTCCAGCCGGCGGAGGCAGAAGGCACGCCCAAGGCTCCGATGACTGTCATTAGGCCGAGAAGGGTGGGAATCGACTGAAACAGGTTCATCTGTGTGTCCTCCCTTTGCTGGTCATTTGCTCGATCCTGATGCCGCAAGGCCGGTTGGCTACATAATACTCTATTAAGGGCCCCTGGGAAGGCCCAAAGCCTTTCGGCCGGGCAGAAAGGGTTGCACGAAAAGTCAAGATATGGCACTTTAGAGTCGATAGAGGGGGTGCCTCGAATCACAGCCATGAAGAAAGGAAAACTCGATGACCGCACGATTTGCACTGGGTCTTGCTATTCTCTCTATATTTATATGGGTTGCGTCGGTCCAGGCCGCCGATACGCTGACGATCGAAGCGCCGGGGGGCCAGATCCAGGCCGACGTCTTCGTCAACGGCGAAGGCCGGCTGAGTTACACGGCCCGGAGGCTCAAAGGGGGCAACACCGTCCTTCTGGAGGCCTCGCCTCTTGGCATTACTATCGACGGGGTCGATCTCGGTCAGGGGGTGACCTTGGGCGAATGTAAGCGGACCGCACGCGATGAACGCTATCCCTGGAGGGGTGGCCATGCCGAAGCAGTGAATCATTACAACGGCGCCGAGATCAGTGTGACGCATGCCGACTCGAAGACCGACTACGTTCTTGAGGTGCGAGTCTTTGACGATGGTCTTGGCTATCGCTATGTGGTCCCGGGCGTGGGCCAGCGAACCATCTCAGGTGAGGCCAGCGCGTGGAATCTTCCGGACGATTGTCAGGTGTGGTATCAGACCAACGTGGCCAACTACGAGGGCTTCTACGCCAAGGCGGCTCCGGCGAAGATCAAGGTCGATGAGAAGATCGGTTTTCCTGTCACGATCTGCTATGCCGACGGGACATACGGTGCGATCACCGAGGCCGGGCTCTTCGCTTACAGCGGCATGACCGTTCGTGCCACAGGCTCGACAGTGCTGAAAGGCGTCTTTGAGGACGACGCGAGCTGGCAGGAGACCGGGCAGATCCGTACGCCCTGGAGAGTGACGATGACCGGGCCCGACCTGAATACGCTCGTCAACTGCGACATCGTCCCTGACCTGTGTCCGGCTCCGGACGCCACTCTCTTTCCCGAGGGGATCAACTGTTCGTGGATCAAGCCAGGGCGCTCCTTGTGGAACTGGTGGTCCGACAGCAGCGTCGAGTTCCGCTATCAGAAGGAATGGGTGGACAAGACGGCTCAGATGGGCTTCGAGTATTATCTCGTCGACGCCGGATGGGAGAAGGCCTGGCAACTGCCTGACAAGGACATGTGGGCCTGTCTCAAGGAACTGTGTGACTACGCCAGGAGCAAGGGCGTCGGCATCAACGTTTGGAAGCACTGGGGTGGTCTGGAGCAGGCGGCCGCGCGCGAAGACTTCCTCAAACGCTGTGCCCAGGCCGGGGCCGCCGGCGTCAAGATCGATTTCATGGATTCGGAGTCTCGTGCACGGATCGATTTCTACACTTACACACTGGCGACTGCGGCCAGGAACAAGCTCATGGTCAACTACCATGGGGCTAACAAGCCGACGGGCGAGTCTCGGACGTTCCCGAACGAGATGACGCGCGAAGGGATTCGGGGACTGGAATACAACAAATGGTCCGAACTGCCCGCGACGCACTACGCGACGTTGCCTTTCACGCGGTATCTGGCCGGGCATGGGGATTTCACGCCTTGTACGTTCAATCCGGAGAAGCTCAAGGGTACGACTGCGGCCCTCCAACTCGCCTCGGCGGTTGTCTTTACATCTCCAATTATGCACTGGGCCGACAACTGGAAGTTCTATCTGGAGAGTAACGTTCTGGAGGTCATCAAGGCGATGCCCTCGACGTGGGACCAAACGGTCGTCCTGTCTGGTTGTGAGATTGGGCAAACAGCGGCGTTTGCCCGCCGCAGCGGCGCATCCTGGTTCGTGGGGATCATCAACGGTGGGAAGGCTAAGACCTATGCATTGGATCTGTCGTTCCTTCCCGACGGTGCGTACGAGGCAGTCCTGGTTCGCGATGTAGAAGGCAAACCCGCCGAGATGAACGTCGAGCGTGCGAAGGTGACCAAGGGCCAACGGCTTGACGTGTCCATGCAGGATGGCGGCGGGTTCGTCGCCTGGCTTGTACCAGCCAAGTAGGAGGGCCTGGTCGGGTTACTTTGCGGCCTGCTGCACGGCGTAGAGCTTCTTCATCGTGGGAATATACAGGACGCCGTTGGCAGCCACGGGACTTCCAGGTATGGCGCTATCGAGCTTAGTGGAACAGAGGACCTTCTTCTCCTTGTCGGCCGCCAGGATCCAGAAGTCTTTGCGTCGTGTCCCGATGTAGACTTTGCCATCGGCCACCAGCGTGGAGGCCCAGATTTCCCCATTGCACTTGTGCGTCCAGTAGGGCTTGCCCGTTTTGACATCCACGCAATGGACGTTTCCGCCGCAATCGGCAACGAAGGCCAACCCGTTCCAGATCGCCGGCGTCGAGCAGCAATGGGCCTGCATGGGGAAGGCCCAGATCGGACCGTCGGCGGTGATGTCACCAGTCCGGGTCGCGTCGATACACTGGAGCCAGGCGAGTTCCTTGCCCCACCAGATATCGCCTCCGACGGTCACATACAGGCGATCCTTGTAGAAGACGGGCATACTCTTGATATTGCTTGGGCTCACGTCGCGGTTACCCGTGTACTGCTGGACATTCTCCTTCGGTGCCGTCGGATCGCAATCGAATCGCCAGACGCGTTTGAGCTTCGCGACGCTGCCGTCACCCGGTGCCGATTGCACGGGCTCGAACGCGTAGCAGACGCCATCTCCGCCACAGAAGAAGACCAGCGTCTTGCCGTTGACTTGGCCGGCGGCCGGCGAGGACCAGGTCGAGTGGAAGATCATCGGACCGATGTGCTCGTCGTCCTGGGCGACGAGCTTGCCCGTTTTCTTATCGAGCACGATCAGGCTCGGCGCCTCGGGCATGCGGACTTCTTTGTGGGAGCCTTTAAGTCCGCTGTTGGTGTTGATATAGAGGAACTGCCCGAGAATCAGTGGTGAGCTATGGGCCGAATCATGCGGAAACAGGCCGATTTCGGCGGGGATGTCGTAGAGCCAGAGGACATCGGCGTCGGTATCCTTCAGAGGCACAGGCTCTTTGTCGGCAGGCACCATGCGCCTGGCCTCGTCCTGGTAGGGACCGTCGTTGCCGTTGGCCAGGCCGTGCAGATCGAGGCAAACGATCTCCGCACGATTGGTCATCATATACACGCGATCACCCTCGACCGTAGGGGGAGAGACCATTCCGGCGCGAGGCCAGTCCTTGTAGATGTCGTCGGAGAGCTTCGGTGCGATGAGCTGCCAGCACAGCGACCCGTCGGCCTCCTTGAGGCACAGCAGAATGCCCCGATCACCCTTGTGTTGATCATCCCGTGGATTGTCGTTATTGGTGCCGATGAGCACCCGGCCCCCGGCCACGGTCGGAGTGGCATACGTCTGGTTTCCCAGGGGGACGACCCATTTGATGTTCTCGCCCGTCGATGGATCGAAGTGGTCGGGCAGCCCGGTCTCGGCCGAGACCATATTGCGGCTGTATTGCTGGCCCCATTGAGGGGCATCGGCGGCAGAGAGGTCCGCCGCTATGCTCAGCAGTGCCAGAGATGCAAGAACAACGAGTGATTTGCAGTGGTGCAGTGTCGGAACGTGAACTGGTCTTCGCATCGGGGCCCCCGAGAGTCATCCTCAGAGCATTTCTTTTCATACACGAGCCCCCATTCTACCGGTTCGCTGAGTGGGACTCAAGGATGTGTGTACGAAGGTTGGCATTCGCTCCATCGGAATGGAAGCGGCGGGGTGGCTGCCTGAGACCGTCGAGGTGCTATGCAGATTGTCACGCCATGGTCTTGTGTTGCTTCGTGGTGTAGCTCGAGAGCGTAACGAGCCATATGGCGGTGCACAGAGCCGATGCAACGCACAGGATTGCCACTGGCAGCAGGGTGTTGACGTCCAGCGAGGGGATGTTCAGAGAGAGGGCTTCCGACGGTGCCGGTAGTGCGGCGATTCCTGGCATACTCCACATGACGTTGCTCCTCCAAACGAGGTCCTATCCAAAGTATACAATACTTCTTATGTCATGGGATTTGAGGAAGGCTGCGCACGTAGACGCAGGGATTACGCAGAGTCCCGTAATTGACGTTCATAGGCCGTAATAATGACGGTGTTTCGCTGATTTTTCCGGGTTGGCTCTTGCGTGCGCGGCCAATGTGGTTTACACTAAGCTTTCATACCGGTCTGCGGACCTCGATTCTTGCCTGGCTGTGTCCGGAATGGATGCCGGGGCTTCTGGGAACGGAGGACGGGAGCGACTGAGCAAGAGCCTCTATCCGCTCAGGGAGGAGGCCAGGAGCAGAAAGCATGGATGCTTGACAAGGAGGGCTCTATGAAGCTCGAGAAAAGGAAACCTTCCGGACGGGAGAAGGACGAGGCCGCAATCGAGTTGCTCAACAAACTGAGGGAGAAGCTCTTTTCCGACAACGTCTCCACCGCTCGGCTTTCGGCGTTCAACCTGTCCTGGATGCAGGAGGACGGCCTGGACATCCTTAAAGAGGTCCTTTATGGAGACTTTCCGCGAACGGCCAAGAAAGCGGCCGCCTATGGGCTGCGGAGTATGAAGGGTCGAATGAGGAAGATGGCGGCCGAGGTGTTGACCCAGGGGCTCAAACATTCCGATCGCGTCACACGTGACGCCTGTGCCAAGGCGTTGTTCTTGATGAATGGCGGACAGCTTCCCAAGCCGTCTTTCAGGGGCAAGCGGCAAACCGGGCAAAGGCAGAATCCGAGAATACCGCAAAAAGGGCAGTGGACCCCGCTCACAGTCCCCATGGAAGAGGTCCTCGTCAGGTCGTTAAGAATCACTTGGTGTTTCCTCTTCTGACAGAGAAGCAGCCTGCGTTGCGGACACGTTTCCGTTGTTGATGGGCGCTGTCGTTCGCTGTTACATCAGTCCAGCTTCACGCACCTGCGATACGGCAATCCCTCCTGGCGTGTTCACCTTCTCATGGAGTTGTAACATAGGAGCACGCTTCCTTGTCTGCCAGGGCCAGAGTCAATTCATCTGCCAGTTGCGAAACCAAGGCCTTGACCGGGATGACCTCGGTGCATCGGTATGCATTCGTCCCGGCAAACGCGAAGGATTCCTCCAGCTTGCCGAGTGCTGCTTTTGCCAGGACCTCGGCGATACAGTAGGGGGCTTTTCGGGGATTGCAGCTTCGCAAACACTGAGATTTGCAGGTGAATGGAGTAGTCTTTCCCTGCCTGATGCTTTCGACGAATGCATTGTTTATGACGCGGCCCGGCAGTCCCACCGGACTGTCGATCGTCGTTATATCCTCGGGCCCGGCGTCCACATAGGCCTGTTTGAAATTGTCGTGGGCATCGCACTCATCCGTACAGACGAAGCGGGTGGCCATTTGGACTCCGGAGGCGCCGAGTCCCAGAAAGCGCGCGATGTCCTGCCCGTCGAAGATGCCGCCGGCCGCAATTACGGGAATGGCTGGCGTAAAGGAATTCGCTACGGCGACGACCTCATCGACGATTTGCTCCAGCGTGGGAGCCGAATCATTCGCAAGACTTTCAGGAGAATATCCGAGATGGCCCCCGGCGTGGACGCCCTCCACGACCACTGCGTCAGGCCGCCGGTTGAAATGGTTCTTCCATCGCCTACAGATGATCTGGAGCGTTCTGGCCGAAGAGACAATGGGGACCAGTTTCGTGGGGTTGCTGCCAACATATGCCGGCAGAGCCAGCGGTAGTCCCGCCCCGGAGATGACCATGTCCGCACCTTCCTCAACGGCAACCCGGACGAGTTGCTCATAGTTGGACAAGGCGACCATGATATTGACCCCGATGACTCCATCGGTCAGGCTCCTGGCCTTCCTGATCTCGCTCCTGAGGACCTCTTCGCCCAGGCGTTTGGATTCGGCGCCGCGCAGATCTTCGAACAAACCCAATCCGGCGCTGGCGATAACACCCACGCAGCCGGCATTGGCGACCGCAGTGGCAAGTCCGGCCCCCGACACTCTCACGCCCATCCCACCTTGGATGATGGGCAACTTGATCTCCAGACTCCCTATTCTCAGTACTGGTATGTTCCGGCCATGGCACATGGCGTACCCTATTCAAAAGACGTCATTGATCTGAAAAAGACAGCGATGATGCATACGATCCGATTTGGCGCAACTGTCGTTAGCCACTGGTACTTGGCGTCAGTCGCTACGGCGCAACGACCACGAACTCAGGATGGCAATAAGCCAGCCCGAGGCTACCGGGTGCGAATCGAATCAAACAGAGAGAGTGATCGGTAGATGTACCGA
>CAVSCO010000048.1:0-78693 GCA_963726475.1 uncultured Phycisphaerae bacterium | reverse complement strand
AACTTCGCCAGATGGCGGTACTCGGAGAGGTTTTCGGGTACGTCCACCATCTCGCGCTGGCCAGTTGCATGTCGCGCACCTGGCCCCTCGCTGGGCGAAGTCCAGACTGGCGGCCGCTTGTTCGATGACCGCTCGCACTTGTGGCTTTGGCAGTTCGCCCAGTGGCATGTTGAGCCACCCGTGCAGGCGACCGGCGGTGACCTCTTCGGGCAAAGCTTGGGTGGCCTTGATGCAGAGCGCCGCTCCATCGCCATCGGTCAACTCGTCGTCGGCCGGAAGTAGTGATGGGCGCTCTGTGGTATCAAGCGATGTCGGTACAATCGCCAGCTTGACCGCGCAAGACGAGCCTGAATCTCGGGCCACAGGTCGGCCCGTCTGTGTGCCTGGCAGCAAGGTCAACGTCGCTGCGAGCAGAGAAACGACGGTTGAGCATGTCATGAAATCAGCTCCCTTTCCTGGAAACGGTGTAGGACACCAACGGATCTCATATCTCAGTTTGGGGCGATGCATCGATGAGAAGGGCCCAATCTCTCTCTGGTTCGACTGGAGGCGGGCCGATCTCATGAAGGCGCTTGGCGGCGAACTGTGTCGGCAATCCGACGAATTCGCCGGTTCTAGGGTTGAACCAGCGTTGCTTGAATCGGCCCTTAGCCTGCCCCAGCGTCAGGTATCCCGTTTGTCGAGCCACTGGATAATACAACGCGTACACCTCGCCCTGCTTTGAGAAGCATTGCGGGCCGCCATATTCGTCTCCGGCTTGTACGATACTCGGATCATCCGGCTGCATCTCCCAGAAGGGCAGATTCTGCTCGACGAAGGTTCGGGCGATGCGGGTCCAACTCCAAAGCTCTTCCAGGGAACGAAAGTCCTCGGTCTGAAGCTTCGATTCCATGATGATTTCGAGACTGCCGCCGGAGAGATAGGTAGGCCAGAGGACATCCCTGCGAATCTGGGCCATGTTCTCGCGGTTGGCCTCCAGGAACTCGTCCATGTTGATCGGCAGGGGCCGTCCGGCTGCCTCCGTCAGCCGTCGCCACTTCTCGACGTGGCCGCCCCACTTGGCGGTATTCTGGTACGTCTGGAATGAGGTTGTGCTGAAGCGTGCGTCCCCCAGGAAGGGTAGCCAACTGGGTTCCGGGTCGCGGCCTTTGTTGTGAACCGTAATGGGGTGGTCGTACGGATCGATGTCCTGGAGGTATTGCGCGAATTCCTTGACTCTATCGGGGCCCAAGTCGGGCGCGAGGTCATATTCCTCGGAGAGATTCCACTGCAATGCGTTGTGATGGCCGAAGCAGGCCACCATCTCGCGATCGAAGAGCTTCCGTTCGACGCCCAGCATCGCGTCGTCTAGTTCGCGCTTGTTCTTCTCCTCGGCCTCATTGAGCACGACGTGGAGCATCAGACCCTTCCGCTGAGCATGCTCAAGGACGCTATTCCATTGGTGCAGCTTGCTGATGTCGTAGTGTAGATTGTCGTTGGCAGGGTTGCCATTGGGGTCGATCGAGCCGGCGAAGGGCCAGACATCCTGGCCGTCACCCCCGATGTTTTGCACCAGGAAGTAGATCGAATTGACACCCTGTGAGGCAAGGTAGTTGAGGGCCCCGATCAGGCCTTTACCCTTGCCGCCGTTCCAGGTCGGGTCTCCCGGTTGCCAGTCGGCGACATGGGGGGCATAGGTGTGCGAAGGAACTGTATCGTCGAAATCGGCATAGGCGAGCAGATTCTCCGGGCTGTCGCATCCACCTTTGATGTAGTAGGGCCCGTCGGCAAACTTGAGATAATGGCCCCCGACGTATTGGAGTCGCCCCCACTTCCAGAACCCGGGCGCACTGGGCGTCTCGCTCCTGCACGTCGAACGTTCCGGTTGTCCCGTCGAAGGCGACCGACGTGCCAACGTCCCTCTCGTTTGTGGGCCCGCTCTTGCGTATGGCTATGTGCTTGCCCTGTCGGAACTCGGCGCGGTAAGTCCAGCGGCCCGGTCGATCCGGAGTAAAACGCACGGACCAGATCTCTCCCCGCACCGTTGCCTGCCCCGTCGCCATCAAAGAAGCCTGGCACATCGTAGACCTGCCCATCAGAGGCGGTGAAGCGACACCTGGAGCCGGAAATCGAGAAAGGGATTCGGCGCAACATCGTCTTCACGAGCCTGCGGGCCTTCAAACTGGATTTCCATGGGCTGCCAAGTACACACTGCGCCTGAGATGCGGGGAGCGGCCAAGACCGACCCGCCGAGAAGCGCAGACGCTCAGAATCGTCAGAAACGCACACTGCATGTTCACCATGAGCAACATCCTTTTCTGATGTGGGTGTCGATAGCAAGGACCCGATTATGCTGTCCAAACGCGACGAGTGCAACCTGGGATTGCCAGAGATTCGATGGGCGATGAGGTGCGAAAGCCGTGGTATGTTCGTGCATCTGCCCCAGGCACTCGGTAGAATAGAAGCGAAGGGGAGCTATGCCAGCGTATCCGAAGACGCAGAGATGCAGAAGGAGGATATGACTATGGCTGCCGCAAATCGCCGGAAGATCGGACCCCGCGAACACCTCGGACTTCTCCTCGTTTTCGTGCTGTTATTGTCTCTCTGGTTCGTCCGACATACGGGACGACAGCCGGTTACGCTTTCAGTCAGCGAGACGCAAAACGCGAGGCGATTCAGAGGAAACTTCCGAGCCAAATGAAGCGGAGTCGATGCGCAAACGACCACAGCCATCCTGCTTTTTCCGATCGTGTCGCGGAACGGCAAAAAATGGTGACTTCGCAGATTCAGCCTCGCGAGGTCAAGGATCCGAACGTGCTCGAGGCCATGCAAACAGTGCCCCAGGCACGCATTCGTCCCGGCCGCTCAGCAGCGGTATGCCTACCAGGATAGTCCGCAGCCTATTGGCCAGGGCCAGACCATCAGCCAACCCTACATTGTCGCCTTCATGACCGAAGCGTTGCAGCTCGACCCGAATTCCGTCGTGCTCGAAATCGGAACGGGCTCGGGTTATCAGGCGGCGGTCTGCGCGAGATCGCGCGACGGGTCTACTCCATCGAGATCGTCGAGGCCCTTGCAGAGACTGCCGCTGAGCGTCTGAAAGAGCTGGGGTATTCGAACGTGTTCGTCCGAGCGGGGGACGGGTACTTTGGCTGGCCTGAGAAAGGACCTTTCGATGCGATCATCGGCACGGCGGCCGCCGACCGCGTCCCGCCGCCGCTGCTCGAACAACTCAAGCGAGGGGGACGGATGATTCTGCCCGTGAGCGACGAGACGGGCTTTCAATACCTGATCCTGATTGTCAAGGACGACAAAGGGCAACTCGAACGACGGCAGGTCATGCCCGTGCGGTTTGTTCCCATGACGGGCCAGGTCCGGGATCGGAATTGAAGGTATCTTCAAACGGCCGATATCAGTACCACATCTTCAAGGCCTTGGGCAGGACCCTGAAATCGAACGTCTTGCCCTTGCGGTAGAGATTGCCATCGGTTTGGGCGTGCCGTTCAGTGGGCATGGTGATGCGGATCCGCTGCGCCTTTTCATGCCGGCCAAGCTTGTTGCCGTCCATGAAGGCCGTGGCGAGGCCCTGGACGAGTTCACCCCACCCGCTATTGATGGCCAACAGATGGAGATGCCGGTCGTCGAACACGGCGTCCGGCACGATCTTCATATTGTAGCCGTAGTAAGCGATTTTGGTGACGATAGCCGTCACGGCATCCCGCACCGTAAACGTCTGATCGTCCACGGTGATCGTCATGTCCGTCCGTTCCAGGTCGGCAAAGAACGAACCGAACGTAGCCATGGCGTAGGCATGAGGGCCCCGCACGCCGCTGTCCTGAAGGGTTTCGCGCCGATGGAGGATATCCGCTTCGAGTCCGACGCTGGCCATGAAGGCCTTGACCGATTCATCGCACAGAATCAGGTCAAGATTATGTCGCCGGCCTGAACGGATCTGCTGGGCGACACGCGAGAGTTGCGGGGGCAGGCTCAGAGCGTATCGCAAGGCGCAGCCTGAGCCCAAGGGCATATAGGATAGCGTCACTTCGGAATCGATCGCGTTGATGATGTCGGAGAAGGTTCCATCGCCACCGGCGACGATCATGACCTCGACTTTCCGAGCCAACTCCTCCGCGCACTGCATGAACTCCTCGCGGGATGTCGTATCGAGTCCGGCGACGACAGTTCCCTTGCCCACGATCTCCGCCGCTTTGTGCAAAGTCGTCGATTTGCGGGCGATGCTGGCCGCCCCCGACTTGGGATTGGCGATGATACCGAACTTCATCGATCCGGACAGTCCTTCTTGGTCTCTCTGTCACGTTATGTCCAAGCGGAAAGCATTCTACCGACACCTCCGGGAGCGATGCAATGGCATTTTCTCACAACGAAGTCCCTGGCAAGATCGCAAAAGAGCACGCGTCACCGTTCTGTCCGGAACGGATGCGATCACGGTTCAGTCGTCGATCCTTCGACCGCCGGTCACTCTGCCGCCACCGGCTTTCCGAATCCGATGTCGTCAATGAAGATCAGCCCCGCGCCGCCGGCGGTGGGGTTCTCTCGATCACCCACGCCGATCGTCATCGTCTTGATGCGGTCGGTCGCAATCCCTGCGGCTTCGAATTCGCTCAACGGAATCCGCCAGGGACGCCAATCCGGTCGGGCGGTAGCGATGGCGTCCGGGTTCCTGCTGACCTTCACGTTCCCCGCACTGTCCTCGACGGCGAGATAGATGGGGTCGGCCGAATTGCCTTCAGGCTCGCCACGCCGATGCCGGCGGTCTGCCACGAACCGGTGACATTGCCCGTCGTCGAAACATTCGAGAACTCGGCCCCGGTCAAGATAGCCGCATCGTGGCTGGTCACGGCCAGGCCGATATACACATCGGCTGCCATCGGGATCTCGACGGGGTTGGTCGAGGCGATGCCAATCCAGGTGACGCCGTCTTCGGAACGCTGCGCCGTGAAGACGTTGCCCGTTCGTGTCAGCTTGACCCAGTATGGGGCGGCAAGACCGGTGGCATCCGTGTTCTCACTGGCTGCGTTGGTGGCGGGCCTCCGCTGGAAAGAGATGCCATTGCTGGGAGTGACGACCACCATCGCATGTTTCGAGCCGGCATCGAGTGTCTCGCGAATCATGATGCCCGCCTTGGCCCAGGCGTTGGAGTTCATGATGCTGTCTACCCGTGCGAGAATGGAGCCGTTTCCGTTGAGGCTCATGTAGGCGAAGCGGAATTCATCGGCCGAGTCCCAGATGTCGGTGCCAATTGCGTTCATGAGGATCTGTCCATCGGCGGTTTCCAGGAAGGCCGGGGCTCGGCCCTGGACCCACAGCATAAGGGTGTCGGCCCCATGAATCGTCCAATTCTGGGGCTGATTCCATGTTCTCACGGCTTCGGAATACCAGGGAGAATCCGCGTTGTCGTATCTCAAGGGCATCGATTGCCTGCCTCCGTGGACGATGTCCTGTTCGGCGAACGGCGAGTCGAAGTATCCGACCGTCGAACCGTTGTTGTTGACCCAGCCGTCGACCCACGTGTCGAAGATGGTCTCTGCCGCATCAACGTTGTCAGTGTAGCTCTCGAAGTCGTCAATCACTGCATATTCGCGCGTGGAGAAACTCCAGACGTCGCCTGCCCACGACGAGATGGCTTCGGCTTCGTTCACCTCCACGACCTGCCAGTAGTACGTGCTGCCGAACTCCAGGTCGGCAGGCGTGAAGGTGGTATTCTCGACCGTGTCGACCAGGGCAAGTGCCTCCGGGGTGGCGCCGAAATGGACGCCATGTGAGACAGCCTCCCGGCCTGCCCTCCAACCCAGCGTGACATCGGGGGCGATTTCGTCTGCCCCATCGGTTGGCTGTGGCTCTCTCGGGTAAACGGGAATGGAAGTGAAGCGGACCTCGCTCAGGCCGTACTGACCCATCGGGCCAAAGCCGCTGTTGATCACGAATCTGATGTACTTGGCAGCTATGCCGCCCAGATCGATGGTGGTGTTGCTGGCGTAACCCTCGCGTGCCGTGGCCTGAGCGAATTCGAAATCACCCAGTGCCGTCCACTCGGCACGATCGGTGGAATACTCGATCGTGGCGTTCTTGACACCGAAACCAAGGGCCTTCTCAAAGCGAACGTTGTAGTTCCAGATGTACAGTTCGTACATCTTGCAGATGCGATCAAATTCGTACTGAATCCATATGGGGTCTTCACCGGCGGGGGTGGTCAGCCACATGTCTGTGGCCTCCGTGGAGTGCTGGTCGTCCGCGTTGAGTCCCGAGCCATTGACGGTGTTCTCCGGCCCAGCTCCCTCGTCGGAGATCGCGTTGGTCGTCGCGACGATGTTCTGTATCGGATAAGCGACCGGCTCGGTCGTGAAGCTCCAGACGTCGCCCCTGATGATGGTGCTGTCAGGTGGCGCATTGACTTCGTCGATTCGCCAATAATAGGTCTGGCCAAACTCGAGAAGTGCAGGCGGATCGTATGCGGTTGTTGTCTGATCCTGGCTCAGCAGTGCCCCGGAGGGATTGCTGCGACTGGCCACGTTCACATCGTCAAATGCCGCCCCGAAATATACATCGTGTGTGGCGGCGTACTCGCTCGCTCTCCAACCCAGCACCACGTCGCGGGGCACGTCGATCGCTTCATCGGCCGGTTGGGGTCCGGTCGCGAGCCCGGCTCCGCCCGGACCTTTCATCAGGGTCTGAATCTCAGCTTGGGTCAGCGAGCGACCGAATAGCCAGACGTCGTCAATCTCCCCCTGGAACCAGTCCCCGGTGGCATTGAATACATTGCCTCCGATGCTGAAGAGGAACGAAGATGTGCCGCTGGTCATACCGCCTTCGTCGCTGGCCTGCTCCTGGCCATCGATGTAAAGGACAACTCGCGTCTCGTCTCCGGTCAAGGCCAGATGATGCCAGGATGGATAGGCGTAGTCGTAGTCCGCTCCGACGAAGGCCCAGTCGTTACCCGCCATCCATGTGCCGACTTGTCCCCCATTTTCGGTCGTGAAGCCGAACTCGATCAGGTCGTTCTGGCCGAACAGGCTGGAGTAGACTCCGGTATTGGCCGCGCTGACCCATCCGGCCATCGTGAACCCGGTCAGATCGTTGAGCAGACTCTGACCTGTATCGACATAGGCATTCTGGCCATTGAATTGAAGGGCCGTGCCATACAGGCCCGGAACCCAGGTGGCGTCACCGTTGATTTCGCCATCGTTGCCGTTGGCCGACCCGTCGGCTGCGAGGGTGCCTGCCCCGTCGTCGAACGCCCACCAGCCGATGAGAGCCGGATCGGTGGCCGGGTCGAAACGGCCGTATGTGGTACCTGCCAGGATGAAGACAAATGCCACCAGGAGAAAAGAGAGATGCGGTCTTCTGCACATGACGATCCTCCTTCGCTGAGAAAATCCACACGATCGCATTTGAACCAGAACGCTTCCAACCAACTCTGATTAGACCAAAACGCGGCCTTCCGGGCAAGAGAAAAGGGCTGCGAGTGCCTCCTCGCAGCCCTTGTGAACGCCAACTCTGGGGCGTGTTTCCAGCTCTCGGATCTGCCTTACTACGGTGCCGGGCGGACGTATAGGGTCACCTCCGCCACGGTAACGTCTGAAGCGCCGGGCGTCAGTTCGCCGATGTCGACGCTCTCTCCTCGGACGCGCCAGCTTACGCTTGTGATTCCGGGACCGACGTAGCCCGGATCGGGGTCGAACCAGGCGGTCCATGTTCCTCCTGCGGCCGATGCAGCCGTGACCTCCAGTTTCAGTTCCGCGCTGAAGTTGGTCTCGATATCGTGCGAATACGCTCCGTTGAGCGTAACCGGATAGGTGATTCCGGTCGGCACATCGAACGTGATCTCGAATGTCCTGAGCTCCTGCCACATTGGTTCCGGGCCGGGCCCTGGTCCGGGACTGCCGCCGGCGCCCTCGTAGGCGCCCGCGTCTACACGGCTATTTTGTACGCGGTTCTGACCCGCGAGATCCAGGGGATGGCTTTCGCTGCTGTTCCCATCCCCGTCGACGTCTGCTCGATCGATGGCGAGAAGGCTGTTGCTGCCATGATCGATTCCCTGTGAGGTGGACTGGAGACGGTAGTCACTATCGAAATCAATCCACTCGCCTTCGATGCTCCAGAGCCCGCGATTGATGAAAAGCGGGTCGACGTCGAGATTGGCAGTGCCCGACCAACCTCCCTGGATGATGCTGTAAGAGGCAACGATGTTCGACGGATTGTTGCTCAAGATGAGATCGGCACCGCCATCGTTGTAGATGATGCTGTTGTCGATGGTGACCGCTTCGGCCGGTCCACCCGGATAGCTGAAGTTGAACAGAACATTGTCATCAGGCCAGGGACCGGTGTTGTCGGCCAGCGTGCAGTTGCTGATGGTCAGGTGGGCCGCGATGCCTCCCATGTTGGAGAGCGCCGAGCCGCCGCCGATGCTGCTGCCGCCCGCGGAGTTGCCGGTCAGCAGGCAGCTTGCCAGGGTTGTGGTGCTGTCCTGGTTGTACAGAGCACCGCCATACAGGAAGGCGCGGTTGCCCGAAAGCTTGCAGTTGGCCAGGTATGGAGAAGCGTTGAATGCCGCGCAGCCTCCTCCATAGATGCCTCCGTTGCCTTCCAGGGTGCAGTTGACAATGATCGGGTCGCCTGACTCGATCAGGACGCCTCCCCCGTAGTCGTGAGGATAGGGGCCGTCGGCCCGGCCGTTCGCGATCGTCAGGCCGTCCAATTTGGCGCTGCCGGTGATGGTCACGACATGATAGCTGTTGTCGTCCTTGTTCAGGATGCCCCAAAGGTCGTCGCCGTTGAGATCGCCGTTGAGAACGGTTGGATGAGCCGTCAGATCTCTGGCGTCCGGATCGGATGCACCGTAGCCGGCATAGCCGCCTCGCAGGGTGACTCCGTCAGGGATGTCGAAGGATGCCTCTCGATCGCCAGGGGTCTGCCCCGTGCCTTGGTCGGGATCATGGGTGCCATCGGCGACATGGATTTCGTCTCCGCTTGTGGCGCTGGCGAGTCCATCCTGGAGGTATCGGAATGCTCTGTACCATGTGGTGCCGTTGGGGGACGGTCCGGTGGCGGAGGGATCCACGTAGATTACCTTGCCACCACCGACGGTGAACATGATTTCCGCGCCAAGCGTCGGGCAACGAAACGTCCACTTGCCATCAGACAGTGGACCGAACGTTCCCTCCAGGCCGCAGACCGGCTGCCAGATCAGGGTGCAGATGCTGGGCGGAGGCCCCTGGAACCACAGCGTGACCGTTCGATTCAACGTGTTGATGGTCAGTTCAGGCGTCCCACCGAGATTTGACTCGGCCACACAACTGTTCCCGTAAGTGTCCTCGTCCAACGGGCCGCTGAACGAGATGACACTGGACGAGTTGGGGCTTGTTGGCGAGATCGTCCAACTCGCTGGGGGAGACTGGCCCTTGGTCCAGGTCACGCTGGCGGCCAGCGCCGTTCCGGACATCAGTATCATCAGTGTGATTGATGCGATAGTCATGCCCCTTCTCATCTTCGTGCCCTTTCAAGATATGTGCCGGCTCGAGTTGCCGCCGGGTCGGTGAGTGTGTATCTACGCCGGGCCCGGGCCAGATCTGAAAGGTATGTGGCGAAACAGAAGAGAATCTCGTGCGGATCGGTTGATACGTTGCCGTTGGAGTGAATCCGCACTACCCTGCATTTCCACACCCTCCTCGTCACAGTTCGGGTCACTATGACCCTGCCGGTTCGGGCCAAATCCTATCATAATCCAGGGGAGCACGGCATGCAAGAGCCTCTTGGGTAAATGGACCAGGACCGGCACTCAGGGCTTGGATTCCGACCACAGATTGCCTGTTTTGCATCGCTGGAGGAGTAAGAAAAGGCGGCTACGGAGCGCTCACCGCAGCCGCCTGGATCGCAGGGTTCTGTCACAAGACGAGTGCTACCAGCCTCCGCCGAATCCTGGGCTGCTCGGAAGAGACTGGTGTTGATAGGTGGCAGACAGTCCAGCCCACCCGCCGGCGACGACACCATACCAACCCGTGTAACCGGTGCCACCGCCAAAGAGGCTCGGGTTGGTCGTCTGAGTCATTGCACCTTGATGTGAATACATTGACTGGGTCGCATAGGCGTTTCCGCCGGCGTACTGGGAGTATGAGGCGCCGCTGCCCCATGCGACACTGCCTTGGGCGATACCGACAACCGCGATTTGGGTTTGGCTGCCTCCGGAATCCCCGTAGCCGCCGGGCTTGCCGCCTTGGCGGCCGCCAAATGCTGTGGTTGATACGATCAGTAGTACGACTGTGACAAAAAGTAGTCTCTTATCCATCTCGAACTCTCCTTTCTCTCTTTGATACCATCCTTGCACAGAACCCTGCCGTTCTGCTATGGGGGAAATGCGCCGCTCGCCTGGCATGGAAACAACGGCGAGAGATGCAGAAGGACATTCTGCAACGTTCGGGTATGTGGCCATCCGTGACCCAAGCTTACACCGTTCCTCTCTGTGCTGCAGTCGGTTGGAACCAAAACCTCCGAGGTTCTCCATGACTCCAGCGGCCAGCTTACCCGTCGCTGGAATGCGGTCAATTGTGGCAACTACGTAATCGTTGTAGTTTTTTTCGACGATGACGCGGATATCTCAGGACCTGCCGCACATTCGGTGGAGTCTCGCTTTTGTCGATGCGCTGAAGCAATGCCCGGATGTTGATAGGAGATTGGAGATAGCAATCGTCCAGTCTCATGGCGAGGCAACGCACTGGCTTGTCTATTTCATGTTTTCTCAAGACCTGGCTTGACGGCAGATGCGCGGGTTGGTAAAGTCACACCGCCGTATCGGTTGGAGGGTGGTGCTCGACCTGTGAGATACAGACTTTCGTGATGGGGGTCGTCCTGGCGATGGCGATCGATCAGATGCAACCAAGGGGGATAGGGACACGAAAGAGGTGAGCTGAACCATGGATCTTCCGGTCATCGAAACACCGGTATTTCCCCGCTGGGTCTGGATGGAGGAGATTACCTACTCTCACATCCCGATCGCCACGCTGATCACGGCCTATATGCTCCTGGCTCCTCTGTTCGAGTATATCGGATATCGGCGCCATGACCCGCGCTGGGAACGCTTAAGTAAGAGCCTCATCTGGTTTGCGATGATCCTGTTTAGTCCCGGAGCCGCATTGGGCACCGGGATCCCGATGTTCATCATGGGGACCTATCCGGAATTCTGGTCCCGCTGGGCCAATCTGTTCTTCTGGCCGCTGATCGTCCAGTTTGGCTTCTTTCTGGCGGAGGTGTTCTTCCTCTTCTTCCTGTACTACCTGACCTGGGATTCGTGGCAGGGCCCCAGGAAGAAGCTGCACATCTGGATGGGGGTGTTCGCGGCCACTTGCGGCTATCTGGTCCAGATCGTCTGGGATTCGCTCGGCGCGTACATGCTCACGCCTGGGAAGGTGGCACTGCCTGGGGTGGATGAACCGGTGGCGTGGTCTTTGCCGGCCATGCTCAATCCCAGTTTCCCCTTCCTGTTGTTCCATCGGACGTTCGGCAACTTCAGCTACGTCATGCTCCTGACCGGAGGCGTCCTGGCCCTGCGGTATATGGGCCAGAAACGCAAGGACCCGACCAGTGAGAACACGCAGTACTTCCACTGGGCGGCGGGGATCTGCTTCATCATCGGTTTCTTCAGCTTCTTCGCTCAGCCGATCATCGGCTGGTTCTACGCCAGGGTGATTCAGCGGGAGTCGCCGGTGGCGTTCATGTCCATCATGGGGGGCTTCTCGAGTACTTATTTCATCGTCAAGATGGCCGCCGTTCTGTTTCTCCTGGTCGTTGGAGGCACCTTCGTCGTCAAACGCTACCGCTCCAAAGCGGTCGTATGGGCGGCAACGGCCGGACTGTTCATCGTGTTGCTGGTCGTCTGGATGCACCCGCCTCTGATGTGGCTGGGGCAAAGCGCCATTGCCTGGCGGCTGGTGAGCACAGCCGTCATACTGGGGATCATCGGTTTGCTGTGGTTCAGCCGGGGCCGAGGCGATCCCGATCGCAAGGGTTGGCAGTGGGCCACGTTTCTGGTGGGATTAGCGGCGTTCCTGGCCTTTGCCATGGGCGGCTTCTCTCGCGAGCATATCAAGAGCCCCGATACCGTGTACGGTCAGATTGTCAAGCCGGAGTGGACCGAAAACGAGGTTGATCGCTACCTGGTCTACCAGAAATGGCTCGAACCTCGAGGGCAATTGCCGGACGATCTCGACCATCGGCCCGCAGAGGGGTGGCGGAACGCAGTCCAGCAGGCGCGGCAGCAAGGTCTCCAACTGACGGATGAGGAAGCCGAACGGATTATCACCTATCTGGAGGAGCATCATTGATGATTCTCGCGGCGCTGCGCAATCCGTTCATTCAGTTCCCAGGCGGGGCCAAATGGTCCATCGGATTCCTGGGGATCTTCCACGTGGCGGTCGGATCGCTCGCCATCGGGTTCGCGTTCATCGTGACCGTGTTGCAGCTTGTCGCCTACTTCCGGAAAGACAACCGCTACGATCTGCTGGCCAAGCGCGTCCAACTCTGGCATGTCTGCATCTACAACATCGGCACGATCAACGCCATCGGACTGGTCTTTGCACTGAGCGGTCTCTACCCGCAGTTCTGGTCGCAGATCTTCACCCAGTTCTTCTGGACGCTGGTGGTCGAAGAGACGCTGTTCTTCATGCTGGCCACCACGCTGACGTTCCACTATTTCTTCTGGGATCATATGTGGGGCCACAAGAAGCTGCACATCTTCATGGGGTCCCTGCTGACACCCTTCTTCTTCCTTCAGTTCTTCATCATCAATGGCATGGGCGCCTATATGCTGACACCGGCCTTCGCCAAGGGGCAGGCCAGTCTCTGGTCGGGCACGAGGGGGATTCTCGGTTGGGATATGCTGGCGTTCTACAATCCCAGTTTCCTGATGTTGACGCTGCACCGCACCGCGGCGAACTTCGCCTACGCCGGGTTTCGTCGTCGCCGGGGTCTGCGGAGTGCTGCTCTACCTTGCCAAACGGGACAAGATTCGCGACTGGTACGAGAGCGGCGCGCGGCTGGCGTTCAAGTCCGCGTTCATGAGCTTTCTGACGTTGCCTATCATCGGCTTCTTCTATGCCTGGGTGCTCAAGTACCACGCTAAAGAGGCCTATGATAATCTGATGATCGGGCGGGGCGATGTCGTCGCCGGTGGGATCGACTGGTGGTGGACCAAGCATCTCATCGTGGCGGTGATGATCGGCATGGGGCTGGTCTTCGGTTACAGGGGGACGAGGGACAGGCGCGAGTTTTCACTGCCCATGTCCGCTCGTCTATATCGGTCGCGCTGCTCTACCTGCTGTTCTATGTCGGCATGGGCATGCAGATGACTTGGCTTTTCTTCTGGGGATCTCTGGGAGCAGCCATCGCGGGTGGGCTTTGGGCATCGCATTTGCTGAATCGGTATGAGGGTTCGGGCCGGGCTGTTTTTGTCACAGTGGGTATGCTCTCGTTCCTCACCGTGTGCCTGGGTGGCTACGTGCGGGAGGCCTCGCGTCCACGTTTCGTCAGTCCTTCAGGCACGGAGGAAGCCGGGTTCGACCGCATTCAACAGTACAGCGATATCTATTATCCTGCCGAACGGCCCGAGAACCTCAAGATTCGCATGGTCCGGGGGACGCCGTCATACGTGGCCGAGTTGCCTCAGCGAACTCCGCTTGTCAGACTGTCCCCCGAGACGACGGCAGCCGATCTGGTCTCCTCCTACTGCATTTCGTGTCATACGCTGGAGCGGGTATATCGCTACAAGGGATCGGATTGGGATCGTGTCGTGGGACGGATGAATGCGTACGACCCGCGTTTGACCGGCGAGGAAATGAGCAAGATTGTAGAATACCTGGAGAGTGGCGAGTTGCAGAGGAACACATCCTTCGATCCAAACGAGGCGCCGGCTTCACCGCTGTGAACGCGGTGTCGAAGCCGGCACTGGAACGGAGGCAGCATGCGAAGGACAGAACCATGAGTGACCAGACTGAAGAGATGGCAACGGATACGCAGCAGGAAGAGGCTCCGACTCCGCTCGAAGCGTCGCTGGAGGTCTACCCGCTGCGCGACCCGTCCGAGGACCCGGGATGGGCCATCAAGACCGTTTGGGTCTGGCTCTTCGTCGCCTGCGGTCTGTATGTATTCTTTCTGGTGTTGCTGGTCCTTGGAATTTGGTACGACTAAGCGAGACGGATGGGGGTGTATCGTGCGGCTGGGACGCGTATTCCTGACATTTCTCAAGATCTTTCTGCTGCTCGTGGTGACTGCCATGATCCGGTTTCAGATTCCGGAATTGCGGTACGACCTCGGGTCCAAGACTCCGATTCAGGTTGCATCGCCCAACGACCTGTCTGTGGAACGTTTTGCTCGGTCCACGTTTGCAGCGGTCCATGGCAAACCTGATCTGACCAAAGCGGCCACGTTTGCCATGCACGGCGTGCGTTTTACGTACTTTCTACTGGAAGGCTACGGGCCAAAGCTCGTCGTTCGCACGCCCGAGGAGGTTAACGAGCAATGGAACCTGATCGACACGAATCTGGGACGGCTGCGTCCCTATCGTCGGATGCCATTCTCGCGAAGCGTTCGAGCGGGGTTCAAGACGCATTTCGGTGTGGAGATTCCTGAAGACGCGCTGTTTCTGGGGCGAGATGATGTGCCACGACTCAGTGGCTGGTCTGTTGGGGCGGTGATTTTCGCCGGCACTCTATGGTGCGTTCTCGCGTATTTCTTCTTCCTGCGAGGATGGCTAAGCAAACGCAAGCCAGGGCCTTCCCAGGCAAACCAGACCGCTTCCGAGGTCTAACGAAGCGAGCGACCTCCCATCATGGCGAGCCAGAAGGCGCCCGCAATCACCCACGTGATGACCGCCAAGAGACTGATGATGATCCCAAGCCAGCGCGCCGAAGTGCGGAAGTTGCCGTAGAATCGCACAAAAGCGACCTTCAGGATCAGCAGAGCCAGTACGGTCACACCCAGGAAGGCGTGGTAGAAGCGGGGGCCATTGAATTGCCAGCCATCGCTGTAGCGGCTCAGCCTGCCCAGGAGATCGAGGCCGACGAGGATCGGCCAGAACCAGAAGATGAGAAACACATATCCGCCAATGCGATGCGTCAGCAGCACCGACTTCATGTGGGCCTTGCTGCCTTTGCGCCCGAAGATATACATGGCCGTGACGAATTCGAAGACGGCCAGTACGACCAACCCCAACGTGACGTAGGTCTTTGTCTGTACGCTAACGTTGTCCACCAAGGCTATGATCATCGGGCTCATCCCCCAGAAGCTGTGCTATTGTCGACCATCATCTCTGCTTCGTCAAATCCTTTCTGTCTGCCCGGGCCGGATTGCCACCGAACTACCATCATCCCGGCAATCGAGATCAACATGACCGAAGCGACCGCCATGCTGATTTCGGGGTCTTGCGCTGTCTGTGTCGTAGCTTGAAGGAGGACGCTGTGCAGTCCATGAACTGGATTCCAGCTTGCGCCACGTACTAGCCAGGCGAGTCGCTCGGGTACAGGAGTGATACCTGAGACGAAGGCCAATGCGCCGACCGCCAACGCTCCAAAGAGATGGACCTCTGCGTTGCTGCGGGCAAGCGTCGCTGTCGCTACTCCCAAAACGGCCAGCAGCAGCAGACCGCCAAGCAGCAGGCCTGACGTTGTGATGATGGTTGGGCCGTCGATACGGCGTCCGTTGATTATCAGGAAGGCGGCCAATACCACCGCAATAGGGACCAGTCGTGCGGCCACATGGGACAGGATCAGATCCAGCCAGAGAAGCGCCCGATGGGTTGGAAGTAACATCAGGCGTTCGAGCTGCCCGTCATCCCGCAAGTGCGCGTGTCCGACGGCGGCGCCGAAGAAGCTGGTAAACAGGATCACCATCACAACGCCCGCCGTCTGAGCCCGTGGGGGCATGGCGACGAAGACGAAGGGCAGCGCCAGCAGCGTGGTAACGCCGACACGCAGCAACACCTGCCGCCTGTTTCCGATCGCGGCAGCGACCTGGAGGCGCAAGACGTTTGCAGGCATCATGGGTTTGGCTCCTGTCGCGCCGCACGCCGTAGCAGGGCCTCGTTCAATGTGATTTCACGGACTTCCATGGCCTTCACGCGGCGTCCTCGCGATGTGATCCATCGCAACAACTCTGCAGGCAACTCCGGGTTGCCGTTGGTTTGGGCAGTGACGGTGTTCCCCTCGCACCTGAACTCGTGAACTCCAGCGATGTGCGGGATATCGTCGAGACCGGGCTGATCCAGGCGCATTTCGATCCGATTTCGAGCCGTGATGGAGGTCATCAGTTCCTGTACCGCCCCTTGCGCTTTAATGCGTCCGTCAGAGAGCAGAATTGCGTGTGTTGCGGCCTTCGACAGCCAATCCGGGTCATTGTCCGCGATCCATGTGGTTTTTCCGCTCTCGCAGCGAGCCCGAATCCAGCTCACCAGCCGGTCGACGAAAGCCACATCCGCGCCCGCAGAGGGCTCGTCCAGGATCAGCAGATCAGGGTCGTGGATCATCGCCTCGATGATGCCGAGCTTGCGTCGCATTCCGAAGGAATACGTTGCCACGGGCTCGTCCGCCTGTGCGGCCAATCCTGCTTCGTGGAGCAGCCCTTCGATACGCTGATTCAAGCCGGAGCCAGTCAGGCCGTATTGCTGGCCAAAGAAGCCTATATTTTGCCTGCCGGAGAGGGTTTCCCAATGAGCGGGGGTGTCGAGGGCGATGCCGCAACGCCTGCGTACATCTCGCCGCCTCGGAAAGGCTGGTTTACCCAGGACATACAGGTGCCCCCGATCGAGCCGGTCCAAGCCTGAGACGAGGCGGGTCAGCGTGGTCTTGCCCGAGCCGTTCGATCCGAGCAGGGCCAGGCATTCGCCGACCTTCAACGTCAGTGATACGCCGTCAATACCCCGGCCGTTGCGATAGCGCCGAACCAGACTCTCTGCGACAACTGACTCCACGATCCCTCACTGGAAGACAAGTCGAGTGGCGTTGGTCACCCGGACCACCCCGTCGGGCTCCGTTGCAGCAATCTCGTAGATGATAACGCGGTCTCCCGCCTGGCACGTCTGACCCACCAGCTTGCCCTTGGCGATATGGCGGTGAAACGGCGGGGCCAGCGGCTTGCGGCTGCGTAGCGTGACCGAGTGGGCGTCGGGAACGTCGGTCATTCGTCACCTCGCGGTCGTCCCATGCCGAATTTGGCTGCAATGTCGTCGAAGTCGCGGGCCGACACCGTGGCCTTGCCTGAACTGCGCACGGCGTCCTCCACGGCACGCTTCGCCATCGGCCTTGCAAAGATGGGAACCCGTTTCAGCCTCGCCTCGGCATCCGAATTCCAGGAGACGGCGACCGGTTCGAGCGTATTCTTCCGGGGGCTTGCGGTCGTTGTCTCGACGATGTCCATCGGTGGTCGAATCTGTTCAACCCCACCTGTCAACAGGACATTAGCTGCCGTGGTGCGAAGGATACCCTCTGCGTTGGACCCGAGACGCGAGCACTCCTCGCGATGGTGCCCATACCGGCTGACGACGATCAGATCGGCTTTTGCGTCGCCTGCATGAGAATTGAGTGCGGCATAAGCCTTTCCGGTTACCAGGTGTTTGGTAACGGCTACGCCGTTGCCGCCGATATGGCTCCACGCTTCGTTCAGAAAGCTGTCATACAGCTTGCCCAGACCGTCGTTGATGATGTCATCGTGGAGCTTCTCCTGACCGGCGAGGCCCACTTCTTCCTGCCGTTGTGGCGTCAGAGAATGCCCCATCACGTGGAAGACGCGGGTATGGAACTCAGGGTCATACACGGCTATCATCTGGACGGGTTTGTTCAAGGCCTGCCCTATCCGGGCCGCCGTGGTGGCTGCTCGCAGTGCCTGTTGGCTGCCGTCGATTCCAACGACGATTGGTCTGTTGTCCGGGGGCCGGCGGGTCACCAGGACATCGCACGGAGCGTTCAGCAGGACGCGCGAGGTCGTGCCGCCCAGCATCCCATCACCGATTGCACCGAGGCCAGAGGCACCCAGCGCGATCAGGTCTGCCTTGCATTTCCTCGCCAATTCAAGGATACCGACGTAGCTGCGCCCCTCGAGGGTGACGGATTCGACGGTCACGCCCTTATCGGCAGAAGAGGCGATGAAATCCTCGACATAACCGGCCGAGAGGGCTCGGAATCCCTCCTGAATGAGTCGGTCGTGGGCGTTGCGAAGATCGGAGAGGGTCGCTTCCTTCTGGTATTCTGCCGGTAGCCCCGGTTCCATATCGCAGAAGCGTACCTGGTGAATCTGTACGCCATATACATGACAGGCCGTCACGCGCGCTCGCATCGCCATGGCCATGGCCAGAGCCGCCTGTCCGGCACAGCGCGACGGTTCGGAGCCGTCTAATGCGACAAGGATGTGGTTGTACATCGCAAACACCCCCTTTGTTGCACGGAAAAGGCCCTTTTCCAGAACTACAAGGCCATTTCAGCGTACAGCAAAGCAAGAAAGCGTTCCAGATGCAAGACGAAAGTGACGCTGCAAAGGTTCGAATTTGAATCGGTATGACCCCAAGCATGTCGAGGAACGGAGGGTGAGACCATGTCGTGTGGTGGCGCGATGGTGTTGAGGACCGAACTGGACACGATGGGCCCTGTGAAGGTGCCGCAGAGCGCGTACTACGGAGCGCAGACGGCCCGGTCGCTGGAGAACTTCAATATCGGCCAGGAGAAGATGCCGGTGGAGGTCGTGCGAGCCTTTGGTGTCCTGAAGAAGGCGGCGGCCCTGGTCAACCACGGTCTGGGGTTGTTGCCGGCCGACAAGGCGGATCTTATCGTCCAGGCGGCCGACGAGGTGGCCGAAGGGAATCTCGATGCTCACTTTCCACTCAGTGTCTGGCAGACGGGCAGCGGAACCCATACGAACATGAACGCCAACGAGGTGATCGCCAATCGGGCCATCGAATTGGCCGGCGGCACGATTGGCAGCAAGAGCCCTGTCCACCCGAATGACGACGTCAACAAATCGCAATCGTCCAACGATACATTCCCCACGGCCATGCACATTGCGGCCGCCCGAGCTATTGTCGACAAACTCCTCCCAGCGGTTGAGGCCCTGGAGCAACTGCTTCGACGGAAGGCCGACGAATTCTCACATATCGTCAAGATCGGACGCACGCACCTGATGGACGCTGTGCCGCTGACGCTGGGCCAGGAGTTCTCCGGATATGCCGAGCAGGTGTCCCGTGGATGCCAGCGTATCGCGCAGTGCCTGCCGCGTCTTTACGAATTGGCGCTGGGCGGGACCGCGGTCGGAACGGGCCTGAATTCGCATCCTGAGTTTGCCGACCGCGTCGCGAAAAAGATCGCCGAGCTGACGGCGCTGCCGTTTGTCACCGCGCCGAACAAGTTCGAATCGCTGGCGGCCCATGACACGATGGTCGAGACCAGCGGGGCGCTGAAGGTTCTGGCGGTATCGCTGATGAAGATCGCCAATGACATTCGCTGGCTCGCGTCAGGGCCACGATGTGGGATTGGGGAGATTTCTCTGCCCGCCAATGAGCCAGGTAGTTCCATCATGCCGGGCAAGGTCAATCCCACCCAATGCGAGGCGCTGACCCAGATCAGCACGCAAGTGATTGGGAACGACACCACGATTTCGGTCGCCGGGGCGTCGGGCAATTTCGAACTGAACGTCTACAAGCCCGTGATTGTCTACAACCTGCTCCAATCGATCCGTCTGTTGACCGATGGGTGCCGGAACTTCGGGCAGCGGTGTCTGGCGGGTATCACCGCCAATGAGCCCGTCATCGCGCGGCATGTAGGAAATTCCCTAATGCTTGTGACGGCGTTGAACCCCTATATCGGATACGATAAAGCCGCCCAAGTTGCGAAGACGGCACATGCCGAAGGCACCACGCTGAAGGAGGCCGCCGTTTCCCTGGGATTTCTCAGTGCCGAGGAGTTTGACCGTATTGTGCGGCCGGAACAGATGACCGGTCCCCAGGAGAGTGTCAAAGACACAGTCACGTAGTGGGAGTTGGTCCTGGACTTCTTAGGAGCGGAGCAAAATGAAGGACACGATGGCCGGGCAGATCTTGAGCGAGCATCTGGTGGAAGGCAAACTTGCGGCCGGAGAGGAGATCGGACTCAGGATAGACCAGACGCTGACTCAGGATGCGACGGGGACGATGGTCTACCTGGAATTCGAATCGCTCGGGATTCCGCGTGTCAAACCGGAAGTGGCGGTCAGCTACGTCGACCACAACATCATCCAGACCGATTCGCGCAATGCCGACGACCATCGTTTCCTCCAATCGTGTGCTTCGAAGTTCGGGGTCGTGTTCTCTCCGCCCGGAAACGGGGTCTCCCATCACGTACATCGACAGCGGTTCGGTATTCCGGGTCAGACCCTGCTGGGGTCCGACAGCCATACCACGACGGGGGGATGCCTGGGCATGCTCGCCATGGGGGCCGGTGGGGTTGAGGTCGCGATGGCCATGGCTGGGCATCCGTACCATATCGTGACGCCGAAGATCTGGGGCGTTTACGTGGAAGGGCAGTTTGCCCCGTATGTCTCGGGAAAGGATCTGATCCTTGAACTGCTTCGGCGTTTCTCCTGCAAGGGTGGGGTAGGGAAGATCATGGAGTTCTTTGGCCCGGGCGTGGCGAACATGGACATGAGTGCTCGCGCCACCATCGCCAACATGGCCGTCGATATGGGATTGACGGCCGGCATTTTTCCCTCCGATGCGGAGACGAAGCTGTTTCTTGCTCAGAACGATCGCGAAAGTGCCTGGCGGGAACTCAAGACCGGGGCCAACCCACAGTGGGACGAACTGACGGAGATCGACCTGGGCGAGATCGAGCCGATGGTGGCGTGTCCTTCGAACCCTGACAACGTCAAGAAGGCGTCCGAATTGTCGGATGTCGAGGTGCACCAGGTGATCGTTGGATCGTCCTGTAACGGCAGCTATCGTGATTTCATGATTGCCGCCAAGATGGTCGAGGGCAAGATCAGGCACCCCAACGTCAGCTTTGAGATCAACACGGGCAGTCGACAGACGCTCGACAACGTGCTGGAAGCGGGCGGTATCTCGATGCTGGTCGAGGCCGGGGCACGCGTTCACGAATCGGGTTGTCTCGGGTGCATTGGCATGGGCCAGGCTCCGGCAACCGGGACGGTTTCGTTGCGGACCTTTCCGCGAAACTTCAAGGGACGCAGCGGGACAAGGGACGACCAGGTCTATCTATGCTCGCCCGAGACGGCGGCGGCTTCAGCTCTGACGGGGCGAATTACCGATCCACGCACGCTGGGCAAGGCGCCTGAGATTGCCTATCCGAAGAAATTCAAATACCGGATGGATTGGTTCATTCAGCCATCGAAAGACGGTGCAACAGTAGAGATCGTACGCGGCCCGAACATCAAGCCCTTGCCCGATTTTCCGCCCCTTGAGGAGACACTGGAAGGCTCCGTTCTGATCAAGGTGGAGGACAATATCAGCACCGACATCATCATGCCGGCCGGCAATCGCGTGCTGCCTTATCGCAGCAACATCCCGGCCATCAGCGACTTTGTATTCGAGATCATCGACAGCGACTTTCCTGCGCGGGCCAAGGAAATGGGAGGAGGCATCGTTGTCGGAGGCGAGAACTATGGTCAGGGATCGTCGCGCGAGCACGCCGCTTTAGCCCCGCGATATCTCGGCGTGAGGGCGAAGATCGTCAAGAGCTTCGCGCGAATTCATAAGGCCAACCTGGTGAACTTCGGGATTCTGCCTCTTACATTTGCCAACGCGGCGGACTACGACACTATCAAACAGGGCGACAAGGTGGTCCTCTCCGGGATCAAGAGCCTCATCGAGAAAGGGACATCCGATATCCCGGTTTCTGTCAACGGCAAGGAGGTCATGACGAAGCTGGATGTATCGGAACGTCAGCGGAAGCTCCTGCTGGCTGGCGGGATTCTGAACCTGGCCAAGCAAGCCAAATAGCCATCGATCTGGAAGGAGCGACATGGGTAGATCGCAGGTGCACGAGTTTGACGCCGTGATTGTCGGATCGGGGGGCGCCGGCTTGTATGCGGCGCTGGAGGCCAGCCACGTCAAAGGCAACCGAACGGCCGTCATCTCCAAGGTGTTGCCCATTCGAAGTCATACCGGCGCCGCACAGGGAGGCATCGGCGCCGCCTTGGGCAATCTCGAAGAGGATCAGCCTCGACTGGCACGCGTTCGACACCGTCAAAGGTGGCGACTACCTGGTCGATCAGCAGGCGGCGGCGATTCTGGCTCACGATGCGGTGCAGGCGGTCTACGATCTGGAGCAGCGCGGACTGCCATTCAGCCGCACCGATGAGGGCAAGATCGATCAAAGGCGTTTTGGCGGACATACCCGCAACTTTGGCGAGGCCGCGGTCAAGCGGGCCTGCTATGCGGCTGACCGCACGGGCCATATGATTCTCCAGACCCTGTATCAGCAGTGCATCAAGAACGAGGTGGCGTTCTTCGACGAATTCCACCTCGTTGACGTTCTATTCGATGGCCGCAAGTGCCTCGGTGTCGTGGCTCTGGAACTGGCTACCGGGGATGTGCACGTGTTCCGCACCAAGGCGGTACTTGTCGCCACCGGCGGATTCGGGCGGATGTTCCGCACGACGTCGAACGCCTATGCGAATACGGGCGATGGGCCGGCGGTCCTCGCGCGCCGGGGCGTGCCGCTCGAAGATATGGAATTCTTCCAGTTTCACCCCACCGGCATTCGAGGCATGGGCATCCTGATTACCGAGGGCGTCCGAGGCGAAGGCGGCATCCTGCGAAACCGCAAAGGCGAGCGGTTCATGGAGCAGTACGCCGCCGACCCTGCTGGATCTGGCGCCGCGTGACATGATCGCCCGTGCGATTGTGACGGAGATTCGAGCCGGCCGCGGTGTGCTGAATGACCCGACGGCTGATGACTATGTGCACCTGGACGCGACGCACCTGGGCCACGAGACGTTAGAGAAGAAGCTGCCCGACATCAGCGATTTCTGCCGCACATACCTGAGTCTCGATCCGGCGGAGAAGCCCATCCCCGTCCAACCGACGGCGCACTACGCTATGGGAGGCATTCCCACGGACCTGGACGGCCGTGTCATCGCCGATGGCGAGGGGGGCCTTTACGAGGGGCTGTACGCCGCAGGTGAATGTGCCTGTGTCTCGGTCCATGGCGCAAACCGCTTGGGAACGAATAGCCTTGTCGATCTGATCGTGTTCGGCAGGCGGGCCGGCCAGGATATGGCTGAATTCGTCCAACAGGCACAGTTGGGCGCTGCTCCGAAGAGCGCCTCGGACGAAGCGGAGGAATTGCTTGCCCGCGCCAACAAGAAACCGCATAACGGCCACGCCGAGAGAATCCGAAACGCCATGAGGGCGGCGATGATGGATCACGTGGGAATCTACCGCGACGCCGACGGGCTGAATGATGCCGTGACGCAATTGCGGCAGCTTCGTGACGAGGCAGACGACGTCGGGGTTGGGGACACGAATCGAGCGTACAACACCGCTCTGCTGGAATTGCTGGAGCTCCAGAATCTTCTGGATCTGGCAGTCGTCACGGCCGCCTCGGCTGAGCACCGCAAAGAGAGTCGAGGGGCTCACTCACGCGAGGACTTCCCGACGCGTGACGATGGGACCTATCTGAACCATACGCTTGCCTGGCTCGGCCGCGACGCCATACGCTTCGGGAAGAAATCGGTAGACACGTCCATCTGGAAACCGAAACCGCGAGAGTATTAACCATGGTCTCGACCAGCCAACTGGGCTGAGTGTAGAGAACCACGGGGGAATGCCATGAAGATCGTTCTTCGCATCAAGCGATACAATCCGGAGGAGGGGGGGCCTCCGGCCTTTCAGGACTACCATGTGGACGTCGAGCCGACGGACCGCATTCTCGATGCGCTCATGTTCGTCAAGCGGAACCTGGACAGCACGCTGGCCTTCCGCAAGAGCTGTGCCCACGGCGTGTGCGGGTCCGACGCCATGACCATCGATGGTGTCGAAAGGTTGGCCTGTAAGACGCTGGTCCAGGATGTGGCCAAGGAGGAAGAGGCCGTGGTCACGATCGAGCCATTGCGATCGCTGCCTGTCCAGCGCGATTTGATGGTCGATTACACGCGGTTTTTCGAGGCGTATCGCCTAGTCAAGCCGTTCCTGTTCCCTGTCGCAAAGGTCGAGGAGCGAGAGAACATCCAATCGCCCGAAGATCGAAAGAAGTTCGACGATCCGACCAAGTGCATCCTGTGCGCATCGTGCCAGTCAGCCTGCCCGGTGATTCGCGAGGGGACCGATTTCATCGGTCCGGCGGCGATTGTGCAGGCCGCCCGTTTCGTGTTCGATAGCCGGGACAGAGGAATCGAGGCCCGCCTGGATGTCCTGGACGCTAAGAATGGTGTCTGGCCTTGTGAGAATCACCTGGAGTGCACGCGCGTCTGCCCGCGTGGGATCAAGGTGACCAAGAACATCAACCTGACCAAACGTGCCATCAAGACACTGAAGGAGCAACGCCGTGAAGATTCATGAGTACCAGGCGCGTGAATTGCTCCAGGCCTATGGCATTGCCGTGCCGCAGGGTGCCTTCGCGACGACCGCCCAGGAGGCAGTCAAGGTGGCCCGTCGCTTCGGTGGGAATGTCATGGTCAAGGGCCAGGTACTCACCGGAGGCCGGGGCAAGGCCGGCGCGATCCGCGCGGTGTCATCGGAGCAGGAGGCGGAGAGAGCGGCTGGCGACATCCTCGGGATGTCAGTGAAGGGACTGCCCGTCAAAGGCGTGCTGGTCACTGAAAAGATCGATATTCGAGGAGGAGTACTACGCAGGCATTACCATCGATCGCGAAGCGAAGTCAGTTGTCTTGATCCTCAGCGCCGCCGGCGGGATGGATATCGAGGAGATCGCGGTCAAGAGTCCCGAGAAGATCAGGCGTCTGGCGGTGAACGCGACGTTCGAATCCGAGAGCGAGAGCCAATTGTCGGAATGGCTGGCAGAGTCGTTTTCCGAGGCCGATCTCGTTAGCCAAGCGAGCGAGATCGTGCGGAGCATGGCACGTCTTTTTCGTGAAAAGGACTGCTCGCTCGTCGAGATCAACCCGTTAGCCGTGGTGGATGGGAAGAAACTGATCGCGGCCGATGCGAAAATCGTCTTCGACGACAATGCCGTGCCGAAACATCCGGAGCTGGAGGAACTGAGGAATTCGGAAGAATATACCTCCGATGAGTTGGAGGCGAGAAAGGCGGGGCTGAGTTTCGTCAGTTTATCGGGTGAGGTTGGCTGTATGGTCAACGGCGCAGGGCTGGCGATGGCGACGATGGACAGCATCAAACTGGCCGGCGGTCGTCCCGCCAATTTCCTCGATGTCGGGGGCAGTTCCAATCCTCAGAAGGTGCTCGATGCGATGCGCATTCTTCTGCGAAACGAGGAACTCAAAGTCATTCTGATCAACATCTTTGGTGGGATCACACGCTGCGACGACGTGGCGAAAGGCATTCTGATGGCCAGAGAGCAATTGGACGTCTCACTGCCCATCGTCATCCGCCTGATCGGCACGAACGAAGAAGAGGGTCGTGAGATGCTCCGCAGCGCTGGGCTGATCGTCGCCCGAGAGATGACCGCGGCGGTGAACGATGCCGTGCGATGTGCTCGCGAAGGAGGCCAATCATGAGCATTCTGATCGACGAGCAGACGAAGGTCATCGTCCAGGGAATCACGGGACGCGACGGCTCTTTTCACGCGCAGGCTATGCTGGACTACGGAACTCAGATCGTGGGCGGTGTCACGCCTGGCAAAGGTGGGCAGAAGGTCGGAACACTTCCGGTCTTCAACACTGTCGAGCAGGCGGTTGCGGAAACGGGCGCCCAGTGCTCAGTGGTCTTTGTGCCGGCCCGCTTCGCATCGGATGCTGTTCGTGAGGCGGCTGATGCCGGACTCTCGCTGGTTATTTGTATCACCGAAGGTGTCCCTGTGTTGGACATGGTCGATCTGTATCACGAACTGCGACGTAAGAAGGTCCGGCTGATCGGGCCCAACTGTCCCGGCGCGATCTCACCGGGCAAGTGCAAGGCCGGCATCATGCCGGGCCATATCCATAAACCCGGGGGAGTCGGCGTCATCTCGCGCAGTGGCACGCTCACCTATGAAGTTGTCTACGGTCTGACGCAGAAGGACCTGGGCCAGTCGACGTGCGTGGGGATTGGAGGCGACCCCATCGTCGGGACCGGATATATCGACCTGCTGGAGATGTTCGAACGCGATGATCAGACCGAGGCGATCGTGCTGATCGGGGAGATCGGGGGTGAGGCGGAAGAAACAGCCGCTGCATATATCCAGGATTCTGTAAGCAAGCCGGTGGTGGCGTACATCTCTGGCCGGACCGCTCCGCCAGGAAAGCGGATGGGGCACGCCGGCGCGATCATCTCAGGCGGCAAAGGGGGTGCCGAGAGCAAGGTGCAGGCGTTGCGTGAGGCCGGCGTCGACGTCGTCGATCGGCCCGATCAGATTGCCGATGCCATCCTCGCGCGAGCAAACGGCTGAGACTTCATTGATGTGAACCGGGTGCATGATGGACAATGTGTCCTATATCGAAGGGCTGTATCGCGACTGGCAGAAAGACCCGTCGCATGTGGATCCCGTGTGGGATGCGCAGTTTCGCAAGACGAGTGGTACAAATGGCGAGCGACCGTCCACAACAGAAGCAGCTTCCGCGGCGGATATGGCCTATCGACAGAGTCGCGTCAACAGCCTGCTGTGGGCGTTTCGCGATATCGGATATCTGTACGCTCGACTGAATCCGCTGGGCGGAGATTACGGTCCCGATCACGATTATCTGCCTCGGCGCAGCCGAGGAGCATATCAGAAGCTGACGCTCGACGAGTTTCGCATCTCCGAAGCTGATCTGGACACCGTCTTTTCTGCCGGTGGGGCGATGAAGCCTTCGAAGGGGCCCCTCCGTGAGATTCTCGCCGCTTTTCAGGAGACCTATTGTGGGTCGGTCGGCGTCGAGTTCCTCCACATCCAGGATAAGGAGATCCGGCGCTGGCTGATTAGCCAGATGGAGTCGACGCGGAACAAGCCCAATCTCTCGGCGAGCCAGAAGCGTACGATCCTTCAGGACTTGATTCGGACCGAGGTTCTGGAACGTATGCTGGGCCAGTCTTTCGTCGGCCAGAAGCGTTTCTCGCTGGAAGGCTCTGAAGCGATCATTCCCGGGCTGCACTTTCTCGTCGATAGCGCCCACCGCTACGGCATCGAGGAATTCGTCATCGGGACGACCCACCGGGGTCGGCTGGCGATCTTGCACACGATTCTGCACATGACGCCGGAAGAGTTGTTCTCACGGTTTCAAGAGAACTTCCGTCCCGGCATGTCTGGCGGCACTGGCGACGTCAAATATCACATTGGCTATGAAACAGATCATATCCTGGACAATGGTGGGACGGCCCATATCAGTATGGTGGCCAACTCCAGCCATCTCGAATCGGTTGACCCAGTCGTTCAGGGCAAAGCCCGTGCGCTTCAGGATCGCAAGCGCGACCGAGATCGCAAGCGCATTCTGCCCGTGCTCCTGCATGGCGATGCGGCTTTCTCAGGCCAGGGTGTGGTGGCCGAGACGTTGAATCTGTCGCGATTGCGAGGCTACACGACGGGCGGAACGATTCACTTCATCATCAACAATCAGATTGGCTTCACCACCTCAGCCTGGCAAGGACGCTCATCGATCTTTCCGACCGATATGGCCAAGGCCCTTCACGTCCCGATCTTCCACGTCAACGGAGACGATCCGGAAGCTCTGGTATACGCGGTCGATCTGGCCCTGCGGTTCCGCCAGAAGTTCGGCAGTGACTGTATCCTCGATGTGTTCTGCTACCGCCGGCACGGGCACAACGAAGCCGACGAGCCATCGTTCACCCAGCCTCGAATGTATCGAATCATCGAGAAGCATCCAGGAGTCCGCGCCCTCTACGGAGACCGGTGCGCGGAGACGGGCGTGGTCGGCAAGCAGGAGCAGGGCGAGATTGCCGAGGAATACATGGCGGGGTTCAGAGAAGCGCTGGCCGAGTCACGGTCGGAACCGATCTCCCAAGTCAGCACGACCCAGGGACCAGGGTGGGCGGGGATCGACGGAGCGTACTCACACGATCCAGTGGACACCCGTGTCTCTCATGAAAGGCTCGTACGGATCGCTCGACATGTCACGACCGTGCCGGAAGGTTTTCGTATTCATCGTACGCTCGGCCACATCCTCCAGCGCCGAAGCAAGGCATTTGAAGAGAATGGGACCTTCGATTGGTCTTATGCCGAAGCTCTGGCGTTCGGATCGCTTCTGTTGGAAGGGATACCGGTGCGACTGTCGGGCGAGGATTGCGTCCGGGGCACATTTTCGCAGCGCCACTTGACGTGGTGGGACACGGACAGTGACCAGCCACGTCCTTACACGGCGCTTCAGGAACTGGCCGCCGAGCAGGCGGAACTGGCGGTGTACGACAGCCCATTGTCGGAATACTCCGTTCTGGGATTCGAGTACGGCTACTCTCTCGTCAATCCGCACACGCTTGTGATCTGGGAAGCCCAGTTCGGCGACTTCGCCAACGGTGCGCAGGTGACGATCGACAACTACCTCGTTTCGGCCGAGAGCAAGTGGGGTCGACTGAGTGGCCTGGTGCTGCTGTTGCCCCACGGATGCGAAGGCCAGGGCCCGGACCATTCGAGCGGCCATCTCGAACGATTCCTCCAACTGGCGGCTGCGGACAACATCCAGCTCTGTGACCTGACGACCCCCGCGCAGTACTTTCACGCCCTGCGGAGGCAGGTCAAGGTGGGCTTTCGAAAGCCCTTGATTATCATGACGCCCAAGAGCCTTCTGCGCCACCCCAAGGCTGTTTCTTCTCTCTCCGAGCTTTCAGAGGGTGGCTTCCGGGCGGTGCTGGACGATTCATGCGAACCCGCGCCGATCAAGCGCATCCTGCTCTGCTCCGGGAAGATCTACTACGAATTGCTCGATCGGCGGGATTCCGCCGGTCGGACCGATACGGCCCTGATCCGTCTGGAGCAATTGTATCCGTTTCATGAGAAAGCGGTTGCCACCTGCCTGGAGAGATATCCGGATGCCAAGGAGATTCAGTGGGTCCAGGAGGAGCCGAAGAACTACGGCGCATGGGCGTTCATACAGGAACGCTTCGCGGCGTGTTTTCCGGAACGGAAGCTGCGATATTGCGGGCGAGAAGAAAGCGCCAGCAGCGGAGCCGGGGCGTTCAGGCAATTTCAGGCCGAGCAACAGAAGCTGATTGAAGAGGCCTTCGAATGAAACGGGATGGGGCGTGATACGAACAGGGGACAGGCGATATGGCAAAACAGGAAGTCAAGGTTCCGTCGGTCGGTGAATCGATCTCCAGCGGAGTGATCGTCACGTGGCTTAAGCACAGCGGTGATCGAGTCCGGCAGGGGGACAATCTCTTCGAGTTGGAGACCGACAAGGCGGTACTGGAGATCCCATCGCCCGCAGCCGGCACGCTCGAGGTTCTGGTTGACGAAGGCACAGAAGTGTCGATCGGCCAGGTTGTGGCGATGCTGGAGCCCTCCGCCGATGCCGAGGAGCCTCCGGCACCCGAACAACCAGCCAACGCCGAACCGTCTCCGCCTGCCTCGCAAGAGCAAGTAACCGAGAAGGCCGAGGTGCCTGCCCCTGAGGCCAAACCACTTGTTCCACCAGCAGAGGAGACCACGGTCGCTTCGCCACCGGCTCCTGCTCCACCACCGCCGGTGACACCGTCACCGGCCGAGGGGCAACGCCGCACTGAGCGGGTGCCAATGACGATGATCCGTCGCAAAACGGCCGAACGATTGGCCCTGGCTCGGCGTACGGCGGCCTATCTTACCACGTTCAATGAAATCGACATGGAAAAGGTCATTGAGATCCGCAGTCAGTACAAGACGTCCTTTGAGAAGGAACACGGGATCAAGATTGGATTCATGTCGTTTTTCGTCAAGGCGTGTTGCCAGTCCCTCAAGGAGTATCCCCGCGTCAATGCGATGATCGACGGTGACGATATTGTCTACAACCACTTCTACGACATCGGTGTCGCGATGTCGATCGAGCAGGGACTGATCGTTCCGGTCATTCGCGATGCTGACAAGTTGCACTTTGCTGACATCGAGAAGGCAATCACGGATTTCGCTACAAGAGCTTCGAAGAAGAAGATCGCCCCGGATGAGCTGGCGGGCGGGACGTTCACCATCACCAACGGTGGGGTATTCGGCTCGCTGATGTCGACGCCGATCCCAGCCTATCCGCAAAGCGCCATCCTGGGCATGCACGCGATCAAGAAACGCCCGGTTGTAGTCGAGGATCAGATTACCATTCGCCCGATGATGTACGTTGCCTTGTCGTATGATCACCGTCTGATCGACGGGCGCGAGGCCATCGGTTTTCTCCTTCGTATCAAAGAGTATATCGAAGATCCGGACAAGTTATTGTTGGAGTTGTAGAGACGTCGACTTGCAGGCTCACCTGAGCCATGCGATACATCCTACAGGAGGCCACTCACATGGCAGAGACGACATATGCAAAAGGACTCGAGGGGGTGATCGCCGCCGAATCGGACATTTGCCAGATCGACGGCGCCAACGGCAAGCTGTACTATCGAGGCTATTCCATCGAGGACCTGGCGGAGCATTCCTCTTTCGAGGAAACGACGTTTCTGCTGCTCAATGAGAAGCTGCCTTCAAAGGCGGAGCTCGACGACTTCAGCCATCGCATGCGCCAGTCTCGGCGGTCTGGCCGAACCGGTTCGGGATATGATCCGCCAGTTTCCGGCCGCCGGCTCGCCCGATGGAACTGCTGCAATCGGTCATCGCCTATCTCAGCGGCACCGTGGAGCACCAGATCCAGCACTCCGCCACCTGCAACTGCCGCCGAGACCCTGCACCAGATCGCTCAGATCGCACGGCGTGTTGGCCGCCTACCAGCGGTTCCGCGAGGGCAAAGTCCTATCGTCGAGCCGAAGGCCGATCTCTCTGCACGGCGCCAACTTCCTCTACATGCTGCGAGGCGAGGAGCCTTCGGCCCGAGGAAGGCGACATCTTCGATACGTGCCTCGTGCTGCACGCCGAGCACGGTTTCAACGCATCGACCTTCACTGCCCGCGTCGTCGCCTCCACCTATTCGACGTGCTATTGCAGCATCTCGGCGGCCATCGGGCGCTGGCCGGCTTCCTGCACGGCGGGGCCAACGAGCAGCGTCATGGACATGGTCGACGAGATCGGCTCGATCGAGAACGTCGAGTCGCTGGCTCGACAAGGCCCTCGACAAGCACCGCAAAGTCATGGGCATGGGCCACCGCGTCTACAAGGCAAAGGACCCGCGGTCCATCATCATGGAAAAGATGCTTCAGCAGCTTTGCGAACAGAAGGGCGACACGACCGTCTACGACATGCTGAAGGAGGTGGAGAGGGTCTTCCGCGATCGCATGGAGGAGAAGGGCAAGCCGATCTATCCGAACGTCGATTTCTTCTCCGGTGCGGTGTACGCGCTGCTGGGCATCCCTGCGCGATCTTTTCACGCCGATCTTCGCAGCCGCCCGCTCGGCCGGCTGGCTGGCCCATATCCTCGAGCAACGCAAGGACAACCGCCTGTTCCGCCCCAAGTCCTTGTATGTGGGGCCCGAACCACGACCCTACGTACCCATTCAGAAGCGTCCGGCCAGTTGAGCCGCGGGATTTTTGCGTGGTCTCCTATGATCCGAGTTGCCGCCGAGGTCAGGCCAAAGTGGCACAATGATAGCTGCCCAAAGGTGTGAGGACGCACCAACCGACCGAGCGGACCAGCAGACTCCCCTGGCGATCACGAATGTCACTGAACGGAGCAGGAGGGATTCGAACCCCCGTTACCTTTCGGTAAAACGGTTTTCAAGACCGTCGCCTTCAGCCGCTCGGCCACTGCTCCAACGCGTTACAGGCCGGGAGTTTATACGCCCCGCATTGCGATTCGATCCGACCTCGGCACCACGCCACCTACGTGCGCGATTGCCAAGTCCGAAATGGGGCGGACAACGTCCCGACGAACTGATCGCCACTGTACACGAGTGTGGCCCGGACTGCAAGGGGATCGAGACAAGTTCGTGGCTGTCGCCGGATTCAATTGTGGTTCTCCACGGAGGGGCAGGACCGGCAGGTGCAGAGCTCGTTTCACTGCGAAATTCAATGTTGTCCGGTGGTCTGAATTGCCAGGAGAGCGCCTGAAACCCAGAGAAAATCGCCTGAATCGAGTGAGGTGGACCGGGGCACCGGTGCTGCTGAAAGTGCTCTAACCAACGACCGCAAGGCTGGTTGCGTTGTTGTCTACTGGCGGACGCCAACAACTCCGGACGGGCCCAGCGTCCGCTAACGCATTTTCAGCAATACGCTAATGTTATTCTAACCTTGCATCTCGACAATTGGGTCAGAATGCATTTTGCGTATTCGATAGTTGGATGCTCGCGAGTAGATGAACTGGCCCGGCGGTCCTCGCCGTCGGCGGACGGGTGACGGTTACGATCAACAGGTTGCCACTTGAGACGAGGAGGAAGGAGGTCGGCCCGAGATCTTCCCGCGCGAGGTGCCGGGACTGTAACCGTTGGGATGATGATTGACTCGAGACAGCGAATGAAGGAGTGCGATTGATGACAGTGAAGAGGATGTTGGTAATGGCCCTGATGGGCGTGGCCTTGGCCAGCATGGCCAGTGCGGCCGAGATTCTGGTGACGGATAACATCGTCACCTCCGAGACGTGGACGGCTGACAACGTCTACAACCTCCAGAAGCAGATCTATGTCGAGCCCGGCGCGACCCTGACGATTGAGGCGGGCACGCTGGTGCAGAGCACCGCCGGTCTCGGCGGCAGCCTGGCCGTTTGTCGCGGCGCCCAGATCTTCGTCAACGGTACGGCCGATGCCCCGGTCATCATGACTTCGACCGACGACGATCTGGTCTTCTGGCACGAAGGCTGCAACGAGTGGGGTAACCTGACGCTCATGGGCAACGCCCTGATCTCGGCTTCACACTATGGTGGCGAGCCGGTCGGCCAACAACACGAAGGAGCCCACGGGCCTCAATGAGAAGCAGATGGAAGGCCTGATCGCCGAATTCCCTGGCGACCCGAAGGTCATGTACGGTGGCGGCGACGATGACGACGACAGCGGTTCGATCAGCTATCTGTCACTGCGTTACGGTGGCAAGGTGGTTGAGCTTCAGAACGAGTTGAACGGTCTGTCGATGGGTGGCATCGGCCGCGAGACGAACGTCGATCACGTCGAGATCATCAACAACGTCGATGACGGGATCGAAACGTGGGGTGGCACGGTCAACTACAAGTACATCAATATCTGGAACGTCGGCGACGACAGCTTCGATGTAGACGAGGGCTGGCGCGGCAAGGCCCAGTTCGGCCTGATCGTCCAGGGGTACAGCATCGACGCTTCGCAGGGGTCGGGCGTTGGCGACAACTGCTTCGAGACCGACGGCGCAGAGGATTCCGATGCCCAGCCGGTCACGACCGCTGCGATCTACAACTTCACCGTGGTCGGCCAGCCGATCGACGGCGACCATGGCACCGCCTGGCGTGACAATGCCCGCGTCCAGTATCACAACTGCATCTGGATGGACCTCGGCGAGCAACTCGTCAAGTTCGATGGCGACGACGGTGATGGCGCCAGTGGCTATGGCTACAACGGCACCCTGACCTGGGAAGAAACCTGGACCACCGACTACACCGTGACCTCGCACGGTCAATGCTGGCGACGCCGATCCGGCCGCCGTCTGTATCAGGCCCAAACCTCGGGAAGCTGGCTGAGATCACCGACAGCGTGTTCTACAACAACCTCAACGCCAAGGCCTATACCGAAGCCGAGGTGCGTGGCGTGTTGGCTGAGGATGAACTGAATGTTGTCGCTGACCCTAACATGAGCCCGATTCAGTCGATCACCCGTGGTCCGCTGGTCGTCAAGGGTGGCAAAAACATGATCCCGGTGACGTACATCAACCCGTGTGCGGCCAACGACGCCATTCTGAGTGTCACCTCGGCTCCGTACGACGGCTTCCTGACCCCGGCCCCGTTCCGCGGCGGCTTCCCCCACAACTACAACTGGTTGGCGGGTTGGACGGCCATCGACGCTTACGGGATGACCGATACGTCGATGAACGTGCGTTAATCAGGTAGAAGATAACGGCTTGGGTCGGACGGGAATCCGGACACTGAGCGGTTCGATCCCAACGCTGTCCAGTGTCGAGCAACAGGGATGCAAACTGATGGCAGCGGCTTGGCCCGCTGCCATCAGTCTTCTCATAACATCCTTGAAATACGCAAGATAGAAGGAAGAACGGGAGAGAAAGCGATTGCCTTGTTGTGTTAAGATGGGTATTGTTGTGGTGGGTTCTGGTGGAAGAGCAGAGAATGGGTTCGCGTACATGAGAGTCGTCCTTCGTTTCGTATTCGTGTTGTTGGCTTTTGGTCTGTCCATCGTGGGAGCAGGTTGTGATACCCAGGACGGGCCCGATGAGGGCTTTGCCCTCAAGAATGCCCCACTGGAACCATTCCAGGGCAGACTTCTGGAAATCGCGTTCGAGGCGGGGTCGGCAATGCCACTTGAACCGCATATCAAGAACCGCTCACGCGTGCAGGAGAGCGTTGTCGCGGCTTGTCTCGAATTGGATCAAGAGGCAGCGGGCCCTGGAGTATATCGAGCGGATCGAGAACTGGCGGCGCGGAACTGGATACGCTGATCTGGCCTTCCACTGTGCGCAAAAGGGTGCAACGCAGGCCGACGTGGAGCCCTTTCTGGAGAAGGCGCTGGCGATCGCCGAGAGTGCGGAGGATTGGCGGAAAGGATCGAATAAGAGCCTCGGTTGCGAAGACGCATGCCTACCTCGGGCAAACCGCCGAAGCCGCTGAGTTGGAGGAGGGGCTTGAGCCCGCCGAATCGGGGAATGTTGCTTATGCGGAAGCGATGGTCTGCCCCGGCTGACTCCTTTGATGAGCAAATGGAGGCTTTGGCGAAGCTGGCGGAATCCGGGCAGTTCGATACCGTAAAGAACGTCCTTGGGGCCTACGCCGAGCTGTTCAGTCGATTCTATGCCGATCCGGAACGACGGGAGGCGATCCTGGAGAAGATAAGGAACGGGTGGGGCAGTATGCCGGTCTTCGTTCGGATTGACCTGCTGATGAAGTTGGCAGATTTCGCGCTGGCCCATGATGATCAGGCTCAGGCTCTCGAACTGGCCGATGAGGCGGGAGCATTTGTCGATGCGGGACCCTGGCAACCTCGATCCGAGATACCGCTGGAAGCCTCGCTAGCGGAGCTACGCTTCTGCGCGGGGGATGAAGCAGGGGCGAACACAGGAGTTCAAAAGGTGCTCCGTGCGTTCGATGCCAAGAGGGAGATGATCGTGAATATCGAGCGAGCTGATGTGCTTCGCTCCATTGCAGAAGCGTGCTGCGCGATGGGTGAAACGAAGGCCTCGCTGGATCTCTATGGCCGGGCGATCGCGGCGGGGATGGAGAATCCGAATTCCAGGCCGCGTGCCGAAGACCTGGCGGCGACCTGCTGCTCGATGGCAGTCCACGGAGTGGAACCCGACACGGGATTGTTGCAACGGATTGGGGAGATAAAGGACGGCTTGGGAGACCCCTGGTAGCAGGGTGAGCCGTCGAATCCGGCGCGATGCGCCGCACGTGAGGGTATGGGTGATCGTCGGTGATGAATCGGACTGTCTATTCGATCGTGGTTAGTGCTGCGCTGCTGTTGTCTCTGACGCTGACGGTGTCGGCACAGCCGGCTGGGGGAATTCGCGGTTCGGTCTATGACCGGGATTTCGATGTGCCATTGCCGGGCGTGGAAGTCTTGCTCTACGAGACGGGCGAGAAGAGGACCACCACGGACGAAGGCCAGTACGTCTTCGGGCAGGTTCCGCCTGGTACGTACACGGTGATCTTCGCCAAGGAAGGATTCACACGGCAGTTCACGCCCAACGTCGTGGTTACGGCGGGACAAATGACCGATTTGAACGCCTCGCTGGCGGGCGAATTCACGGAGATGGAGGAATTCGTCGTCCAGGATCTGGAGTTGGGCGGCAGTTCGGAGTTTGGGCTGCTGGTCATGCGCGAGCAGAGCCCGTCCCTATTGGATTCTGTCGGCGCAGACCTGATGAGTCAGGCGGGCGCCGGTGACGCGGCTGCGGCCCTGCGACTGGTTTCCGGTGCGACGGTGCAGGATGGGAAATACGCGGTGGTACGGGGGCTTCCGGACCGCTACGTCAATTCGCAATTGAACGGAGTGCGCCTGCCGACGGCCGATGCCGACAAACGTGCTGTCCAGCTCGATCAGTTCCCCTCGGCTCTCGTCGAGAGTGTCCAGGTCAGCAAGACGTTCACGCCCGATCAGCAGGGCGATGCTTCCGGCGGGGCGGTCAACGTTGTGACCAAGGGCATTCCGGAAGAGACGACGTTCCAGTTTTCGAGCCAGATCGGCTACAACTCGCAGACGACGGGCAACGGCGACTTCCTCACCTACAAGGGTGGTGGCGTGGGATTCCTGGGCATGGACGGGGGGAATCGCGACATCCAGACCGACAACATTGGCAGCAACTGGACGGGGGCGGCAGGGGTCTCTGAAGACGAAGCGCCGATCGACTACAAATGGTCTTTCTCCGGCGGCGGAAGGCACGAATACGACAATGGAGTCACCTTGGGTGGCTTTGGCACCTTCTTCTACGAGCGGGACAGTTCGTTCTACGACAACGGTATCGACGACAAGTATTGGGTGGAGAAACCAGGTGATCCGCTGACTCCGGTCTATATCCAGGGGACGCCACAACAGGGGTCGTTCAAAACGCAGCTCTTCGACGTGACACAGGGCAGCGAAGGCGTCAAGTGGGGCGGGCTCGGCACGGTAGGTCTCGAGACGGAGAACCACTCGCTCTCGCTGCTGTCGATGTACACGCACGCAGCGCAGGACAAAGCGACTCTGGCAGAGGATACCCGAGGCAAGGAATACTACTTCCCTGGCTACGATCCCCTCGATCCAACGGATCCGGGGAACCAGGAGTCGGATGCGGCCCCGTATCTGCGGGCCCAGACGCTGGAGTATACGGAACGAACCACGCAGACCGTCCAACTCAGCGGGCGTCACACGCTGCCTGACCCGGAATGGTCGATCAAGGAGTACTTCGCGTTTCAGCGTCCGGAATTCGATTGGGGGATGTCCTTCAACCGCGCGTCCATGTACCAGCCCGACAAGCGGCAGTTCGGCTCGCTGTGGCAGGGGCCCTCGTACAACTCGGGATTTCCGCCTTATGTTCCGCCGTTCACGAGTCCGGCGGTGTATCTGCCCTTCAAGCCGGCCGAGGCATTTACTCTGGGCAATTTCCAACGCATTTGGAAAGACGTCGCGGAGGATGGCCAGCAGTATTCGGCGAACGTCAAGCTCCCGTTCCAGCAGTGGACGGATGACGAAGGGTATTTCAAGCTGGGTGTTTTTCATGATGCCGTCGATCGAACGTATCGTCAGAATTCGTTCAGCAACTTCAACGACAATAGCGCTCGGTACGAAGCATCGTGGGAAGACTACTGGAGTGCGGTCTTTCCATATGAGAACCACCCGATCAGTGATGGGCCGCCGTACGTCGATGTCGACTACGATGGGGAGCAAAGGATTTCCGCCTGGTACTACATGGCGGATGTGCCCCTGTGGTCGGAGTTCAAAGTCATCGGCGGGGTCCGCTATGAGACAACCGATCTGAGCATCGTCAATTACCCTGAACGGGATGCGACCTGGATTCCTCCCGGGACTGGCGTATCCACTGAACTGAATCCGGGCGAAGCCGATGTCTCGTTCTCGCAGGACGATGCGCTGCCTTCGATTGGCTTCGAATACGATCCGTTCGAATCGATCAGGCTGCGAGGGTCATTCAGCGAGACGGTGGCGCGTCAGACCTTCAAGGAGTTGTCCCCGATTCAGCAGGTCGAATACCTTGGTGGTGACGTGTTCATCGGCAATCCCGAGTTGGGGATGAGCGCACTGAACAACTACGATTTGCGCATCGACTACACGCCGTACGCAGGCGGGTTGCTCTCCTTTTCCTACTTCTACAAAGACATCACCGATCCGATTGAATATGTGCAAAGGGTTGCAGGCAACATCATCTATACGACGCCCGTGAACTACCCGAAGGGTGAACTGAACGGCTTCGAGATCGAAATCCGTCAACAGATGGCGCAATTCTGGGAATCATTTGAAGGCCTCTCTCTTGGGGCCAATGCCACTTTCATCGATTCGGAAGTGACGCTCTCCGATGAAGAGGCGGCCAAATTCGAGGCGCCGAACATCCAGGCCCCGATGCGCACCCGCGACATGACGGGCACGCCGGAGTATCTCTACAATATCTTCCTGATTCATGATCTGGAACGTTCGGGCACGCAGTTGGGCCTGTTCTATACCGTGCGAGGCGATACGCTGGCGGCCGGCGCGGGCCAGTCCAACGGCAGATACGTCCCGAACGTGTATGAGAAGGAGTACGGCACGCTGAACTTCAGTCTGTCCCAGAAGGTCACGGAGAAGCTCAAACTGAAATTCCAGGCCAAGAACCTGCTCGAACCCGAAGATTCAGGAAGTGTACCGCTCCGACTACATCGATGGCGACAAGGTCAAGACCTCGTACAAGAAGGGTATCGACCTGTCTCTGAGCATGGCATACGAGTTCTAAGTGCCGCCCCAAGCGGGCTTGGCGGGCTCACCCGGTTAATCCAATTCTAATACTCTCCTAATGTCGGGCTAACTCGGCAAAGTTACCGTCAATCATGATGGTGTGCGCAAAATCCCACGGTGGGTTGTGCATACGTTGACACGATGAATGTGATGGTCGAGTAGCGGGAAGTCCCATGAGAGGTCCTCGTACTCGATTCGTATTGATGAGAGGCCGACGGTGACAGAGACGATGCGCAATTGGACGATCGGGACCATCCTGGTGGTCGGCGCGATGGGCTTCACGGCGCAGGCCGTGCCGCAGGAGAGCGTCGAGAAGGTGCGGTCAACACTTGAAAAATGGGTCGAGACCCGACGGGTGATCTCCAAGGAGAAGCAGGACTGGACGCTCGGTCGGGAAATGCTCAACGAGCGGATTGAACTCGTGCAGCGAGAGATCGCGTCGCTCCGCGAGAAGATCGCGCTGGCCGAACAGAGCATCAGTGACGCCGACAAGAAACGCATGGAGCTGGTGGAAGAGAACGGCAAGCTCAAAGAGTCTTCCGAGACGCTCCGTGGAATTGTCACGCGTTTGGAGGTTCGGACGGCAGGGTTGATTCAGCGTCTGCCCGACCCGATCCGTGAACGCATCAAGCCGCTCAGCAAGGCGTTGCCCGAAGATCCGAACCAGACCGAGCGGTCCCTGTCTCAGCGGTTCCAGAACGTGGTCGGCATCCTGAATGAGGCGAACAAGTTCAATCGCGAGATCACGGTGACGAGCGAGGTGCGAACTCTGGCCGACGGCAGTGTGGCCGAGGTGGCTGCCGTCTATGTTGGGCTCGGGCAGGCCTATTATACCGGTGCCAACGATACCGTCGCCGGTGTGGGGCGGCCCTCAAAGGACGGATGGGCCTGGGAGCCCGCTAACGACGCCGTCGATCAGATCGCCGATGCAATCGCCATCTTGAAGAACGAGAAGGGGGCGAGCTTCGTGACCCTGCCCGTGAAGGTCGAGTGAAGGCTCAAAGACGATTTCCCTGGCAAGCCGGTCGGTGCGCTCTAAATAGAACGAATCCGTTTGCCTCTCCTCCATACCCGGCAGCGAACGAAGCATGGTGATGTTTGCTGATTGTCAGGCTCTCGAATCACAATCTGGGTAGGCTGCTAACGTCATTCTAATTGCAGCTTAATCGAGATTTAACGTGGACCGCGTACTCTGCTATTAGACGGACGCTGTAGAGACACGCACTTTCGACAGGATTACCGGATGATCGGAACGCTACGATTCCAGGATACCGAACTTGAGGCGGGCGATGCGCCACGGCGCCGAGTCCGCCATGTGAGTTTGCCGTCATCGCAGGGGCTTGAGGGCAGAATGCCGCGATGGCGGTCGGCCGGACATACAGCAGGCTGGCGAATGAGGAGGAGCCTGCTGTTGTCGGTCGTGATGTGTCTTGTGTTTTTTTGCGTGGATTCGGGCGTCGTTTGCGCACAGACCGTAAACGACCCGAATGCACCAGTGGCCCAGCCGGCTGACGCCACCTCCCTCGGTCAGGTGGAGACATCCGTACAGAAGCAACTGGAGGACAGCCTGGCTGAGCTCAGCAGCTTGCGAGAGAAGATCGCGGAGGAGAAGATCCCGCTGGGCCGGCAACTGAGAGACCTTGAAGATCAGTTGATTGAGGTGCGCCGCGAGTATCAACAGACGACGCGGTTACTTGACAGCCGGACGCTGGACCTGAGTAATCTGCGCACGGAGATTGAGGGACGCAAACAGGAGCGAACATACCTCTCCAATCTGCTGGGGGAATACGTCCGCGGATTCGAGATGCGGCTCCACATCGCCGAACTCCAGCGTTACAAGGAGCCGCTGGAGGCCGCGAAGCTGGCTCTGGAGAGCAGCGACCTGAGTGACAGTGAAGTGTATCAGGCTCAGGCCGGACTGGTGACGGTCTCGCTCGATCGCCTGTATGACGCGTTGGGTGGGACGTGCTTCGAGGGCAGCGCCGTAGACCCGTCCGGTCTGGTCAAGCCCGGAACGTTCGTCTTGATCGGCCCGGCGGCCCTTTTCCGCTCGCAGGACGGCGAGAGTGTCGGTACGGCCGAGCAACGCCTGGGCTCGCTCGAGCCGACGGTGATTGCCTTCGAATCACCGTCTTTGACGGAAGCCGCCGCGGAGACGGTCGAGTCCGGCGCGGGACGCTTCCCGCTCGACCCAACGCTGGGTAACGCTCATAAAATCGAAGCGACCAAGCAAACGCTCGTCGAGCATATCAGCAAGGGCGGACCGGTGATGATTCCGATTCTTGGCTTCGCGGCGGCTGCCATGCTGGTGGCGCTGTTCAAATGGGTGGAGTTGGCCCGCCTACGGATGCCTTCGGACAAGCGGATTCAGGAATTGGTGGCATCGGTTGCGGCCCACGACGACGGAAAGGCTGCGACACAGGCCGCCGCGATGGGAGGTCCGACGGGCGAGATGCTCTCGACTGGTGTGGCCCACATCCACGAGCCGCCCGCGCTGATCGAAGAGGTGATGTACGAGAAGATTCTCACGGCCAAACTGAAGCTCCAGCGGTTTTTGCCCTTCATCGCCATCAGTGCGTCGTCGGCGCCGCTTCTCGGGCTGCTCGGTACCGTTACGGGCATCATCAATACGTTCAAGTTGATCACTGTCTTTGGCTCGGGCGACGTGAAGACACTCTCCGGCGGCATCTCCGAAGCGTTGATCACGACCGAATTCGGACTGATCGTGGCAATTCCATCCCTTCTACTGCACGCCTTTTTGTCGCGGAAGGCACGCGGGATGATCGCTCGGATGGAGAAAGCCGCCATCATGTTGATGAATCAGGTCAGCAAGACCCCTTATCGCGAGGATGACGCCGATCTACTGGCCGGCATCCCCACGGCCGAGGCGCGCCGAGTCCTGCGCCGTCTGGTGACGGAGGGCCAGGAGGATCTCGGTGGTGTCGTGGCCTATGCCGACAACTCGGCCGGCCGGTTCATGGACCCGAAGGTCATCAGCGTCAGCAAGAATGCCACCGTGGCTGAGGCCATCAAGAAGATACGCGAGGCCGCGATCGACGAAGACGTTCAGACGATTTTTGTCGTCGACGAAAGCGGCAAATACGTGGGCGATGTGCAGATTCGCCTCCTTCTGACTCGACCGGAACAGGCTCGCATCGAATCTCTCGTGGGCGCAGACAGGCACGTCGTTCATGTCGATACGGATCGCGAAGAAGTGCAGATGCTCTTCGGCAAACATGGGCTGAGCATGATGCCGGTCGTCGACCGTGACGGCCGCCTGGTCGGACGTGTAGTGCGAAACGGAAACGGACTTCCCGTGTGATGATTGAGCGGATTGGGGCTCAATGGAGAACGGATTATGAGTGCAACCCTTGGACAGCTTAACGCTCTGTGGAATCAGGCAGTCACTATCTGGCTTTCCGGCGGCTGGGGAATGCTGGCGCTGGCGGTCAACGCGGTGGTCATGTTCATGCTGGGCATGCACGTGCTCTTGAAGCTGAGCAAGAAAGGATATCGATCGGTGCCCGAGAAGACGTGGCGGCGTTGGATCGATGATCCGAGCGAACGCAAGGGCCCGATTGGCAGGCTGCTCGATTTCGTCACCGGCGCGAGCTCACTCGAACAGTCGGCGGTCTTCTTCGAAGAGTTGCAGACGCACCGAGGTCGTTCCGTTCGAGCGAGACCTGCGCGTGATGAAGATCTGTGTCGAGCGCTGCCCCTTTGCTGGGACTGCTCGGTACGGTCACTGGAATGCTGGCGACCTTCGGCGCTCTGGCGACCGGCTCCGGGGGTGAGAAAACCATGGGCCTCGTGGCTGAAGGAATCTCGCAGGCGTTGGTCACGACGGAAACGGGCTTGATCATTGCACTGCCCGGGTTGTTCTTTCAGTATCAGCTCGCACGCCAACTGGATCGCTACAAGGCGTTCCTGGCGCACCTTCAGGCGGTGTGTACCCAGAACATGTATCGGAATCGGAAGCTGCCGCGACGACAGAGAGGCAATGCCGCAAGAGCGAGGAAGTCGTCGCTGCACAAGCAGGAGATCGCGGCGTAAGACATCGTCCGCAATGGGCCGGGGCGATGTGAGACGCTGGAATCGAGGAGACGTATGGGACGTTTTCGTGAAATGGCTGCTGATGAAGGCAACGATGCCGGCGTGGACATCTCGCCCCTGATCGACTGCGTGTTCATCCTGCTGATCTTCTTCATCGTGACGACGACCTTTGTCGAGGAAACGGGTGTCGAGGTCGACAAGCCTCAGGCCGCGTCCTCTGTTCAGTTGGAGAAGACCAGCATTCTATTGGCCCTGACAGCCAAAGGTGAAGTCGTCTACGGAGGACGCGAAATCGGTTTCAGCGGAGTTCGGCAACTCGTCAAGCGAATGCTGCAAACGGAGGAGGTGCCTGTCATCATTCAGGTTGATGCGGAGGCCGACTCCGGATTGCTCGTTCGCGTGATCGATGAAGCGAAACTGGCCGGCGCCAAGAAGGTCAGCCTGGCCACTCGAAGACCTCAAGGTTGAGCGTGGAGTTCGTGAGCAGGTCCCAGATCATCCGAATTCTCAGCGAGGTGAGGCACACCGCCTCGGTCTTCCTTGGTGCGGTGGCACTGACCCTGCTGTTCTTCATCGTGCTGCCCGTGATCCAGACGATCAGCAAGCCTCCTGGGGAACGATCTCATGCTGCAAACGGTGGACGTCGCCAATCTGGAGCCTCCTCCGCCGGCCCAGGTCGAGGAGGAGCCTCCGCCGGAAGCCGAACCCGAAGAGCAACCGCCTGAACTGGTGGAAGAAGCGACGCCGTTGGACCTCTCGCAACTGGAACTGGCGCTGAATCCCGGCTTCGGAGGTGGCTGGATGGGGGGGGCGGATTTCGCCGTCAAGTTGAACACCATGACGCCCGGGTCGACCGGTGATGAAGCCGAAGCCGTCTTCTCGATGGCCGATCTGGACCAGAAGCCGACGTGTGTTTACCAGCCTGGGCCGTCTATGAGCAAGCAACTGCGTCGCAAAGCGCCGGGCAAGGTCAACATCATCTTCATCGTGGACGAGCGGGGTCGTGTGGCCGACGCCCGTGTGCGAAGTTCGACCGACCCGGCCTTTGAAGACCCGGCCCTCTGCGCGGTCAAGAAATGGAAATTCGAACCCGGCAAGCGGGGTGGCAAAGCGGTGCGTTTTCGTATGCTGGCCCCGATCACCTTCCCGGAAGGATAGACGATGAGAACTGGATCGCGATATCGTATGTGTTTTTCGCTCTGCATTCTTTCGCTCCTGTCAGTTGGCGCGCTTGTCGATGCAGCCCCCGCCGATGAGGCTGGCGACGATGATGCGGTGGCCTTGCCTCTTCAAGCCACCGAGAAGGCTCATCTCACTGAGTTCGAGTTGGGACTCTGGAAGAGCCCCAAGTTCCAGCGGTACTTCGCGCAGAGTTATCTGGCCGAGACCGAGATCGAGCCAACCGTCACACAATCCGAGCGCGAGAAGATGATGAAGGTGCTCGACCTGTTTTCAGAGGACAAGTTGGAGGAGGCCGCCCGCCTGCTCCAGAAGAACGTCAATGATGCGTCCAGTGCTGTGTTCGAATTCACGTTGGCCAACCTCGACCTCCAGCAAGAGCGATTCGATGAAGCCATCGCGCTTTACGAAAAGGCTATCGAGAAGTATCCAAAGTATCGCCGTGCCCACAAGCACCTTGCGCTGGCCTATACACAGAAGGGCGAACGAGTCAAGGCCATCCCTGCTCTGACGCAAGTGCTCGCGCTGGGCGGCGGTGATGTCTATACCTATGGAATGCTCGCCCTGGCCTACCATGAGGCGGAAGACTACCTTGCCGCCGAATCGGCTTTTCGCATGGCCGTCCTGCTCGATCCACAGACGCCAGACTGGAAGTTCGGCTTGGCTGACAGCCTCGCGCGTCAGCATCGCTTCCCCGAGGTTGTAGCACTGTGCGATCGTCTGATTGCCGAAGACCCCAACCGTGCCGACGTCTGGATTTCTCAAGCGAACGCGTATATCGGGCTGAACCAGCCGGTCAATGCAGCCATCAACTTTGAGTTCGTCGACCATTTGGGGCAATCCACTCCGGGCAGCCTCTACACGCTGGGTGACATCTATGTCAATGAAGGCCTGTTCGATACCGCTGTGAACGCATACATCCGGGCGATTGAGATGAAACCCCAGGAAGGAACGGATCGCATCATTCGTGCGGCAAGGGTGCTCGCGGCACAGGGGTGCTCGATGACACGAAGCGACTGATTGAAGCCGTGGAGAATGTCCAGGCAAACTACATCGGCACGGCCCAACGCAAGGACCTGCTCAAGCTTCGTGCGCGAATCGCGGTGGCCGAAGGCGCCGGCGAGGAAGAGATCGGCGTACTTGAGGAGATCGTCTCCCTCGATCCACTCGATGGCGAAGCGCTGATCCTTCTTGGCCAACATACGGCCCAGGCGGGCGACTTCGAGAAGGCGGTGTTCTACTACGAGCGTGCAGAAAGTCTGGAGGGATTCGAGGCGGACGCGAAGATCAGGCATGCTCAACTGCTGGTTCGCCAGACGAAATACACCGAGGCACTTCCGCTTCTACGGCGAGCCCAGGATCTCAAGCCCCGAGAGGACGTCCAGAAGTTTCTCGAACAGGTTGAACGCCTCGCCAAAGGCCGTTAATGAGAGGCCTTCTGCGGTGAATCAGTCGAGGCCGCTGCTTTTGCGGCTTCTGCGATTGTGGCTCGAATCTTCGCTGCCTGCTTCTCGCAAGTAGCGGCCTCTGCCTTCCGACCGGAGGCTTTGTACAAGACCGCCATGTTCTCAAATGTCTCGGCCACGATGGGATGATTGGCTCCAAGGGCCTTGCGTCGGATTTCCAGGCACCGCTGGTAGAAAGGCTCCGCCTGGTCGTACTTCTTTTGGGCTCGGTACATCTGGGCAAGATTGTTGAGGTTCAGCGCCACCGCCAAATGCTCCGGTCCGAGTGTTTCTTCGTTGATTGCCAGGGCGCGTTTGTAGAGCGGTTCGGCCTTGGCGTACTGGCCTTGTGCATCATACAGGGCCGCGAGATTGTTGGCGGTCTTGCCGACAGAAGGGTGATCCATGCCGCGCGCCGCTTCGCCGATCATCAGTGAGAAGAGGTAGAGTTGCTCGGCCTGCTGGAATTGCCCCAGCGTCTTGTGCAGCAGGGCGAGGTTGTTCATGCTCAAGGCCACCGCCGGATGGTGCAGTCCGCCTGCTTGCTCAGCGACTTTCAGGGCTTTCTTCGCGACCGTAATCGCTTCCTTGTAGTGGCTTTGCCTGTACAGCGACAAGGCTTGCGCGTTGAGAGTTTCCCATTCGACGCCCTGGGCATAGGCGGTGGAGCCCAGCGAGGCAATTAGCACAACGGTCAGTAGCGTTGTGGCGAGTCTTTTCATTCCATCTCCTCACATTCCGATTCACGGCGGATTCGCAGGTCTTCTGGACCGGCGTACCGGCCTGAGACCGATACTGCACTGCGTATTATACCATTCCAGCCTCCCAGATATGTTTGAATTCGGTTATTTCAGGCAGCGGAGCCCTTGAACAGACTTCGGAACCACCGGCAGAAATTCTTGGGATAATCCGAGATTTATGGTTGACATCGCATAGTATGTATAACATACTACGCATAGCATAACAAAATCCTCTTGATGATGGAGGTTCTTATGAAATTCGAGAGTCAACTGCTGAAGGGCATCGCCCCGGTGGTGGTGCTGGAAATCCTCTCGCGGGGCCCGATGTACGGGTACGAGCTGAGCCAGACCATCGAAAAGCGAAGTGCGGAGATCCTGACCCTGGGCAAAGGCACGCTTTATCCGCTGCTCTACAACCTCGAAGCCAAGAAGCTGATCCAGGGACAGTGGGAGACGACGGATTCCGGCCGCAAACGTCGCTACTACTCGATCACGGGCAAGGGCAAGGCCGAACTGGCTGACCGCAAATCCAACTCGTCGAATTGGCGAAGGGGATCGACCTTCTCCTGGGCGGCGCCCTGAAGTCGGCACTCTGAATCGGCCCGAGTTGGAGACTGGATATCATGCAAGCGAATCCTGAGAAGGAACAAGCGGGCCTTCCAGAGTGTGCGGCCGACTACATCGATCAGGTCGTCCGGAGATGCGCTATCGCAAGCGCGTGCGGGCGGAGGTACGCGAGGAGTTGCGAGCTCATTTCGAGGACGGCCTGAGAGATTGTGCGGATGCCGGGCAACGTGAAGCCAGAGCCCGGGAATTGATCGAGGAGTTTGGCGATGCGAAGCTCCTTGCGACGTCTGTGCCGCCGCGCCAAGAAACGCTGTCGGCCTTTATGGCGGAAGCTCCTGGTGCGAACGGTGCAGGGGATGCTGGTGATCTTCGCCTATGTGGTTCTGTGTATGTTGCCCCTGTTTCTTGGCAGACCCACGATTCGCGTCAACTACGCCGAATGGCTCAACGAACACTGGCGGCCACAGGACAAGGACGCCACAAATGCGGCCGTCTACTATGAGCAGGCGGCAAAGCTCTACGTCGAGCCCCCGGAGCAGCTCAAACGCAAGGTGGAAACGCCGAGGCCTGACCTGAAGGACTATAATGATGTTGAACTGGGACTACTCGCCGCGTGGCTGGATGAGAAATGCGCCGGCATTCGCAAGCTTAGACAGGGAGCGAACACGCCCGATTACTGGCCGATCTACGATGCCAATGAATCGAATCTGAGGGATCCGAATTTCGTGAACAGGGCCACAGACGATCTGCCGGCTTACAGGCACCTCGTGTTCGCTCTCGTCAACGAGACTGCCGAGGAGGTTCACCAGGGCAAGCTGCGAGGGGCTTTCGACGATTGCTTTGTCCTACGAGGACCGGGCGACATCTCCAGGGCCGGGGCCTTCTGCTTGAGCAGTTGGTCGCGATCGCATTTGAAAATGTGGCCTATCTCGAATGTTTAGTATTCTTCACGAAGCCGCTGTCCCGCCGGAGATGTTGGCTCGCGTGCGGGAGGAATTGCTTGCCGACTATGATGAGTATCGATGTGTGGTCAGCTTTGATGGAGAGAAGGCCATCTGGTACGACAGCATCCAGCGAACGTTCACGGATGACGGCGAAGGGGGCGGTCACGCTCTGCGAGCGGGATTCCCATTTGCCGCCGGTGACTGGCGTAGTAACCTGCTTGGCATATTCGTCTTCGATTATCCCGGTCGCTGCGAAGCACGGGCGATGGTCGATCGATTCTTCAAAGAGGCTCAGGCTTCGTTGGTTACACCGCCCGGTGAAAAGGGGACGAAGCCCTCGTCAGCCGGAGAAAAGGATATACCGTTTGGCAACATGCTCCTTTCCTCCTTCCCCCGGCATATGGGAGGCCAGACCAGCAGGTTTGGGCTCTCAAGACGCACGAAGCCGCCGTCATCGTTACGATAGCGATCCTGCCTACAGAACGACAAGGGGCAGTATCCGGACCGGCTTGCTGCACTCGTCGAGATGGCTACCTGGTACACTTCCGAATGACCCGTTTGGCAAGGGACCCCTGTCCTACCGCAGGACGATGGTGGCTTTCTGCTGTATAGTTGGGGTCAGAACCTGATCGACGATGGCGGGGTGCAGGGGCTCGATCGAAAGGGCAAACCGCGCATGTGGGCCGGCGACGGCGACTGGGTCTTCTGGCCCGTGTGGGAGCCGGAGGCAAAACCGTAGGAACCTCCGCCAATCCGTGATAGGCTGATATCGCGTAGAGGCGATTGCAGGAACGCAGCGAATATCGGTTTTGCGGAGGTTTGCCATATGACTGTGCAACGCAGAGTGTGTACACGATTACTATGTGCATTGGTCGTGATTCAAATTGCTCTGACCGCTGGCGTCAAGGCTGCGGGGGGAAATGAAGCTGCGCGACTGATCCTGCCCAAGATCGACCGACGTCCGAAGCCGGCGGATTTCAAACGGGGGCTTCTCCAAACGCTGCCAAAGCACCAACCGGGCAGCTTGAATCCGTTTGAGGTCGACCTGCGGGGCTACGACCTGTCCCAACTTGATATGACCTCCGCTGCCGGTGATCTCGTGTTCGGGAGCTTTGATGATCGTACGGCGTGGCCCCCCCAGGATCGCCTGCCGCGGGACTTCGATCCGAACCGGATCATGGAGTTGGGCAAGAATCCAGGGCTTGGCGTGCGATCACTTCACGCTCAGGGCATTACGGGACGGGGCGTTGGCATTGCGATCATCGATAACCCGCTGCTGGTCGACCATGCAGAATATGCCGATCGCCTGCGGTTCTACGAAGAGATCAACGTATTGCCATGGCAGGCCGCTCACATGCACGGTCCGGCAGTCGCCTCCATTGCCGTCGGCAAGACGGTAGGTGTCGCGCCCGAGGCGGACCTCTATTACATCGGGCGATGGGCCATGGATCTTCTGGGAGCGGTGTTCGGTGGTGAACCATCGCTGAACTTCGCATACGGCGCCAAAGCAATCCAGCGAATCCTCCAGATCAACGAGCAATTGCCTGAGGACCGTAAGATTCGCGTCATCTCCATGTCCATCGGCTGGAGTGGTTCTCCGAAGGGCTACAAGGAGATCAGCGAGGCGGCCGAGAAGGCCAAGGCGGCCGGGATGCTGCTGATCTGCTCGTCTGTGGAGGAGGTTCACGGATTCCGATTCCACGGGCTGGGTTGCGATCTCCTGGGCGATCCGGACGATTTCAACTCCTATCGGAAGGCGTCCTGGGGAGGACAGATGGGGAGCGGCCATGATCGACTGCTGGTTCCGATGGATGCGAGAACGGTCGCCAGTCCCACAGGTAAGGACGAATACGTCTTCTACGGGCAAGGGGGATGGAGTTGGGCCATACCGTATATCGCGGGCACCTACGCGCTGGCGGCCCAGGTCGACCCCAATGTCACGCCTGATCGGTTCTGGGCTCTGGCCATGAAGACGGGGCGAACGATCGAACGCAAGGAGGGTAGACTGGGGCCTATTCTCGATCCGGTCGAGCTGATTGCCGCGCTGAAGGCGGGCGAGCTGGCCGACCCCGAGGCCGTCGAGGAAGAGCTGAAGAGGTATGGTGCCGGTGCCGCACCCAAGCCGCCGGCCGACATCCTGGCCAAGATGCTGCAACTGGATATCAACAGTGCAACTCACGAAGACGTCACTGCGCTCTTTGGCCGTCCGTACCGCTATCTGTGGGGCTCGGAAATGTATGACGCGAATGATCTTCCGGACTCGTACATTATGCAGTATTCAGATGGATTCAGCATCTTCATCAGCAGCGACCACATCGCCGAAGTCCGGTTTGCCCGCGTGGATACCGGCTATGCCTTCCGTGGCGCGATACGGATTGGCTCATCGCTCGACGAGGTCCTCAAGGTCCTTGGACCGCCCACCGAGACCGTCACGGGCCGGAAGGCCGGATGGAAGGATGGGGTTCTCTACCGGGACATCGAAGGCATGAAAGGTCGAGGCTATTACGCCCGCTCCGATCAGGGCGTCCGCATCTTCTTCATGGACAATCGTGTCATGGCCTTCTACCTCACCCGGACCGATCCCCCGCCCAACCGCAACTGAGTACAAGGCCCGCCCGGCTACAGCGAGGAAATCATTGCAATTCACGATAGCGCCTTTTAGGATACGTTCCTGAACGCTCCGGGCGGGGCGTGCGATCTCTTATCTGAAACCTGGGAGGTGTTCATGGGTTCGAGATGTCCTTTGCATTGTCACTCCTGTCATTCGTATTCACGCCGCGATTTTCTCAAAGGCTCGACGGTCTTGTTGGCCGGCTCGTCGCTCATGGCGGGATGCGCATCGATGACGTCGAACAAGACGGCGTCGGAGCCCATCCGCCAATGCGGTCCGGCGTCCACTTACGTGCCGACCATCCGGGCGGCGTTCGTCCGCCGGAAAGAGGAATACGGCATGCTTTGGCCCGGCGCGGTCTACGATGGCAAGACGGCCAAGCAGACTTATGCAGCGGACTTGGCTCGAACGGCTGCGCAACTCGGTGCCAGGCTCGAACTCAGACCCGAGCCTATCTACAGCCTAGAAGAAGGGCAAGCCTGGATCGCCCAGGCCGAGGCGGCCAAGGTCGATGGCCTGATGCTCGTCATGCTGGATCGGCAGAAGCACTCCTGGCCCACAGCACAAAAGGTCGCCGCCAGTGCGGTCCCGTCGATCATTTTCTCTCCCGCTGGGAACGTCCTTTACGACCAACACGGTGAACGTAGCCGATACGCCGGGGTGCATCGTGTATGCGACGAACGATTTCAGCCAGCCCGCCTACGGAATGAAGATGCTCTGCGCCAAGGCGAAGATGGCTCGAACGCGCTGCGTCGTGATCAAAGGCGACAAGCGTTTCGATGCGCCGTTGGCGGACACAGGCATCTCGCTGCGAACCATTCCGGCTACGTCCTTCATCGAAGAATATCGGCGCACTCCTGACAGCGAAGCAATCCTGGCGATGGCCGACGAGTATATGCGACGAGCCCGGCGTCGGATCGACGCCACCAGGCAGGACGTCATCAACGGGCTCAAGAGCTACTATGTCGCAGGTCGGATTCTCGAACGAGAGGGCGGAGACGCCATCACGATGGACTGTCTCGGAGCCCTTGGCAAGATCGACGTCAGCCTGCCATGTATCGCATGGTCGCGAATGAACGACGATGGCATTCCGGCCGCCTGCGAAGCCGACACTGGTGCCGTCGCCTCGCACGTGATGGTCCAGTACCTCTTCGACCGCCCCGGTTTCCAGCAGGACCCCGTGGCCGATACGATCGACGACACCGTGATCGGAGCGCATTGCTCGTGTCCGACGCGACTGAACGGCTTTGGCGAGCGTCCCGAACCGTTCGACATCAAGCATCATCATGGCAATCGTGACGCCGTCCCGCGAACGCTCTGGCGCGAAGGCCAACGCGTTACCAGCATCGATCTGCTGCCAGGCAGTCAGGGTGAGCCATCGACTGTCCTCGTCTCGGTTGGCACCGTGGCGGACAACATGGAGGTCCCTCCCAGTGGTGGCTGCGTCGTCTCGGTCAAGGTGAAGTTCGACGGCAACTATCCTGTGCTCAGCTTCCCCGGATTCCACCAGATCTTCTTCTATGGCGACTACGGCCGGCAGATAAAGGACTTCTGCCAGCTTTGTGGTTTCACCGCAGAAATCGCCTGACGAATCTCATTCAAGGAGAGACTCTGCAATGCGCAGTGGATGCCGAGCGATTCTGGTGTTGGTCCTGATGGCGGCATTTGCGGGGGGGGCCTTCGGTCAGGCGATGGATTTTCAGGCCGTCCGAGCGGAGGTGGATTTCTCCCGGACGCTTCGTGACTGGAACGGCTTCGGGGTCAACTACGTCGAAGTGCCGCAGTCGCTGGATTACAGCGCCGACCCCCAGGAGTACGGTGGCTTCAGTTTGCTCAGCGAGGCCGATCGCCAGACGATTCTGGACATGATCTTTGGTGATGAGGGCCTCAAGCCTGGGCTCGTGAAGATGTTCTTTGATCCGTTTCATCAGAAAGAGCCCGGTGGGCCATTCGACCATCAGACGACCACGAAGTGGATGCGCTATTTCGTGAGGGAGGGTCTCAAACGCACGCGGGCCCGAGGCGACGGTCTGGCGATTGTCACGACCCTGTATGGTCCGCCCGCGTGGGCGACGAAACAGCGGTTCTTGCGAGGTCGGGATCTCGATCCGGCCCGCAAATATGATCTGGCACGTTATATGGTCGATTGGGTGCGGTACCTGCGGGAGGAGGAAGGCTTCCCCGTCAAATACCTCTCGCTCCACAACGAGGGCGAGGACTGGACGCGCTGGCCTCGAGACGGCGCCAGTGGCAACATCGGCCGAGGTCACGATTACAACCTGTTCTGGCCTCCTGAGCAGGTAGTGGATTTTCTGAAGTTCATGCGTCCGATGCTCGATGCGGCGGGCCTTGCCGATGTCGGTCTGACGCCTGGGGAATGCAGCAACTGGTATCGCTTCAGCGCATGGGGATATGCCGACGCGATTGCCGACGATGACGGTGCCCTGGCGAATCTGGGACTCGTGACGTCACACGGCTTCTATGGTGGCAATTATGGCCGCTGGTTTGGCGAGCATCGCAGCGTCGGAATCGATCTCCTTCGCGACAAGCGGCCGGAATTGCACGCCTGGGTCACCTCGACGAGTTGGAGCAAGATGGATGCCGACAATATCAAGGAGATGCATGGCAATATCTACACCGCCAAGGTCAACGGGATCATCCCGTGGGCCTGCATCCAGCGCCCGGCCCAATGGGTCGGTGGCGATCCGAATCCCGGGACAGCTTTCCGCGTCGCTGAGGATGGCACTTACGAGGTGTTGCGCGGATATTACTACTACAAACTGCTGACCCGCGCCGGACAGCCCGGCATGAGGGTCGCACGCACGATGGCCATGGATTCCGAGATTGCGCTGATCGCCTTCGCTCGTAATGGGACGGAGAATCCCGATGCCTTTGTGCTGGTCAACATCAGTAAGCGGAACAAGCGCGTTGCCGTCTGCGTACGTGGGGCTGAGAGCAAGGCTTTTACCGCCTATCGCACGGCGGATGAGGCCGACCGTTTCGAGAACCTCGGGCAGGTCACGCTGACAGACGAGGATGTGCTGGACTACACCGCGCCGGCCCGATCGGCCACGGCGTTTTACGCCCGGTAGTCTCACGATGATAAGGAATATGAACGCATGAAGTACCGTCGTTTAGGCAAGACAGGATTGGAAGTATCGGTGGTCGGGCTCGGGACATGGCAGCTTGGGGGCGAGTGGGGCAAGGTGTTCGAGCAGGCCGAGGTCGATGCCATGGTTGAGAAAGCCGCTGAGGTGGGAATCAATCTGATCGACACCGCCGAATGTTATGGCGACCATGAGTCCGAGAGATTGATCGGGCAGGCGATTAAGGGACGGCGCGACAAGTGGATTGTTGCGACCAAATTCGGGCACAAGTTCCATCGGCGTTTCGAGCGGGACGATGTTTACGATCCCGCTTTGGTCCGCGAGCAACTGGAGGCGTCACTCAAAGCGCTGCAGACCGATTACGTCGATCTCTACCAGTTCCACAGTGGGACCGATGCCATGTTCGACACGCCGGGATTGTGGCAGATGCTGCAAGAGCAGGTTGAATCAGGCGTCGTGAGACACTTGGGCATATCGATCACCAGCAGCTACCAGGGGACGCATCAGGTGGACCAGGCGCCTCAGGTTGGGGCCGGTACGATCCAGGTCGTCTACAACAGGCTCCAGCACGGGCTGAGGAACTGTTCTTCGGCGGGGCGGTGGAGCAGAATCTCGGTGTGCTGGCTCGCGTGCCCCTTGCCAGTGGTTTCCTAAGTGGCAAGTATGGCAAGGACGCCAGATTCGACCGGACGGATGTTCGAGCGATCTGGAAGACTGACGAGCAGCGGCGCGATCTGGCCGAGCAGGTGGATCAGATCCGGGGAGAGGTTCCCGAAGGGGTGCCTATGGCTCAATGGGCCCTGGCCTGGTGCCTGAAGCACCCGGCGGTCACGTGTGTCATCCCGGGCTGCAAGAACGTCCAGCAGGTGGCTTCAAATGCGGCCGCGGCTGATCTGGCTATCGTTTCCGATGACCATCCGCAGGCAATCCGGTAGGTGGTGTGTCAGACAAATCGGGCGCAGGGACTCAGCGTTCTCTGAGCCCGAGATCGGAACAAATGAGAACCGAGCAGAGCCGGGTGAATCCTATGTCTGCTCGGGTTGGTATCTGGAATGAGAAGGCAGAAGACGGTGTGGGATCAGCGTCTTGCCGCCCGTTGGGCTTTGCGCATGCGTCGGCGCTCACGCTCGGAAGGCTTCTCGTAGTACGCGTTGCGCTTCATATCGCGGATCAGACCTTCCTTCTCACAGAGTTTCTTGAACCGCCTGATCATCTGCTGCACCGACTCGCCCGTACGCATCTTGACTTTTAACACTCAATCGACTCCTTAAAATGACTGTTCGACTCAAACAACTACCTCAGGGATCGCGTACTCCCAACTTCGACACAACGCGTGAACCCATCAATTTATTTGCTCAGCCATGCATTTTCAAGTCCAAAATGCGGAGCCCGTCGGCATTTTGAGCAAATTATGGGGCCCGGAAATCGCCCCGGCGGGTCGGATTCCCGGTCGGGAAGTGGCTTGTCGGCCTTGAAAAACGGCCTGGAATATGCTATCATGAAGCTATTCTTGGGAGGTATGCATTTACTTGGAAAAGTTTCGCCAGACGCTGAAAGTCAAAAAAGAACGCGCCATCCTGGTGGCCGCGAACCTGTTGAGATCGAACGGATCGGATGATTTGGCCGAATTGACCGCCCTGGCCGAAAGTGCCGGAGCGGTGGTGGTGGATCGATTTCAGCAGCGAATCCGCACGATCAATCCCTCGACCTATCTCGGCAAAGGCAAGGCCCAGCAGCTTGGCCAGCGGGTCAGGCGGTTCAAGGCCGATGTGATCATCTTCGACAACGACCTTTCGCCTGCCCAGATCCGCGAGTTGGAGAAGATTGCCGAGGCCAAGGTGCTGGACCGCAGCGAGCTGATCCTCGATATCTTCGCCACGCGGGCCAAGACCAAACAGGCCAAGCTCCAGGTCGAGCTGGCTCAGTTGGAGTATACCTATCCGAGGCTGACGCGGATGTGGTCGCACCTCGATACGGTGGCCGGCGCCGGCGGCGCTACGACGGCCGGTGCGGTCGGGGGTATCGGTACGCGTGGTCCGGGTGAGCAGCAGTTGGAAATCGACCGCCGCCTGGTCAGCAAGCGGATCAGCGAGCTCAAGCGGGAACTGGCCGGCATTGACAACCGCAAGCTGCGGGAGATCAAGGGCCGGCACGGGCTCTACAAGATCTGCTTGGTCGGATACACCAACGCGGGCAAAAGCACGCTGCTCAATACCTTGACCGACGCAGGTGCTTTTGTCGAAGACCGGCTGTTTGCCACGCTGGATACGCGAACGCGGAAGTGGTCGCCCGCCAAGGCCGTCGAGGTTTTGCTCAGCGATACGGTCGGGTTCGTGCGAAAGCTGCCCCATCAGCTTGTGGCTTCGTTCAAGGCGACGCTGGAGGAAGCGGTCAACGCTGATCTATTGCTCCACGTGATCGACGTGTCCAACGAGGACGTCCTGGGGCAGATGGAGTCGGTCAATATCGTCCTCGATGAGATCGGGTGTGGACAGAAACCCATGTTACCCGTGCTCAATAAGATCGACGCGATCAAGGACATCAGTGCCCTCGAAATGCTCGAGACGGTGTATCCGGAGGCGGTTTCGATCTCGGCTCGCAGCGGATTGGGGCTCGACGCGCTGGCCCGCAAGGTGACTGAGTTTTACCGGGGCGGTGACCTTCTGCTGCGCGTCAGCAGTCGGCAGTCCAACGGCCGGATTCAGAGCTTCCTTCGCGCTCACGGCCAGATCATCGACGAGCAGTACGGCGACAGCTCCGTAATCATCGAGGTCCGCATGGGTCGCAACCAACTCCCCGAACTCCAACGCCTCCGCCCCGACGCCCTCGAAATCGTCAAGCACTGACGCCACGACCCCTCGGTCCGGGGGGGGGGCGGAATCCGGTGGCGGTGCGGTCGGCCTATCGTAGGGCGAGCGTCCCCGCTCGCCTGGCCCTCTGGATTCCGAGACGACGCATGGACGGCCGAATCGTCCGATTCGCACACGAGAGCAAGAACGCATACCATGCGCCCTCCTGCACCTGTGCCGAAAGTCGTGCGGGGACGCACGACCTACAAAAGGCCCCATGGGCCAGATGAATGTCATACACCTGGTGCGAACACTCACCGCCAACCGCCACCATATACCGACCGCACCCCCTCGGTCCTGTGTCCGTGCTACTAATCCATGAGAACTGAAAGGGATTTCCAGATGTTCGTGCGGCGGCCTTGTTAGGTTGTTGAGTGGTGGCGTTTTGCGTCAGGAAGACCGTGGCGATGATTTGTGCGCCGTTGGGCGTCAGGCGGTAGCGGCGAGTCCTGAGTAGACGGCGGATAACCTTGTGCTCACGTAACAGACGCAAGAGGTAGGTCACTTTGGCAGAGACGTCTTGGGGCGAGCGGTCAGGATAGAGACGCGTCGCAATATCACGATTGCGGAAGTCTCCGGCCAGACCGCACGTCGCAATCGCCCGCAGCAAGTGTTGGTCTGGCACTGACCAGGGCCGCAGGGCCCGGATCGATTTGCCTTTGGAGACGTGGCGGCGGCAGACGGGAGAGACGACCTTTCGACACGGGCGGTGGTATCGAGTGTCGCCAAGGCTTCGAGATAGCGGTCATTGATGTGGGCGGAGAGGAAAGCCGTCAAACATCTTCTCATGGGGCGGACTCAGGTCGTGGGCAATCCGGTCGAGCTGCATCACGCCAGTCGGTCGTGTGTAGACGGTCCATACGCCATCTCGGGCGGCGATCTTCAGAGCCATCTGTTCCTTGTTGGCCCGCGCCGAGGGCAAATACAGATTCGGCCGGCCCTCCTTCTCGACTTGGGCGGCCGAGCCTTGGATCAATTCGGCCGTGAGACCTGGGCATGCCTTCTTCCTTCCGAGGACTTCCCCCTCTTCCTTCGGTTCCGGTCGAAGGCCGGGCTATTAAGACATCTGTGCACATGGTGGCACGTACGTATGGAAAGGCTCCTGCGCTGGGACCCATCCCCAAACGCCAAGGCGTTTGAGGCTGCCACCCCCGATCAAAGCAGTGTTGCTATGGAATCTGTACATACACGGGACCGTGACAAATGACCTTGCTTCTGGCACCACAAGACACCATAATGGGACTTGTTGGAGCAAGTGCCTTATCGGCTTCAGGCGAGTAAACCAAGCGGGAGAGTCACTACATGGAGACGACGGGATCACGCTTCGTTGGCAGAGTGAGCATCGCCGGAGTGGGGCTGCTGTGTCTTCTCTATATTGTCGTGCCGATGATGATCTGGAGGGCTACCGGAACGCCTTGGGGATGGATATCAGGCTGCATAATAACCGGACCATTCATATTCTTGTTCTGGCTCTTGGTTTGCCGGTTATGGTGGCTGATGCTGAAGCGACGTGCTCTGCGGATAAGGATGAGCAAGGGCAAGCTGGCCGTCCTGGCGCTGTTGCCCGTCGTCCTCATTGGCGGATGGGCTGTCTACCGCGAATGGCCTTCGGTCCGGGCAGCGCACATTCTGGCCAGCGCGAGGTTAGCTCCGCTGCCGGGACCGGCCACAGAGATCAAGGTCTACTCATGGTCGGCACTGTTCAGCGGAGAATGGCTTCTCAGATTTCGAGCCGATCGGGCGGATATCGAGCGGTTTCTTGACGCGTCTCCGATTCTGAAGGAGGCACCCTGTCGAGAGTATTCGCCCGACCGAATGCGTCTGATCGAACGGGATAGCGTTCAGATGCGGCCTGATGGGGATCCGAATGGACATGACTATTTTCGGCCGCGTTCCAACACGCCTTCGTGGTACACCCAGGAAATCCGAGTCCCGGGCGAGCGTTACAGGATCAGGCTGCCCGGTTCCAGCGTTTCAGGGGAAGTGATCGTACACACCGAAGAGAATGTGGTGTTTGTGGGGCTATGGCACTGATGAGTGGGGGGGAACCGGGAGGGACCGCTTGGTCAGGTCTCGGTGGCTGTTGTGAAAGGGGAGAATACGTGGGTGTCATGGGCATGCGGACCAATATGCGAGTCGTTCTTTGCTTTCTGCTGCTGGCTGTGACGGGCTGCGGCACGAGAGCCGTGCGGGAGTGGATGAACAGGATCACGCCGCCTGAGGATGACGCCTTGGCACGGGATTTGATCGCCGCACTGCTAAGAGAAGACTATGGATTCATCGTGCAGAACACGGACGAGCGCGCTCTGGGCGATGCGCCGGCGACAGCGCTGAGACGGTTCTATCTGTATGTCGATCACGAGGCCCCCCGGTCGGTCGAGCTGGTTGCGTGTGGCGTGTTCTCCAGCGGGTCGCGACGTCGTTCCGATCTGACATATCAACTCGAATTCCCCCATTCGTGGTACACGGCGCGGGTAGTCATAGAGACCAATGCCGACGTGCGAAAAGCCCTCGGTTTGCAGTTGAAGAAACTGCCGGCTTCACTGGCCGAGATCAACGCATTGACGCTGAAGGGCAAGAGCCTCATCCATTGTCTGGCGCTGCTCGGCGGCATCGGCGTACCCATCTTCATACTCTACGCTCTGATCCAGTGTATCCGGACACGCGTGAAGTGGAAGTGGCTGTGGATTCCCTTCATCCTGATCGGTATCGGAAGCATCCAACTGAACTGGACCACCGGACAGCTCGGTCTACAGCCTCTTTCGCTCCATATTCCCGGCGCCGCCCTCACCCACAGCGGGCTCTACGGGCCGTGGATTCTGTCGGTCTCCTTCCCGCTGGGGGCCATCCTGTTTTTGAGGAAGCGCAGAAGGCTCGTGTCGGCAGTGCCGTCAAATGTCCCCAGACGGCTCAATGCGGAGGAAACGCCTCCGCAGAGTGCAAACGATGACCCGAGCCCCAAGGACCCGGGCACGGTAGGCGAAGACAAGCCGCTGACAAGTGCGAGCGGATCGGAAGACGATGGCCGTGACAGAGACATCCTGCCATGATGGACGACATCTCTATGAGGTCTTCAACCTTCGTTGCCATCTGCCGGAGTTGCTGAAGGAGTCAGTGGATGAATGCCTGCCGGACAGTGTGCCGGCAAGGCCCATACAGCAACGGACTCCTGATAGACCCTGTCACAGGCAAGGAATTCATGCTCCGCGGCGCGGCGGAGATTTCCTCGATGGCGGGGACAAATCTGGCGATTGGGACGAATTTCGCACCGACCGCGTCTCTTCGTCGGTCCGGAAAGGGTGACGCGTGCGTCGCCCTCATGATGCTCGGACCCCGGATCGGAATGGCCTTGCATTCGCCACGTCGGAGGACCACAATAGGGCCATGTGGTCACGTGGTCTTGTTTCCGATCGAGGTGAGCGTATGAGAATCCTATGCTTCGCGCCCTGTTTCTTCTTGTCATGGCACAGCCACTGTCGGCGTATGACCGGGTGACTGGCAAGACTTTTGCCAGCCGGTCGCGTGTGATTGCCCAACATGGGATGGCCGCAACGAGTCAGCCTCTAGCGACACAGGTGGCGATCGATATCCTCAAGCGGGGGGGCAGTGCCGTCGATGCGGCTATTGCCGCCAATGCGACGCTGGGCCTGGTCGAACCAACAGGAAACGGCATCGGGGGCGATCTGTTTGCCATTGTCTGGGATGCCAGGACGCGCAAGCTCTATGGGCTCAACGCCAGCGGGCGGTCGCCTTATTCGCTGACGTTGTCTGAGTTCAAGACGCGTGGATTGGAGTATGTCCCGCCGCGAGGTCCGCTGCCCGTGACTGTGCCCGGCTGTGTCGATGGCTGGTTCGAACTGCACGGACGGTTCGGCAAGCTGCCCATGAAGACGATCCTCGAACCGGCAATTACGTATGCTCGCGATGGGTTTCCCCTCTCGGATTTGATCGCCTACTACTGGCAGCGCAGCGTGCCAGCGCTGAAAGACTATGAAGGGTTCAAAGAGACGTTCATGCCCGCGCCGAAGGCAGGCGAAGTCTTTAGGAATCCGAATTTGGCCGACACGCTCGAAAGAATCGCCCAAGATGGCCGGGACGCGTTCTACAAGGGCGATATCGCGCGAACGATCGACGCCTTCATGAAACGGGTGGGGGGCTTCCTGTCGTATCAGGACCTGGCGGATCACAAATCGGAATGGGTCGAGCCCGTCTCCACGGACTATCGAGGCTACACCGTGTGGGAATTGCCTCCGAACGGGCAGGGGATCGCGGCCCTGCAAATCCTGAACATTCTCGAAGGCTATGATATCAAGGGCATGGGCTTTGGTAGTCGCGAGTATATCCACTGTTTTGTGGAGGCCAAGAAGCTCGTCTTCGAGGACCGGGCGAAGTTCTACGCCGACCCAGCGTTCAACGATATTCCCGTCCAGCAGTTGATCTCCAAGGAATACGCCGCTCAGAGACGAAAGCTGATCGATCCGAACCGCGCCGCCAAACACTACGATGCGGGCAATCCTCTCTTAAACAGAGGGGACACCATCTACCTGACCGTCGCCGATGGCGAAGGGAACATGGTGTCATTGATCCAGAGCAACTATCTGGGCATGGGGTCCGGGCTCGCCCCGGATGGGCTGGGTTTCATCTTCCAGGATCGCGGCGCATTATTCTCGCTCCAGGAGGGCCAGTTCAACACGTACGCACCCCACAAGCGTCCGTTTCACACAATCATCCCCGCCTTTATTACCAAGGATGGCAAGCCCTTCATGAGCTTCGGCGTCATGGGTGGGGCGGCACAGCCCCAGATGCACGTGCAAATCGTCGTCAACATCGTCGATTTTGGCATGGATGTGCAGGAAGCAGGGGATGCACCTCGGATTCTCCACCTGGGCTCATCCCAACCGACCGGTCAGACGATGACCGATGGCGGAACGGTATACCTGGAGACGGGGTTCGATTACGAGACCGTTCGGGAACTGGTAAAGGCGGGCCATCGGGTTCAGTACGACGTCGGAGATTTCGGCGGCTATCAGGCCATTCGATATGACGAACAGAATCGGGTATACTACGGGGCTTCCGAGTCCCGCAAGGACGGGCAGGCTGCCGGCTATTGAGTTGGGAACTCCGTCACGCGGCGTAGAGATGAGACAACGTGTTCGCAGAGGGTATGCGATGACTGTGCTTCGAAGAACGGTGATGATAGGGGCGTTCCTCGTCCTGGCTACGCTGATGGTCGGCGCGTCTGCTCAGGCGAAAGGCTTCCTGCACACGCGTGGGCAGGATATGGTGGACGAAGATGGAAACAAGGTGCTCCTCAGGGGTGTTGGTTTGGGCAATTGGCTCTTGCCCGAAGGCTACATGTGGAAGTTCGGGCAGGCCGGCGACCGCCCGCGCACGATCGAGAAGCTGGTCAGTGATCTGATCGGCCCCGAGAAGGCCGACGAGTTCTGGCTGGCCTTTCGCGAGAATTATATCACGGAGGCCGACATTGCGCGGATCGCCCAGCTTGGGTTCAACTCGGTCCGTCCCGCCTTGAACGCACGACGGTTTCTGACCGAGGGAGAGGACCCGACGTACGTCGACGAGGGATTCGAATTGCTCGACAATCTCGTGGGCTGGTGCAGGAAACATGGGATCTATGTCATCATCGACATGCACGGCGCGCCCGGTGGCCAGACCGGCGCCAACATCGACGACAGCCCCAACGACGAACCGGGGTTGTTCATGGACCCCAGGAACCAGGACCTGCTGATCGATCTGTGGGTCAAAATCGCCGAGCGCTACAAGGACGAACCCACCGTCGCGGCCTACGACCTGCTCAACGAGCCTTTGCCCGGGCGCACCGGCATGCCGAGAAGTACAAGCGTCAGCTTGAACCGTTGTACAAGCGGATTACCGAGGCGATTCGCCGCGTCGATAAGAAACACATGATCACGGTCGAGGGGGCTGACTGGGCCAACGATTGGTCGGTGTTCTCGGAGCCCTTCGATGACAACCTGTTCTATCAGTTCCACTATTACTGCTGGGATCGCCCGACGAACCTCAAGAGCATCGAGCGATTTCTGGCGAGGCGAGCCGAGCTCAACGCGCCCGTCTGGGTGGGCGAGACGGGAGAGAAGGACAACGCCATCTATTGGGGCACGACACAGTATTTCGAGGCCCATAATATTGGGTGGTCGTTCTGGCCGTGGAAGAAGATGGACACGAGCAATACGCCATACTCGATCAACAAGCCGGCTGGATGGGACCAGATCGCGGCCCATTCGCGAGGCCGAGAGAAGCCCTCGCGTGAGGTCGCCCAGAAGGCCTTCGATGAGCTGATCGAGAACATCAAGCTCGAGAACTGTGCGTACTTCCCCGACGTAGTGAACGCGATACTTCGACGCATCCCCGGGCGGATCGAAGCCGAGAATTATGGTCACGCCGGTCCAGGTCGATCGTACTCCGTTAAGAACCCCAGCCAGAAGGCCAAATACTACCGCACGTCGGAGCCGGTACCGGTCGTGCCGATCGATCCTGATGACACGCGGCTACGGGCCGGACAGTGCATCAAGCTTAGCGAAGGCGAATGGACGGCTTACGAGGCGGCCAGTATCGGTCATGGTCAGTTCCGCGACCAGCGTCCGTGTCAAGGCCGATGCGATCCCGGCGGCCTTTGAGATCTCGTGTGATGGCCTCGCCCGCGAAGTCTCGATCGCGGAGACGGGCTGGACCCAGATCGACCTGGGCGATATTGAGTTGACAGAAGGCGATCATAAAGTCACTCTCACCGTCACTGAAGGAGCGATATGTTTTGATTGGATGCAGGCTCAGTAGCGACTGTCTGGTCGAGCTGGTGGATTCTGTGCCAGGAGAGGGTGAAGAGGAGAAGAAGGCGTGCCTTATAGAAGCTTAACCGTCAAAGAACTGGCCCAGATGATCGGGGCCGACGCGCGACGGCTGGAACGCATGGCCCAGCGGGGGGAGATTCCCTGTCAGAAGGTCGGCGGTGATTTCCGGTTCAACCGCGCCGAAGTGACCGAATGGCTCCAACAGAACATGGGCACGATGACCGGCGACCATCTGGCCGAGGTGGACGCGGGCATGACGGCTCACCGCCAGAAGGCCGAAGGGGAGGCCATCGTTGTGCCGCTGCTGCAACTGGAGGCGGTCAGTACGCAACTGAACTCGCGTGGCAAGAACAGCCTGTTGCGAGAAATGGTCGCTCTGGCGCAGCGAACGGGCCTGGTATACGACGAGCAGGCCTTGCTGGAGGCCGTCCTGGCCCGCGAAGAGCTGCGCAGCACCGCCATCGACGGTGGTATCGCGATTCCCCACCCGAGAAGGCCGCTCCCGTATGAGATCGCCGATTCCGTGCTCGTCGTGGCCAAGGCCAGGCGTGGCATCCCCTTCGGGGCCCCGGATGGCAAACTCACGGACCTGTTTTTTCTGACGGCGTCACAGGATGACACGCAGCACCTGCATATTTTGGCGCGACTGTTCCGAATGCTTCGTGACGACGACTGGGTCGCCCAACTCCACGCCTGTGAGACACGCGAGCAAATGGTCGACCTGCTGACGGATCGCGAGGTCCAAGTCGTGATAGAATGACCGCGAGTCCGTCCGAAGATGCGCATCAACTGGCCCTGCATCGTCGGATGGGACGGACCTGAGACTGCAGAGCCCCGAAGCCGGCACGCTCTTGACAGCGGGATTGATATTCTCTCACAGCATGAGTAGAATGGCGGCCATGAAAAGCGTATCGATCAGAATCGACTGGACGACACGGCGTCTACCGGGTTAGCTAAATGGGGATCAGCATGAAGATCAACCGCACGCGCTACGTTCTCGCCTATGCGTTGGGTGCTCTTATTCTTATCGGCATGGCCGCCGGGTGCATGACCGATCTGACCAGGGGAAGAGACTTCGGCGACCCTCCGGTTTGCGAGATTCATGCCCGCGTGATGACCAAGCAGAGAGTTCCCGTGATCTCAGGGTACGACCTCTACGGGCCCGGCTGGGCGCAGGCGGTGCGAGAGCACTTTCCCCATTCCGACAGCCCGCGTCGATGGGATGGTGACCTCGCGGTCCATGGCGAAGAGGCGCTCGACTATGTCTGTCCCGGGTGCAACGAGGCCCGAGACCAGTGGCTCATTCAGAACCGCCCCGGTGTCGCCCGGGCCAAAGGCCTGATCAAGTAGCCCACATCCATCATCCGAATCATATGGCCCACCTTTTTGGAAGGGATCGCCGAATGCGCCGACGTGATTTCTTGAAAATGGTGGCCGTGGGAGTCGCGACGGGAACCGGAGGTCTTCTTCGCGGCTCGACTGCGCCTGTCCGACCGAATTTTCTCTTCATCATCGCCGACGATTGCACGTTCCGTGACATCGGCTGCTATGGTGGTCAGGCGTATACGCCACACATCGACAATCTGGCCTCGGAGGGGATGCGTTTCACGCAGTGTTTTCAATCGGCGCCCATGTGCTCGCCGACTCGGCACAACATCTACACGGGCCTCTATCCCGTCAAGAGTGGGGCCTATCCCAATCACACGTTCGTCAAGGATGGCACGCAAAGCGTCGTCCAGTATCTCAAGCCGCTTGGCTATCGCGTGGCCCTGAGCGGCAAGCGGCATATCAGTCCGCCGGACGTGTTTGCGTTCGAGTATTCGGGCAAAGACAAAAACCCGGACTTCGAGGCAATCGATGCCTTTCTGGGGCAGTGCAAGGCGGATGGAACGCCTTTCTGCCTGTTTGCCTGCTCCAACGAACCTCATACCCCATGGAACAAAGGCGATCCGTCCCGGTACGATGCCGCTAAGCTGAAGCTGCCACCGTACTTCGTCGACACCGAGCGCACACGGAAGAATATGGTCAAGTACCTGGCGGAGATCACCTATTACGATGGCCAGGTGGGCCAGGCGCTGGCATTGTTGGACAAACACGGCCTGACCGACGATACGCTCGCGATCGTCGTCAGCGAACAGGGCTCCAGCTTCCCGTTCGGCAAGTGGACCTGCTATGACACGGGCCTGCAATCGGCCTTCATTGCCCGCTGGCCGGGCAGGATTAGGTCTGGGACCGTCAGTGACGCGTTGATCGAATATGTGGATGTGCTGCCGACCTTCATCGAGGCGGCGGGGGGCACGGTTCCGGCTGCTCTCGATGGCAAGAGCCTGTTGCCCGTACTGCTCGGAGAGACTCGCGACCATAAGGAATACGTCTTTGGCGAGATGACCACGCGCGGCATCATCAACGGATCGGAGCATTTCGGGATTCGCTCGATCCGCTCTCGGCGTTTCAAGTACGTCTGGAACTTTACGCCGGAGATCCCGTTCCAGAACGCCTGCACGAACTCAGGCATTTTCGAGTCCTGGAGAGCCAAGGCGGCAACCGATCCCGATGCTGCCGACAAGGTGCGGCGTTACGAGCACAGGCCAGGCGAAGAACTCTACGACGTCACCAAAGACCCGTACGAATGGAACAACCTGGCCGATGATCCCGCCTATGCCCAGGTCAAAGGGGAGTTGAGGAAGCGGCTCCTGGAATGGATGGACGCCATGGGCGACCGAGGCCAGCAAACCGAATTGGAAGCCTTCGACCACCAGACCGACCAACCCGCGCCCGAACACCCCGTCGCGCCGGCACGTGATCCGCAACGCTCTGAGATGCTCTCTGCTTATGAGGTGTGAACGTGGATTATTCGTATGTGATTGACGAACTGATCGCCAAATACGATCTCGGCACAGAAGAAGGACGCAGCGCCGCCCACGCCGCCTGCATCAGACACGCCAACGAGAATCTCCGTGATCGACGATCTTTCAACGCTTTCATGCAGGCAGTTGCCGAGAGGCTGGGCACGGTTCCGGTTCGATTGAACGACTTCTCCGATGCCGTCAGCGAGCCGCCTGCCAATGCCAGGATTCACGTGAAGGTGATCAAGGAGAACCTTGTCAACGTGACAGGGAACGCCGATGGCTTGCGCTACTTGGCGAGCATCATACTGGAGTTGGCCCGCGACGCCGTCGAGCACGACCACGCCCACCTCTACGCAGACGAACCTCCCATGTGCGGCGATGTTTGTCTGACGGTCTACCATGAGCCCGATCCTTGGTTTGAGCATCTGAGGGAACAAGAAGGCAAGCAAGAGGAACCGCCAGCGTCTATCTCCGCGATACCCATCGATCCGTCAGACGTCGCTGCCCTGTGCGTTCTCGCCGAGATCCCAGAGACGATGCCGCTGACGAAGTGCATGCTCTATCGCGTAGTATCCGCTGAGCCCTATCGCCGTGAATATCTCTGGGAGAGGCGCATCCGCGAGGGCAATGAGCGGTTCTTCATCTTCACCCTTCGAAACGACGAGGGGGTGGAAGAAGGCTTTGGATTCGACTTGGACGATCCAGATGTTCTGTTCGTCTCGCGGCAGAATATCGCGCATATCCGAGACGATGGATGAGGGTCTCGCCGCCTCAGTCGGGCAGGTCGATATCGGCAGGGGGCCGGCCGGTTGCAGGACGCGTGAACTTCTCGCCGTAGGCGGTGAAACCGGGGACGAAGCCGCCGTGGGAGAGGAAGAACTGCCCGTCTTCGACGCCCATAAAGCGATCGAGCCGATCGGCTTTGCCCGTCGGATCGTGGCTGAACGTGGCGGTCGTCAGTTCGATCCATTTCCCCTCAGCCGTGCGAATCCACTGGTTGCCATAAAGGGCCTTCCGCAAGAGATGGCCGTTGGCGCCACCGAAGTTTTCACTGAAGCTGTAGAGCCGGCGCAGGTAGCCGCCTTCCTTCGGCGCCTTCCAACTGGAGATCAACATCCACTGCTTTGTGTCGGGGCGGAAATAGTAGCCTGAATAGATCGTGTGCGTGTCGTCGGTGGGCTCAGCGGTGACGATGAACCGCTGCTTCTGGCCCGTCTTCCACATGTATTTGAGATGGCTGTGTCCGCCCGTGCCTTCGTTGCCGAAGTCGCCCGTGTAGACGTCTTCACCTTTAGCCACCAGCGTGACGCGGTCGTCGTCGGCGACCTTGTCACGATCGACGGCCTCGTTGCCACTGTCCCAGACGCTGAAAATGATCCGCCTCTCGGTCGGGCTGTTGACCTGCATTCCGAAATATCCGCGATGCCAGCCGCAAGCCATGTAGTAAGTCCAGATCGGGTCTTCCAGTCCCGTCATCTCGCAATAGAAAGCTGCAATCTTCGTGTCGCGGTCCACCGGATAGACTAGGTGCACCGAAGCGGCGTTCCGGCGGGGCTTGAGATTGAAGTGGGCTTTCTCTGTTGCCGAGCCGTCAAGAATCAACGCATCCAGATCACCGGCCGGTTGACCTTCTCCATTGAGAGATTCAAGAACGAAACGCTGGTAGCCGGGCTCGGCGATATCGAATGAGCCAAACTTGGCGGTGACCAGATCGCTTCCGGCGCCAATAACCGTTGCCTCTCGTGATTGTCCTGCCACGGTAAGACAAAGCTTCGACGTCTGATCCTCGGGCAGTCGCAAAGTCACGGCACAGTCGAGCTTTCCGGGGGTATTGATCTGCCCAAACCAAAGCACCTTAATCGCCGGATCGTCCCACCGGGTGATACCGGATCGCTCCGAGACCCTTGCGCCTCGGACATCAGGATCGAGGTAGGCCGTAAAAGCGGGCACGCGCAATTGCGCGGTCGTCGAGCTGGCTATGGCGATTGAAATCAAAATGCAGACGCAGGCCTTGTTCATGATCATCCTCGACCGAATACGATGAGACTGATGGAACCGATGAGGCTATCCTACCAAGGGGCAGCCAGGCCTTCAACTGCGAGGTGAAGCGCTTCACGGATTCGCACCGTGCGCTATCTCGGGTGTCCGAACAGGCGACGTCTGATCGCCACCGTACCGCCTGATCATGTCCTGTCGGACGAATTCCATGATGCGTGGAAAATCCATTTCCGGGTCGATTCGCTGGAGCGCCCCATCGTCCTTGCCATGGAGAAGCGTGAAGACCTCCTTCTCCTTGGCGGCCTGGGGCTCGATCTCCAGACTGCGCCTGGAAGCCAACGGCGGCCAGTTCCTCCAGGCGTGGCACCGGATAACGTCGGGGTTTGGCCCCGGCACATTCAGGAACGCCGGCTACCAGCCAGGGCGTGATGTAGCCGTCGCCGGAGCCGATATCCAGATTGCGCTTCTTGATGTCAATCAGGAAGAGAAAGCCGTCGGAATACCATTGCCCACGGACGCGTTCGGAGGCTTTCATCGCCGTTTCCCTGGATTGGATGCCGAGGTCTTCAAGTTCGTTTCGCAGGGCGATTGTCATGGCCTCGTCATACGGATGCTCGGTATCGCGCAGCGCGACACCGCCCAGGTAGGTGCCGAGGAGATTCGAGAACGTATCTTCCCAGGAGAATGCCGACGGGAATTCGGGATAGAACGGCACGTTGCGGTAGCCAAACCAGGTGATGATCTCGTGCCAGGTCGCTTCGATGAAGGACACGTATTGACCGAGCGTGACGGCGGCTTGCTGTGCGGCGTCCCTCTTGTCGGCGGTCGACCACTCGTCCCAGTCGGGTGGGTACTGCAACGTCACGAGGAAATGAGCCGGTGACGTGAATCGGAAGATCAATTCTGTCTCTCCGGCCTCCATCTTGCGCACGCTCTCGTCCGCGACATAGGCGGCATTGTCTGCGGCCTTTCGGACATGCGCGATATCGATGTGCCCGGCCTGGCAGGTGTAGACGATGCCGTTGTGCTCGCCCAATGTATTGGCGTAATGGTGTTCGCCCAGGTCGTCGAGCCCTCGGAAGTCAGCTCCACCGATCGTCGCCGTCGGATAGCGGCCCACACGGGACCGGGGAGGGGATACGTAGTCGTCTCCTATCAGACTGGGCGGCTTGCCACAGCCGAGCACCGTCAGCCCCAGAATACCCAGCAAACCGGCTGGTGCGAGCCAAACGCGAACCCAATGTAGCAGGTTGACCATCGTCGATCCTTAATGCTTACCCATATCCTCAAGGCTTGGAAACCAAGCTCCACGCGATCCCATCCCTTGAGCCCCTGGCGAGCCATGTGAGCATTTGGAGGCGATTCACTCCAACCAGCCAAGTGCTCTCCCCATAGAATAGCGGGAATGGGCTGCTGGTGTTCGCCCACCGAATGAAGCATTTCACTAATGCGGCGGGAGGAATTCCCCCTTTTCCTTGACGCAATTCGGGTCTCCTGGTAAGTGAGGGGCCGGATTCGAATCCCGTGACGTCGTGATAGGATAGGGCCGACAAGCCATGATACGTGTGCTGGCAGGCGTAGTCGTTGTATTGCCTCTTTTGCTTGGAAGTGGCTCCCCAGGTCAGGAAGTGGACCCTCCGACGATTCGGGACTGTCCTTTTGCGATCGATCCGAACCAGATCAAGGGCACCTTCCTCGGCTGGCTTCGCGCTGAGGCGGGGCGACAACTCGTCCACACTCGCACGTGGTCCGACCCGGACGGCGACTCGGCCCGCGTCGAACTGATTGACGGCCCCAAAGGGATGCGTCTCTACAACAAGCCCAAGATGAACTCGTACACGATCGTCTGGACACCGCCACGACCTGAAACGGTTGCTGTCGTCGTGCGAGTGACTGATGAACCCCATCCCGGCCTCCCTGCCAGTAGTATGGGAACCATTCTGATCCAGGTCGTCCCGCCCACCCGACGCGCTGCGCCAGGACTCTGCGGCGGACAGTTGCGATAGGGACGACCTTCGCCGCGACCGTACGGTCGCCTACGCATGCGGCTCGGCCGGTTTCCGTGCCGGCGCCAGATGGAACGCGTCGATCAGTTCATCGATGATCTCTTGGCTCATGGCGACGTGGCCTCCGATCGGCTGGGCGTCGAGCACGGCCTCAGCCGAGCACTCCAGGACTTCGAGTTTGTCGAACGCGCCGAGGACGCTTTCGCCAACCACCATCGCACCGTTGTTGCACAATACCGCCGCCGGGCTTTGCAGAGTCAGTGTCTTCGCCAGCAGAGCGAAGTTGTTGTACACTGTCTCGAAGGGAAGGAGTCCCACTTCGCGAACGAAGACGTAGCTCTCAGGAATCGTGTACGTGTCGATGGTCCGATGGCAGACGCTGAAGGCCATGGCATTGAGCGGGCAGGCGTTGACGATGGCCATTACTTCGGGCTGGGTCTCGTAGATGGCCTTGTGGGAAAGCACGGCCCGGCTGGGATGCTTGCCGAACTCCTTCTTACCCTTGCGGATCATGACAAGATCCTCGGGCAACACGGAGTGGCGGTCGAGTGGGTACGGCGTAATCAGGAATTTCTTCGAATCGATCCGTGCCGAAAACGTCCCGGTCATCGTGGTCAGAAGACGCTGGCGATAACCCCGCTCGACGAATCGACAGAGCTGGTTGCGCAGTTCCTTCTCGCGGATGCTCATCATGCTCGGGTCATATTCGAACGAGTCGAGCGGTACATCGCTCTTGCCCTGCAACTGGAGCTGCTGATCGGTCAGGTACTTCGGCTCACCAAGGGTATGTGCCTTGATCAGGACCTTGCAGCACATCTCCAGCGTTTCGAACTTCTGGAAGGCGTCCTGAAGGGTCTGTCCGCCGCAGCAGACGCCGTGATTCTCGAGGATCACGCTATCGAATCCCTCGACGTATTTCTGAGCGATCTTCTGGCCCAGGTCTTCGCTGCCGGGGACCCCGTAGGGCGCGAATCCGACCTTGCCGTTGGATCGCCACGCCTGGGGGAATAGTCGAGTCTCGGGGACCTTGTGTGCAATGCTGAACGCGACCAAGGCCATCGGGTGAGCGTGGACGATGGCTTTCAGATCGGGTCTGGCGGCGTAGATAGCTTTGTGGAACGGGTATTCCGACGAAGGCCGGTGCAGGCCCTCGATGGCACCGCTGGCCCGGACACAGATGACGTCGTTGGGTGTCAACGTCCCCTTGTCGACACCGGTCGGTGTGATCCACATGTCGCCATTTTCGTCGAGGATCGACAGATTCCCGCCGGAGGTCGTGGTCATCTTGTATCGGTAGATCCGCTGCATCGTAAGCACCAGCTCATCGCGCGGATGGAGGTATTCGTATTTCATGATGTATCCCCTGTGCCGGATTCTTGAGTTAGCCTCTCTGTATACTGCCTCCGGGGTCGTGTTTCAATGGCCAGCCGCATGTCACGGTGAGATATTTCGGAGCGTGTCGTTGCCGTTCTTGCCCTCGTTGCATACGATGGGCCCGATTTCGATCATATGAGGATCTTTTCCTGGAGAGCAGAGTTGTGACAACCGCGAGAATCTATCAGGTCGACGCGTTTACGAAGGACGTGTTCAGAGGCAACCCGGCGGGTGTGGTCCCGAACGCCGACGGGTTGAGCGAAGCCCAGATGCAGGCGATCGCGAGGGAATTGAACAACCCTGAGACGGCGTTCATCCTCTCCCCGACCTCCGACGACCACGAGGTTTGGATTCGCTTCTTTACGCCCACGACGGAGGTCCCCTCGTGCGGGCACGCGACGATCGCGGCTCATTACGTTCGTGCCGTCGAGAACCATCTGCCATCGTGTACCGTCGTCCAGAAGATTGGCATTGGCATCCTGCCCGTGGAAATCGTTGCGGAGGATGGTGGCGACTGTCGCGTTGTCATGACGCAAGGGACGCCCGAATTCGAAGAGCCTTTTTCAGGCAGGCAGCGGGATGACATCATCACAGCGCTGGGACTGACGGAGGCCGACCTGGATGAGCGCTGTCCGGTCCAGGTCGTCTCGACGGGGCACTCGAAGGTGCTGGTGGGCATTCGCAGCCGAGCCACACTCAATGCACTGAGGCCCAACCTGTCACGATTGACCGAGATCAGCGGCCAGATCGGCTGCAATGGCTATTTCGTCTTCACGCTGGGTTCTGCTACGGACGACATCCTCACGCACGGTCGCATGTTCGCTCCGGCTATCGGCATCCCCGAAGATCCGGTCACAGGCAACGCCAACGGCCCTCTCGGCGCCTATCTGGCGCGGCATCGACTTGCCGCCGTCGAAGGTGACAGACTCTCCTTCAAAGGCCGGCAGGGCGAGGCCATCGGCCGGCCCGGGACGGTGGAGGTCGAGGTCGAGACTCGAAGTCGGCATTCCCAAGACCGTCCGTGTCGCCGGCCAGGCCGTGATCGCCTTCACAGGTCAGTTGCAGCTACCTTGAAGATAGGATAGGATGTAGAGGGCGATGAAGGCATCTGTGGTGAAAGGCGGAAGAATGATGGTGCGAGTGATTGCGATAGCAGTGGTCGCGATGGCGATGTTGGCCCCAGTGGCAGGGGGGCAGCCTTATCTGTTCTCCTATTTCACGGGCAACGGGGAGGATGGCCTGCATCTGGCCGGCAGCACGGACGGTCTGACGTGGACCGCCCTGAAGGACGGCAAATCGTTCCTGGCACCTCAGGTGGGCACGAAGCTGATGCGCGATCCGTGCATCTGCCAGGGCCCCGACGGCACCTTCCACATGGTTTGGACCTCGGGCTGGCGCGACCGGGGCATTGGTCTGGCCCACTCGAAGGACCTGATCCACTGGTCCGAACAGAAATGGCTCGAAGTCATGGCCCACGAACCCAAGGCCGTCAACTGCTGGGCGCCGGAGATCTTCTATGATGCCGCGACGAAGAAGTATCTGATCTTCTGGTCGACCACGATCCCGGGCCGTTTCCCAGAGACCGAGCAAGAGCAAGGCGACCGTAGCGAAGGGGTCGTGTTGAACCACCGCGTCTACTACGTCACGACCTCTGACTTCAAGACCTACACTGACACGAAGCTGTTCTACGACGACGGGTTCAACTGCATTGACGCGACGATCGTCAAGGATGGCGAAACGTACGTCATGTTCATCAAGGATGAGACGAAAGCACCGGTTCCGAAAAAAGACATTCGCATCGCCACGTCACAGCGTGCCGAAGGCCCCTACAGTCCCGCTTCGAAACCATTTACGCCGGACTGGGTCGAAGGCCCGACCGCTCTGAAGATAGGTGACACCTGGTACGTCTACTTCGACGCCTACCGCCGCCATCGGATGGAGGGGGCCCGGTCGAAGGACCTGAAGCATTGGGAGCCGATTACCGAGCGTCTCTCGTTCCCCAATGGCGTTCGGCATGGCACCGCATTTGAAGTCTCCAGCGAGATTTTGGCCACGTTAGAAGAAAATTAGCAGGAAATCCCTGGCTATAAGGGGTGAATAGATAAGGTGTTAAGCCAGGTGTTCCAGGTTGCCCTGCGGATGTAGGGAAAATCCCTCTGGCGTTTTAAGTCTTGCCCTCATATAGTACCAACGAATCATTTGGTATGGTCGATCCTCGATGTTGGTGTTTGGGTTTTTGGATTGTGACATGACCCAAGTAAGAGTGAACACCCATAGCGAGAACAGGACGATGGATACCACTTACCCAGAGACAATCGGATCTCGACCCCAGCAGACTGAACGTGTGCGCGTTTGTCCAAAGTGTGGCTTGGCCATGGTGGAAACTGACCGCGCCGCGGAAGGGGACTATCTCTACATTTGGTATGAATGCAGCGGGGCGGCTTGTGACGAACAATGGCTGTCCAAGCGACTCGTTCAGAGCTTCTGAAGGGCATGATAGCAGGCGTCGGTATCGGCGTGGTTGTGTTGGCGTGCGAAAGGCTGCGGCCCCGCGAGGGAATGCAGCCGTCATGAACACACTGAAACGGACTCGGTGGGCCGTGTTTAGACATGGTAGTGCCGTAGTTTCGGCACGGAGGTGAAAGGGGATTTCCGTCGGAGGTGGAGTAACGGGATCCCGTGTGTTCCTGAGGAGTGGTGATGGACACGCCAGCCTTCCTGCGGTGATGGAGCATCGTGGGAGGGCCCGCGCCGTTTGCCATGGGCGGCACCGAGGACAGCAGGACCGAGGGCCTGGATGAGCGGTGAACCCGCTCCTTCCTCGTTTCCAGCCAGCTTCGGTTGCGACTATTCGCCAATGATCTGGCAGATGACTGTCCGGGTGCGTGATCGGGTATCGAAGTCCACCAGGATAATCTGCTGCCAGGTTCCCAAGAGGAGTTTGCCGTTGGAGAATGGTACCGTCAGAGATGGCCCAAGCAGCGAGGCGCGGACATGGGAATGTCCATTGTCATCGTGCCAGGTTTCTTCGTGTTCGTAGCGGCCGTTGGCCGGAGCGATCTTTTCGAAGGCTGCCTCGATATCGTGATTGGCCAGGCCGGGCTCAAACTCTGTCGTGGTCACGCCGGCGGTTGAACCCACGTTGAATACCGTCACGACCCCATCCCGGACGCCGGAGTTACCCACGGCCCACGTCACCTCATCGGTGATGTTGATGACCTGGTTGTTGCCCCGCGTACGAACCTGAAGCTCTTCGGTCTTGACCATACAGGCAGACTCCTTCACAAGCGTTCTCTTGGCGAGCCCGTAGAGTACCGCAGAACACTGACGTGTACAAGGTTCGGATCGGAATCTCGTGTCCCTGGGCCGGATGACCGTGGCGATACCATCTCGCCTCAGGGCTTGCGCTTGGTATCGCTGAGCGTGCGACGCAAGAAGTACGCGACGGTCAGCACAACAATCAGCAAAACGACCAGGACCATGGCGGCGTACGGATCGTACGAGGCCACGCGGGCGTGGAGTTCTCGCAGGAATGAGGCCCAGGCCAGAATCGCGACGTAGGTGCCTGCCAGCACGACCACCATGTTCAGCCAGACGGGCAGCCCCAGCAGGAAGCCGACCACCGAACCGACAATTGGCCCGGTCATCCAGAAGGGAAACCACACGAATGCGAAGAGGCCGACGATGCCATATCGCTGGATCTTCGCCTTGTGTGCCTCGGCCGCCTGATGAACGCGGTCGAAGACCGCCTTGAGCGATTTGATCACCAGCAAGTGCCGCCAACTGAACACGAACAGCGGATAGAAGACCAGCACGTGCAGCGTCTCGACAACCATCGTGATAGCGATCACCCGCGTGTGACTGAGGGCGACGGAATAGCCATAGGCCAGACCGGCGGCCCGCCCGAAGACGAGCGTGGTCGCGGTCATGCCGATGAGCATCTGAGATTGGGCAGGGGACCGGATCAGCATGACACCCAGCCAGACGGTGTAGACGAAGGCCAGGGCCACGGCGATCAGCAACAGCTTGCCCTCAGGCCCGCCCAGCAATGATCCACGCGACCCGTCTGCCGGTCTTGGATTCTCATGTTGCCCGCCCTGTCCCATGGTAATGCCCATACCCATATATCAAATCGAAGTGACGCCGTGCGTCAACTGCCTTTCGCCTCCCGTGCACAGACCGAAAGACCGCAGGTAAGACGATTGTCGATTGATCCAACGCCGGGTGGGCCGTATACTCGTGTTGTCGCTTATGTGGCTTAGTAGGGGGTGCCAGGATGACGCGAAAAGATGGTTTTACGCTGATCGAACTGCTCGTCGTGGTGGCGATTATCGCCGTGCTCATGGCTATTTTGATGCCGTCGCTGCGCCGGGCCAGGGAGCAGGCCCGCGCGGTCGTCTGCCAGAACCATCTTAAGCAATGGTCTCTTGCGATGGCCATGTACACCTCCGACTATGACAGCCGGTTCATGCCTGGCATCGATGAGGACTGGGAAACCGGTCGCTACTCATGGATCTACACGCTGATACCGTACTACAAGGAGCCGGACATCAGGCTTTGCCCCAAGGCCCCGCGTACGGAGGAAGAAGGCGGGACCCTGCCCTGGACGGCCTGGGACGTCAGTATCACCAATCCCGACGATTTCACCTATCTCAAAGACCGCAAGTACAAGATCGGAAGTTACGGGATCAACTGGTGGATTAACGACAGCGACCTCGTCGTCGGTGAGCATGCCGCCACTGGAAAATGGCGTCGCACCGGGCAGAAGAACGCCGGGACGATTCCGGTGCTGATGGATTGCGGCTTCATGCTCGTTCGGCCCGAAGCGTTCGATCCACCGCCCGAGCAGGACGGCGAGTTCGCCTGGGCTTTTGGCGGAGGCATGCGATGCGCCTGCACGAATCGCCATCATGGCGCGGTCAATGTGCTCTTCATGGATTGGTCTCTGCGAAAGGTCGGGCTCAAGGAATTGTGGACCTTGAAGTGGCACCGCGCGTTCGACACAGCCAACGAGTGGACCCCGATCGGCGGCGTCACGGCCGACGAATGGCCTCAGTGGATGCGCCATTGGGACTAACGCGGCAATCGGAGCAGCCTGAGTCACCGGCGGGAAGAAGGGCAGATACGGCTTGGCCGCGAAAGCTGAAACACGAGAGAATGGAGACGAAGGGAATCGAACCCTCATTCCTGCGATGCGACGCAACCCATTGAAGTAAAAGGACATAAGGCAAACAACCGTCGGCGGATAGCAGGACTTGTCCCCCGACTGACGCAGAATCCTACGCGCATAGAGACTCGGACCCCGATTTGGCTTTCATTCAAGAGCAATGGCCTGCCCTGCCCGAGCACGTTCGACAATCTATCGTCGCGCTCGTGCGTAGCACGGTGGGGAAGGAGCAATCGCCATGAGCATTGACGGAGAGTCCGCAAGGCCGAAGAGGCTCTGGCCGTGGGCGAGAAGCTGGTTGTCTGCGATGTCGTCTGGTTTGGAGGGGAGCCGGTCCCACCGGAGCAGCGAAGGGACAACGTCATTGTCCGCCACGTCGCCTATGAGGCTGTTGAGGCTCGGCGGGAAGGTGAGAGGCCGAACATGAGCATTGAAAGCAGGTTAGGGAGGATCGAGCGGGCCCTTGGCATGGACGTGAACGAGGATAAACCGTTCGTGCTGGAGGTTGCCAGCGGGGAGCGGTTCGTCACCACACCCCGCCAGTTGCGGGAGATCATCCAGGACATACAGCGGTCGAACCGCAGGCTTCTGCCGGGAGCACACCATGGAGCAGTCTATCGAAACGCGTTGACAGGATCGAGGAGCAGTTGGAGCCAGACGCCGGGCCCGTCCTGCGCTGGCCCAATCCCGACGGCACCTTCATCGAGGTGCGCGGCTGTCGAAGCCTGAACGATCCGAACATTGCGTTGGCGGTTGCCAGGGAAGGGGTAAGGACAACAGATGAGCATCGAAGGTAGACTGGAACATATCGAGCGTGAATTAGGGATCGGGCCAGAGGCACACGCCTCCGGCTCGTCCTGATTCTTGGCTGCAAAGGGGGCCGCAAGCTCAGCGAAGCGGAATTGGAGGGGCGCATTGACGACGCCATCGGCCGGCGGCCGAAGGCCAGGTTCATCATGCTCTTGTGTGGGGGCCGATGACGACGGAATCCGACACAATCCGACAGAATGACGGCGAAGCCAAGCTCACGGCCCGGCAGGCGAAGTTCCTGCCCGTCCTGCTGGCGAGCCCCACGTACACGCACGCCTGCCGCAAGGGCCGGGTCAGCCGGGACACGCTGTACGAATGGCTCAGACAGCCGGAGTTCAAGGCCGAACTGGACCGGCGCCGGGCCGAATTGGTGGCTCAGGGGTTCGCCCTGCTCTCTCAGAGCGTCATGAAGGCCGTAGAGACGCTGGTGGGCCTGCTGGACACCGGAGACGGCCGCTTGAAGCGCCTGGCCGCCAAAGACATCCTCGACCAGCACGTCAAGTTCCGTGAGCTTGACGACCTCACCCAGCGAATCGAACGCATTGAGGAGCGACTGGAATCTCGGAAGTAAAGAAGCCCTCCTGGACGGACGGATGGCCGATTGTCCTCGCTCCAAAGTGGAGGGCGCCAGCATGGCCGGGCAAGTGAATCATTCTACGACTACTGAGCAATCCTCTCAGGGCAGGAAACGCCTCGCAATCTCGCATGAGCCGATGGCGAAATTGAGACCTTCCGCCAGATCCGGGCGAAAACCGAAGGTGTTCACGCCTACGACCTCGCCAGATTCCGCGACGATCAGGGGACCACCACTGTTGCCGTTATTGATGGGGGTATCGGTCTGGATACAAGCGACGCCATCGAACGCACGAACGGCGTGATCACCCCCTTGGCAGTTGCCCCCTTTGTGTTGCATGCCGGGCGTCACTCGGTTCCCGGGGGGCAGGCTCTTTTCTCGACGGCTGGCCATTCTTCTCCGGTTTCTTGGAAATGCTTGTTCTGGAAACGCTTGTCTCAGATAGGCCGATATTGCCGCATGGATCATCCCGGATTCAATCTGCGAAAACGCCTTTGGCAGGTAACACCTGATGGGTTGATGGTGGTGCCGTGCTGGCGGGATTCCTGGTCCGCTCTGCCTGGTTGCAGCGGCTGCCGGAAATCGGATGATGCCATGACGGCCGAGGAACTCAAAGAAAAAGGAAGCACTCGACAAAAAAGAAGAAGCTGGACGACTACGTGATCGGCCTGCTCGAGACGCTTCCTTCCGATGACACACTGACCCAGAACTCATGGTCAGCCGGGCACGCGGTCACCGCCTGGGTACCGGCACTGGCCAACTACGAAGATCTACGGGCTGAATTTGAAACCTCTATAACCGATATTGCCAACCGTCCTGTGTTGATTGGGGGAACTAACTATCACCTGATCATGTCGCGACCAGCGGA
>CAVSCO010000047.1:0-38556 GCA_963726475.1 uncultured Phycisphaerae bacterium | reverse complement strand
GTTATATTGGGCTCAACCCCAAATGGCCTCACAGCCTGCGAGTTTCCAGGAAATGGCTTTCGCAGCACTGCTTATTATGCTATCCGTATTGACCGATTCATGGATCACTACCATCTCTGGCATTTCTGCTTCCATCGCGTTGCATAGCGAAATCAGTAATTGCCGTGTATCACTTGCAAAATGATCGAGGATAAAGGCTTTTGCTATAGTAACATCCTGGCGGGTTACACTTATCCGATCTTGAAACAATCTAAATGCCTGGGTTTGCCTCATCATCATTCATCCCAATCACTCATAGTGGGTTAATGGGGACAACCGTGCAGTTTCCGGCACTGTCACGCCATCAAATAGGTGGCTGTCCCCGAATGGCGGTCCCCGCTTTTGCACCGTTTTTCGGATTACATCACCTCAGCAGTCCGGGGCTTCGGGGCCCGCACTGGAGTTCTTTGTTGTACTGTCTTCGTCCATTGTCCGAGCTGCAATGTCGGCCAGTTCCTCATTTGAACAAGCTTCGGAAGTGGGTACGCAAACGCCAAGTCGACCTGAGCAAGATCATGTTGCCACATGTCAGGACTACGGCCCCTGACCATAGCAGCCACTCCGAGGCCCGGCAGTCGGGGGGCTTGTGCAGGAAGAGAGAGACTAAGGAAGACAACGTCGAGCAGAATCATGGTGACGACGATTGCGACGCTGGTTCGCTGGAGCAGCTTCAGCTTCACCCTTCTGGTGCTCAGTCTTGACCACGGGGAGATGTCCGCAAGGAAGACGCCGATGTAGCTCGCGATCCGTCGGTCTCTTGTTCGGGTGGAATAGGAGAAGAGGGCCGATGGGATTGTCACGGCCACGAGCAGAAGGGCCTCTACGGGACTGATCACTCCGTCTGCGAAGAATCCGATGATGCCTATGATGAGAAGTATCGAGTATTGGAACAGTGCAACACGCTGTTTCTGGCACTCAAGCAACTCTGCCCGCAGCGATCGATACTCTTCGACAGCATCGTCACGGCATCGATACGGGAAGTACGGCTGCCTCATCAGATCTTCCATAGTGTCTCCTTGCATCCAACATTGAATACACTGTTGGTCCGAGACTCTTCAGGCGACGAAACGACGGCGTTGAATTCCAGGGACGCCTTACTTATTTCGGTCTTGAATTGAGTATGGTGTCCCCGCCTTACCAGCGGCGCGCCCCCGCGCGTACGCTGGATTTGTTTTGCCAAGCCACACAGTTCTACTTCGCCCACCAGTACGCGTTGAAGTTCTCCAGCGACAGTCTGCCCCTGAGAAGCCTGAAAAGAGCGACCAGTTTCTCTGAATCTAGGTCGTCCGGCAATCCTGCTGCTCTGTCATACGAACGCAACTGCTGGCCGATACGTTCGCAACGATCGACTTCGACCTTCGCTGCATCCGCCGACAGTTGCGACGGGCAGGAGCACACGTCGCCAGTCTTGCCGATATTCACGTAGATCGCATTCTGCTTCCACCGATCAAGCCGACCGTCCGCTATAGCCTCTACCCTGTGATCCAATGGTCTCTCGCAGGCGTCCATCCACCGCCGGTCGTGTTCCCGAGGAATCCTCTCGTAGCAGATCACATGAATCGCGTCGAGCACGTCCGACGGGAAGAGGGGGACGTTGCTCCCCGATCGTGATTACTCATGTCGCCGGAAGAACTCGTCGATGTCGGGAGAGAGGTAGTCCAGGATGACTGATAGGAGCTGCTTGCAGACATGGTCGCGTAGCGCCCGTCCAACGTCTGCGGACCACGGGGATGCGCCAATCCCCACCAGGTTCAGTAGCAACGCCTTTGCGTACTCCTCCCGCAAGAACAGCCAAGGGGCAGGATGTTGGAAATCGCTCCCATTCGAGCATCGATTTAGCATCCTCAAGGAGGCGATCACCATTCTCGATGGATGCTATCATGGCGTTCTTGAAGTTGGTTGTGTCCATAGATCTTATCGACCCGACATTGAATACGCGGCCTGTACAGGACTCCACAGGCGACGAAATTGCTGTATCACATCCTCATCACGGAACCGGCAAATGTCGCTAATATCCTGTGAAGCACGCCTTTGGCCCACACCCGGCCGCCGCCTGGATCTCCAGCGCGACATTGGCCTGGACCGTGTCCTGGTCAGCGTTGTACGGGCCCATGGGGCCGTATAGAGTCTCTCAGAGAAGCCGCACATCAGAAGCCCGCTGCGTTCATAATAGGCTGCAGGGGTAGCGGGTTTCAACGGGGAATGGTGGGGGGGGCAGGAAAAAAGCGGGTGCGGGCAGGATCGGCAGAAAAGAAGCCAGCTTCTCGGCTGGCCCGCAGGCCTGGGTCCGAGAAGCCGGCTAACCAGAATCCGTTGTTGTCGTCGCGTGTGTCTATTGAACCCTTTTCTTGTGGTCTCCCCTGGGCTTACTTCGAGGCGGGGCACTGACCTCCACTGCAACACTGCCCTTCTGCGGCGGCCTTCACCGGGCAGGTGGCGCCGGCGTCGTCGGCCTTCTGGGCCATCGCACCGCTATGCGGACACGTCGCGCCGCCTGTCTCGGCGGTTTGAGCCATCATGGCCGCCCCGGCGGGACAGGTTGCGGCGACGTTTTCGGCGTTACATGAACCGTTCGGGCATGTTCCCGCACCGGCCGGACATGTTCCGGATTGTTTGCAGCAGGCCTCGGTGCCCTTGGCCGGGCAGGCGGCACAGTCGCCTTGGGCCGGACAGGCGGCACAGTCGCCCTTTGACGCCACCGCCTGGGAACACGTACTCGTTCCCGGCCTGTCTACGTATCCAGCCACCAAACCGGTGGCAACGATAAGTCCGACGATCACGGCGACGCCCCAAACCGGGCCTTTGATCTGATTCATGCTCATATTCGCTCTCCAGATTCGTTCAGTCAGGTTGTCAATCGCGGGGTGATTCCGACGACCCCCACAGCCTTCTCCATTGTAACAAAGAATACTGTGCCGGCCCGATTCGTGTTCGCAAAGACACGCATTTTTGTTGCGCCGCGCCATATATCCGCCTGGGAGGGCCGATAACAAGCCATGTCGAGGGGCGGCCAAAATCCTTTTGACGGTGCCCGGGCGGCGGACTATACTGCCTCGTTTAATATACCCTGAGCGGAAGCCTTTTACGGAGCAGCTCATGAACAGTACCAAGATCGTCGCTGAGGGCATCACATTCGACGATGTGCTCTTGATTCCCGCCAAGAGCGATTTCGTCCCGTCCCAGGCGGATACGAGCACCATGCTGACGCGGAACGTCGGGATCAATATCCCCATCGTCTCGGCGGCCATGGATACGGTCACCGAGTCGGCCCTGGCCATCGCCCTGGCCCAGGAAGGCGGCGTCGGGATCATTCACAAGAATCTGCCTATCGAGGCCCAGAAACGCGAGGTCGCCAAGGTCAAGCGGTCCGAGCACGGCGTCATCGGCGACCCGGTCACGCTGAGCCCGAACGAGCCGGTCCGCCGGGCCCAGGAATTGATGAGCGAACAGAATGTCAGCGGCGTCCCGATCGTCGAGGGCAAGAAGCTCGTCGGCATTCTGACCCGCCGCGACCTCAAGTTCCTGCCCGACTACGAGCGCCAAGATCAGCACCGTGATGACCAAGGACAACCTGGTCACCGGTCCGGCCGACACCAAGCTCGAACAGGCCAAGGTCATTCTCCAGGAGCGCAAGGTCGAGAAGCTCCTGCTGGTCAACGGCAAAGGCGAACTGGCCGGCCTGATCACGATGCGAGACATCGACCGTGTCCAGCAATACCCGCGAGCCGCCCGCGATCATCGAGGCCGCCTCCGCGTCGGAGCCGCCGTCAGCGTCCATGACTACGACCGCGTCGCCGCCCTGATCGAGGCCGACGTCGACATCATCACCGTCGACACCGCGCACGGGCACTCGCAGAACGTGGTCGATACCGTCAAGAAGATCAAGGCTGAGTATGAGATCGACGTGATCGCGGGCAACATCGCCACCGGTGACGCGGCCCGCGAGCTGATCGACGCGGGCGCCGACGCGGTGAAGGTCGGCATCGGGCCCGGGGCCATCTGCACCACCCGCATCATCTCCGGCGTGGGCGTGCCCCAGGTCTCGGCCATCATGAACGTCGCCGAAGTCGCCAACAAGCTGGGCGTCCCGGTCATCGCCGACGGCGGCATCAAGCAGTCGGGCGACATCACCAAGAGCATCGCCGCCGGAGCATCCTGCGTCATGATCGGCTCGCTCTTCGCCGGTCTCGAAGAAAGCCCCGGCCAACTGGTCATCTACAAGGGCCGGCAGTTCAAGGAATATCGCGGCATGGGCTCGCTCGGCGCGATGGTCAAGGGCTCGGCCGAACGCTACGGCCAGAGCAGCAAGACCGAGGTCAGCAAGCTCGTCCCCGAAGGCGTCGAAGGCCGCGTCCCCTATCGCGGCATGCTCAGCGACTTCGTCTACCAGCTCGTCGGCGGCATCCGAGCCGGCATGGGCTACTGCGGCACACCCAGCATCCAGCAGCTCATGGAAAAGGGACGATTCGTCCGGGTCAGCGCCGCCAGCGTCGGCGAGAGTCACCCGCACGACATCCAGATCACCAAGGAAGCCCCGAACTATTCGGGTCACATGCCCAGCGACGACTGACAACCCGTGACTCGTCGCTCGTGACTCGTCGCTCGAAGAAGAAGCCGGCGACGACAAGATCGGGCGACGAGCGACGAGCGACGAGGTTCCTATGACGCGTGAAATGATCGCCATCCTGGATTTCGGCAGCCAATACGGTCAACTGATCGCCCGCCGGGTCCGCGAACACAATGTCTACTCCCGCATCTGCCCGGCCGGCATTCCCGCCGACGAGCTGGCCCAGATGCCGCTCAAGGGCATCATCCTCTCGGGTGGGCCCGCCAGTGTCTATGCCCCGGCGCGCCGAAATGCGACGAGAAGATCTTCGATCTGGGCGTCCCTATCCTGGGCATCTGCTATGGGATGCAACTCGGCTGCCAAATCCTCGGCGCCGAGATCACGCGAGCCACCAGCCACGAGTATGGCCGGGCCACGCTCAAGATGATCGACAAGAGCGGTCTGCTCGCCAACATGCCCGACGAGACGCTCGTCTGGGCCAGCCATGGCGACCAGGTCACCAAGCTCGGCGCCGATTTCGAGACGCTGGGCGAGACGAAGACCTGCCCCCACGCCGCCGTGAGCTGCGAGAAGAAGAAATTCTACGGCGTGCAGTTCCACCCCGAGGTCAGCCACACGCCCAAGGGCGACGTCATCCTCAAGAACTTCCTCTACAGCATCTGCGACTGCGCCGGTGACTGGAAGATGGCCGACTTCGTCAGCGAAACGGTCAAGAACGTCCAGAAGCAGGTGGGCGACGCCACCGTCATCTGCGGGCTCAGTGGTGGGGTCGATTCCTCCGTCGTCGCCTCGCTGATCCACAAAGCCATCGGCGATCAGCTCGTCTGCATCCTCGTCGACAATGGCCTGCTCCGCAAGAACGAGCGTGAGGGCATCGTCTCCACCTTCCGGGATCACTTCCACATCGACCTGCACGTCGTCGACTGGTCGAAGCAGTTCCTCAAGGCCCTCGAAGGCGTCACCGATCCGCAGCAGAAACGCAAGATCATCGGCGCCGAATTCATCGAGGCCTTCAAGTCCGAAGCGAACAAGATCCCCAACGCCAAGTTCCTCGCCCAGGGCACGCTCTATCCCGACGTGATCGAGTCGGGCTCCAAGGACGGCAACCCGGCCGCCAATATCAAGCTGCACCACAACGTCGGCGGCCTGCCCGCCGAGCTGGGCTTCGAACTGGTCGAGCCACTTGCGAGACCTGTTCAAGGATGAGGTCCGCATGGTGGGCGAACATCTGGGCCTGCCCGAAGACATGGTCTGGCGACACCCCTTCCCCGGCCCGGGCCTGGCCGTTCGCATCATTGGCGAAATCACTCCGGAGCGGCTCGAAGTGCTCCGCGCCGCCGACGAGATCCTGATCGACGAGATCAAAGCCGCCGGCCTGTATCGGCAAATCTCCCAGGCCCTGGCCGTGCTGGTGCCGGTCTCGACCGTCGGCGTCATGGGCGACGAGCGCAGCTACGAAAGCGTGATCGCGCTGCGGGCCGTCGAGACGACCGACTTCATGACCGCCGACTTCTCGCACATCCCCTACGAGGTGCTGGGCATCATCTCGACCCGCATCATCAACGAGGTCCGAGGCGTCAACCGCGTCGTCTACGACATCTCCAGCAAACCCCCCGCCACCATCGAATGGGAATAACCCCGCCAACTGCGGATCGCGAATTCACCCTTCCGATCCTAAGACCCACCCGCCAGAGGCCGCCAGGATTTCGCCTGCCACCCATTTTTGGTGGAGTCCGCAGATTCTTCTTGATCGTGCTGAGAAGATCATGCAAAATCAACTCGTTCGGCAGTGTACATTCGCATCGAGGTAATTCACCAAGGGAGTGATTGTGGAGAGACGTTCGTACAGGATCTACTGCGCTGGTCCCCTTTTTAATCCGAAAGAACGTGAGGAGATGTGCAGATTGCTTCGGTTCTCGAAGCTGCGGGATATTCTCTCTTTTTGCCGCAGCGAGACGGACTGGAATTTGCGCGGCTCTTTCCTTGCTTCATCGAGAGAGGGGTCCCATCTCAAGAGGCGAAAGACATCCTCAACATGGCAATATTCTCCTTGGACGTTTTCCAGGTCACGAGTAGCGATGGCCTATTGCTGAACATGAACGGGCGCGTACCTGATGAAGGGGCAATGGTCGAGGCCGGGATCGCCTGGGCTCATAACAAGGTAGTTGTTATTTTTCACAGCGACAGCAGGTCGTTGATGGAAGGGAACTCTAATCCATTGGTTCTTGGCTTGTCAGACTTCGTTTCTATCAGCACCTACGAGGCCATAGCCACGGCATTTGACGAACAGTTCGCGTCGGCCGCAGAGGACGCGACCCTCGCACGTGAACGCGGTTTCACGGCAGCAACGAGGAGCGGGAAGGAGATTAGCGATTACCTGGCGTCCCACAAGCCAGAGGGCGATATCGCCGATTTGCTTATTGATCTCTTCAGGGAGAGGATATGTCAGGCTTCAGAAGATCTGAAAAGGAGTTGTACCCGAGCGAATACGCGACCGTAACCACGCGCGGTAGACGAGAACCTCAGGACCCGGACGATTTCCGAACTGATTTCGAACGGGATGTTCACAGGATCATCTACTCGCAGTCATTCCGCCGACTTAGGCACAAAGCGCAAGTATTCTACTTTCCTCAGAACGACCACATCAGCACACGGATGGATCATGTAAGATTTGTTGCATCTGCCGCTCGCACGGTCGCGCGATGTCTGAGATTGAATGAGGATCTGGCAGAAGCTATCGGCCTGGCGCACGATATTGGCCACGCGCCATTCGGTCACCAGGGAGAGGAATTCCTGCGAGGTATCATAGACCGCTATCCTCGCCTCAAGAAGATCGTACCGAAGTTCTCCCATGAAGTCTACGGGCTCAGGGTCGTGGATTCCATTGCCAAGAGAGACCGCGAGCGTCCAGGGTTGAATCTCACGTGGGAAGTAAGAGATGGCATTGTCTCGCACTGTGGCGAGGATTTCACGTCCTGCAAGCTTGAGCCTGTCGCTAGAAGAAGACGTCTTGAGAAGATTCGAACGCGTGAGCAAGCGGGAAATCCTGGGACACTTGAGGGATGCATTGTCCGCCTCATTGACAAGATTGCCTACGCGGGCAAGGACGTGGAGGACGCGCTCGAAGTGGGAGTGATCAAAGAACAGCAAGTCCCCGCCAAGTTCAGGAAGAGGCTTGGGACGACAAATGGCAAGATTATCGGCACATTCCTGGAAGACATGATTCGGAATAGCCAGGGCAAAGGCTACATAGCGGTTTCGACTACACTGGGTGAACTGCTTCACGAGCTGATTGAATTCAATAATGAGCACATATACCATAGCAAACAGGCGGAAGGCTACAAAGCTCAGGCGAAAAAGACGATCGAGTATCTCTTTGACGATCTGCGCAGAGAGCTTAAGGACAAAGACAGATTTCGGTCCTATCAATATCCTGCCCCCCAGAAGGACAAGTCAATCGCGGAGGTATATAGAATCCTCCAGCTCTTCGTACGCAGCGATATGAAGGATGTGTACCGCTCTGGAGACCCCGATGAACTGATAATTCTGGACTTCATTGCTGGCATGACAGACAGCTTTGCGATTCGTTCCGTAACTGACGTTTTCATTCCAAAGATGACGGTTTAGCCGGGAGGCGTATTAACCTACGTAGTGTCAACCGCGTCGTCTACGACATCTCCAGCAAACCCCCCGCCACCATCGAGTGGGAATGACACCTCCCAATGCGTCGTCCATCAAGCGTGTCGTGTCCTCGTAGGGACAGACCACCGTGTTTTCCCGCATCATCAGAAGCGAACGGCGCCCCCCTTAGTCCTTCGATAAGCTTTGGCTTTCTGCAAATGTGGTTAAGTCTGGGCGGTATCTGTGCGATGACGTAAGAAGGCCGTGATGCTAGCCTGAAGAGATCCTATGAATATCCTGGTAGGCAAAAGACGATGACATCATACTTGGACATTTGGCCCCAGGCACCGCAAGAAACCGATAATACGGCGAAGATCAGTGCCACAATCGAAGGCCTGGACGATCGTCCGAACGAGCTCTGGTTCAGATTTCCGTCGGAGCGTCTGCCCGGCGTCACTGAGCTCGCTGATCCCTTTGTAACCGCCATGATATTCCCGGCCATGCGGGGTGCAAAGAATATCAAAATCCATGGGTCAATGTCTCGCTCACTTCTGAGAAACCTCGATGAATTCCAGGTGGCCTGGAACTGCTGGCGTCCCGATCGCTATCACATCATCAATGTGACTGCTGATGAAGAGATAGAGGAGCACACCAACGCGTCCGACAAAGCCATAGCGGCTTTTTCCGGCGGGTTGGATTCGTGCTTCACGGTCTGGCGACATACCAAGGGCGACTGCGGCCGTCTCAAGCGGAACCTGAAGGCGGCCCTGATGGTTCACGGTTTTGATATTCCTCTGCGTGAAGCAGAAGTCTTTTCGAGAGCGGCCGAGAACTCTCGTGCCATCGTGGAGAGCGTCGGCCTGGACCTCATTCCGATGGCCTGCAACTTCCGCGAGTTCGGCGACGACTGGGAAGACGAACACGGCGCGGCATTGGCCTCCTGTCTGAGCCTGTTCGGAAAGGGCTTCTCGACGGGCCTGGTCGCATCGTCGCACGTCTATAACTCGCTGCTGTTTCCCTGGGGCTCCAACCCGCTGACGGATCCGATGCTGTCGAGTGATTCCTTCTCAATCGTTCACGACTCGGCGGGCGTACATCGTATCCAGAAAGCCAAGGGTGTTTCCGAATGGGAAGGCGCCATGAGCCGTCTCCGAGTCTGCTGGCAAGGCGCAAAAGGACCGAAATTGCGGCGGTTGTCTGCGGTGCATCGCCACCGCGCTGTGCTTTGCCGCGACGGGCGTGGTACACCCGGCCTGTCTAGGCGTTCCTTCGTTGGAGGAAGGCGTCAGGAGATTGCGAAGATTGCGCATCAAACCGGTCGCCATCACTCGGCTCGGAGAAATCCTGGCTGTCGCAAGGGAAGGCCAGGTCCAGGCCTCCTGGGTCGGTGCTTTGGAGCGATGTATTCACGCGAAGAGAAAACAGAATCGCAGAGATTCGATTAAACTCTGGCGCGGCGGCGTTAACCTGCTTCGCCGGGCATTGGGCAAGGAGCTGTACTTCAAGATCAAGAGACTGGCAACCAACTGAACCGCGGTGGCCGGCTGGCTGCGACCAGGATGAGGAGTTGAGATGGTATCACAGAATCCAGAAGGGTCTTGCGCAGGCGACCTGACCATCACGCCGTCGGCATCGGTCGGCGACTACTATCGCCAACTGGATCGAGAGATCAACGAGACTATTGGCGTCGATATTGGCTGGACCGGTCTGATTGCCTCCAGGCCCTACCCGATGGACGCTACAACGTACGAGGGGTTTCGGACCCGCTACGCTCTGATAAAGACCTTCCAGGAGCAGACGCTGGCACTCTTTCGGGCCAGTCTGAATCAGGAGTGCGACCCTGAGATTGCACGCATGGTGGTGGGAGAATTGCCCGAGGAATACGGCCTCCGCTATCACCAGCAACTGACGGATCGTCAGCACCGCACGCCGGTCTTCTTCCGCACGGACGAGGTCTCGGCGGGTAAGCTCTCCGAGATCCAGTGTTCCGGTTCCGGGTGGGGTCTGGCCGAGCAGCTCCGGCAGCTCTATTGCGACAACGAAAGCGCGTTCGGTCCGCCCGAGTATTTCCGTGATTCACTGGCCGCCGGTTTCGTCAAGGCCCTCACGAAATATCTGGGTGCGGAGCCGTGCGTGCATCACCTGGTGGACAATGCATCCAGGCCGCACGGGATACGCTATTTCATTCAGCGCGTTCGCAGGCAGGGAGCCAAATATTTCAGCTACGATCGAGACGTGTCGCCGACAGACTGCAATTTCGTACGCAGTCATGATTTCGTGACGCTGCCGCACCACAATTTCTTCGATGACCGCATGGAGCGCTGCAGTCAGGGCGAAGTCTGCTTCGACCTTCCTCCATCGAATCTGTTTGATGGTAAGATCATTCTCGCCTGGCCATTCTGGGAGAAGACCCGCGACTGGTACAGTGATGAAGTCCGAAGCCTCTTCCCGTATACCAACGTCATTCGCCCGGAAGGGATCGAACTTGAGGGCGGAGAGCATATCTCCATCGACGATTTCTGTAAGATCCCGCAGAGACGAAGAGAATTCTATATCAAGTATGCGGGAACCGACATCGGCATCAACTGGGGCAGCAAGTCAGTCTTCCTCGCCAGCACCTTCTCGCAGGTCAAATGTCGCGAACTGATGGAGACGATCGTCAACGATGGGCAGCACCATCGCTACTGGATCATCCAGGGGGCCGTCCGAGAGAAGGAAGAGGTCTCCGGCCTTAGCCGTGAAGGCGAGCCCTTCGAGGCCGAAGCATATTCCAAGCTCAGTGGCTTCTATGGACCGAATGGACTGATGGCGATCCTGGCCATGCAGAAGTGTAATCACAAGGTCCACGGGAGTTCCGAAACGATCATGAGCATCGTCCATTGATGTGCTCTCCGTCGTGACGACCCGAATTCACCCGCCGAGTCCGCCATCGGCGCCGAGTGGAAATGGCAGCACGTGAAGCGTATCCCATCCCTGTAGGGGCAGACCACCGTGTCTGCTCAGAACGATCCGCTCGCATCAGCCTCCAGGAATATCGGTTGCCTCGATTGACTCGCGTCGTCGGAAAGCGTACCATGCGTCACAAGCAGTTTGGATTCTGTACACAAATCATGTAATGGGGTGGGCAAACAGATCAAATGAACAAGAGAAGTACTCTATTAGCAATCATCGTCGCGGGCCTGGTTGTAGCGTGTCACGCGGTATCGAACGGAGCGGGGTCTAAGAAGACGGGCCTGCAATCGATAAGGCTCATCTTCTGGGGCATATCAACCCGGCCACCGACGCGAACTTTTGCAGAGTGAGAGTGCCGTACGCCGATCGAGGGGGTCTGTACCTCCTGAACGAGGTCTACGATGCCTTCGTTCGGATGCACGAGGCCGCCCGGAAGGATGGCATTCGATTAGTGATCGTCTCTGCCACGCGGAACTTCAACGCCCAGAAGAGAATCTGGGAGCGCAAGTGGACGGGCATCCGGCGGGTGGATGGACAAGACCTCGCCCAGACGGTCCCCGACCCGATCGACAGAGCGAGGATCATCCTGAGATACTCCGCCATGCCTGGCACATCGCGTCATCACTGGGGGACCGACATCGACATCAACAGCGTCGAGAATGCGTATTTCGAATCGCCTGAGGGTCGAAAGGTCTACGCCTGGCTGGCCGCCAACGCCCGTGATTTTGGCTTCTGCCAGCCCTACACCGCCAAAGGAAACGATCGCCCCCGGGGCTACGAGGAGGAGCCCTGGCACTGGTCCTACTGCCCCATCGCCAGACACTACCTTCAGCAGTACGTGCAGAAGAGTCACCTGCGACGACATCCGAGGCTTCAAAGGCTCCGACACCGCCACCCGCATCGACGTGATCACCAACTACGTCCTGACGATCAACCCCCAGTGCCTCCAGGCACCAGGACGATTAGCCGCGTCGCGCGTCGCACGTGATGCGTATTGCGTTCCCGTAGGGGCTTTCCCACCGTGTCTGCCCAAAACCTCCCGCGCGCACCAGCCACCAGCAAATCCCAAACCCGGGCAACCACAGTGGGTTGCCCCTACAGGGTGTGCCATGCACACCGTCTCTGCCGCCTTCTGGCCTCCACTCTCCCGCCTGATTCCCCCATTGCTCCCCGCCCCAATTCCGCCTACAATAAGCCCATGAACGCGAGGCCTAGAGACGAAGGTGCGTTTTGGGCATATGATCAGGCGTCAAGATGATGATACGGCGACTCCGGAACACTTTGGAAGCGGTGTGCACGACACTTCCTGCCTGACTCGCGGAGTGGAACAAGCCCTACTGTACTGACTATGCAAAGACCAAATGTGTATGGTATGCAAGAGGGAAAGACCATGAGGCTTACCAGAGACCAGACGTTCCAGATAGTCTTGAACCTTAGGAGGCAGATCTCGCCGGGGCAAGAAATAGTCGGGACGGGTATCTTCATCCTTAAGGACGGGTCAAAACCCTACATCCTTACCGCCTCGCATGTTGCACACGAATGCAATCCTTCTACCCAAGTTGTAATGAGCGACTCGGATAGCAATAGTCAGTCCCTGGCCCTATCGCTGTTCAATGCAGAATGCAATTGGATTCATCATCCAATAGCAGATATCTCCCTCCTGCCTGTCAACGCAGATCCGTCTATATCTGGCCAGTTGGAAGGACGCTTCTTTCCCTATGACCAGTTGAACACGTCAGAAACACCACCATCTCGTGATGCTTATCTCACGTCCGTCGGCTTTCCCCACGGTCTTGGGGCGGCCGGTAGGTTTAGTCCGTTCACGTTTCGTTCTCATGCGTCTTCTTCACTAATTACCTTGCCTCGATTCGACACGAGCTTACCCTGCGACTTCTTCACGCTTGAGAATCCAAGCGTTGGCGGCTACAGCGGCGGGCCCATATTTGACCTCGGGTATATAGTCGTCGGTTCAATGACTACTTATACGGGCCCCACGATATGCCACGGAATCATGCACGGCACAATATCTGACAGCACGGGCGGGAAGATTGCCGCCGTAACCCCCTGCTCCTACGTCAGAGATATTGTGTGAATGTGACAGGAGTCTCGTACTGTGGGGCTTGCCCTACCGATCCGGCTTGACAGCCAAGAATGGCAGTGGGGCAAGCCCCACCCGACCAGGAATTCGCAGAGTCCATCTGGCATGCGATGCACGCGCTCAGCGTCCTTCGTCGTCCTCCGCATCAATCGTCAATCTTAAATCGTAGATCATCAATCCAAAGGCGGGTCTTCCGGGGGGAAGTTGAGGCGGGCGAAGGGGCCGTGGAGTTCGAGGGCCAGGCGGTCGCGGGCCTTGGCGGCTTCGACCTCGTCGGTGTCTGTGCCGGCACGATACGTTACGCCTTTGTGCATGACGGTGGCCTGATACGTGTCCCTTCCACAGGGAGAGACGCCGATGAATCTGTGCTTGGTATTACGCTGCTTGCTTCGGTTGCAGGAGTTCTGCATGGGCGTGCAGATGCGCAGGTTGCAGCGGCGGTTGTCCAGGCCGTTGCCGTTGATGTGATCGACGAACATTCCCTTGGGCGCCTTCATGATCTCGCGGTGCATGAGCACGAGGTGGCCTTGACAGGTGCGCTTGGCGTAGAATGTAGTGCCACTTTGGGACGGCTGTACCGACCATTTGTACCGGCTCAGCGCTTCGTAGTCGTCGGCATCGACGATGGCGTGCATGCCGCGAGTGAGGGGGATGTAGCGGATGGTGTCGTTGGGGGGCTCGGGCGGTTCGACGCGAAGGGGCTTGGGACGGAAGTTGCGACAGGGTCGACTCGGGACCGGACGAATCTGGCCCGGTGTGTCGACGTGGTTGGCGCACAAGCCCGTGACCGGGAAGCCCGACAACAAAGTGCGCGCCCAGAGCATCACGTTCGAGATGCAGAACACGCACTGATGGCAGCTTCGCCTGGGTATGGTCGTGGAAATCCTGGTCCGTTCACCCGCTTTCCCCGCCTGCCTCACGGGACGTTTCGCTTTCTTCGGCTTGCGGCGTTTCGTCTCGCGTTTGCTCTGTCCGCTCATGTCGCCTCCTCGTTTGATCTCACCCCCCCGCGATTCGTTCTCCTGCCAAATACATATGCCATACTATTTTACATATGATAAACTAACAACAAGCCTCTGTCAACCCCCAAATCGCCCTCTCGATCATTCATAACCCCATGAACAACAAGGACTAATACCGAGACGAAGGATATTTTGAAAAATGGCACACCGAGGCGATTCGAGAGAAGGAGGAGGTCTGGGGACTCGACCGGGATGGTGGACCTTTCGAAGCCGACGCGTGTTCCAGGAATTGCGGCGAGGCAAGGCAACCTCACCGGCGAATTGAAATTCTCCAGGACTCTGTGCGCGACCGCCCCGGAAGACGACGACTCATTCTTCGAATGAACACGGCATCGAAGGCAATATACGATCTTCTTCTGCAATGTCCCAAACGTTCCCGGTGAATACAGACAATGCAAGAGAGGAGTTGTCACGTTGGCAGATGGTGTCAGTGCAGTTCTTACTCATCTCAAGAGAACACATCCACATAAAAAACTGAAGAATAGAGGCTTGTGACGTATTGTCCATTGCGGCTGCCAAGGCGATCACTCTGGTGTGACGCTTGATGTATTGTCCCATTTCTATGTATAGAAATATCTTGAATTGAGTACCACGTGACATGGGCTCTAGCATTGCAGGCCGAAATTCGGAATAATTAGCGAACATAAACGGACGCTTGATGTTACAATATGGGCCCACAGGGAAACACAGGAGAAGACGAGGGGTTACAAGGAGAGGGCAAGACATTTCTTCTGAATTCCCCCAGGAATGGCGGCAATAGGACGTACTACGGTCGCCCTGACAAGGGAGTGGGTCTACGTGAGCTTGGAGGAGAGTCATGAATCGAGTCGCGGTCATTTCAAAGTTGATGTTGGTATCGGTGCTGGCCCTGTCCGCAGTCGCCCAAGCGGAGTTGGTGGTCGATCGGCAGCCACAGCCTATCGCTTCACCTACGAGCGAGACTGGCGGTTTCTTTTCCGATTTTGTAGGGGGTGCGGGTATTTCACCACGACAGCGTTTGAGCAGTGCTTTTACGCTGCCTGACGGGAAAGCAACCATTACAGGGATCAACTGGTGGGGAAATCCGTATGCGGCCAGATCCTTGGCCGATAATTTCACCGTCAGGATCTTCGGAGACGGCGGAGGGACACAAGATAGCCCTCTTTCCACGCCCCTTTATGAAGCAGCGGTAACGTATGCAGCCGTACCGTACGATGATAAATTCAAATTCCCAAATGCAACCACAACCTTCAAGGACGGAACAGCGACTCGAACGGAAGTCGAGCTAGTTACACCGCTCGTTCCGCCAACGACCTACTACGAGATGTCGTTCACCTCGCCTATCACATTGACGCCGGATACGAAGTACTACGTGTCGATCGTCAACGAAACGCTGTCGGACAAAGCCCTGTGGGCTTGGGTCGAAAGCGAGACCGGCGAGAATGGCTTCTATTGGGACTACGACAACGAGAGCTTGGGAACCAGGCTTTGGCTATGATGAGGGTGACGTTGCTCTGCAAATCGAGGCGGTCCCGGTTCCTGGCGCGGCGTTACTGGGGAGTATGGGACTTGGCGTCGCCGGCTGGATCATGAAGCGACGCAAGAAGACGGCGTAAGAGCCTGACGTCCGGAATTCGACTTGGAGATCCTGTTGCGCCACTCCGCCCGGGGTGGCGCAGCAGGGCTTGTTGTGAAGAGGTCCTGCGGTTCCTGAGTGTCATCTCACTGCTGATATAGTCGAGGAGCATCCTCTTCGGCACCTGCGTGGACAAGCGAAATACCTCCAAGGCGCGACGCTCGCGCGGCGGCAATACCGATACAAGGCGGCGAGCCCAGATTGGGACCGTGATCGTTGCAGGCTCTGTGTGGCGAGATTCATGGTGCAAGACGTCCCCGAGTACGTTTCGGTGGGACAAGCCCCCCCCTGGGATCGGGGACAAGGGCATGAAGATCGAGGTACCGAGTCATCGGATTTCAAGGCGAGGACTGCCGTAAATGTTACGTTCCCGAGGCGGGCCGGAAGCTACTGGACCGTTGGGACCAGGAATTGACGCATTACGAATTGGTGGAGACGCGAGAGTATCGGGACGGATAGGCCGGGACGCCCTTGGCTACAAAAGCCGAGGCCACGGTGAGGCCTTGCCCCACACGGCTTGTGAGAAGCCAGAAGGGGCAAGCTCTTCCTTTTGGCGGTGGAGCTGGATCTTGAGTTGGGCGGGTCGTGCCCGCGCCACATGACTGTCGACGATGCGCAGCGCCTGCGGCGTTGGCGGTGCGCGACCATCCCCAGGCCGATCATCGCGAGGAGAGCCGCACCGGGAACGGGGACAGTCGCTGGGTCTCCGGTCTCCGACGGCGTGAAGGTGAACTGGGTCGCCAGTCCGAAGCCGGGACCAAAGTAAGTAGCGTCTGAGCTACTGACACCATCAACGACGGGGTTCGTGGTATACCCGCGCCACAGCTCGCCCGAGAGGTCTGCATCGAAGACCGGGAGTATCGAAGAATCCTCCTGGCCCAAGTAGTTCGGCACGTCCAATAGGAGATTGCCCGCAGTGGGATCATAGACGAATGGGTTGTCCAGAGCGATGTAGATGTCGAAGTCTTTGGGCCCTCCGGCCGGGCCGGTGAAGCCGCTCGACAGAGACAACGTCCCACGATCGACCACGATGGTATCGTCACTGCCAACATTGTTGGCGAACACCTCAGTCAAATTGCCGAAGCTCAGCGTCGTGGAGAGATTGATCTGGATATCACTGAGGGTCGTGGCAAAGGCACTGCCAAGCACGGCGTCCGGTCTGAACGAGATGCCCTCGATCGTCAGCGGGCCGGTCAGCCCTGCGAACGCCGAGGCGTCATAGGCCTGCTGGTAGCGCTGCGAAACCAGCGGGTTCTGGTTGAGCGGATCGACACTGTCCATACCGAACGGGTAGAAATTCGAGTAGCCCCCTTCCTTGACGGCCAGTGCACCCGGTACGACGGTCGTGTCGGCGAGGACAAATTGCGACGGGATGACCAGGATGGACAGTGCGACAGGTAGCCAGAATGCTCTCATCGTATCTCCCCTTCTCCGAAAGTATCTTCCATCGAAGCGGTCCGTCGCGGCCGGAATCGAACGAGTCCCTTCCTCTTAAATGCTTTGGACTTATATCATAGCATTCCAGATAGATATTGGCCATTGTGGAAACTACGTATTTTTCACTACCGTGCCCCTTCTTCTGCCCACAAATAGACATCTGCTCAGGATTTCCGTCCAGGACGCCGTAACTGGCGTTAGCCATTGAGACCCATCCGTCGCCCCACATGGAGCATTCCATCTGCGCGTGTGGCGTGGGTGGACGATGTGAGACAGCCCGGGCCGCTACCGGGATCGTCTGCTCAACGAGTCCTGCCCGGGAAGAGGCCAAGGGTATCTGCGGCCACCGAGAGATCGAGGCATTAGGGATCGATCATTCGGGCGGATAGGCCGCGACGCTCTTGCCGCACGCGGTCATGCTGACCGGCCCAGTCTCTGGCCTTCAGTCTCCCGCCTGATTTGGCTTTTGCCTCCCCTCCCCCGCCGGCTATAATGGAGCCACGAAGATGTGAGCTCTGAGACGAACTGGTGTTGTGCGGCAAGTGACAATGGACCCTCATTGCTTATCTGGAGGGACATCTGCATGAATACTCAATCCACTTCCGTTCAATTCGACATCGAAGGCACGTGGTCCTGGGTGCAGGATCCCTGGAAGGGTGAGTTCGTACTGAAAATGGAAGGCGTAGGTTGAGAACCGGCCCTGCGAGGCTGATAATGGACGGCAACAGCCGGGAGGTGACACTATGAAATCGTTTCGATCCACCACCGTGACGGTCAATGTGATCCTGTTGCTTTTTCTCGCCTGGCTGGTCTGGATAGGCCGCGGGTATCTTCCTGGCCAATTGGACGCGAACATGGAACGCGACGTCATGCTGGCGGAGTACCAGAGCGTGTGCGCTCGCTTGACCACCTATCTTGCCGGGAGCTGTTTCCTGCTCATCGTGCTCGTCGACATCGTTCTCCTTCGAGCGTGTTTGCGCCTAACGACGAACGGACCATGCGCGGAAGAGACGCTGCCCGATGCACGCCCTCCAGCTCCGAGACGCGCTTGATCGGGCGTCAAGACGGCGAACATCCGTGCATAGGCCAAGCCTGTGCTCAAGGCGGGTACGGGTGAGACCATCCCCAAACGCCAAGGCGTTTGAGGCTGCCACCCCTGGCTGCCCGTAACCTCAAAGAAGTGCTGCCCTAAAACCTTAGCAAACACACGGATGTCCTCGGTCGGCTTTGACGTTGTGCTGCACCGATCGAGCCGGTATGCTCTCGCCAGGGTTGTCCGGCGGGGACGGCCAGAGATCCACGGAGAGCTCGATGAAGAGGACTGACGCGATGCAGGTGAAGAAGCTGGACCACAGCCAGCTTGCCGCCTTCGACATGGAGTATGTCGGGGACAACAAGTGGGTCGGCATCCGCGCCTGTATCGACCGGGACTTCGCCCATCGGCCGTTTTCGTTCCTCGATATCGGTGGAGGCAATGGGCTATTTGCGGACCGCGTCCTGGAAGCATACCCGAATTCAACAGGGATCGTGCTCGACAATGCGGAGACGCTGCTGCACAGAAATAGGGACTGGGGCGACCGCAAACGAATCGTCTGCGGCGGCGCCGAAGAGATTGAGAAGCTTTTCGTAAGCGAACGGTTCGACATCATCTTCATGAACTGGCTACTGCATCACCTCGTGGCGGGTTCTTATTCCGCCACCACAGACAACGTTCGACGCATCCTTCGAGCGAGCGAGACGATCCTGCACGAGCAGGGACGGATATCGATCTGCGAGAATATGTACTACGGTCTCGTGCTCGACAACCTGCCCGGCCATCTCATCTACCACCTGACCAGTTCTCGATTCCTGCGCCCGCTGACAAGACGCCTGGGAGCCAACACAGCGGGGGTCGGCGTTTGCTTTCGCTCCCGGAAAGCGTGGTCGAACCTGATCCGCCGCGCTGGCATGGAGGTGGTCGAATACACCGAATGGGGCCCATGGACGATTCCGCTGGCCCATAAGCTGCTCCTGCACGTGGGCCAGATTCATGGGGCCCATTTCTGGGTCAAGAAAGTCCCGTCAGGTGAGGAAGCATCGTGCGGTTGATGGCCTCCTGCTCTCAGCGGAAGGTGTAGGCGAGCTTGACGAAGATACTGTGGCCTGTCTCGATGTCGTCTTCTCCGCGGAGGCCGTTGTAGACGAGGTAGAGGTGGGCGTCCTTGACAAACTCCCAGCCGTAGATCACGCTGATGTTGTGGACGTCCGTGCTGCGGTGCTGGATGGCGCTCTTGAGCCACATCACGTCACTGAAGAAGTAATCGAACACGATGCGGTTGAGCCAGATGGTGTCCTCGTCGCCGTCGGGCTGCTCCTCGAAGCGAATGACGTAGTCGTAGCGAATGGGCCAGCGTTCGATGGGCTTGAAGCGCTTGCCCAACGATAGCTCGTCATAATCGACCATCTCGAACGTGCCGAACGCCCATTGGAAACTGGTCGATTTCCAGAAATCGGATTCGTCGAGCGTCGCACCGAGTTCCGTACGTTCGTTGTTGTAGGGTCGATGGTAGTCCTTGTCGTATTCGACACCGAGCCGGACGTCGTTTCTGAGCGTCACGGAGGCGTCGGCCGAGTAGTCGCGAAGGGACGCCTGCCCCTCGCCATCCTCGAAATACTCGAAGCCGAAGTAGGCGAAGACGCCCTTGTACCAGCGATCCGAGGCGCGGAGGTTGTACATCGAGAAGAAGGCCGGACCGTAGATGTCGCGACGGGGGATGAACCCCAACACCGGGTCGAAGCCCTCGCTGATCCCGCGATAGTTGACGCCCGCCTCCCAAGGATACTTCTCGTAGACGATGCCCCCATAGCCTAAGTAGTCGCCTCGATCCTTGGCGGGCTCCTCGATGCCCGCCTCAAGCTGATCGTCCGCACCGGCCATCTGGTAATTCACGCTCCAGTCGTCGTTGAGGAACAGCTTGCCGTCGGAACCGAGCACGCGGGAATGTCCCTCCTTCAGTTCCGAACTGCTGGCGTGGAGGCCGATGTTCGACTTCTCGCCCACGTTGCGGAGCAGGCGAAAGACAGAGGAATTGCCATAGTATGACTCGCCGTTATGGACGGCGTCACCGTAAACGTCAATCATGGCAAACCGATAGTCGTTCAACTCCCCGCTGACCCGGCCTCCCGCATCGATGTCGGTCAGTCGACGACTGTAGTACAGGCGATTCGCCCTGGCGTCGAACAGGTCCTCCCCCTCGCGAAAGAACAGACGCTTCTCGGGCAGGAATCGCTCGGTGTCGCGCAGCTCGATCGTGTCCGCATCGGCCTCGACCTGGGCAAAGTCCGGATTGACGGTCCACGAGGTGACCACCGATGGGGTCAGGCGGAAACTGACGTCGGCGCCGGTTTGCAGTTCCGTCTCGTTGTGGCCGTTGAAGTCCGAGCGTGAGCTGACGTACGGCGTGACCTCCAGGTTGCGGCTGAATTCCGTGTCGGCCAGGTCCAACCCCGTGAGGTGCCCGAAGTGCCTGGGCTTATAGCGATCGGTCTCGCTATAGCTCCAGAAGCTTTCCGTGTCGCTGTGCACGAGAAATCGCGTGAAATTCAGCCCCCAGGTCTGCCCATCGGCCCGGTGGTAGTTCAGCACGCGAAACGGGATGCTCATCTCGAACACCCAACGGTCGTCGTAGATCTTGGCAGCCAGGTCCCATTCGGCGGTCCAGCTCGTGCTGAACGCCCCACTCGGGCCCTCGGATGCATCGACCTTCACACCCAGCGGATTGGAGAAGAATGCATATTTGGCATTGTGGCTGTGCAGGGGGTCGATATGGACCTCGACCCAATCGTCGCCCTGGAAGCGCCGGTCTTCGCGCATTTCGCTGGCGTGGAGCTGATCGATCTGATCGTCGAGGCATTCGACCGCAATGTACAGATGGGTGCGGCTGTAAGCGACGCGGATAAGCGTCTGCTGGTCCGCCGGGCGGCCCGACCGCATGTCGATGAAATCCGTCCCCACCTCCGCCTTCTGCCAGAACGGCTCGTCCAGAACGCCGTCAACTACGATGGGGGCATCGGTCTTCAAGGCCCGGAGCGATGGAACGGGTGCGTTCGGATCGTCGTGTGCCAAACAGGGGAGCGGAATGACCAACAATACGAGAGCAGAAACCATGCACCAGACGGACAGGGACCGTGCAATGTCTACTCTCATATGGGCCTTTCACTGTGATTCGTAGCGATTGTTCCAGGTGACGGACACACCGGGAAGGTGGAGCCAAGCGACCTGCACTCCACCCGTATGATAGCGATTTGTCGACATCTGCGCCAATGGCCTTGTCGAGACTTCTTATCGCGTTCTCTGTGCGGACAACAACAGAAGCTCACGCGTGGCAACCTCAAACGCCTTAGCGTTTGGGGATGGTTCCTACGGTCCGAGCCATTGCGTTCGCATCGGGCGGACCCATGCGCATCCCCAAAGCTCCGTTCCACTGCGCCTTGAGGCTGCCACCCACAGGCCAGGATGTTCTCACCTGCACTACCTAGTTGTCACGTCGGGATTTGCAGTCGAGGGAATGAAGGCGGGACGCTGGTTGCACTCGAACCAGCTCAATAGCAGTTGCATGCGTCGCGTGGGTGAACTCGTGGGCTGGTGATTGGTTCGGTCCGGACCGTGTTCGACACTCCAACCGTCCCATTCGCGAAACGCGTGATAGGACCAGTCCCAGCCGTATTCCTCGAACAGATCGATCACATCGCGAAGATAGTTGTATGCGCTGTCACCCGGAGCCCAGCGGATCGCGCTGAACTCACCCACAACCATGTGGACATTGAAAGCCTGCTGGAACTCGATGGCGGGCCGCATGGCTTCGCGGAGTGCCTCCTTGTCCCAGTATTGCCCATCGATCTGTCCCGGATAGGCGATGCCCGTCTTATCGTCGTGTACGCCCTGATGCGTGAAGCTGTGGGGGCGGTACATGTGAAAGCTGTAGATCACGCGGTCGAGATCCAGAGGCTCCAGAAAGTCGAACCCGTCAGGCCCACCCCATGGGCTGGGCTCGAACACGACGGGCTTGCCCGGATCGATCGCGCGGATCGTCTCGGTCGCCTTCGTCGCCAGGCCGCGCCAATTCAGCAGCCCTTTGGCAACCGTCCCTTCCACCGCTTCGTTGAACAGATCGTAGGCGTAGACCACCTGCCGCCCTCGATAGCGTCGGGCGATTCTGTCCCAGACCTCGATCAGTTTGTCCTGATAGCGCTGCTCCTGGAACATCCGGCAGACACCCCCTGCCGCTCTGCCGCCCGGAGGCGTGTGCAGATCGACCAGCACCATGATCCGATACTTCTCGCAGGCATCCAGGGCCTGGTCGCACTCGATCAGAGCCGATTCGAGCCAACGGTCGTACGCATCCAGATCTCGGGCCCAATCTTCCGCCTCTTTCATGGGCGTCCAGTTCAGTTGCCAGCGGATCAGGTTCGCGTTCCACTTGAGCGCGAGGTCGCGGATGTTAGTCTCGTCGAACCTCGGGCCGTGCATGACCCCTCGCAGGCGCGGAAGGTCGTGCCCCTTGAACCGCACCTCGCTGCACGGCCCTGGCGATCGGGCTGCCCCACCGTGATGCGCAGGTCGATCGAACCAGACCCGGCCGCTAACTGCTTCGAGCCCCACCACCAGCGTGGCCTTCGCGACATCCTTCGGAAGCCTGATGCGTTGGCTGAATTCCTTCCATTCGAACGAGCCGGCGGGAATCGGGATCTGCGGATAGGTCTTTCCCCCCGACGTCGATTCGAGAATGAGCATAACCTTGATCCCATTCCACGACTGGGGTGGCTTCGAGACATTTTCGGCCCTGACCATCGCGTGCAGTGTGGCCACGCGTCCATCAAAAGCCTCGGCTTCGATCGAGAACTGTCGATTGGCCGAGCCCGACTGCGTACGCTCGATCAGCAGCGACTGGCTACCTTCGAAACCCGTGACGAGTTGCCCTGCATTGTTGCTCGGCGCGGTGACCTCGTCGAAGTCACATTGAAACACGGTCTGCTCGCCTGCCGCCGCCAGACTACAGAACAACACACAAAGAAGTAGAGCGAAGGTCTTTCATGAAGGATCACCCTATCGACCGAGAATTGTCAGTGTCAGACTCTTACGCCGGTTCTTCGGAGAAGTGAACGTAAGTGAAGCACTCGGGGATGTGGGAGTCGTAAACGCCATGCGTGTTGAACGACCAGCCGACGGAGGGATCGGTGAGCCGCTTGTTATAGTGAATCGCTTCGAAACGGGAGAAGTCCATCCGCCAGGTGTCACCATCCTTGGGAGGAAGACTGCGGCCCTGGGCCAGCGTCGTCATACCCTTCCACGGGAAGGCCAGTTGGACGGTCCAGCCCCGGTCGACAGTGGCGCTGTCGTTGAGCTTGCCATCGACGTGAACCGCCGACTGGAGCCCCGGGAAATCCCAATCCATAAACGCCCACCGCTTGCCACGCGGATGCTTGTGATAGCGAAGGCCATCCTGGAAACCGCCCAGCACGTCCACGTCACGCTTCAGCAGGTCGAACTCGGGCACATCGAATGCCCCGCCCTTCTTGTAGGCGTCCTGCCAGATATAGAATACCTCGTAGATCGTTCCCCGCGCGTTGATCTCGAACTCGTAGTAGCAGTCGATCCCGGCGATGAAAACCTCAACGTCGTTCTCGAAGTAAATGGGCGAATCGCGCTCGGTGAAGTCCGCCTGCACGTTGGGCTCTTCGATCCAGAAGCCGATGTACAGATTCTCATCGTCCCAGAGCGCGGCCATGCGCGTGTCGAGAAAGCCCGGCACACCCGTGACCATGTCGACGAAGCGAGGTGACTTCGGCGCCCGCTGCCAGACGGCCTCCGAGAGCTTCCCGTCGACCACGATCTTCTCGTTCGTCCGCCGGCACGTATAGTGTCCGACGTCCTTATCCTCACATCCGTGTCGCTGCGTCATTGATCTACCTCGAATTCTCTGTCGTGACTTCCGAGCCGTCGGCCGATCGATCTCGCTCATTCCGGGATTTCGAATGCGTCGAGCCCGTTTCCACAGGAACACTGCTTCTGATACCAGACGATCTCGGCGCCGCATTCGCTGCACGACCATTGCCTCTGCTGAGCTTCGAGCCATTTCTTGACACCGTGGCTTCGGATGTACTCCAGATTGGGCTCCATCGTCCAATGGTGCGGCCACTGGTCGTGCATGAAGGCCGACAACTCCGGACATGGATAGTCCCGGCAATGGCAGCAAAAATCAACCCCGTTCTCCCGGCTGCAGACCCGGAACTTGCACTGCCGCACGTACTCATCGATCCGGTCGCTCTGGCAGCCGTCGCAATCATCCGCCCCGCACGCACCGCAAAACAGACCACACGGACCATAAGGTGACGGTTTCATGGCAGTCCCCTTTCCCAGCGAACCTTCCACGTCTCATCGCCCGTACCGACCTACGGTCGCCGTCGGCACACGCTACTGATTATCGCGGTAATGGATATGGAGAACAAGGAAGAATCACTTCGTCCTGAACGCAAGCTGCGTCGCATCGCCGGGTGGCAGCCTCAAGTCCGCAGGACGAATGGCACTGCCGCGGGCTTGCGGTCCCATCGGCGCAAATCTTCACCGGAGACAGGACGATCATCCTGTCGCTTTTCCCTCTGATACGACAATCTTGTTCCGAACGCCCGGAACGGTATTATGTTTTCGGCCTTCCTTAGCCGATAAGGTGTATGGCCCTTCTTGGCTCGTCTTCCCATAAGAACCAAGGAGGGCTTTCTCATGAGCAGCCTATCGACCTCACCCATCGCCGGCAAGAGTTCCTTCTCCGTCATTGCCGATTCGTTTCTTCACGAGCCGGGTCTGCCCTTCGCCGCCGTGCTGGACGGCCAGACGATCCAGCGGATCTTCCAGGAGGAGCAAGGGCTCTTCGGGCAGAAGGATCTTTTCTCGACCCAACTGGTCCTGTGGGCGTTTCTCGCCCAGACCCTGCGGGACGGCAAAGGGGTGGCCTGTGCGGCCGCCGTGGCGGATATCGCGACCTACCTGTTGCAGACGGGACGGTGTCCGCCGTCCGGGGACACCGGGGATTACTGTCGGGCGCGAGCGAAGCTGAAGTTGACCGCGCTGCAGCGTCTGGTCCGGGAAGTCTGCCGACCGTTGGAAGCGCAGGCCGAGGCCGCGTGGTTGTGGAAGGGTCTGCACGCCAAGCTGGTCGACGGGTTCACCTTCACGATGCCCGATACGCCGGCCAATCAAGCGGCGTATCGGCAACCGCACGTGCAGCCTCCGGGCGTCGGGTTCCCGTTGGCCCGGGCGTGCGTGGTGCTCTCGCTGGCCACCGCTGCCGTGTGCGATCTGGCCGTCGGGCCGTATGAAGGCAAACAGACGGGGGAAACGGCCTTGCTGCGGCAGATGCTCACGAGCTTCGCCGTCGGTGACGTGGTGGTCTTCGACCGGTACTTCTGCTCGTTCCCGATGCTGGCGTTGCTGGCCCAGAGGGGCCTCGAGGTGTGCGTCCGCCAGAGCCAGAACCGCCGGAGCGATTTTCGCCAGGGCCGGCGGCTGGGACCGGACGATCATCTGGTCACCTGGACCCGGCCGCAACGGCGGCCGTGGATGACCCGCCAGCAGTACGCCCAGATCCCCAAAACCCTCACGCTGCGGGAGGTGCGATTCCACGTGCAGGTCCCCGGCTGTCGGGTCGAGACGCTCACGATCATCACCACCCTGACCGACCCGCAGCGATATTCCCGAGAAGACATCGCCGACTTGTTCGGCTTTCGCTGGAATGTGGAACTGGATATTCGCCAGATCAAACAGACGTTGCACCTGGACCACGTTCGCTGCAAGACGCCCGAGATGGTCCACCGGGAACTGTGGGTGACGTTGTTGGCCTACAATCTGATCCGCAAAGTGATCGCTACGGCGGCCGCGGTGCACAAGAAACAGCCGCGGCAACTGGGCTTCACCCAGGCGTGCCAGAGCCTGCTGGCGTCCTGGATGTTGCTGGCGACCGGCCTCTGCCGGGACGCGCCGGCGTTGCATACGACGCTGCTGGCCCACATCGCGGCCCGGGAGGTGGCCAACCGGCCCGGTCGCATCGAGCCGCGCGTCCTCAAACGCCGCCGCCAAGGCTATCCGTTCATGCTCCGACCTCGCGCCCAATTGCGGATGGAACTCGGCAAAACCTAACCACCATGCTCATCAAGGCGTTGACCACGGCAGTGCCATTCGTCCTGCGGACTTGAGGCTGCCACCCCTGGCTGTCTGCAATCCCAAAGCAGTGCTGTCCTGGAGTCTTAACAGACACGCCGGAGGACCGGTCGCAGCAAAAGGCTTGTGGCCGGCAGCGAGTCGCCATAGAATCATTGGATCGGGTGCAGAGCCGATCACGGGCAAGCCCCCGAGCAATGCGTTATCTCCGGAGTGTTAGTAAGAATGTCAGGCGTCTTCATCCCAGCCATCGTGATCGCCTATCTGGTCGGTGCCATTCCGTTCGGGCCGATCATCGCCAGACTGCATGGCAAGGACCTGCGGACGGTCGGCTCGGGCAATATCGGCGCGACGAACCTGGCGCGTGCGTGTGGCCGCAAGTGGGGTTATGTATGCTTTGCACTCGATGTGCTCAAAGGCCTTGTCCCCATGGTGGCGGCGCGGATTGCGGCCGGGGGTGTCCTGGACGCTGAGAACGCCAGTATCGGCCCTGCCTTTTTCGGTCTCTGGCTGGCGGTGGGCATCGCCGCCATTCTGGGGCACGTCTTCCCGATCTATCTGAAGTTCAAAGGGGGCAAAGGGGTCTCCACCAGTTTCGGCGTGGGGCTGGGACTATGGCCCTACTTCACCATCGCGGCAGTTGTCGCCTTGCTGGTCTGGGTGACGTTCGCGCTGACGTGGCGTTACGTGTCGCTGGCCTCGATCTTTGCGTCGATCAGTTTCCCCATCACCCTGGGGATCGCTATCGCGGTCAAGCAGAGTTGGGACGCGGCAAATCTCTGGCCTCTGTTGATCGCGGCGACCGCCATTCCCGTCCTCGTCATCGTCTTGCACCGCAAGAACATCGAGAGACTGCGTGCGGGCACCGAGAGCAAGATCGGAAGCAAGAAGAAAGCCTCGTAGTCTCCCTACGACGCCTCGATCGGGACCATGCACAGGAAGCGAAGCGGGACGTCGCTGGTATTCTTGAAACAATGTTCAGTCCCGCCCGGCATGAGAATGACATCCTCGCTGCCGATGGGTGAGGTCTCGCCTTTGCAGACGACCACGCCATGGCCATCGAGCACGAAGACCTCGTGTTCGTGCGGATGGGTGTGCAGAGGCGTTTGCCCGCCGGGCTGAACCTCGAACATGCGCATCGCGAAGGTGGGCGCGTTGTCGGGTTTGCCGATCAACAGCCGCATCGCCACGTCTTTAGCCCCATCGACCTCCACGGCCTTCTTGGGGATATCGTTGCTATTCGCCAGTTTCATGAACGTCCCTCCGTTCGATCAACTGAGTTTGCGTTGCAGTATCTCTGAGACCACTTTCGGATTGGCCTGGCCTTTGGTCTTCTGAATGACCTGGCCGAGCAGAAAGCCACGGGCCTTCTTGCTCTTCTTGCCTCCCGATACTACGTCCTCGACCGCCTGGGCGTTCTCGGCCAGGACCTGATCGACGATGCCCTCCAACTCTCCGGCGTCGCTCTTCTGGATCAAGTTGAGTTCCTCGGCCAATGCAGCGGGCGCTTTGCCCGTCGCGACCATGGATTCGAGGATCGTGTTGGCGGCGGTGGCGCTGACCGTCCCGGCATCGACCATCTTCGCCAGATCGGCCACCGCGGCCGGCTCAATCCCCAGGGCGGGCAGGTCGCCCCCCTTCTCCTTGGCCAGCTTCAAACCGACCTGCGTCAGCAGGTTGCAGACGCGTTTGGGTTCGCCCCCCGCCTGCAATGTCTGCTCGAAGAATTCGGCGGTGCCCCGCTCGGCCGTCAGGACGCCCGCGTCGTAGTCGCTGAGGCCGTATTCGGTGACGTAGCGCATCTGCCTGGCCAAAGGCAACTCGCACAGGTGCGACCGAATCTCGTCCAGCCACTCGGGCGTTGTCGTCACCGGGACCAGATCGGGATCGGGGAAGTAGCGATAGTCGTGGGCCTCTTCCTTCTCCCGCTGGAGGACGGTGACCTGGTCGTCGTCGTTCCAGCCGCGAGTGGACTTGTTGCCCATTTGCAGGGTCACGCCCGTCTCCAGGAAGGCGTCGAGCTGACGTTCCGTCTCGTAGGCAACGCTGCGTTCCAAAGCCCGGAAGCTGTTGAGGTTCTTGACCTCGACGATGGGCGTGCTGGAACTCGCCGTCCGGCCGGGTCGATGCGCAGGTTGATGTTGGGCTCGAACCGCATGTGCCCCTTCTGCATGTCGGCCTTCGGAGACGCCCAGCCAGCGCACGATCCGCTGCATTCGACCGCCAGTAGCCCGGACCTCCTCGACGGGCTGTTCATGTCCGGCTCGGTGACGATCTCCAGCAGCGGCGTGCCGGCGCGGTTCAGGTCCACCTGCGAGAAGTTGCCGGCGGTCGTGGAGGTTCTTGCCGGCGTCCTCTTCGAGGTGGGCGCGCAGGATGCGGATCCGCTTGGTCTGGCCGTCGTCGAGCGGGATCTCGATGTACCCGTTGCTGCCCAGCGGCAGGTCGTACTGGCTGATCTGGTAGTTCTTGGGCAGGTCGGGGTAGTAGTAGCTCTTGCGGTCCCACTTGGTGAACGGCGCAACTTCGCAGTTCAGCGCCAGCGCGGCCAGCATCGACATACTCGACGGCCTGGCGGTTCATCACCGGCAGCGACCCGGGCATGCCCAGGCAGACGGGGCAGACGCGCGCGTTGGCTTCCTCGCCAAAGGCCAGCTCGCATCCGCAGAACATCTTCGTCTGCGTGCAGAGCTGGACGTGAATCTCCAGGCCGACGATTACCTCGTACGATATGTCACTCATGTTCCCACTCTCTGAACCATCGCGGGTTTCTTCGTGTGCCAGTCGGTCGCCAGCTCGTACATGCGGGCGATCCGCAGGAGTTTGGGCTCGCTGAAGGCCGGCGCCAGCACCTGCAAGCCGATGGGCAGATTGTTCTCGTCGAGACCGCACGGGACGCTGATGCCCGGGATGCCGGCCAGGTTGGCCGAGATCGTGTAGATGTCCGACAGGTACATCTTCAACGGGTCGTCCATCTTCTCGCCGATCTTGAAGGCCGTGGTCGGTGCGACGGGCATGACCATCGCGTCACATGCTTCGAACGCCTTGACGAAATCGCCCCGGATGAGGTTGCGAACCTTCAAGGCCTTGAGGTAATACGCATCGTAGTACCCACTCGACAAGGCGTAGGTTCCGAGCATGATGCGCCGCTTGACTTCCTGCCCAAACGCTTCTTCGCGGGACTTGGAGTAGACCTCGACGTAGTCAGCCGGGTCGGGGGTGCGATATCCATAGTGGACGCCATCGTAGCGGGCCAGGTTGCTCGACGCCTCGGCGGTGGCGATCACATAGTAGGCCGCGATCGCATAGTCGAAGTGAGGCATCTCGATCTCGACGATCTGAGCCCCCGCGTTGCGATAGACCTCGATGGCGGCGTTGATTGCCTGCTGGACCGACGCTTCCGCTCCCGCATTGAAAGTGGGCACGACGCCAATCCGCAACCCTTCGACGGGCTTGTCCAGGTCTTCCAGATAATTCGGTACAGGTTGGATGGTCTCGTCGACGCTGGTGCTGTCGGATGGATCATGGCCTGCGATCACGCTGAGCATCAGTGCAGCATCCGCCACCGTCCGGCCAAAGGGACCGATCTGGTCCAGACTGGAACCGTAAGCGACCAGGCCGTAACGCGAGACACGTCCATACGTTGGCTTCAGACCCACGACGCCGCAGAAGCTGGCAGGCTGGCGGATCGATCCGCCCGTGTCGGACCCCAACGCAGCCGAGCACAGTCGAGCCGCGACCGCCGCACCAGAGCCCCCACTGCTGCCACCGGGGACGCGCTCAGGGTCCCACGGATTGACGGTCTTCTTCAGGCCCGAGTTCTCCGTGCTCGAACCCATGGCGAATTCGTCCATGTTCGTCTTGCCGACGATCACGGCGTCCGCGTCGAGCAACTTGCGAATCACGGTCGCGTCGTAAGGCGCGTGGAAGTTCTCCAGGATACGCGATCCGCAGGTGGTCGCGCCGAAGCTCGTGCACATCACGTCTTTGACCGCCACGGGAACGCCCGCCAGGGCACCGACCGCTTCGCCGGCCGCGATGCGCCGGTCCACGTCCTCGGCCCTGGCCATCGCCTCGTCGCGGAACAGGCTGATAAAGGCGCCGACCGTCGGTTCGAGCTTATCGATCTGCGCGAACGTCTCGGAGACCGCCTCGACGCTGCTGATCCGACCGGCCGCGATGCCCTCTCGAAGTTCAATTGCTGTCAGGTCTTTCGACGCCATGGTTCCGCCTACTTCTCCTCATCACCCTTGTGATGGCTCAGCAACCACTCGTAGAGCTCCGGGTTGTCATAAGTCTCCGTCCACGAATCGTGCCCGGCTTCGGGATAGACGGTGAATTCGATATCGCCACCGGCGGCCTTGACCGCCTCGACCATCTCGGCCGACCGCGCCAACGGAACCGTGTTGTCCTTGGCGCCGTGGAAGACCCAGATGGGCACATCGCGAAGCCGGCGAGCCATGCGCGAGTCGCCACCGCCACAGATCGGCACCATCGCTGCGAAGCGCTCCGGGCAGCTCGAACCCAACGCCCACGTTCCGAAACCGCCCATGCTCAAGCCAGTCAGATAGACCCGCGACTCGTCCACGTCGTAGTTCGCGACGATATCATCGAGCAGGGAGATCAGCACCTGTACTTCCGAAGGATCGGTCCAGGACTTGCCCGTGGGACATTGCGGCGAGACGATGATGAACGGCATGGACTGGCCCTGCGCGACCAGCTTGGGCGGGCCGTGCACTTTGACCTTCTCCAGATCGTGGCCGCGTTCGCCCGCGCCGTGCAGGAACAGCATCAAAGGCCACGTCTGCTCCGTGTCGCCATACCCTTCGGGCAGATACAGCAGATATTCGATCTCGACGGCGACCTGCTTGCTCAGCTTCATGGCCCGCTGGCCGGAAAGGTTCAACCGGTGACTCAGCAGCCACTCGTAAAGCTCGGGATTGTCATACGTGGCGGTCCAGGAATCGTGATTCGCCTCGGGGTACACCGTCAGCTTCGCACTGCCACCGGCCCGCTCCACCGCCTGAACCATCGTCTCGGAGAGCGCGATGGGCACGACCGTGTCCTTGGCGCCGTGAAACGCCCAGACCGGGACATCCTTGAGCCGGTCGGCCAGATACCAGTCACCGCCACCGCAGATCGGCGCGATGGCCGCAAAGCGTTCGGGGTGCCGGCAGGCCAGCGTCCACGTGCCGAACCCGCCCATGCTCAGGCCCGTCAGGTAGACCCGGCTGGTATCCACCGCGTATTTCGACTCGATATCATCCAACAAGGCCATCAGCGTATCGGTCTTCTCGGTCCACCATTGCCCCGACGGACACTGCGGAGAGACGATGATGAACGGGAAGTCCTTGCCCTGCTCGACCAGCTTGGCGGGCCCGTGCTTCTTGACCAGTTCCAGGTCGTTGCCCCGTTCGCCCGCACCGTGCAGGAAGAGCATCAAGGGCCATTTCTGCTCCGTTTCGTGATAGCCCTTGGGCAGGTACAACAGGTAGTCGATATCCACGGGCTTGATAATCTCTTCACTCAATTGCTGCTTGCTCTGACCGGCTCCCATGACGGCGCTGCCTCCCCAAATCCCCAGGCTGCACACCAACGTCAGGAGTAGGCCCATCCGCTTGGCGTCTCTCATATCGATGTCTCCAACAATGCGTAATCACCCAATGTGTTCGCTCGGCAACGGGTTACGTGGCCGAATTATCATCCAGGATCTTGGGTACTTTGAAGAAGGGTCCGTCCCGCTCGGGCACATTGCTCAGGGCGTTGTCGGTGCCCAGTGAAGGCTTGATCTGGTCGGTGCGAAAGACGTTGCTGATCGGCAGGCAGTGAGCCAGCGGCTCGACGCTGTCCGTATCCAGCTCGTTCATCTTCTCGACGTATCCGAGGATGGCCCCCAATTGGCCGGTGAACTCTTCGATCTCGCTTTCGGTCAGTTGGAGCCGGGCCAGTTTGGCCACCTTCCGAACCTGTTCGGCGTCGATTCGCTGTGACATCGCCAACTCCACCTAAAGAAAAAGCGAGGCGTTACCTCGCCCCGCTTTGGCTTTTCACGTGCAAAGGAAGGCCTCGATCAGCTCGCCGCTTTCTCCGCGGGCTGGTAATTCCGCTTGACGGGCTTGACAATCAGCCCCATGCGGATGGCCTTGGCGGAGACACGGACGCGACAGACCTTGCCGTCGATGACGGCTCGGACCTTCTGAATGTTCGGCTTGAACTTGCGCTTGGTGATGCCGGTGACTTTCTTACCCACACCGCCGTGCCGCTTGGCCTTACCACGCCGGGAAATGCTCTGTCCCGAGATCGTTCGTTTGCCTGTAAAATGACATACTCTCGACATATGAACCACTCCTGCATCACCGTTTGCTGCGATTCGTCAGTTTGGTCGGCACTGCTGCCACTCCCCGGCCCTTAGCAGACGGGGAAATCGCCATTTTAGCGATTCAGTCCGACAATGCAACCCCTACCTGCAAACTGAGGCAGAAAATCTGCATCTCAAAGGCCGTTGGTCAAACCCGGTGACAGCCTCAAACGCCTTGGCGTTTGGGGATGGTCGACGTGTTCGCTCCTTGTGGCAGGATATGAAGGGGCCAGATCCCCAAACTCTCCGAGCTTGAGGCTGCCACACAGGACTGTAGACGGCGGGTCTACCTGGCCTGGACGGCGTCGATCTCGATCTCGAACAGCAGATCGTCCCGGCAGACGTCGTTTTCGGCCACGATGACAGGAAATGAGGGCAGAGCCTGCTCCCGGCAGTGAGCCGCCAGAAGAGGGGCATCCGACGCCCGCTTGAAGTAGGCCAGCGATCGCGTCACGTCCGCCCAATCCATACTCCTGGACTGGAGAATCGCCTGAACCACCTCCATGGTCAATCGGACCTGGGCCTTGGTGTCGTCCAGGAAGACCGTCCGGCCTTCCCTGTCGATACTGGCGGTCCCCGAGACGTAAAGGCGTCGGTGGTCCGGGGCTTCGACTTCCACCGCCCGGCTGAACGAACTGCCATAGTCGTGCGCCGACGATTGCAGGGGCGAAGGCACGGCGAAGACCTTGACGCCCGGGTCCTTGGGTTTCAGGGCCAGGAGCCCCGCCACGAGGGCGGCGTCGGCCACGTTGCCCCCGCCGATTCCCGTGCTGGCCGGGACGACACCGTCGTAGACCTTCCGGGCGTGGAAGAATCGGTTGCGCACCCGGTTGAACTCGTCGTACCAGTCGAGGATGTCGTGGTTGTAGAACCACGTGCGAAACACGTCGGAAAACGCCATGTCATTTCGTGCCAGGGTCTCCGTCATGTCGTCCAGAATGGCGTCGGTCTGCTCGGATCTCCCGTGCGAAGCCTCGCCCGGCAGCAATCCGGTGAGCCGGCAATACCGTGCGTGATCGTCCTCGAAGAGACTCCCGATGACCCGCCCGTTCGACTCCACCCGCGTGACGGGCATGCCCGAAGCGAGCCAGATGTAGAGGCCATACAGGTTGTCGGCGCGCGTGTTCTCCACCCACCCGGTCGGCAGGCCCGTCCCGTCGATGGCCTGGGCCAGATCAGGCAGGCACTTGCGGTCCTGCGCCGACATGCCCAGCAGCTCGGCCGAGATGACCTGGCCACCCAATTCGTGAACCACCTCTCCGGCTCGGCGAAACAGCGATGTCGGAGCCTCGTCGCCTTCGGGAGTCAGCGTGATGAAATGCTCGAGGATCGAACCACGCTCCAGCGTGATGACATCGACCCCCGCCACCGCCTGTTTCCGGATGCACGTCAAGGCTGACACTCCTTACCGACAATTACCTGTACCAACAGAAACCCTCCATATTACCAATAACGTCCGGCGCGTGCAATCACTTCACCCTTGGTGTGGGAATTTCGGCAACGGCTCGCGAACCGCGAGAAGACGAGCCCAGAGGACCGAATAAAACGCTCATGATGGAAGTGATCGACCGGAGTCAACCGTTACACGGTCGCAACACCCGCCTTGTGCCAACGCGGTGCGCATGCGGCGAGACCAGGGATTATCAGACGTGAACGTATCGCGTTGGCCTGCTCGATGAGTCTGACTATCTCTTCGGCTGTCGACCGGCCGGTCGTTTGCCTGTGGTCTTCACACCCGGTGCGGTGGGCACCTTTTTCAGTGAAGCGATCTCCGCATGAGTCAGAGGGCGGTACTTGCCCGTGGCGAGGGTCCCCAGCTTGAGCTTGCCGATGCTGATGCGTTTGAGAGACTTGACCGGAACGCCGACGTTCGCCAGCATGCGGCGAACCTGCCGATTGAGCCCCTGGCTGATCGTGATCTCCACCGTCGATTCCTGATGCCCGGCCTTGAGGACCTTGACGGCCGCCTTGCCCGTCTTGCCCTCCACCAGCCAGATCCCCTTCTTGAGCCTTTGCACCCCATCGGCATCGATCCGGCCTTTGACCGTCGCGATATACGTCTTGGGCACCTTGTACCGAGGGTGCGTCAGGCGGTTGGTCAGTTCCGCATCGTTGGTCACAACGATCAGGCCACTGGTGTCGACGTCCAGCCGGCCGATGCAGAAGACGCGATGCGGGCATCGAACCAGATCGATCGCGAGCCGGCGGCCCTGAGGGTCGCGGTTCGTACAGATCACCCCCTTGGGCTTGTTGAGCGCGAAGTAGACGTGCTGGGGCGGTCGGAGCCGTTTGCCGTCGACGAGAATCGCGTCGGTGTCCGGGTCGGCAAACGCCGGAAGCTCGTCGATTACCTTCCCATTGACCCGCACCACCCCGGCCGTGATCAACTCCTCGCACTGCCTGCGAGACGCCACGCCGGCCGCTGCCATGACCTTCTGCAATCGTTCTCTTGCCATCGTCCGTCACCTGTAAGCGAATCACGCCCAACTACGCGAGAGATCCAGACTCAATCCGAGCGTTCCCAGACGCTCACCGATGCCGATCCCATAGACGATTCCGATGCAGAGCAGCACCCATACCAGCATCCCGATCTGAAACGGACGATCGTGAAGGATCAAACGCACCGGATCGGAGTACACCCCCTTTTGCGTCAATGCGCTGAAGCGGAAGATACAATACAACACCAGCGGGGCTGTGTAAACGAGGTTGCCGGTTCCGAATAACTCTTTCGTGCGATCATCCATCGCATACAGGAGGAAACACACCACGGCCAACACACTGGTCACGTCCAGCATGTGCGCCAGCAGCTCAGGGGTGTATTCGCCCAGGGTCTTGCGGAAGGCCTCGCTGTTTTCCTGGAGCTGGGCGATCTCGCCCCGGCGCTTGCTGAAGGCCAGGAACAGACATAATGCGAACGTGCAGATCACCAGCCAGGGAGAAATCGACACGTCGACCACGACCGCCCCGGCCATCGCCCTAAGGCAGAAGCCCACCGCGATGATGATACAGTCGATGATCATCACGCGTTTCAGCGCCAGCGAATAGAGCATCGTCAGACCCATGTACTCCAGAAGGATCACCGTCAGCGCCCGGGAGAGCGCCATGGCGCCCGCCAGCGAGACGACCGCACAAACGACCGCGGTCACCAGAGCCGTGGGCACCGTCACGCGTCCCGAAGCGATCGGTCGATGACGGCGTTCGGGATGGATACTGTCGGTGCGACGGTCCACGATGTCATTGAGGACGTACATGGCCGAGGCGGCCAGCGAGAAGCACCAGAAGGCCCCGACCGCCTTGCCGACGTTCAGCAGCGTCTCATCCAACGGGCCAAGGAGCTGCCGGCCGAACACCAGCGCCGCAAAGACGAAGACGTTCTTGATCCAGTGAACGGGACGCAGCAGCCTCAATAGCTCCATGGACAACCTTTCCGCGGTGCGGGATGGCACGGGTCCGCGCCGTTGTTCTCTCGCAGCGCTTCGGGACGGCGTGACACTGTGTTTCAATCGACAACCATCGTTGGACGCGGTAGAGTATCTCATCACGGCCCCGGTTGTATACGTTTCTTGCCCGGTTCCCGATGTCGCGAGAAGAGGCTCGATATGATCACTACGGTCGTCTTCGATCTGGACGATACGCTGTACGATGAGGTGGACTACTGCCGCAGCGGGTTTGCCGCCGTGGCACGGTTCCTCGTCCGGTTCTCCGACTGCCCGTGCACCGAAGACGCCTTCGCGTGTCTCTGGAGACACTTCACCGCCGGAAACCGAACCAACACGTTCAACGCGACGATGGACGAGTTGGGCATCCCCTATGACGAGCACCGGATCGCACAGCTCGTCGAGGTCTACCGCGGCCATCGCCCCGACATCGAGCTGCCGGCTGACAGCCGACGGACACTCGAGGCACTCCGGGACGGGTATACGCTGGCCCTGCTGACCGATGGTTTCCTGCCCGCCCAGAGGCTCAAGGTCGAGGCCCTGGGGATCGCGTCTCGCTTCCGTGCGATCGTCTACACCGAGGAACTGGGCCGACCATGCGGAAGCCCTCACCGGCCGGGTTCGAGAAGCTTCTCAACGACCTGGGCACCCCCGCCGACCAGGTGGCGTACGTGGGCGACAACGAGACCAAGGACTTCATCGCCCCAACCGGATGGGCATGCTCACCATCCAGGTCCTGCGCGAGCACCGTCTGCACACCGAGCAGGGCGCCGAGACCGACGCCAAGGCGACTCTGCAGACCTCGCGGATCGAGGATTTGGCGAGCCTGCTGGTCCGATATTAACCCCCTTCTCGACGCGTCAACATTGCCCGGTTCCGGGGCGTTCTTTTTTCTTGACTACAACGTCACCAAACGCGATAATATGGTGAAATTGGTAGCTATGGGCGATTTTCTGTGTTCCAAGGAGTCTTGTTATGCCGCCAGGTAAGAGACGTCAAAGCAATGCTATGCTCTATACGCTGATCACCTTCGTCGGGCTGTTCATCATCGCGACGACGGTTGCGGTCATCTACTACGTGAAGGCGGAAGAGCTTCGGACAACCGCTCGGGATGCGGAGAGCGAGTTGAACAAGATGGCTTCGGCGGACGAAGTGCGGCGCCTCGGGGACATCGTGGGGACGAAGATTCCGGGCGAGAGCAACCTTGGCAGCATGGTTCAGTACTTCGACGAGATCGATTGGGTGATCATGGGCAAGCCGATCCAGGCTACCAGCGCCGAAGTGAACGTGAACAACGCGATGAATCGTTCCGCACGCTCGTCCAGCAGGCCCAGCCCTACATCACCATCGCTCCGGCCGAGCCCAATGCCACCAGCACGGACCTGGCCGATCCGAATCGCGTTTCGTTCGATCGATGGCCGGCGATCTACTGGCAAAGATCAGGCAAACGTCGGATCAACTGGATGCCAGGACCAAGCAGCTCCAGGACTTGCAGCAGGAGTTCACCGACGCCACGGGAACCTGACAACAGACGGCCAACGGCCTCAACGCGAAGATCAATGGGTACCGCGTGGAAGTCCAGCAGACCAAGACGGACTACAACGACTTGCGGGCGTTGCTGGAACAGCGTCCCGAGCAGCGTGCCGCCAACATCCTCGAGCAATTGGAGGATGAGCGGGCCCGATCGCGACAGTCGAACCCGGATCTGCTCAACGCAGGCGAAGCTCCAGTTCGCTCAGGAACGACTCAGCAGCGCCTCTGAAGGAGGTTCCAAACTCAGCCGACACCGGATCGGAGAGCGGCAGCCTCACCCCCGACGGCAAGATTATCCTCGTCGACGACGCCGCCGGTATCGTCCACGTCACTTCGGCTCGAAGATCACGTCTATCGCGGACTGACCTTCTCGGGGTACGACAAGCGCAGGTGTCCCCAGAGACGGCAAGCCCAAGGCGGAGATCGAGGTCTTCGCGATCGACAAGACGACCTCTACGGCTCGCGTCCTTTCCTCAGAGAAGCGGAACCCGATCGCCACCGACGACATCATCGCCAATCGGATTGGGACAAGAACAAAAAGAACCAGTTCGTGATCGCGGGTGACTTCGATCTGACCGGCGACGGCAAGCCGACGTACGACGCCAAGGCTCGCATCGCGGATCTTGATCAAGAAATGGGGCGGGACCACGTCCAACACCGTCTCGGTGACGACCGACTTCGTCG
>CAVSCO010000046.1:0-10402 GCA_963726475.1 uncultured Phycisphaerae bacterium | reverse complement strand
CGCCCCACGAGGTCTGCTCGATGGTCAACAGTCATTCCCCGGACGACGGGCTGGCCGAGAAGGCATTCCACGAGAAGTGTCTTGCTCAGTTGCGCGAGGCCATCGACGCGGCCTCGGCGGCCAACTTCCCCAACGTGGTCTCTTTTCCCGGCAAGCGTCGGGGCATGCCGGACGACGTCGGTCTCGAAAACAGCGTCGAAGCCCTCAAGAAGATCGTTGGCTACGCCGAGAAGAAGAACGTCACGATTTGTCTCGAATACCTCAACAGCAAAGTGGATCACATCGACTACATGTTCGACAATATGGCTTGGGGTACTGAGGTCTGTAAGCGGATCGGTTCGGAGCGGGTTAAGATCCTCTACGACATCTATCATGCCCAGATCATGGAAGGCGATATTATTCGCACCCTGCGCGACAACAGTGATTACATCGGCCACTACCACACCGCTGGCAATCCCGGGCGTAACGAAATCGACGAGACCCAGGAACTCTACTACCCGGCGATCATGAAGGCGATTGCCGAGACTGGTTATGCCGGCTATGTTGCCCACGAGTTCGTGCCGAAACAGCGACCCGCTGGAGTCACTGACCTATGCGATCCCAGGTCTGCGACGTTTGACTGAATATTGCCACGCACACCGCTCATACAGGTCGGGTTCCCGGGTGCCTCGGCGGGCGGCCCGGGACGACTTTGGTGGCTGCCTCGCAGGTTCCCGGCAACGAGTGGCCCTGTGAGGGGGCAGGACGAAGTGCCGGAAAGACGACGGTTCATGGATCGGTTCCAGAAACGGGCAGGTCCGGCGATGAGGTAGACTGGACTCCGTTAGCGGTATGCTCCCTTTACGCAAGACGGTATACAGTCCTGGCACTGCCCCATCCAGGTGGCAATCATATCATTGATCAGCTAGAGATCCTCTTCGTGTGGATTGTCGCAGGATAGGTATGACCGGAATCAAGATCTGCGTATGCGTCTTGGCTTCGCCGCTGACCCGGGCCAACAAGAGACGCGCTGCTTCCTCTTGTAGATTGTATTGAGATTGCGCAAACGCCGTTAGCGGTGGGTCGAGATAACCTGAACTGGGGTGCTCTCCAGCCCCAACGATGGCTATATCTTGAGGTATGCAAAGGCCGCGTTCCTTGATCGCTCGATAGGCTCCTATCGCCAGAGTATCCATGACAGCGTAGAGGCCATCGATTTCAGGATCTTCCCTCAGGAACTGTCGCATGGCTTCATAGCCGTCGCGCTCATCAAATCCCTCGCTCGTGATCTGACGGGGCTCTTCGGCCCCGAGGGATCTAATCCCATCAGAGAAGCCTTCGAGTCTGCCGCGAGTGGCTTGTGTGAGCAATGCCCCGTGGAGCACGGCAGGACGCTTGCAGTCGGCCGAAAGTAAGATTTCTGCAGCCTTTCTCCCTGTATTCTCCGGCATATCTCGAACGGAACTATAGTTGGTGATGTCTCTTCCCAGAAGAATGACGGGAAACGAGAGTTGGTTAGCTGCCAGAAAGGCATCATCTTGAATTGTGGTGTTGGCGATAATGGCCGCATTGAAGCGGCTACCATCAAGTAGGCCTGGTAGTTCGGCAAGTCGTCCTGCCTCGAACATTTCTACAGATATGGTGAACTGGATGTCTTTGTGCTTCTCTTCATTGACGAGGCGATGAAGTGCAGCGATGGTGTCGCTGAGCATGGACAGGGGAGCTTGGTAGGATGTCACAATGGCTAGTACGAGAGATCGTTTAGATCCCCCCCCCTGACCGAAGCTGGCGCCAGGACATTGGGTAGGTAGCCCACTTCTGCGGCCGCCTCTTGGACTCTTCTGACGGTCTCTCGTGAGATCCGCCTCTCCTTATAGCGGTTGTTAAGGACCGAGGACACAGTCGCTATTGAAACACCAAGGCGTTCCGCCAACGATGTGATTGTTTCTGATTTGTCGTTTTGGCTCGGCATCAATTCAACTCCATCCACATCACGGGTTTCTCGACTATTTTAGCAACTATATTTTAGCATTGCAAAAGCCTTTTTGCAAGAAGGCCTTCTGCTTTGTCGGGTTTTATTTTGGCCTCTATTTCGCAAACATCTGGACATGGCGGGGGTTCGGTGCTATAGTACAAAAAGAGTAGCAGGTCTTTTTTTTGAGCAAAAGCTAAAAGGTTTATTCCGTCAGGTGCTGTTCGTGAGGTAATTCTCAAGGGTGTGTAGCGATGGCGAGGTGGGGTGTGCCGGCAGGATTCTTTGTGACAGGGTCAGGCGGACTGCATTGAAACCAGCCTGCAGAAGCAACTGGGTAACGCAGGTCAGGTCGGACGTGCGACACTTTGCGAAGTACGCCTCTGCGAGGCGGAAATATGATGGCGTCGCTCTCGCAACTGCACCCACGTGTCCTATGCTGCGTCGGATGATCTCGATGCGGTCTGTCCAAGAGACACGTCGGATAATTCCCTGGTGGTTGTGCATCAAGGACTGACAGCCCCGCTATGGGGAACTGGCGGCTGGATGCCAAGCCTCGCCAACCCTGTGACGCGTCACTGATGAACTCGTGGATACCGTTCTTGGCAGTGGAGAACCATAATGCTCTCAGTCGTTGAAAATCGAAAGACTCTTCATCAGGCATTCTGGCGCGGTGAGGGACCCAGCCTAATCCTGATTCCCGTCGGCCGCGCGCCGCTTTATGACACAACCGAGTACATCGCTCGCTTTCGGGATCCGGCGAAGATGTGGAAAGTGGAGATCAAGCGAGCGCAGCCGATTACTGATTGGCCCACCGATGGGATTGCCACGGTGCGGCCCAATCTGGGCACAATCTTCGTACCAGCATTAGTGGGGCAGAGGTATCTTGTGCGAGATGGCCAGATGCCCTGGGTAGTGGGGGGGCTGTCGCGCGAGGCCATCCGCGCCGTGCGGGGCGCGCCGATAGCCAAGGCCGATGTGATGCAGTTGGCCGAGAAGTTCTACCACATCCATGCGACTTCTGACCAGGTGTGTGTGGCTGCCTACCATCCGGATACCCAGGGCGTCTTCGATGTCGCCCACTTGCTGTATGGTGATGACATCTTCCTTGACTTGATGGACCCTGATGGACAGGCATGGATTGATGAACTTATGGAGATCAGTCTCGACCTGGTGGTCCGGACCACGCGTCAGATAAAGCGTCTTCTTGGTGAATCTGACACCACCATGATCCACGGCCACGCTACACCGCAAGGTGTCTGTTTCTCCGACGCAGGTATCCGAATTTCTGAAGATACGGCGACTCTGCTTTCACCCGGTACCATTGAACGTTTTGTGCTGCCGATGATCGAGAAAGCAACCTCTCCTTTCGGGAGGGCCTTCATTCATTATTGTGGTCGGCACACCGCCTTTTTCGACATGTTATGCCGGATGCCATGTGTCTGTGCAATCGATCTCGGCAATCCTGAGATGTACGACACTCGACGGCTGATGGAACGATGTGCAGAGACTGACACGGTGCTTTTCAGCCGGCTTGCCGCGTTGCCGGACGAGGAATGGGAGGCATACACGCGTCGCCTGGGTACATTAGTCAGTGAGACCGGAGTCCGCTGTATCCTGCGACCTCGGGTATACCCCCAAACTCGCGGGGAATGTCTGGAGATGAGGGAGTTGTGGCACGACCTTACCGACCGAGGTGTGAACGGCCATTACTTCTGCGACTGCGCGCCGCCGCGGGATTGTCTATCCCGATAGGATCCGCCCGAAACGATCTTGGGTTAGCGAGGTCCGTCGCATCCAGGCCTTGGCGGTGATAGAAAATGAACTGGATCGCTGCTGGGACAGTCTGGACGCCGTGGAAGATCCTGGAATTTGCGAATGGGTCGTCGAATGGGGCCAAGGGAATCGCCTCGCCGCAGCATTCTTCGGATCAGAGAGAATGAGGGATGCGGACTCCGATTGGTACCGGTGAAGAATTACGCTATTTGATGTGGAGAAGGAGAACAATGTCGAAGTCGCATAGAACTCGCGTACTGTGGAACGTCATGGTCTTGCCCTTGTTTCTCTGGGTGACAACTGCCGGGCTTGCCCGCGACGGTGGCTCGGTCAGGCCACCTGACTGGGAAGATCCCGGGGTTATTGGTCTGAACAAAGAGCCCGGGCATTGCACGCTCGTGCCTTATGCCAGTGTCGAAAACGCCCTGAAGTGTCGACGCGAGAACTCGACTTTCTACCGCTCGCTCAACGGCAAGTGGAAATTCAACTGGGTTCGCAAGCCGGCTGACCGGCCCACGGATTTCCATAAGAGCGAATATGATGTTAGTGACTGGGCGGAGATTCCGGTCCCATCCAACTGGCAAATGCACGGGTACGGTCAACGGATCTACCTGAACACGCTCTATCCCTTTCCGGCCAATCCGCCCCATATCCCCCACGACTACAACCCGGTCGGCTCATACCGCCGCGAGTTCACTATTCCGGGTGATTGGGATGACCGTGAGGTCTTTCTGCATTTCGATGGCGTGAAAAGTGCCTTCTATCTCTGGATCAACGGCCGCTTCGTCGGCTACAGCCAGGGCAGTATGACGCCCGCCGAGTTCAATATCAGCGGATATCTCAAAACGGGCAAGAACATTCTTGCGGTCGAAGTCTATCGCTGGTCTGACGGAAGTTACCTTGAGGATCAGGATATGTGGCGCCTAAGCGGGATCTATCGCAACGTCTATCTGTTCGCAACGCCCATGGTGCATGTGCGCGACTTCTTTGTCCGGGCCACACTGGACGAACAATGCACCAACGGTGCTGTAGCAATCCGCCCAAAACTGGCAACCTACACGGATGTCGATCTCAGTGGCTGGACCGTTCAGGCGCAACTCTATGACGATCAGCAGAAGAGCATTCTCGACAGGCCGATGAAGATTGAGGCCAAGCGCATTGTGGATGAGCTCTATCCGCAGAGAGGCAACGTCCCCTTCGCACTTCTGGAGGCCGAGATCGAAAGACCGAAGAAGTGGTCTGCTGAGATACCCAATCTCTACACGCTGGTCCTAACACTCAGCGATGCCAAAGGCAATGTTGTCGAGGTCGAAAGCTGCAAGGTCGGATTCCGCAAGGTCGAGATCAAGGACGGCCAACTCCTCGTCAACGGCCGATCCGTCAAGCTCTTCGGCGTCAACCGGCACGAGCACGATCCCGATCACGGCCGGGCGATCCGGCGGGAGCGGATGATCCAGGACATCAGACTGCTCAAGCAAAACAACATCAACGCCGTGCGGACTTCACATTATCCCGACGATCCCTATTGGTACGAACTGTGCGACGAATACGGCATTTACCTGATCGACGAAACCAACCTCGAAACGCACGGACAGGGAGGGCTCCTCTCCAACGTTCCGGTTTGGCACAATGCGTTTGTCGATCGGGCGATTCGCATGGTCGAACGTGACAAGAACCATCCCTCCATCATCATCTGGTCGCTTGGCAATGAGAGTGGCTGCGGCCCGAACCATGCTGCCATGGCTGCCTGGATTCACGACTACGATCCGACACGACCGGTCCACTACGAAGGCGCTGGGGGCAATCTCAAAGACCCTTACTACGTGGACATGATGAGTCGTATGTATGCCACAATCCCCGAGATCGTCGACTTGGCGACCGACCCCATCGACGACCGGCCCATGGTGCTGTGCGAATACTCTCATGCAATGGGCAATTCAGTCGGGAATCTCAAGGAATATTGGGATGCCATTCGCAGCCACCGACGTCTGATCGGCGGGTTCATCTGGGATTGGGCCGACCAAGGCCTGCGAGAGTATACGGCCACTGGCCAGATGTTCTGGGCCTATGGTGGTGACTATGGCGACCATCCCACGGATGGTATTTTCTGCTGCAACGGCATCGTCCAACCCGATCGCAAGGCGAATCCGTCGCTGGCGGAAGTCAAAAAGGTCTACCAGCGCATCCACGTCAAGCCCGTCGATCCGCTCCATGGTATCTTCGCCGTCACCAATGAATACGACTTCATACCTCTCGATTTCGCCGATATCACCTGGGAACTGACTTGTGACGGAGACGTTCTCCAAACCGGCAAACTCACTTCCTTGACAGTGGAGCCGAAGGCTGAACGCCAAATCAGAATCCCCATGACCAGCGTTCAGCCCCCGGCGGGTGCGGAATGCTGGTTGAAGATAGCCTTTGTCCTGGCAGATGATGTCCCTTGGGGCGAACGCGGGCACATCGTGGCATGGGACCAGTTCCCGGTTGCCTTTGATACCCCGGTACCGGTGGTGGCTGAGCTTCGCCTGATGCCTGAGGTCAAATTGAGCCGGCAGGCCGAGGCCTTCATTATCACAGGACCAGATTTCAGCGTTACCATTGGTAATGACAGCGGTGCAATCGAATCGCTCATCTTAGACGGTGTCGAGTTAATGACGGCACCGCTGTTGCCAAACTTTTGGCGTGCTCCCGTCGACAACGACAACGGTAACCAGATGCCACGTCGCTTGGGTCTCTGGCGCCAGGCGGGGCCCAAGCGCACGATAGAGTCTGTCCGCGCTCAGCAGATCGCCCCCCAGGTCGTGCGAGTGGCCGTCGAAGCCAAGCTCCCGACAGTCAGCGATAGTAAGCTATTGATGACTTACCACGTCTACGGGACCGGCGACATCGCAGCGGAAGTCAGCCTGCACCCAGGCGCCGACGATCTGCCCAATTTGCCTCGCTTCGGCATGCAGATGGCCATCCGAGGGCAGTTTTCCACGATGACGTGGCTCGGTCGCGGTCCCCACGAGACGTACTGGGACCGCAAGACGGGGGCGGCCATAGGACGCTACGCGGGACCAGTTGCCGAACAGACCCACTTCTACGTCCGGCCCCAGGAAAACGGCAACAAGACCGATGTTCGCTGGCTAGCGTTAACGAATGACGATGGTGCCGGTTTGTTGGCTGTCGGGATGCCACTTCTGAGTGTTAGTGCTTGGCCCTATAGTATGGAGGATCTTGAGACGGCCAGGCACATCAATGAACTGCCTCACCGAGACGTTGTCACTGTGAACCTCGACTATAAGCAGATGGGTGTCGGGGGCGACAACAGTTGGGCGCCCTGACGCATCCGGAATATACCCTGCCGGCAAAACCATACACTTATCGCTTCCGACTCAGGCCTTATAACCCGAGCATGGGGTCGATACAATCGATCGCCCGTTATGAACTGCCTGCTGTCGACTAGGTCGGGACAAACGCGGCAACCTCGGCTTTTTGAAATGACAGCGGATCGGGGCCGTGAATTGATCAAGGAGATGCTGCAACGAAGGCTGGTTGCAGGATGACAAGTGGATGTCCGGCCTATTTGCGCAGTGACGATGGCTCTCAGTTCACGGCCCGGCGGACCAAACGATTTCTCAAGGATATGGGCGTCGACACGTTGTTCATCGAGCCAGGTAGTCCCTGGGAGAACGGCTACGCCGAGTCCTTCAACAGTCGCGTGCGTGACGAGTTGCTCAACGGCGAGCTGTTCTTGTACATCGATGAGATGAAATATGTGGTCGAGCATTGACGGGTGGATTACAGTCTCTACCGGCCCCACAGCAGCCTGGGGCATATGACACCGGCAGGCCTTGCTGAACTATGTCGCCAGGTCGGCTGCCTCAGGCCGCAAACGTCAGTGCTAAGCGGAGTACAGGACCGTGGAATATTCTCATAAGCGTTGGGCCGACGAAAAGGGGCAAACCAATATCCCGCTTGTGATGACTCCAGCGGTGCGCTTTTCAACCTCCAGACACGTGTATGGGTTCGCTCCACGGGGGGGATTGCTCACCAATCCTCGCATCGCCGTCAGACGGTCGGATTCGAGGACATGGAGTGAATGTGCAATCATTTTCTCTGGTATCCCAACGGCCGCATCCACCAGTTGATTGTCCAATAGCGAGAATACCGTGCGAATTGCCGCCGCGCGGCGACTCTTGTTCACCGCGATGAAATGAGTTTGGCAGACGCTCTACAGACCGTCAATGCGTCTGCTTGGAAGGGCTTCGCGACGCGGCAATCCCGCCACATGGCCCCCGACGAGACGAGCGACGCACGACGAATTTGGGTAGGATGTGGCTACACCGCGAGGGCGTCGCACATTCACGAGTTGCGTGCCGTTCTCGGTTTTGAAGTGCATGAGCATGCCCAGTACGGCGGAGACATCATGGAGCCAAGCAAGTTCCCGTTGGCAGCGTGCGGCTGTGCAACCATTGCGAAGATTGAGTCTGCCCCGTGGGACCTTGCCGAAGAAGTCCTGGCGTCGCTTCGTGGTCAAATGGCACACGGGAGTAAAAGCCATGTCCACCCGGGCGCCAATAGGGAAGTCGCGTGGCTGCTCGACCTCCGTTGCCAGGTAGTCCCGCATACTGAGCCCCTTAAGTAGTGAGACACCGTACAGGGTGACGGTTAGAATGGGTTGCCTGAGGCGACAGGAGGTACGCCGGGCATGATCGCGTGATTGGAGGTGCGTATGGTTTGACCTATTAGTCCTCTGCGGGGCCTGCCGGAGGCAACCGCGAGTCGAAGGCAACTGCGTCGCCGTGAGGCGAGGTGGGATGGAAGCCCTAGACGAACCGCAGCCCCGAACGTACAGTCAAGCGTCTATAGGCCGGTCGGTCCGGGTTAGTGTGCCTCCTAACACGACGCCCGATATCCGGTCGGGATCGACAGGTAGAGACGACGGTGGCGGCGGGACATCATGCGATCTTATCCCGGGAGGTCTTCAGACGTCCCTACACGAGAGGGTAAGGCCCAAGAAGGCAACGACGAAGGCCTGACGCGTCTGAAGAAGTCGGATCATTCCATAGTAGCTGAGACGCCCCTGAAAGGGGGTTGAGCCAAGGGAATGACAAAGATGCCAAGCGCTGATCAACGACAACTGACATTCGTGTTCGCAGACCATCCGCCCGTTGGCGGACGCGGGCAGTCCCCGATCCTTGGACGTATCCGAGGCCAAGGCCTGGCTGCGGCACATAGCGAAGGTCAAGGCGTCGCAGCGATCAGCCGCCCAGGTAGCGTCCCCCGATGGGGATCTACTTGAACGGATCGCGTCTCGGGCCAACCTGGCCCAGGCGTTATTGAACGTCGCACGTCATCACGGTGCGGCAGGGGCGGACGGAATGGATATAACCGCCGTGCTTCAGAACGTTCGAGCACTGCTGGACAAACTTCGCCATGCGTTGCTGAGCGAACGCTATCGTCCTGGCGACATCCGTCGGGTTTGGATTCCCAAGCCCGGTGGCGGTCAACGGGGATTGGGGATTCCCAATGTGATAGACCGTTGGGTTCAGGAGGCGATTCGACAGGTGTTGACGCCTCTGTTCGAACCTCACTTTCACGCCAGCAGCCATGGCTTCCGTCCGAAACGGGGTGCCGATACCGCCGTGGCCCAAGCGAAAGCGTTGGTTGAAGAAGGCTACACCACGCTCGTGGATCTCGACTTATCGAAGTTCTTCGACCGTGTGAACCATCAGCGTCTGTTGAACCGGTTGGCTCAACGGGCGTCTGACGGTCGTGTCCTTCAATTGATCCACCGCCTGCTCAAGGCCAAGGTGGTCCTGCCTGACGGAGCCGTCATCGAGGTCCACGAAGGCACGCCGCAAGGCGGTCCGCTGAGCCCGTTGCTGTCCAATATCGTCCTGGACGAATTGGATTGGGAACTGGACCGACGCGGATTACGCTTTGTGCGCTACGCCGACGATGTAACGATCTTCGTGCGTAGCGTGCGTGCCGGCGACCGCGTGATGGCTTCGGTTCGTCGTTTCATCGAAAAGCGTCTTCGCTTGAAGGTTAACGACGGCAAAAGTGATGTCACTGGCCCGGACCGAGTCCACTTTCTGGGGTTCAGCTTCCACCAGAACCCGGAAGGACAGTGGCAGGTCTTTCTCTCGCACCGTAGCGATCAACGCATTCGAGCCCGCATCCGCGAGTTGACACCCCGCAACTGGGGGCAGTCCCTGGGCTTGTGCATCGCCCGTTTGAATCGCTATCTGCGAGGTTGGGAAGGCTACTTTGGCAGGCTGTGCACCCGGTCGGGGGTTGATTGTTTCAAGGCGTACGACAGTCATATTCGCAGGCGACTGCGTGCGATTGTTGTGCGTCAGAAACGTCGTCCTCGTTTCCTGTTTCGTCATTTGTTACGTCGTGGCGTTCGCCGGAAGCACGCCGCTGTCACCGCGTTCAGTCAACGCCGAGCGTGGTCCCAAAGCATTACCATGGGCATGCACCGGGCCTATCCCAACGCCTGGTTCGAGTCCCGCGTGTACACGCTTTGGAACGAATGGCAGCGCAAACATTCCGGCCCGTTCAGGGTCTCGGATGGGCAGTATTTACTGTTCAACCTTGAGAAAGCTCTTTGAGGAGCCGGATGTGTGGCCCACAAGTCCGGTTCTGTGAGAGCCGGGGGAGGGTAACCTCCCCTGGCTACTC
>CAVSCO010000045.1:0-10712 GCA_963726475.1 uncultured Phycisphaerae bacterium | reverse complement strand
GGAACTGCGGGCTGTCGGTGGCCAGGACATTGCCGTTTCGGTCGAGGATCTGGCCACGATACGTGTTCATCAGCCTGGACTTGCCCCGCTGCGACTTCAGTGCAGCGATCTCGTCCTGGAGCGACGAATCGGCCAGCAACTGCATCTGCACGAGCCGCAGCAGGCCGATCGCCAGCAGCGTCAGGCTGATCCCGATGAATATCTTGACCCGCCGGTCGTACATCCCGGACTGGTTTGCCCCCCCAAACGACACGTGATTCCGTCGCCCGAACATGACCTCACCGAATCCTCGTCCCCGGAACGTGACGCCGGCGTTTGGAGAGGTTCATGTGCATCACCCAGCCCACCGGCAGAAACAGAAACGGCCCGATAATCCCGGAGAAAGCGGGCTGCCAGAAGCATTGCCTGGCGACGCTGAACGCCGCGGGTTCGGCCCGCAGGTAGGCCAACAGATGGCTGGCGAGCGCGGTGACGATCCCCATGACAAAGATCGCCGCGGCCTGGTAGGGCAGCCACCGAATCGAGATCACGTTGTGCAGGTCGTTAAGCAGCGTTCCGAGCACTCCAAAGCTGATGATCCTCGGCCCCATGAACCCCGTAGCCGGGCTGGCCAGATCAGCCGCGAAGCCAATCGCAAACGACGTAATCACGGCGTCGGTCGGACGGCACCGCACCGCGAAGAACACCAGCAGAATCAGCAGCAAGTCCGGCTTGATGTTGGTGTTGAGGATCCAGATCATGTCCACGAAACTGGTTTGCAGAATGGCGGCGACGAGAACGAGTAAGGCAAACCGGAACCAGTGCATTCAATCGCACCTCTCGCTACGCGGGGCCGCTGTCGGATTGGGAACGCCGGACGTCATTGCCTCTCAGAAATGATCACGGCCACGCTGGTCAGATTCGCGATATCACAGACCGGCTTCACCGTGATCCTCCACAACAACGGGGTGTCCAGGTCATTTTCGGCGCTGACCACCTCAGCCGCAACGATCGGGATGCTCGGGTACCCCGGTGTCTTCACCGCGTACACCTCCAGTCCTTCCTGTGGGACCTTTCGTTTGGTATCGACGTTGACGATTTCGCACGTTCCATCCCCCGTGCCCTGCATCAGGCCCCCGGCTTTCAACTCCGCCAGGCGAACGGGAATCGTCGACTTCGAATCCGTGATCAACCTCACCCGGGCCGTCTGGGCCGACACATCGGAGACGACCCCGATCATGCTCAATTCACCGATGATATACTGCCCGACCTGCAAGCCGTCCTCTTGCCCTCGGTCGATCAGCAGTTCGCTCTGGTTGGGCCCGGTCAGCGTGATGATGCCCGCCGGCTGAAACCTCATGCGGCCCCACTCCGGGATCGTCCGCACCCCGGCCAGCGCGTCGATCTTACGATAGGCTTCTTCCAACTGGGCCTCTTTGTTGGCCAGATGGTTCTGCAACTTGCGGTTCTGGGCCTGAAGTTTGGCGACTTGTTCCTGCAACCGGCGCTGGGCCGCAATCGCTTGGGGGAAATCGCCGACGGTCCTCAACTCGGTCGGCTGAGCGGTACGAGAGGCCAGGGTCAACTGGCGACCGGTCGTCAGCACCCCCCCAAACGCCCTGGCGTACGCCAACTGGATCTTGCCTGTTAAACTGGGGGGTGAAAACAGAAAGATCAAGCCTCCGAGCGTGCAATAGAGGAGCAACATTCGCTTGGATGTCTTGACCCACTTGCTCGTCATAACGATCAACTCATTGGAAACTGCGAAGATTCCCGAGAACCCCAGCCGGCGGGAGAAGCAACTTCTGTTCTTACGCTGCTATTCCCATCCTCGTTCGCTGTGATCCATGGTGTCTTTCCAGATCTCCAGGTTCTCGAGATAGACGCTGGTGCCTCTGGCGACGCAACTGAGCGGGTCCTCGACGGTGTGGACCTTGAGGCCCGTGGCATTGGTCAGGACGATATCCAGCCCCCGCAGGCAGGAGCCTCCGCCGCAGATGTGGATGCCGTTTTCGATCAGGTCGGCCGCCAGTTCGGGCTCGGCCTTTTCCAATGTCGCCGTAACCGCGTCGATGATCGCCGTGATGGGGTCCTTCAGCGCCTCGCGGATCTCTTCACTGGTGATGACGATCTTCCGGGGCAGACCCGAGATGGTGTCTCGTCCGGCGATCTCCATCGTCAGCTCTTCCTCCAGCGGAGCGGCTGAGCCGATCGCAATCTTGACCTTTTCGGCTCTCGCCTCACCGATCAGGAGGTTGTAGGTTTTCTTGAGGTGGTTGATGACGGCCTCGTCCATGTCGTCGCCACCGATGCGGATGGATTCGGCGGTCGCGATATCGGCCAGACTCATGATGGCGACTTCCGTAGTGCCGCCTCCGATATCGACGATCATCGAGGCGGTCGGTTCGGTGATGGGCAGGCCTGCCCCGATGCCGGCGGCCATCGGCTCGTCCACCAGATAGACCTTGCGGGCACCGGCGCGTTCGGCACTGTCGACCACCGCGCGTCGTTCGACCGCGGTGATACCACTGGGAACGGCGATGACCACGCGGGGACGGACGAGCCCTCCCCGGCCGTGGACCTTGCGGATGAAATAGCTCAGCATCGCTTCGGTGACTTCGAAATCGCTGATGACCCCGTCCTTGAGCGGACGAATGGCGCTGATCGAGCCAGGGGTCTTACCCAGCATCTCGCGGGCTACCAGACCCACGGCCTCACCATCATTTAAGACGATATTGGTCCCTTTGCGAACCGCTACCACGGAAGGTTCGTTGAGGACGATACCTTTATCCCGGACACACACCAGGGTGGAACAGGTACCGAGGTCGATACCCATATCCATGCTGAACATGCCAAGGATCGAGTCCAATAGCACAGGGCGACTCCTTTCTCAGTTGGCCATTGGATATTGTCGCGGGCCGAGGGCGATATCGTCAAGAGGATTCTACTGAGGCATGCCAAAAATCGTCCCGTACTGACCCTGGCATTGGAGAGCTACGAAGACAGCCGTCGCGACGACCGCTCCGAGTGCAACGGCCAGAATGGCCGTGTAGAGATTGCTGGGGGCGGATACTTTCGCTGAACGTTGAGGCATCGGACTCATGGTGGATCAATCTCCCGGTATCAACGCGCTGGGCCCTCGAGAGGGCCCGTTCGCGACTGGTTCACATCACAGATTGGTTGCCGCCACGTCCCCGCGCGAGGCGCCATTTGCACCTTCTCCAGGATGCCCACCGACTGGTCGGGGCCGACGTCCAGGATTCGGATGTCACAGACGAACTGCTGACCTCGGATGACGTGGAACGTCATGTTCGTTTGCACACCGGCCGCCGAGCCGATGGACAACGCGGCCAGGGCATTGGGGACGTCGACGTCCGTGACACGTGCGTTCAGGTCGATATCTTTGGCAACCGGAGCGGCCGGCAGGGCGGTCCCGGTTCGGGGTGTGACCGTCACCGGAGCGGCGGCGGTCTTGCCGTACTGCTGCAGGCCCTTGTCCAACTGCGTCCGGAAGTCCTGGTTGGCTTCAGTCAGTTGATTGTTCTTCTCTTCCAACTGCTGGATGATCGCCATCTTCTCCATCAGCGTCTGGTCCAGCTCGGCCACTTCCTTACTGAGCCGGGTGCGGTCGGCTTCCAACTTGGCCACCTGCTCCTGAGAGGACTGAGCCTGCTGCATCTGGCTGGCCTGCAACTCGTTGGCCTGCTGAACGGAGACGCTCATGTCCCGAACCCGCTGGGTCAACTGGGTGTTCTCCCGCTGGACACTTTCCAGTTGGGTCTGGAGGTTGGAGATGGTGACCTGCAGCTCGTTCATCTGGGCTTCCAGATCGCGTCGCGCCTGATCGGCTTGCTCCTTGGCCGCAGCCAGGTCGTTTTGTGCGGCGTCACTGGCGGCTTTGGCGGCCCGCATGTCACGATACATGTTGTCCGCCCGTTCCTTCTGGTTCGTCGCGTTGGCGACGTACGTCACCACGATGCCACAGAGGAAGATGGAAAAGACCGTCAGCAGGACAATCAGAACCTTCGTAAGCGTACTCAAGACAGGCTCCTTTCACCAATCAGTACGTTCTTGCAGATCTCCGACACCCCATGCTATCGGACGTTGGGCCATGTTTCTCAGGGCAGTTGGGAGAGCCTCGTTATTGCAAGAGTTCAGTAACTCCAACCCACGTCCCGATACTGCAACTGCGTACTATAATTTTACGTCCGGGCCCCCTAAAGGTCAAGTCATTTTTCCCAAATCGCCCAAATAGAATGGGTTTATGCGATTCGGGCGAGCCCCGTCAGTGTAACGTCGCTGATCTCCGCCAGTGACCTATAGATTATAGGACGAAAGGCCGCCTATGTCAATCCTGTAGGGCGAGCGTCCCCGCTCGCCTGGCCCCCGGGTCGCGAGACGGCGCACGGACGGCCAGAGCGTCCGATCCGCGCGAGAGCCAGAATGTATATCACGCGTCCTCCTGCGTCTCTACCGGGAGTCGTGCGAGGACGCACGACCTACAACGCCCGTATGGGGCAGACACCGACGCGTTACCTATTCGAGGACGCGGACATGTATGAGCGCTTTGCCCGTTCAGGAATTCGGGCAGGCACGGCGGCCTGCCCCTACGAGTGCGCGGATGGGCCCGGACCTTGGTATGGATAGAAGGCGGGTTGTTGCGAGGGCGGTCGGCCTACTGTAGGGCGAGCGTCCCCGCTCGCCTGGCCCCCGGGTCGCGAGACGGCGCACGGACGGCGAGAGCGTTCGATCCGCAGCGAGAGCCAGAATGCATATCACGCGTCCTCCTGCGTCTCTACCGGGAGTCGTGCGAGGACGCACGACCTACAACGCCCGTATGGGCCAGACACCGACGCGTTACCTATTCGAGGACGCGGACATGTATGAGCGCTTTGCCCGTTCAGGAATTCGGGCAGGCACGGCGGCCTGCCCCTACGGGCGCGTGGATGGGCCCGGACCTCGGTATGGATAGAAGGCGGGTTGTTGCGAGGGCGGTCGGCCTACTGTAGGGCGAGCGTCCCCGCTCGCCTGGCCCCCGGGTTGCGAGACGGCGCACGGACGGCCAGAGCGTTCGATCCGCGCGCGAGAGCCAGAATGTATATCACGCGTCCTCCTGCGTCTCTACCGGGAGTCGTGCGAGGACGCACGACCTACAACGCCCGTATGGGCCAGACGAATGCCAAACACCTGCTGTGGGCAGACGCCGACGTATTTCCTATTTCGAGGACGCGGACAAGTATGAGCGCTTTGCCCGTCCGGGAATTCGGGTCGGCACGGTGGCCTGCCCCTACGGGCGTGTGGATGGGCCCGGACCTGGATATGAATAGGAGGCGGGTTGTTGCGGCCGAGCCTGGCGGCGGCGCTCGACGAGGAGGACGCCTTTGGCGGCGGCCAGGCGGACGCTGTTGGACTGGTCCTGGAGCATGCCGGGCAGGTGTCTCAGCAGGGCGGTTGTGCAGACGTTGCCGATGGCCAGGGCGGTCCAGACGCGGACGCGCTCGGCGCTGGTCGGGTCCATGTTGGCCAGTAGGTTCTGGTCGAAGACGGCCTGGACCTCGGGCTCGCCGATGGTCTGGCCCAGCTTGCCGAGTTCGGCCGCCGCAGCCAGACGTACCTCCAGTACCGCGTCGTCGAGCAGCGTGGTGATTGCGTTCTTCGCCTGCTCGGTGCCGAGGGCGCCCATGGCCCGGATGCCCACGATCCGATCATCGGCGTAGGCGCTGATCAACTGGGTCCAGACCTTGGGGTAGATCCGCTGATCGTGCAGCATGGCGATGGATTCGACGGCCTGGAGCAGCACCTTGTCGGCCGAGTTCTTGTCCTGCAAGGTCCAATAAAGGTATCGCAGGGCCTCCTGCTGGCCGCTCTTGCCCAGCAGCAGGGCAGCGTTGGCCCGCACGGTCTGGTCTTCGCTACCGACGGCATCGCGGAGCACCTGGAAGTACGTGGGTTGGCCCAGTCTCATCAGAGCGTAGGCCGCTGCCAATCGCACGTTCAGGTCCCGATCATTCAGGAGAACACCGACTTCGTCCCGCGCCAGTTGGTACTGGAGGTCGCCCACCGCAATGGCGGAGAGAAACCGAACCGGAACGGACTGGTCCTGAAGCAGTTGCACCACCCCAGGCATCATTCGCACCTCGCCCGTCGTGGCGACCACCTCCACGGCGTTCGACCGGATGCGCGGGTCGGGATTGACCAGGGCATCGAAAACGATCTTCCGTGCCACCGTGGGCGGATCGCCCGGGATGGGCTGGAACGGAGGCGAGACATAGTCATCTGGCGTCGATCCTGCTTGCGTCTGGTCTGCCGAATGGCAGCCGCAGATCGCCAGAAGCAGACAACCGACCGCGATGATCCGCAATGACGTGCGTGCGTGCATGTCGAGAACCCCGAAAGTCTGGATTGTTCCTCTTCGCTCAGGCCGACGTCTTGGCCGACCTTCGGGCCCTGCGTCGCGCCAGGCCGACGAAGGCCGGCACGATCAGGACGGCGACGAACACGACGGCACAGCCCGTGTCGAGCCACTGGCCGTGACGGCTGAAGAACGTCACCCTGTTGTCTATCGGCATTTTTTCGAGGAACCATCCAGCCATCCCGGTTCGTTGCATGGGCGGAATGGGGAACCCTTCGCTCCACGCGATGGGGGTATTGCGGATGCGGCCGGACGAATCGATCAGGCAACTGATGCCCGTGTTGACGCTGCGGAGGACCGGGAGGCGGTTTTCGACCGCCCTGAAGACGCAAATTGCGGCATGTTGGGCCAATTCCGTGCTCGGGGCCACGTGCGGGGGCTTGTTCAGGAACCGCACGAACCACCCGTCGTTGCTGATGTTGACCAGCCAATCGACCCGCTTGCGGCCTGTGTTGTCGAGGGCAAAATTCCGTGCGATATACGGGATTGCGTCCTCATAACAGATGATCGTGCCGAAATGATAGGTCTTTTTGGACGTCGGCGGGGCGGCGTTCGGCTCGGTGCCTTGAATCGGCGTGGTCATCGAGTAGATGGTGTAGTGCTTGCCGTGCTCGAGCGAGTAATCGTAGTTGTATTCGTCGGGTGCGAACCGTTTGAGCTGCTGGTAGAGCCAGTTGAAGCTGCGGCGGAAGGGGATGTACTCGCCAAACAGCACCAGGTGGATCTTGTCGTAGCGGTTCGGGTCCTGGGTTCCATCGGGCCGATAAAGGTAGGCCGAGTTGTACTGGCCCAGGCCAAGTTGGCCCTGGGGATCTTCCATGAGCTCGCCCCCGTAGGCGCCGACGAGCAGATAGGCGGTGTTCTTGGCGTGGGCGACCAGGGCCTCGTGGAAAGCCCGGTCCTCGTTGGGGTCCTCGAAGTAGCGCCAGAGATGGGGCTGGAGAAACGCCTGGACCATCGTCTCGGGCCAGGCGATCAGCTCGGCACCGGCTTTTGCTGCCGCATCGTTCATGCCCAGCAGTTCAGCGAACAAGTCGCTACTGGCCATGTGGCTGTTCTTGACCGACTGGGGCACGTTCGACTGGAGGGCCGCGACCAGTGGTCCTTCGGTCACGATCTGGTCCGCCTGATCGATTCGCCACCAGCCATAGCCAATGGTGGCGGCAACCGCCAGGACCGCTGCCAGCGTGCCGACGATGATCGTCGTAGGGGCAACCTTCTGTGGTTGCCCCTTCGCTTTCGCTGCGCCATCCCCAAGCTTCGCTTGAGGCTGCCACCCGCTTTGACGCGTGGGTTGAGAACCCACCCTACGGACTGAGATGCGCCAGAGGATCAGATCGGCCAGGGCACCGTTGACCATGGCGATGAGGAACGAGATGCCGGCGACGCCGAAGATGTCGGCGATCTGGATCACGGTGATGTTGGCGTATTGGCTGTGACCCAGCAGCCGCCAGAAGAACCCGCCCAGGGGGAAACCCTGGAGCCGCTCGGCGCCGACTACGAAGATGGGCAACGCCAGCACCAGTGGAATGCTCTTCGCCCGGCAGAACCGGATGGCCAGCGCGAGCAAGGGCCAGAGCAGGGCCAGATACATGCCCATCGCGATCCAGCCGGCGATGGTGATCGGCGCGATCCAGTAGATGTTGGCGAGCCAGTAGAGCGTGCCGAACAGCCAGGTCAGCAGCACGAGCGTGCGGGGCCGGACCTCGGGGCGGCACGCCAACACGAACGGCACCATGGCGATCCAGGCCAGGAACGAGGCATCGATCGGAGCCTGGATCAGGCTGAGCAGAACTGCCGAGAGGGCGAACGGAAGGACGAGCGACTTTAGCTTGCTGGTCATCGGAAATGGCAACCTATATCGAATCGACGCGCGCGTCGAGCAGGGTTCGATTTCGCAGTAAGATCATCGCTATATTCTACTTACTCGCGGGCTGTTGGCAAGGGCAATCGTATGCGGCGGGGGGCGAGACCGCCTGAGCGAATAGCGCGTAAAATTGGCAGGAAGATGTAACAAAACGAGACGCTGGTCCGTCCTAGTATCAGACGGAGTGCACCATGGCCCCGTCGATCGGGAAAAGCGAGATACACGCGGGCACATTTCTGCAAAACCGGAAAGGAGAGACCCTATGTGCAAATCGATCGATCTCAAGAGCGTCGTCATTGGCGGGCTGATTGTCGCGGTGGTTGCCTGCGCGGTCGGGGCGGTAGGATATGGCGGCTGCAACGAGTACGAACGCTTCGAACTCGTGACAACGCCGAGCTTCGCTCTGCTTCTGGATCGCGCGACGGGGCAGGTCTGGGCGATGCAGATCGACTACCCCGACAACGTAATTGTCTCGACGCCGCACGGGGACGAGGAGTTCTTTGCTCCCAAGGTTCCGGGTCCGACTACCGCGTCCAACTGATCGCTGCGGTGATTCGCTCGACTTGACGACCTTGGCTCTGGTCTGATGAGTTGCCTCGTGATATGCTAAAGGTCTGTCACGTGGTAACAAGATTGGTTCCGTGCGATGGAAGGGCAAAGATGGCGGTCGAGCGAAGCAGCGTTCTTTGGATGGTGTGTGTTGTCGGTTTGTGGGGCGGCGTTCGCTGCGCCGAATGAAGCGACGCTATCCGATGCGAACATTCATTTGCGGGGCACGTTCGACAACGCGCGGATTCGGTTCGAGCGGGACAAGCAGGGGCACGTCGCGTTCATCGGCGGGTCGATCACCGAGATGAACGGGTACCGCCCGATGGTGATGGAGATTCTCAAACGTCGCTTCCCGCAGACGCAGTTCACCTTCACCGATGCAGGCGTCTCGTCGACGGGCTCGACCACCGGCGCGTTCCGGCTGGACGCGGATGTGTTGAGCAAGGGGCCGGTCGATCTGTTCTTCGTCGAGTTCGCGGTCAACGACGATCAGGACGCTCACCACACTCGCCGCGAGTGCATCCGCGGGATGGAGGGGATCATCCGCCACACGCGAGACACAATCCGAACAGCGACATCGTCATCATCTACTTCGTCAATCCGGAAATGCTCGAAACCTGGCAAGCGGGGCAGGTGCCCCTCCCGGTCGCTGCCCACGACGAGGTGGCGAGGCACTACGGCATCCCGACGATCAACCTGGCCAAGGAGGTCGCCGACCGCATCACCGCCGGGACGTTCACGTGGCAGGAATACGGAGGCACGCATCCCGCTCCGGCCGGCAACGCGCTCTGCGCCGAGATGATCGATCGCCTGATGTCCATCGCGTGGGCCAAGCCGCTGGCTGACAATGCCGTCGCGGTCTGCCGCACCCGCAGCCCGAGCCGCTTGACGTCAAGAGCTACTCCTATGGCCGATTGATCCCACCGGACGAGGCGACGATCGTGCATGACATGACCGTGCAGGTCCCCGACTGGTCGAAGATCGCCGGCAATTGCCGCAGCCGTTTCGTCGGAGCCAGACTGTTGTGCGCCGACAAGCCCGGTGCCGAGATGACGCTGGCCTTCGAAGGCACCGCCATCGGCGTCTACGTCCTGGCCGGTCCGGACGCGGGCATCGTCGAAGTCGCCATCGATGGTGCCCCGTCCAAGAAAGTCAATCTGTTCCACCCCTTCAGCACGCAACTGCACTACCCGCGCACCGTCCTGTTCGACGCCGACCTCAAGCCCGGCCCGCACACCCTGGCCCTGCGCATCAGTGACGACCACGACCCCAACAGCACCGACCACGCCGCCCGCATCCTCTACTTCACCGAAAACCCCGCTCCACAGCCCCATAGCCCTGGACGTTACGGCATCGGTACAGTAGCTCCTACCGGTTGAAAGGGCTCGCGGCGGGCAGAATTCGATTTGACCATCAGACTCAGGCCGTAGTATACTGTGTTGTTGATCTTTGGACTGTGTTGCTGGAAGCGCTTTGCTGAAACGGACGGGAGACGCTCTTGGACAAGTGCAGCCATTGTGGTAACGACATTCCTCTGGCCAAGGAGAGATGCCCTCACTGTGCTCTGCCAGGGTTGTTTCCCAATGTCCGGGCTGCTCGCGATGGGGAAGAGGTTCAGGCTTTAGAGGATCGTTACGGTGGTGCGCTGGCGGCGGCCGAAAGCCGGGGTTGCAGGGCGATTGCCGAGGAATTCGGCCAGACGATGATGACGACACAGGCCGTGATCAATCGGCCGATTGGTGAAGTTCAACGCTTGGGCAACAGCGACCACGAGGTCTATGCAACGTATTACCAACTCAGCCATTCGGGTGTGAAGATCCCTGCCGGGGAGGTGTGGGACAAACGGCGTACCGCAACAGACGATCTGCTCCTGCCGGGATATAAAGAAGACATCCGCTTCGCGGT
>CAVSCO010000044.1:0-27991 GCA_963726475.1 uncultured Phycisphaerae bacterium | reverse complement strand
AATGTTGAAGCCGAAGAGATCCAACCGCGTGGGTTAAGAACCCACCCTACAGCTGAACGAATCGTTCTCGGAGCAACAGAAACAGGAGAGCCTGCAAACTGAAATCCCATTGTCTCGCTGGAGGAACCCATGCCACCGAATTCACATTCAGGCTGTCGTCGTTTCCTTTCGTCTTCCGTCATCCTTCTCCTGTCTCTGATCGCTTTTTGGGTGCTGCCCGTCCGCATGGCGTTTGCGACTGACGCGGACGACGCGAAGGAGGATCTGCTCGTGATGACCTTCAACATCCGCTACGGGACCGCCAACGACGGCCCGGACCGGTGGGAGAATCGCAAGGATCAGGTTTGCGACGTGATCGAGCGGTATCATTGCGACGTGGTTGGCCTGCAGGAGGCGCTGCGATTCCAGATCGATGCGATCCGCGAGGCATTACCCGTGTACGATGAGATCGGCGTCGGCCGCGACGATGGCAAGACCAAAGGTGAATACAGTAACATCCTCTACCGCAAGGACCGCCTCGAACTGATCGACTCCGGGACGTTCTGGCTGTCCGACACGCCGGAGGTAGTCGGTTCGAAGTCGTGGGGCAACAACATCACCCGCATCTGCGCCTGGGGGCGATTCCTCCACAAGCCCTCGGGCAAGGCCTTCTACCACTTCAACCTTCACATGGATCATCAAGTCCCAACCCTCGCCGAACGGCGCGGTCTTGGTGGATCAGCCCATCGCCAATCGCGAGTACCCGACCCCGTGATTCTCACGGGAGACTTCAACGCCGGTGAATCCAACCCGGCGGTTCGCTACCTCCGCCTCGAAGTCCCTCTGGAAAGCGGCCCTTGGGGACCGGCGCGCGCGACCAGCTGCTTCGTCGATACGTTTCGCGTGTTGCACCCGGAAGCAACGGAGGTCGGCACCTTCAACGGTTTCAAGGGCGACCGCTCGGGCGAGAAGATCGACTACATCTTCGTTGAGCCCGGCAGGAGGGTCCTGGAGGCGGCGATCTTCACGACAACGAGGACGGCCGCTATCCATCGGATCATTTTCCGTCGTGGCCCGGCTCTCGCTTCGCGGCGGCACCACCTATCATCTCGACAGCAAGACCGGCAGCAACAGAACGACGGACGTAGTTGGCAACGGGCCTGGAAGACGCTCGATCCGGTCAACGCCCATCGCTTCGAGCCGGGCGATGTCATCGTCTTCAAGGCAGGGACAGTCTATGCCGGACCATTCAAGCCGCAAGGTTCCGGACTGCCGGGCTATCCGATCATCGTGCGCATGGAGGGCATGATGACCCATCGCCCCCGAATCGAGGGCCGTGGTATCCAGGATGCGATCTTGCTGGAGAATTCGAATACTGGGAACTGAACGATCTCGAAGTGACGAACCTCGGGCCGAGCGGGCCGACTGGGCCGACGGGCGTGCACCTCTTGGCCAACGATTGCGGCACGCTGCACCACATCCATCTGGAGAATCTTTACGTCCACGACGTCAACGGCAGCAACGTCAAGGAGCGCGAAGGCTGCGGGATCTTTTTCGAGTGCAAGGGGCGGACCCGTCTCGGTTCGATGGGCTGCTGATCGAAGGGTGTCATGTCGTTCGCACCGACCGCAACGGCATCTGCGGCCGGTCTTCGTTCACCAACCACGGCAGCAACTGGTTCCCGTCTGAACGTGGTGATCCGGCGCAATCTGGCTGAAAGACATCGGAGGCGACTGCATCAAGCCCTGGGGCTGCGACGGGTGCCTGGTCGAGCACAACATCGTGCAGGGCGGGCGGCAGCGCGCCGAGGATTACGCCGCAGGCATCTGGCCCTGGAGCTGCGACAATACCGTGATCCAGTTCAACGAAGTCAGTGGGATGAAAGGCACCAAGGACGGGCAGGCCTTCGACTCCGACTACAACTGCCGCAACACGCTGTTCCAATACAACTACAGCCATGACAACGACGGCGGGTTCATGCTGGTCTGCTCGCCGCGCGTCCGGCCCGGCAACATCGGCTGCGTCGACACGGTCATCCGCTATAACATCAGTCAGAACGACGGCGCCCGACTCTTCCAGATCAGCGGGCCCGTCAGCGGACACGCATCTATAACAACCTGTTCTTTGTCCCGAAGGACCGGGACATCTACGCGGTTCTCTTCACGGATTGGGAGGGCTTGGCTCGACACCGCCTTCGCCAACAACATCTTCTACGTCGAGGGCACGGCCCGTTTCGATTTTGGCTACAGCACGAGCAACGTCTTCGAGCACAACGTTTTCTATGGCACGCATGATGGTTGCCCGGACGATCCGCATGCGATCTTGGCCGACCCCAAGCTGGTCCGTCCGGGCTCCGGAGGAAGCGGCTTCCGCACCCTCAATGGGTACAAGCTCCAAGCCGAATCGCCCTGCATCGGGCGCGGACTGACGATGCCGCAACCGGGCGATCGCGATTTCTGGGCGCGGCATGGCCAAGGCGCGCGGTTCCCGACATCGGGGCCGACGCCTCACGTTCGGTGAATTGAGAACGCGGGAGTGCCCTTATGAAGAATGGCAATGTGGCGGCCGGAATCGCATGGCTCTTATTCGGTTGGATGATGATAAGTCTGGTTCTCGGAACCAGTCCGGCCTGGGCGGTCAACCCGATCATCACGCACAAGTACACCGCCGACCCAGCGGTCCTGGTCCACGACGGAACCGTCAAACGCGTCGTCATGACCGGCGAAGGCGTCCCCTTAGCCAATTGAGTTCACACTTAGAATTGGGGCCACCGCGTGGACCGCGGTGTGAGCTTCTTTTTTTGCACCCAGGGGCTTGACTCGCACACCTATAAGTGTACACGTAAGGTATGAAGCGAAAGGACTTGGGAGAGAGAATTGCAAAATATGGGTTGACGTCTTCTTCGCCACGGAAAGAACACGACGTCGGACGGACGGCGAGAGAACCGAGCCGATTCCGAGGTATAACGAGGTGAATGAGCAATTAGCGCAAGCGATCCTCAGGCGAGCGCGACGACGGGAAGGCGAATGATGCGATTTCGCGGCTACGTATGCAAGAATGGCAAGGACTGGCTGGCGGAAATCCCGTCGCTGGAAGTACATGCGCAGGGGAAGACGAAGAAGGAGGCACTGGAAATGATCTGCGATCTGGTTGAAGGGCTGGTCGATAAGGAAGGCTTTGTTGCTGAGGTCCACGCGGCAAAAGGGGATCAGTTCGAGGTGGGTCCAGGAGGACGTCAAAGCTCTTGTCGCACTGCTTCTCCAGAGAAGCGCGAGCTGAGCGGCTTGTCTCTTGCCGAGGCGGCAGAACGGCCTGGCATCGCATCGCGCAATGCCTACGCCCGCTACGAACAGGGCAAAGCGGCTCCGACCGTAGAAAAGCTCTGTCAACTCCTTCGGGCTGTGAGCCCCGAAAAGGATTTGGTGCTCGGTTAGATGACCACCAGACCGTTGCGGGCGACATCTGCTGCATAGGAGTTTTCCCCCTGTTGCACGTGGGATAATCCCTATCAACTTCCGTCGGCGAGGCGACTACAGAGACTCGACGGGCGTTGGTCCCGTGGTTCTTCTGTGGGAGCAGCTTCATGGCCAGTGAAGGAACCCAACGAAACGCAAACGACCATCGCATTCGAAAGCGACTGCTGACCAGTCTGGTCCTTGTCGTCGGCGGGATCATTCTCTTGCTGATCGCAACGAAGCTGTGGATCGGCCCGCTGATCATCGAAAACCGTATCGCGTCGCACGTCGGTCGCGTCTGCAACGGGGACATCCGGGTCGAAAATGCGCAATTCGGCCTCGCTGGACAAATCACCGTTGGCGACGTGATCGTCGACGATGCTCAGGGCCGGCCCCGTCGTCCGCGTGAGTGACCTACGGCGTGGGCATCGAGGGGATGGCCCATCTGTCTCCCCACGTTTCCACGGTGACGGTAGGACGTCTCGAATTGGATCTGCATCGCGACCAGGAGCCTTTGATCAAGAAATCTCGTCGCGCATCAGCGGGTCACGTATCGATTCAATCGCTCGACATCAGAAGCATCACGATCAGGATGCACGCCGAGGATGGGGCCGTGACGTGGCTCGACGAAGCACATCTCAACGCCAAGCGAAAGCAGGAGGGCTACGCAGTCTCACTCAAGCAAGGCTCCGATCCCAACGGCGGCCCGGTTCAGATCACCGGCACGATCGATCCCGATTTCAAACAACTACAACTGGAGACTCGGATCGAGCGTGCGTTCGATGCCAACCAGGTCTCAGTGTTGCTGAGTTGGGCCAATCTACCGTCCGACCTCGGCGGTCACGGGCAGTTGGACGTGGACCTCCAGTTCGGTGGAACGTACGCGGATCTGACAAACATCGAGACGAACGGCCACGTGAACCTCGTAGAGGCGGCCGTCTCGTACCGCGGCGCACCGGTCCTCTCCGACCTCGCCTTTCGCTGCGACGTCAATGACAGCCACCTTCGCGGTCGACTCGAGAGCCAGATGCTCAGAGGGACACTGAACGGGACACTGCGTGCCCAACATGCCGGCTTGATAATGGGTTCGGCCCAACTCGAACTGCAAGCCGACGGGGTGGACCTGAGTCAGCTCGCCTCGAACGTTCCTGACTGGAACTCCATCACAAAGGGAATCGCGTCCGGCCAATACGACGCCCGCTTCCAGCGCCCGACACTGGCCGACGTCAACGGTGCCGGGGTGATCCACATCGCGAAGATGGACGTCCAGCTCCTGCCGATCGTCTCGCAGATTTTCGAGGTCTTGAACGTCAAGGCCCTGGGGGCTTCCGACGCCATGGTCCAGTTCGACAACCAGGGTCCGGCTATGACCATCAATGACGGGTCTATCGCCAATGCCGTCAACGCGATCAAGATCGAGCCGGGTGGACGGGTGAATCTGGAAGACCACCACGTCGATCTCTACGCGATATGGATGCCCCTCAAGCAGGCCGAGAGCCTCCTGAAGAAGGTCCCGCTCGCCAATCTGCTGACCGATATCAAGGACAAGCTGGTCCGCGTCCACGTCGAAGGCCAGTGGGATCAGCCGGCGTCGAAGCTCATCTCGAAAGAGCCGGTCAAGGACGTCTCCGAGGCGGTGACCGGATTCTTCAAGGACGCCGCAACCACCGGAGGCCGCCTCCCCAAAAAGATGCTCGACGCCCTCAAGTCCATCGGAGGCAAGTAAGCCCGGTCCGTCATGGCTCCGCAGGGGCGACGTCCGCCGGAGGTGGATCGCCCTCATGACCCGTGGCAGCCTCAAACGCGCAAGCGTTTGGGGATGGGCAGGCCGATCAGTCGCGCCGATTCGAGACACTCACCAAGACGAAAGACCATCCCCAAGCTCTTCGAGCTTAAGGCTGCCACCCAGCTAGCGGAAAGCACTATGGACTTGTGCAGGATTTTGAGCTATACTGGGCCTTGAAAGGGGATGCCTCGCGCGGCGACTGCCCAGCGCGGGCGTGCCACCGCTTGAAGATCCCTCCGACGCCGGGCAGGATCGCCTGCCAGATCGGCGGAAAAACTGTTGATTCGTTGTGTTGTGGAAATCTATGGGATTACCTACCGTTGCCATCGTGGGCCGGCCGAACGTGGGCAAGAGCAGCCTGCTCAACGCGCTGGCCGGGGAGATGATCAGCATCGTCGAGCCGACCGCCGGCGTGACGCGCGACCGCGTCAGCACCTTCATTAACCGGGACGAGAAGTATTTCGAACTGATCGACACGGGCGGCTACGGCATCGTCGATTCCGACCAGCTCAGCAATCACATCGAGGGGCAGATCTTCCAGGCCATCGGCTCGGCGACCCTGGTGGTCTTCATGGTCGATATCCGCGATGGACTGACTCCGCTGGACGAGACGATCGCCCAACTACTCCGCAAACACGACCTGCAATGTGATCGGCGTCGCCAACAAGGCCGACAACGCCAGGATGTTCCCGGGGGCGGGCGAGTTCACCAGGCTCGGCTTCGGCGACTTCCTCTGCATCTCGGCTGAGAACAACCTCAACAAATCGGTGCTGCTCGACCGCATCTTCGAGCGGCTGGCCGATCACGAGGACATGGACGCCCCGCCGGAACCGGTGATGAAGATCGCCATGGTGGGCAAGCGCAACGCGGGCAAGAGTTCCATGGTCAACGCCATCGCGGGCAGCGAGCGTGTCATCGTCAGCGAGATCCCGGGGACGACTCGGGACGCGGTGGACGTGCGCATCGAGAAGGACGGCAAGACCCTCATCATCATCGACACGGCCGGCGTCCGCAAGAAGGGCAAGATGGCCGATAATATCGAATTCTACAGCAATGTCCGGGTCGCTCGCTCCATCCAGCGGGCCGACGTCGTCTGGCTCCTCGTCGATTCGACCGTGCCACTGTCCCAGGTAGACAAGAGGCTGGCCAGGCAGGTCGCCGAGGAATACAAGAGCTGTATCATCGTCGTCAACAAGTGGGACCTTGCCAAGGACGTCGCGGACACAGGCGATTACGAAGACTACCTGACCGCCAAGCTGCCCGTGCTCAAATACGCACCGATTGCCTTCACCACTGCCATCGGCGGGCAAGAACGTCCAGGCCGTCCTCGATCTGTCGGCCGAGCTGTTCAAGCAGGCGACCACGCGCATCGGCACGGGCCGGCTCAACAAGGCCTTCGAGATCATCCGCGACGAGCGGACCGGCGCCAAACGCACCGGGACCGCCTGGCCCCGCGTTTACTACGCCACGCAGATCGCGACGAATCCCGTGACCATCCTCATGTTCGTCAACAACCCCAAGCTCTTCGACGAAGGCTATCTGCGTTACGTCGCCAACCGCCTCGGCGCCCTGCTGCCGATCGGCGAAGTCCCCATCCGCCTCTTCGTCCGCTCCCACCGCAGCGAAGGATCAGGCAAGAAGAAGCCCGCCTCGCGCAGCCGCTGACAGGCCCCCTCGATCGAAGGAAAGAAAGATGAAACAAACGGGCGACAGAGGCACAGCCGCCAGAGCACTCGTCTTGTCACTGGCGATCACGCTGCAAGTGGTCGTGGTGGGACGCGCTGTCGGAACCGATACAACGACAACCATCATCTCGGTAGACTCGTCCGCGTTCGTCTTCTCGCCCGGCAACTGGACCGGAGACGCGGGCCGAGGAGGAAAGCGATTCCGCCAGACCTGGAACCCCGGCGCCTACCTGCGCGTCACATGGGAGACGGAGAACCCCAAGCCGACCGCCACGCTGCTGCTCAACACGTCCACGTACACGTTTGATTTCCAGCCACCTCAAATCGCCTATGCCATCGATGGCGTATGGCAATCCAGAATTCCCTGCGCCGAACGGATCCCGATCGAGAACCTCACCGGTGCGGGACGACACGAACTGATCGTGATTCTGCACTGGTCCATCCAGCAGCAGCGCTGGGGAAGCCCTGGAAAGAGTGGGCTCAATGTTCTCCGTGTCACCGGCCTCCAGGTGGATTCGGACGGCCAGCCCGTCGGCCAGAGGCCGGACCGCAGATGGGCACTCATCGTCGGAGACAGCATTACCGAAGGCTCCGGCGCGAGCGAACTGGCGCCTATTCGCATCTGCTGGGCCAGGCGCTCAGGACTCAGGGATACGAATATGGCATCAGCGCGTGTGGCTGGAGTGGCTGGCTCAACCCGGGTGACAACCCTCCGGGAGACGTGCCGGGCTATTACATCGTTCGCAACTCCGCCAACGGCGCGGGGGGTGAATATGACGATGCGGCGAGCCGATGGAACAAGATCGATGGCAACGATCATTCATTGCTCGACAGCCAGGGACACATCAGCGCGTATGGCGAAACCGGTCAGGAGCCTTCTCTGATCGTGATCAACTACGGGACCAACGACGTCCTTCACAAGTCGGATAAGAGTGACACCACCGCGAGCATCAACCAGTCCCTGGCCGCACTTCGCGCCGCCGCCCCGAAAGCGAGGATCGTGGTGCTCATCCCGTTCGGCCAGTACTACGCCAGGGAACTGAAAGACGCCGTCGAGGCTCGAATCCATGCGGATACGCCGGACACCCGAATCAGTATCATCGACCTGGGCCCGGGCGTGGCCCGGAACCTCGCCATCAAGAACGGCGTCATGGGCGGACTGCATCCCAACGACCGAGGCCACGCCAACCTCGCCGCCCAAATCATCCCCGAAATCCTCCGCCTCCTGAACCAGAACGAACGGGAATGAGGCAGCACGATACACGCTGCGCGGCATTCCAGGCGTCGGTACGTCGGACCATTCACGGACGGAGGACTCAGTCGTAGAACATGAAGAAGAGGGCCAAAGCCAGGTGCTCGGTCCGGACGTTACCGGTAGCGGTAAGCCCAATCTCGTCCTCGGGCAGTGGCACGGTTCGGCACATGGCGATTCGAGCTATAGGGTGCTCGAACTCGACGGTCCGAGGGTCAGAGAGATCGCGGTTATCGATGGCTTGGCTGGTGTCGAGTGGCAAGACGTCAACGATGATGGGAAACCGGAGGTCACGGGTCGGGACAGGGCCTATAGCTACTTCATGGGTGGGGACTATGCCGGTTCCCCCCGCCCGGCGGTCGTGTTGTCCTACGACCAAATGCAGGGGGGATTCAGACTCGATAAGGAAGCGATGTCATCACGACAGATTCTCGAGTCTGACCTCACCGAACTTGGCCTGAAGTACCATCAGGACGATCGATGTACTAGGCATCGCGTCATCCCACCGAGCATGCTGACACCATGATTGAATGATCTACAGCGGCAAGAAGCTCAAGCTCCTCCTGGAAGATCCTGGCCCGATGAGCCACCGAGGGCAAGCTGGAGTCAGAAGGACCCTTGAGAATGACCTGATTCGCAGTCCCTTCTACTCCGCCATCACCGCCTGGAACGACGAGAAAGGCTGACAACTCTCCGTTAAGGGCGTCCCCATATCCCCGTTAGAAGGACTGGAATATGGGCAGGCCGCGTCCGGTTGCATCTTCTGTCAAAGCGATGGGTTCAGTCCGAACTCCGCAACCTCCTGGAGAGGCTGCTGCCGGTTCTTTCTGCGGAATCGCTCGAACCGTGGGGCAGCGCCCCAAGCCGGCGGTTCCTCCCGGAGCTGACGCAGCTCTTCGAGTAGCCAGCCCGACGACGCAATTCCCTCTTCTTCCTTCGTGGCCATGTTCGGGAACCCAAAACAGGCGCGGAAGTCGCCCGGCAGCCAAAGACCACTCCTGAGAATGCTCTCGTAGCGTATCGGTCCCTGTTGCGATACGACCTCCAGATAGATGGGGTCATCCATCCAGGATTTGGGCCGGGCATAGGGCGGTCTTACATCGGGTCGCTGAGCGTAGCTGGCCCAGAGCAGAAGGCCACCATAGCCGTCCCAGCCCGGGCGGTCGGTGAATACGACTGATCGTCCCGCTCCGCCATCCTCCACGCCCTGCGGGCTCTATTGACGTCCTCACGACAGGCTTTGACGGCCAGCCCACCTCGTCACGGGCGTTGGCCCCGGGTCCTCTCCGTGAGATGATCCTGTACTCGAGCCCCTGACGAACGCGCCTCCCGCTGGGCAACGTTCTCCCAGTCACGTGTGTAATACCGCGTGAACGTTCCGACAAACACATCCAACGCCATGCTTTTCCCTTTCCTGCTTCTATGCAAAACAAGGGCGAGGCATGCCTTGCCCCTACCGTTGGGGGCAGGAAGAGAGGCATTGGCGAACGGGTGTATGCTCTTACGAGCACACTACGAACGGTTCATGCCCCTTCGCTTCGCCCTTCCCGAGCCCCGTGGAAAGCCCGACACCATGTCGCTTAACGGACCGCCATTCGTGCCTGTCCCTAGTCGCCTCCATTTGCCTGTCCCCGGGGCTCGATCCGATCAGACAGGGATGCCTAGTCGATGCCTTCCCCCGCATCCTTCAGGTAGGGCTTGAGCTTCGTGAGGGCTATTCCGTGCTCCTCCTGGTATTCCGGACACGTCGCAAATTGTTGCTGCCAGGCAGGTTTGACGTTGGCGAGTTTCACTAACTCCTCTTCAACTCTACGGGACAAACCCAGATCCGCATACGCGGTCGCCAGGAATCCCCTGGAAGTGACGTGGCCCGGACGACGACGAATTGTCTCCTCCAGGTAGACAATGGCCTCGGCTGGTCGGTCGGCAAACAGCAGGCATATACCTTGGTCGGAGAAAGCGGCGTCGGCCATGCCACTTGAACAATGTCGATGCTTTCTTACGACTTGCCAGGCGTACGCCGCCTCGCTATAGCGCTTCTTCTCAACCAGTTTCCGCGCATACCAGAAACGCGCATCGAAATTCCGGTGATCGAGTCTCATCGCCTCCAGGATGATTTCCAGTTGTTCGTCCAGCGATTGTGCCTTCTCGTTGAGTCGCCGCAGAACCTGGACGGAACGCCGGGGACGATACCAGGTACGCTTGACAAAGCCTATCGCCATGAATACGGCAGCCAACCCTGTTACGTATAGTCCTACCAGGACCAGGCCTCTGAACACCCTCGATGCGAAAAACGCTTGGCATAGCAATCTCGCTTTCATGGTCTCCCACCCTGTCTATCAATGTCGTATGTGCGAAACGCGTCTCGTCTGTTGCCCGCTCCCGCTTGAACCAAACGGACCTGGTCCTCGATCTCGGCCAGGAGGCAGCCCCATATCGCCCCGCCGGTCTTTCGCTCATCCGTTCGTCCTAAGTTCGTCCGCATCATCTTCCTGGCGATATTATAGCAGGGGACACGTGCCCAGCCAAGGCGAACCGGGAGGCACGTTAGAGATGATTCGTGTCTGCGGTGTTGTAGGGGCGAGGCACGCCTCGCCCTCGCCGTTGGCGACGTTCCGGGCGACCGACTATGGACGTACCCTGTTCGTAGTAGCCCGGCGCGGTGGGGTATCGTCGGGCGTTTGTATACCTCTGCGGTTAGGGCGAGGCATGCTTCGCCCCTACGGTATGCCCTTGCGGGCAGACTACAAACGGGGGCATTGGGTTGTTTTGGGGTGATCGAGGCGCTATAATTGGTCGATAGTCCTATAGGAGCTGAATCCGAAAGGAACTGTAGATGGATGCACTGTGGTTGATGTTGATCTGCGGCGTCGGGTATCTGGTGGCTTACCATACCTACGGCCGCTTTCTCGCACGAAAGATCTTCAAGCTCCGGCCCGAGGCGGTGGTGCCGAGCGCCGAATTTCAGGACGGGATCGACTATGTCCCTACACGCCGGGGGATTATCTTCGGGCACCACTTCACCTCGATCGCCGGCACGGGGCCGATCGTCGGTCCGGCGATCGGCGTCATCTGGGGCTGGCTGCCCGCGCTGATCTGGGTCACCGTTGGCTGCATCTTCATGGGCGCTGTCCACGACCTTGGGTCGCTGGTCGTCTCGATGCGCAACGAAGGCAAGAGCATCTCCGAGGCGGCGGCCAAGTACATCAACGCCCGCGTGCGATTCATCTTCTTCGCGGTGGTGTTCCTGGCTTTGCTGATCGTCATCGCCGTCTTTGGTGTGGTGATCGCGGTGGTCTTCGCCCGGTTCCCCAGCTCGGTCGCGGCCGTCTGGCTCCAGATCCCGATCGCAGTGGTGCTCGGGTGGATGATCTATAAGAAAGGAGCCAGCGTAGGCGTCTCGACGGCGGTAGCCGTCGCTCTGATGTACGCCACGATCTGGCTGGGCAGCAAGGCGCCGTTCGCCATGCCCACGATCGGGGGCATGCCCGCGACGGGCAGTTGGACCATCCTGCTGCTGGTCTACGCCTGGATCGCCTCGACCCTGCCGGTCACGACGCTGCTTCAGCCGCGCGACTATATCAATGCCTGGCAGTTGTTCATCATGATGAGTCTGCTGGTACTGGGTGTGATCTGGTCGAGCCTGTCACACGGGCTGCCCATGGTCGCACCGGCCGTCGATCTGTCGCCCGAGGGGGCCCCCCCGGTATGGCCCTTCCTGTTCATCACGATTGCCTGCGGCGCCGTCAGCGGCTTCCACAGTCTCGTCGCGTCGGGCACCAGCCCCAAGCAAATTGCGCGCGAACCGGATGCACAGTTCGTCGGCTATGGCTCGATGCTGCTCGAAGGAGCACTGGCCGTGCTGATTCTGATCTGCGTCGGCGCGGGCATCGCCATCGCCTATACGACCGCCGATGGCGAGTTGCTGACGGGATTCGACGCGTGGCACCGCCACTACTCCTCCTGGTCGACCGCATCGGGGATGGGGGCCAAGTTGACAGCCGTAGTGGTCGGCGCCGCCAACATGATGGGATCGTTCGGTCTGCCCGAGACGGTGGGGGTTGCGTCTGATGGGCGTCTTCATCGCCTCGTTCGCCGGCACGACACTCGATACGGCGACACGAATTCAGCGCTACGTCATCAGCGAGTTGGCCAGCGACCTGAAGATGCCCTTTGCCGCCAACCGCTGGGTGGCCACGACGGTGGCGGTCGTCACGGCGGCGGCTCTGGCCTTCGCCACCGGCGCCAACGGACAGGGCGCCCTGGTGCTCTGGCCTCTGTTCGGCGGCGCCAACCAGCTTCTGGCGTGTCTGGCCCTGCTCGTTGTGACGCTCTATCTGAAGCAGAAGAGCGGACTGAAGTACCTTGTCACCGCGATCCCGTGTGTTCTCATGCTGGTGGTCACGAACTGGGCGATGGTCAAGAACGAGCTGATCTTCATCGGGAACAGGGACTGGCTGCTGGTGGTCATCGGGGGCGGCATCTTCGTGCTGGCGCTGTGGATGACGGTCGAGGCGGTGATCACGTTCAAGAGCGCTGCACCGAAGGTGAAGGTGGAGGCCGTCCAGGCGCTACAGGCCTGAGGGCTCGGGCTGGGCTGCGGAAATTGGCTCGATCGTGAACCGGGCCGGCGGAGGAACGGTGCCTTCGATTTGTCCGTTCCGGACGTACTCCGGCGGGAAGTTGAAAACCACGGGCCTGGTGATCACATCCGTCGCCTGCCGATCCGAGTCCAGCACATACAGGAAGATGTGGAACTGCTGCTGCTCGTAGGCCTGCCAGGCCTCGATGGTGGCTCGGACCAGGACGGTGGCCAGCTCGTCCTCGTTTTCAAGATTCACGCGATACTCGCCCTCGAGGTTCACGCTGAAGCAGATGCCCAGCACGGCCTGGACGGGGTGCTCGGCGAGTTCAACCTCCTGAGTCGCCAGAGACACGGTCACTCGGGTCGCCAGATCGCGCCTTTGGTCGGGGGTCAGCTCGACATACGGCGTCTTCTGGATCGCGGAGATTCTCGCCTGGATCAACTCGCTGGATGAAAGGCGAACCTGCGCGGCCACGACGCCGTCCGGAACGTAGGCATTGACCGTTGCCGGTTCGATGTCGGCCCTCAGGGGCGTCGCCGTTTTCGTCGACGCACCGCACGGGAAGCGGCCGAGGGACGAGTCGACGGACCGCCACGGCCACGCTTCTCGGCTCGCAGCTCTCCACGGTCAGGCCCAGTTGTCGGATTTCGGCACTCTGTTTGAGGAAGTTCAGCACGTCGAAGCTGGCCGGACCGACCTCTGTCCAGCCTTCTTCTTCAGGAGAGGCGAAGAGATCGAGGGTCAGTTCGCCCTTCTTCTTCATCCGCTCGACTTCGGTGACGCGCGAGGCGGGCCCTTTCAGATCGATGGCATCGATGGTGATCGAAGGCCGCAACGCCGAGTCCGAGCCCTCGAAACTCGCCCAGATCGTCGGATCGTTCGGCCGAGCCATCGTGATCGTCACGTACCCCGACAGGCTCATCCGCTCATCCTGAGCTAAATCGGCCCACACCCAGATGAGGATCGTCAGGAAGACGACGATCGATATTTTGCTGAGTTTGGGTTTCTTGGCCATGTGTGTCTTCGAGCCTTGCTGTATCGTGTTTCGTTACGCGACCCGGTCGACCGCCGGTTCGCTGGGCATTTTGGACGGCTGGTCAGTGACGCTTCAGCAGACGGCCAACGAGCGGGACGTTCGCCGTCATGGTGCTGGTCAAATACGAACGAATCTGGGCCTCGGTCACGTTGCGGACGAGCCGGCCGTTGCGAGCGACGGAAATCGCCCCCGTCTCCTCGCTGACCACCAGACACGTCGCGTCGGAACCGGCCGTAATGCCCAGCGCCGCCCGGTGCCGCGACCCCAGCTCGATCCCATCCATCGCCCCCGCCTCGGCCAACGGAAGCTGCACCCGAGCCGCCACCATTCGGTCACCTCGAATGACGACCGCCATATCGTGCAGGGCCGTGCCGGGATAGAAAATCGTCTTGAGCAAATCCGCCGTCACGCGCGCATCCAGCCTTACACCCGTCTCGATAAACTCGCCCAGGGCGACCTGCCTTTCAAGCACGATGATTGCCCCGATGCGGGCGGCGGAAAGCTCCGTGACGGCGGTGATCAACGCCTCGACCGTCCGGGAGAGTTGGTGCAGAGACCCCGTCCAAATCCGGGGCTGACCGATCTGAATGAGTACGCGACGGATCTCGGGCTGGAACGCCGCCACCGCCACGATGAGCACCGCGATCAGGAAACCTTTGTAGAGGTACTGAAGCCGATCAAAAGGAAGTCGCTCGACGATGAGGTTCAAGACCAGAACCCCCGCGACGAGGATGAAGATGACACCGCGAAACAGCCTCTCTCCGCGCGTGCCTTCGAGAAAATCTACCACCCAGTAAACAACGAACCCGATGGAGAACAATTCGACGACAACAATCCACCACTCATAGCGTGCGACCCGACTTAGATAGTCAACCAGTGCGTCCAACCTAAACCTCAAACCCCTTCCATGGGCCCGGTCACACCCGACTTAAGCGTGAGACTATGGCAGCCTCTTGTCGGTCAGATTACTGGGCCGATCCAGCATGAGCACCGTGTCGATATCGGCACGCATCTCCTCGAAATTCATCCGGACGACGCGTTTGTGCCGTCGATTCGCCTCGGCGGCCGTCTCGCCCGGATACGTCCACCAGGAGCCGCAACCGCAGGACATCACGACCAGAGCGCCCAACACCAGGCCCAGCACCATCGCACGCACGCTAAAACGACTCGTCCTCTGCTCCCTGTTCTCGACAGCCACTACGCTTTTCATCGTGTCCCCTTCTTTCTGAGAATCTCGTACGCTGTGGGCCGCATGTATACCCCAGTGCGTCTCAGTTGCAGAACCTCCAACTGAGCGGCGCAAAACCTGCCCCAACAGACACTTAATTATAGCACGTTGCCCCGGGTCATGTCAAGCGCACCGAGAAATTTGCATACCCGCATGACCTAACCGCTTCACAGACGATAACTTGCGGCATTTGCATCCGGAAACGAGATCGAGTCAAAGACCTCTGGCAGAGTGGGAGACTTGAAGAATGTGAACCGCTCGAAGCCGATTCAGGGCTTCGCCCCGCCTGAGCAGGTTCACTGGTCCGGGCGTCGATCTTCGGCTTCCTGGGCTTTGATGGACTCGCGAACGTCTTCGGCCTCCTCGGTCGAGTTGACCAAGGAATTCCCCATGCCAGATTAGGTGTTTAGCTCATGGCACCCGCCAAAAGCCCCCCCCATACTTGGGGAGGTGGAAGTCGAAAGATGTCCCTGATCGTACCGTCCAGAGGATCGATCAGTCATTTTGGAAAGGAGGCAGTATCATGCAAGTAGGACGACAAGTGTTTCTTTCATGCCTTGTCCTGACCTTGGTCGCGTGTGCGGCGGCAGCCTCCGATCCGAATGAAAAAGACAATTACGTATCACGACAGGAATATAAGGCCCTCGAGAAGGAATTGGATGAGGTCAAGGTGCGCCTCTCAACTCAGGAAGAGAAGCAGAAGGCGCAGGAGGCCGATGCCCAATCGAGGGAGGACAAGATCGGATTCCTGGATCAGGAAGCGAAGAAGGCGTGGCAGGCCGCCCAGAGCGGGCAGTTGGGCGAGACGAAACTCCTCATCACCGGGGATATGAATGCTGGATATGCAAACCAACGACATGGTGATAATAGCTTCTTCACTGAATTTAGCCCCATGCTCTTGTGGCAACTGAATGACCGGCTGTTCTTCGAGGGCGGACTGGATTTCGACCTCTCGGGCCCGGAGCTGGACGGCGAAGGTTCAGGGACGGACGTCGAATTAGGCGCTGCCTATCTGACCTACCTGATCAACGATTACGCCTCGGCCGGCCTCGGGTATTTTCCTCTGCCGTTCACGGAATACCACAATCACTTTGACGCGCCCTGGATCAACAAGCTGCCGACCGACCCGCTCGTCTACGGCGACAGCGGGATCGCGCCGGATTCGGGCCTCGGCGCATTTGCCACGGGCTCCTGGTCTTTGCACGGAAGCCTCTGGAACTATGCGGTGTGGGTGACCAACGGTCCGACGCTGATAACGGATGGCGACAGCGCCGGACAGCTCAATTTCGGCAATTACGACGATACCAACAACAATAAGGCCGTGGGAGGCCGCATCGGCTACCTGCCGATTCCATGGCTTCAGGTGGGGTTGTCCTTTCAATACTCACAGGTTGACCCGGCTGGTTTTGCCGATACGGTTGACTCCACACTCTACGGAGTGGACTGGGATTACGTGCAGACGCTGGCCTCCGTCAAGGGTCAAGTCACGGCCCGGGGCGGCTGGATCTGGTCCGATGTAGGGACCGCCACCTATCCGGCCCTTCCCGGTTCGCCTCGATTTGACAACAACAGCAATGGGGGGTATGCCGAGCTGGCCTATCGCCCCACCAAGGTTCCCGACAAGTGGCTCAGAAACGTGGAGTTCGTCGGGCGCTACGACAGACTGGATATCCCTTCGGGAGTGCCCGGAGGAGGCAGCGATGACCAGTGGACCGGAGGCATGGACTACTGGATCACCCCGCGAACGGTCGTGAAGGCCGCCTACACGTGGGACGACCGAGAGAGCGGGCAGGATCAAGACCTTTTTGCGTTGCAGGTGGCGACAGGTTTCTGAAAGACAGGAGATCATCATGACAGTCAACAGTCCAATTCTGCGTCTATCGGTATGGTGCATCGTTCTCTGCGCGGCTGTGGGTGTACTGCTCGGCGGCTGCGCCGGGACCAATGGCACGGCCAAGAAGACAACAAGCGATCCGCCTGCGGCGAGTGCCTCCGATCCGCCCGCACCGGCGGGCGACCCCAGCTCGCTGTCCGCCGGCGCCCAGGAAGGCAAGAAGCTATTCGACACCGTGGGTTGCATGGGCTGTCACGCCGTCCATGGTCAAGGAGGAAAGGTCGGTCCCGACCTCTCGAACGAAGGCAACAGCGGTCACTCGGACCAATGGCTCGCGACACAGATTCGAGATCCGCGAAAGAACGACCCCGGGACGATCATGCCGGCCTTTAACAACTTGACGAGCCAGAAAGTCAACGATCTGGTGGCGTACCTCAAAAGCCTCAAGACAGGTAATTCGCAGAACGGTGGCCGTGCAAAGACGATCGCCAGGACCACCGCGAGTCGCCCCAGAGCTTCGGCAGCTTCCACTTCCATCGCTGCCACGACGAGCGGGGGTGAGTTGTGGGGGAAAACCTGTGGCCAGTGCCACAATCTCAGACCGCCTTCAGAATTTAGTGACGCCCAGTGGGCCGTGGCGGTTCATCACATGAGGATCCGCGCTCCACTGACCGGCGAGCAACAGAGGAGTATCCTCGGATTCCTCCAGGCGAGTAACTGAACGATCACTCGTGTGCGGCACCGGCCGTTCGTCGCACAAATCACGGTACGGTTGAATCAGGTCCAGGTGAAATCATGACACCCGAAGAAGAACCACAGACTCAGAAAGGTTGCTGTGGACATCACTGTCCGATGCCGGCGGACGCTCCGCGCCGCGGATTTCTAAAGCGTCTCGCCGGCATTCTTGCTGCGCCGCTGATCGCGATGTTGGGCTGGCCACTGGTGCAAAGCGTCGTTGCCACCATCTACAGGCTCCCCAAGGCAAAATTCACGAAAGTGGGACCGATAGCCTCGTTTCCGGTGGGCAAACCGGTCTCGCCATTCATCGAAATGCGGACGGACACCGAGTATCTCCACGGACAGACCATCCACGATATCTGGATCATCAGGCACTCCGACACGAAGGTGACGGTTTTCTCCCCGATTTGTCCCCATCTGGGCTGTCACTATGACTGGTATTCGGAGGCGGAGAAGTTCATCTGTCCATGTCACGGCAGCGTCTTCTCCATGGACGGAAAGGTCCTCGGTGGGCCGGCTCCGCGGAACCTGGACCCACTGCCGTACAAGATCGAGAATGGCGACCTCTACATTCAGTGGGAACGATTCCGCGTGGGTATTCCTCAGAAGGTACGCGTCGGCTAAGGAAGCACGTCATGGCATCAAAACTCATCGAGTGGTTCACCGATCGCTGGCCCATCCGCCCAGCGCTGCGCTGGAGTCTGGAGGAGAAGATCCCGGGTGGCGATTCGTTCTGGTACTGCCTCGGGTCCGTCACGCTGTTTGTCTTCGTGATTCAGGTGGTCACGGGCGTTTGGCAAATGTTCTGGTATGTCCCGACCACGGATCATGCCTATCAGAGCGTGATGTACATTCGCCAGGAGGTCCCTTTCGGATGGCTCATTCACGGATTGCACGCGTGGGGAAGCAATGCCTTTGTCGTACTGATGTTTCTGCACATGCTGCGCGTCTTCGTCTGGGGAGCCTACAAGCACCCACGTCAACTGACGTGGCTCTTGGGCAGCCTTCTATTCTTCACGGTATTGGGAATGACGTTCACCGGCGCGCTGCTGCCCTGGGATGAACTCGGCTACTGGGCGGCGGAAGTGGGAACCAGCATCGCGGGAACGGTTCCGATCGTCGGCTTCTTCCTCAAGGAGCTGATTCGCGGGGGAGCCTCGATGAGCCAGACGACACTGTCCCGGTTCTTCATCGGCCATATAGCGCTTCTGCCCGGCGTCCTGGCGGCTCTGATCGTGGCCCACGTCGTCGCGTTCCGCCAGTATGGCAGCGTCGGACCGTGGCGGGAAGAAAAGCGTCTCAAGTCAGGCTGGTTCTGGCCGGACCAGATTGTCAAGGACCTGATCGTCATCCTCGTGATCTTCCTCGGGCTCGTGGGACTGAGTGCCTTCTGGCGAGCACCGGTCACCGGTCCCGCCGATCCCATCGACAACATCCTGACACCGAAGCCGGAATGGCAATTTCTCTCTCTCTATCAGTTTCTCAAGCTCTTCAAAGGGCGGTGGGAGCCACTCGGAACGACGGGCGTCCCTCTGTTGCTGTTCCTGATCATATTCCTTCTGCCATTCTATGACCGGAGCAAGAAGCGGAATCCACTTCGTCGCCCGATCGCCATGACGGGGGCAGCCCTTTTGATCGGGTGGATCGGGGTCTACACCTATCTCGGGTACCGCAGCAATCCGGGCGCCTCGGCTACGGCTTCGGTTACCGTCTCGTCGTCGGCGTCTCCCGGGGTCAAAGCCGGGGCGACACTCTTCTCTCAACAGGGTTGTTTCGCATGCCACACGGTACATGGCCAGGGAGGCAGCATCGGTCCGAACCTCTCCAATATCGGCGCGCAAGGCCGATCGCGGACCTGGCTGGCCCAGCAGATCAAGGACCCGAAGTCTCATGACCCGTCGACAAAGATGCCGGCCTTCAGCAGTCTTGGCAACCAGCAGGTGAACCATCTCGTGGACTTCCTGGAGAGTCTTGGCGGCAGCAGCGGTGGGAGTGCCTCCTCGACGTCTCCATCCGCCTCCACGCAAAGCAGCGAAGCGAACGCTCCGTCGGGGACGAGTCAGCAAACTGCCGGCCCGTCGATGGCCGCTCTGATCGCACAAGGCAAGCAGTTGATCCGTTCCCAGTCCTGTCTCGGATGCCACACGATCGACGGCCAAGGGGGTAATATTGGGCCGGACCTCTCAAAAGAGGGAACCAGGGGCCATTCCCAACAGTGGCTCACCGAGCAGATTCGCAACCCGAAATCGCACAACGCCACCACGGTGATGCCGTCGTTCGGTGGGCTCAGCGATCAACAGACCAAGCAGATAGTCGCCTATCTGGAGAGTTTGGGAACCGGTGCCGGGTCATCTGACCCTCCCTCTACGTCCGACCCAAGCAACGATCCGAATGCGGCCCAAGCCACAGATCCGGCGGGCTCCGGCAGTGCGGACCTTGCCGGGTTAGTAAAACAAGGCCAACAATTGTTCCAATCTCAGTCCTGTCTTGGGTGTCATACGGTCAATGGACAAGGTGGCGCTGTCGGCCCGAATCTGTCGAAGGAAGGCACCAAAAGTCGTTCGTCGCAGTGGCTCGGCCAGCAACTGCGTGACCCCAAATCGCACGACCCTCAGACGGTGATGCCATCTTTCAAGCAACTGAGCGATCAGCAGATCAAGGAATTGGTGGCCTACCTTCAGAGTCTCGGCGCCGGCGGCCAGGGTGGAAGCTCATCGGATCAAACCGCGCAGAGCAACCAGAGCTCGACCGCGACCCCGGCAACGTCGAGCCCCGATTCGTCCACTTCGTCTGCGCAGAGCAAGGAGCCGAACACCTCTATGGGCAGCGCTGAACCGAATGTGCCGGCGACCGGAAAACAGGGTCCTCCGGGCAGAGCCGCTTACCTCGTCGGGCAGACGATCCATGGCCTCAGCGCGATAGGGACTCCGATGCACGGCAAGCTGCTCTTCGACAAGCGTTGTCAGAGATGCCACGGCAAAGACGGCACGGACCATGTGAGCAATCCTGGATCGGATGACGGTACGGTACCGCCTCTCAATCCGATCGATCCAGCACTGTACAACAAGAATCCGGTCACCTTTGCCGAGAACATCGACCGGTACATCCAGCACGGGTCCATGCCCGATGGGCCTCATCCCGCACAGCACATGCCGGCCTGGGGCGACAGTCTGACCTTGACGCAGGAAATGATCTCCGAAATCGAGGCCTACGTTCTCAAACTCAATGGCGTCGACCGCGCCAAGATCATGACACCGGGCGTCCAGCCCTGGGTCTTCTTCCTGATCTGCCTGATTGCGGTGACTCTGGCGATATCGGTAAGGGGTCTTTACCAGGGCCCCAGAACGCAAGATCAGGAGGATACGCCGGAGAATGGACAATCGCCTCCGCCCCGGTCTGAAGGTTCAGTATCCAGCGTCGAAAAGCCTCTGGACGAGGACATCGCAAATGCGAAGGAGTCCGATGCCGCAGAAGACCGGAACGTCGATCGCTCTGAATCGTCCGAGACTTCGCACGGTACATGACACGAATGAAGATGGAAGGGCAATTCGCCTGGCCTATTGGTTCCTTTCTTCTGCCGATTGCCGTCGAGCAGGCCATGGGCCATGGCGGGGATAAAACGTGCAAAGCTGAAAAGGCCATGTTCCAGGAGAACGGTCACAACCATGTCAGAACATCAAGATCGAGAACATCCTGACGCATCTGAGAACTCCAGCGACTCCCGAGGGGATCGGCATGCCCGCGACGATCGTGGGAGCCTGTCATCGGACCCCCTGTTCTCCTTTGCCATCACCGTCGCGATCACGGTGGCGATCATCGGGGCCGCGGTGGCTCTGATCTTCAACACGTTCGTGACGACCCGCCCCATCCCGGCGCCGGCCTCCCCTGAAGCAATGAAACAGCAGGGCGTTTCTCAGAGCACAAGTGAAGTCACGTTCAATCCACCGCCCCTGGTCGATGCGCCCGCGAACATGCAGGATGCGGTGCAACGCGGCTACAACATCGTCCATGAGACCCACAAGTACGCACCCGAACACGTCGGCAACGAGCTCGATTGCACCAACTGTCATTTCAACGGCGGCATGGCCAAAGACACGCTCTCGCTGGTCGGCGTCGCCGCGGTGTTTCCGAAGTACGATCCGGAGGCGGGCAAGCCGGTTGACCTGGTGATGATGACGAACATGTGTTTCCAGCGTTACCTCAATGCCAAACCTCTGCCGGCTGACGGCAAGGACATGATTGCCATTCTGGCCTACTACCAGTGGATATCCAAAGGGATTCGCATCCATGCGAAGGTCCCCTGGCTGGGCCTGGAACCGATCCGGAGCGAGCACACCCCGGACGTGCAGGCGGGAAGCAAGGTGTTCCCACAGTGCATGCCCTGTCACGGTCAGGACGGCCAGGGGTTGCTGCCGAGCGGCGCCCCGCCACTCTGGGGCGACGGCGCCTTCCCGGCCGGTCCCGGTATGGGCCAGGAGGACACGCTGGCCGCCTTCGTGCATCGCTTCATGCCCAAGGGCAACGCAGACCTCAGTACCGCGCAGGCGCAGGACGTGGCAGGTTTCGTGCTGTCACATCCGAGGCCGCAGATGAAATCGATGGGCGGCAGCACCCCGAACAACGACGGCAAGTAGACTAAGGAGCGATTCCTTGCAGTTCCCTTATTTTCAGTTTTCGGTCTTCGGCGATCCTCTGATCATCGAACTCGACGCCGTTCTGCACGTCTTTATCAGTCACGGCGTGGCCATCGGCATGATGTTCATGATCGTGCTGGCCGAGCGCATCGGGTTCAAAAGAAACGCCCCGGCGTGGGAGGACCTGGCCCGATCCGCGATCAAACCCACGGTCATCACGATTACGGGGATCGGCGCGGTGACGGGCGTCGGGATATGGTTCATCACCACCGGTTTGGTGCCGTCGGCCATCGGTTCGATGTTGCGCGTGTTCTTCTGGCCGTGGTTCCTGGAGTGGTTCGTCTTCTTCGCGGAAGTGGTGGTTGTTCTCATCTACTACTTCACGTGGCATCAATGGCGGGGCGCAGCAGAAAGCCTCCCATATCCGTTTGGGCTTCGGCTACGTCGCGCTCGCGATCGTGTCCGCGTTCCTGATCACGGGAATCCTCGCCTTCATGCTCACCAGTGGCGACTGGCCTGAGACCCGGAATTTCTGGCCGGCATTCTTCAATCCGAGCTTCCTGTCGCAGTTCTGCTGGCGCCTGGCCATTTCCTTCACCATGGGGCCGATGTTCATGATTCTCTACATCGGCTTCTTCTTCAAAGGCAGTGAGGAATTCCGAAAGAAGGCCACGTTGTATTATGCGAAGATCCTGATTGTCCCGTTGATCGGCATGGCCATCACCGGGTGGTGGTGGTTCCATACGATTCCCGCCGGGTTCAAGACTCACGCCAAGCCATCACTGCTGATCTGGGTCTTCGCGAGAGACATTCGCTGGTTCTGGGGTTTTCATATCGCAGCCGCGGCCATCATCGGCCTCCTGATCATTGCCGCCGCGATCAGGCATCTCACTGCGGCGCGCGTTATGGTCGTCCCGGCCATCCTGGTGGTCTTGTTCTCCGTGGCCGAATTCGAGCGAGTCAGAGAATTCATTCGCGGCCCGTATATCATGCCTGGCTATATGTACGCCAGTGAAGTGATGCTCACCGAGCACGAGTTGTTCAAGAAGGAAGGCATGCTTCCCAATTCCTACTGGTTCAACCAGATGGCTCCCGAACCCTCGGTGGAACAGGAAGGAGCCTATCTGTTCGCCCAGAACTGTGGCACGTGCCATACCATCGGCGGTCGCAACGACATTCGGGATCGCTTCGAAGGCAGAACGGAGCGGGGCATCTACGTGATCCTGGGGAGAACCGAGCAGATGGTGCCCTGGATGCCCCCGTTCTCAGGCACAGACGAGGAACGATCCAAGACCAGCCATTTCATCAGCAAGCTTCTGGAGCACAAGTACGAACTCGACGACCCCTCGCGTTATCCTCCGATGGAGGGCCAGGAGAAGTGATGGCGTCCCTACACGACCTGCCCCTGCCTTTGCCCCTGCCCGACGGGTTGCAGCGTGGACTGCTCTTTGGCACCTTCACGCTGCACATGCTCTTCGTGCTGCTGATGCTCGGTACGGCGATGCTCGCCTTGGCCTATTTCATCCACGCCTGGTGGTTCAATCGCCTGGGTGAGCTGCGTTGGGACAAGAAGATCCTGCGCATGTTCCTGGCGCACAAGAGCCTGGCGGTGGTCCTCGGAGTCGGGCCCTTGCTGTTGATCCAGGTCGGGTTCACCATGCCCTTCTTCACGGCGGTCGCGCTGTTGACCCCCTTCTGGCTGTTGATCATCGGATTCCTGATCGTCTCCTTTCTTTCTTTCGATTCGCTGGGACATCGAATTCACACCCACCGGTATCTGCATCTGGGTTTCGGTGTCGCGGCCATGATCACGCTGCTCTGTGTGCCCGGGTTCTTCGTCGCGATCCTGGTCGCCACGGAGAATTCGCATCGCTGGATGGACATCTTCCGCAGCGGTTTCGCATTCGACTGGCGACTCAGCCTGCACTGGCTCTTTCGATACCTGCACATCCTCGGAGCCGCCCTGGTCTTCGGCGGGGCCTTTCATTATCTTTTCACGGCCCGCTATTATCCGCAATACCGGGGGTCGCTACTGCGATCGATCCTTTTCGGTTTGTTGTTGCAGGTCGTCCTGGGCATCGCATTGTACTGGTCGCTTTTGCAGGAGGTGCCGCCGGTCGTCTACGCCTACCTGGCCATAGGGGTGGCGCTGACGGCCTGGATGATCTGGGTGGTTGCCGCGAAGATGAGTTCCTCCCACGCCATGAGCCACCTGATGGTCATCCCCGTACTGCTGGTTCTGCTGACGACGATGCTCCTGACCCGGCAGGAGTTCCAGGATCGAGCGGTCGCCCCCGTCCTGGCGGAGACCGGACGCGCCGCGGCCGACTACCAGGCCAGACTTCAGCCTTACGAGAAGACCGCACTGGCCCACTACCGGAGCCAAATGAACATCGTCTATGATTCCGGCCCGATTATTTACGCGCAAAGCTGCGCGTTCTGTCACGGCCCTGACGGCAAGGGTGACGGTCCGGATGCAAAGTACCTCCATGTGCCGCCGGAGGATCTCTCCGCCATCCGTGCCGAGAAGTCGTATATCAGGGCCATCATTGACAACGGCGTCCCCGGTTCGGCCATGCCTCGCTTCGCGTACTACGATCTGCGTCAGCGCGAACAGATCCTCCAGTACCTGAGCACGACGTACGATGCATTCGCCGCATCCAAGCCCCTTTCGACAGCCGTCTCCTCGGAGTCGCACGAGAAGGCGCAGAACGAGTGGGACGATACCTGCTCCCGCTGCCACGGGAACGATGGCCAGGGGACGAAGCTCTCCGCCAAATTTCGACCGGCGCCACCGAATCTCGCAGAGTACAGCCTGACGCCTCAACGCATTCGCGATGTGATAGAAAACGGATACCCCGGAACGATGATGTCATCGTATTCGTCACTTGGCGATGATGAGGTTAACGCCCTGGTTGACCTTGTCGCTGGTCTGCGTCGTCCTACACCGCAAGGATTGTCCGCCACCGGTGGGCTAGAATAGGCTTTCGGCCCCCCCTCACACAACCGATTACCCGTGTCCGTGAAAGTACCCTGGCACGTGTGTGGCAGCCTCAAGTCCGCAGGACTTGGGGATGGCGAATGTGAGTGGCACGTACGTATGGAAAGGCCCCTGCGCCCGGATCCATCCCCAAACACCAGGGCGTTTGAGGCTGCCACCCCTGGCTGTCTGCGACCTCAAAAGAGTGCTGCGCTGAAATCTCAACAGACACGATTGCCCCGGTGGCCCAGAAAACCCTTCAAACCCGGCGGCCAGACGGTACAATACGTCACGCGAAGGCTCTGGAACCACCCGGATGGGTGGCCTCAGTCGACAGAGCAGACTTCTCCGGCAGCAGCGATAGGAGTTCGACATGGTCGCAGATTCATCGGTCCCCCCGCTCACCAGCCGCCAGCGCGTGCTCGGCGCGATCAATCACCAGCCCGTCGACCGCGTCCCCGTCGATCTCGGGGGCACCGCCTGCTCCGGCGCCCAGGTCAGCGTCGTCGCCCGGCTCCGCCAGGCGCTCGGGCTCGACAAGCCCGGGCACGCCCGGTCAAGGTCGTTGAGTGTTATCAAATGTTGGGTGAGATCGGAGCGGACCTGAGGGAGGCCCTGGGCATCGACGTGGTCGAGCTGCCCAAGCCTACGAACATGTTCGGTTTCAAGAATGCAGGTTGGAAGCCCTGGCGCACCTTCGACGGGACCGACGTGCTCGTGCCCGCCGATTTCAATACCGATCCCGAGCCCAGTGGCGAGATTCTGATGTACCCCCAGGGTGACCGGTCGGCCAAACCTTCTGCCCGGATGCCCAAGGGCGGTTTCTACTTCGATTCGATCATCCGCCAGCCCCCTATCGACGACGCGAAGCTCAACCCAGCCGATAATCTCGAGGAGTTCGCCCCGTCAGTGACGAGGACCTCGCGTTCTGGGAGAAGCACGCGGCCGATCTCTATGACAACACCGACCTGGCTATCGCCGCTGGCTTCCCGGGCACCGCATTCGGTGACATCGCCCTGGTGCCCGCTCCGTGGATGAAAGACCCCAAGGGCATTCGCGATATCGAGGAATGGTACATCAGCACGATCACAAGGCGGGACTACATCCAGGAGGTCTTCGCCCGCCAGGCCGAGATCGCACTGGGAAACCTCAAGCGCATCCATCAGGCGGTCGGCGACCGCGTCCACGTCGTCTTCATGTGCGGCACCGACCTGGCCTCTCAGAACAGCCTGTTCTGCTCGCCCGACGCCTACCGCGAACTCTACCTGCCCCACGCCAAGAAGCTCAACGACTGGGTCCACGCCCACACGAAGTGGAAGACGCTCAAGCACTGCTGCGGCGGATGCGAGCCGCTCATCGATGGGCTCATCGACGCGGGCTACGACATCCTCAACCCCGTCCAGACCTCCGCCCAGGGCATGGAGCCTGAAGGGCTCGTCGAGAAGTATGGCGACCGCATCGTCTTCTGGGGTGGTGGCGTCGACACGCAGCAGACCCTGCCCTTCGGAACCCCCGACGAGGTCCGCGCCCAGGTCGCCGAACGCGTCAAAGTCTTCAGCCGCAAAAACGGCTTCGTCTTCAATACCATCCACAACATTCAGTGCAACACCCCCACCGAAAACCTCCTCGCCATGTTCGCCGCGCTGGGTAGACGCGTAGAAGCATAAATGGGTAGATGCGGCATTGCCGACTGGCTCTTCGTAGGGCGAGCGTCCTCGCTCGCCTTATCATACTTAAATAGGGACAGTTAAATAGGGACGGACCCTATTTACGTAAAATAAGAAAATAGGGTCCGTCCTGCTCTGTATAGAACATCGAAAACACCCTAAATTATCACTTGCGCATTTTGGCGAAGGGACTTAGATAATGGTCTATGAAGACCAGCAAATCCACTCTGACCGTGGCCAGGATGGCGTTGCGGGCGGCGTGTGACAGTCTGCCGGACCATGCCAAGGCCAAGAGTCCCAAGAAGTTTACGCAACCGCAATTGATGGCCTGTCTCGTGATCAAAGAGTTTCTCCAACTCGATTACCGTGGCACACGGCGCTCCTGAAGGAATGGTCCGATCTGCGGTACGTCCTCGGGCTGACGAACGTGCCGCACTTCAGCACGCTTTGGGCCGCCAACAAGCGGCTCCTCGGCAAGGCCAAGGCTGATGCGATGCTCGACTCGATCCTCGCCCATTGCCGCGACGCGAAGATCCTGCGGAAACGTTCCAAGCAGGCCGCGATTGACTCGACCGGACTGGAATCGCGTCATGTCTCCGCTTATTTCACGAAACGCTGTAAACGTCATTCGGCCCACTACAAGAGCCGTTATCCAAAGCTCTCCGCCATTTGCGACACGGCGAATCATCTTAATCCTCGGCATGGTGACCGACCGAGGCCCCAGGCCTGATCCGGTCAAAACCCAAGCGACCTTGCATGACGCGTTCAACCGCCAGCGTTTCTCGACCTTGTTGGGTGACGCCGGATATGAATCCGAAGGATTCCGTTGTCTCTGCCGTGACACACTCGGTATTCGCAGCATCATTCCCACCACGGATCACGGCCGGCCACGACGCGATGGCAAACCTCGTCCGGTACGCGGGCGATATCGTAGGCTGATGAAGCAACGATTTCCCAAGACGACCTACGGCCAGCATGGCAAGTCGAAACCGTCTTCAGCATGCTCAAACGCAACATGGGGGCCGCCCTGAAGGCGAGAACGTATCACAGTCAGAACCGCGAAATCCGTCTGCGCATCCTGACTCACAATCTCGCCATCCTCTGGCGTCCCCCGCCATGTTCTATACAGAG
>CAVSCO010000043.1:0-34367 GCA_963726475.1 uncultured Phycisphaerae bacterium | reverse complement strand
GCCCGGAGGCGAAGTCACGTATGAGATCTGCGTCGAGAATCCCAACGACACGATCATTACGGGCGTCTTTGTCGTTGACTACCTCCCCGAAGGTATAACGTTCGTCCGGGCCGAGGGAGACAGCGATTCCGGCTTTTACGATCCGGACTCTCATACGTACACGTGGGCTTATCCGGTGTTGGAGCCGAAGGCGGTGCGATGTAACACTGACGGTTCGGCTCAACTACAATATCGAGCCGGGACAGGTCGTGGTCAACACGGCCAGTATCGACGCTCTGAGCGCCCTCGTCGACTCGTCCGTCGAGGTTTGTGTCGGTAAATCGCCGTTAATCGCCACAACAACCTTCAGCCCACTGATCCTCGGCCGCACCGGATACAACCATTCCGAGCAGGTCACCGCTATCCTTGAGTTCCCTGCGAACATCACCGAAGGCAATATCTCAAGCGAGATGGTGTCCCTCGAGCCCGGTGACATTTCAGCAACGTCTCAGACGGTATCGGCGGTTAAAGGAAGAGTCCAGGTCCGCGCCACGTTCGACCTGATCAAAGTCATCGAAGCGATCCCGGACAACGGAATAACCACTCTGTACGTGCACGGCCAGTTGCAGTCGCAACAGCCGTTTGTCGGAGAAGGAATCGTGCTCGTGGTCGCCGAGAAGCCTTACTAGGATTGCCACAAGGAACTACTGCTTCGCAACGAAAGGAGCTTTCGATGAGAGCGAGAATCGCGTTCGTGAACCTGTTTGTGTGCCTGGCCGTCGCTATCCCGTCGGCCTGGGCAGGCGTCCCAATGGGACCAACCATGCCCGTCGTCGAGAAGGGGCAGTGGGCCGTCGGGATCGAGTATGCCTATGAGAAGATCGACATCGATGCCGAAGGGACATGTACGCAGAGTATCCAGGGAGGCCTATCGGAGAAATACAGCCAGCAGTTCATGATCGACAGCATGAAGACCAGCACCGTCTTTGGACGCATCGAATATGCTCTGTGCCAGGACTGGGAAGTGTTCGCCCGACTCGGAGCCTCCAACGGTGACGCAGATATCCGAGCATCCGGCCCCGGCGTCATCATCGGAGGTCGCGGCGGAGAGGTCGGCTACGACGGCAGCTACGGCTTTGCCGGCGGCATCGGAACACGAGCCACATTCTATCAGTCCGGGCCCTGGCGAATCGAAGGGCTGGCCCAAGTGACGTGGCTGGACCCGGGTGACAGCGATTTCAGGATCATCAATCCGGAAGATCCCACGGAATCCGTCGCGGGAAACGCCAAGATCGACTATCTGCTGACCCAGGTCGGCGTCTCGGCCGTCTACCGGGTGAACGCGTGGAGTTTCTGGGCGGGCCCCTTCTTCCAGATGATCGACGGCGACCTCGACATGGACGCGGACTTCATTACGGACGGCACCACGCTCGGCCAGATCAACTGCAACGGCGACATCAGTGAGGACTCCAAGTTTGGCGTCACCCTTGGGGCCGACTGCGAAGTAAACCGCAATCTCATTGCGTGGATTGAGGGCCAACTCACCGGCGACTCCTGGATGGTCAGCGTTGGTGGCATCCTCCATCCCGACCACCTCCTCGGCGAGTGGTAACAGAGCCCCGCAGACAGAGCAAGTCAGTCGTCTTTGAAGTCTTTCATCCAACGTGGCCAATCGCCGGGTTGCACGCCGCCGGCCTTCGTCCAGGGGCCGGCCGTGTCGTATTCGCGATGCCACTTGAGCCCCCACAGCGATTTGAGTCCGACTTTGCGGACCGACCAGTCCATGAAGAGCATGTTGATCCCGCCTGTGTGCCGATCGATGCAGATGTTGCTGCTCTCGTACTGGAGCGGGTCCGCGTCCTCCTCGGGAGGCGGATCGTCCAACGTACCGCTATAGATCGAGCGACAGCAATCGAAGACAAGCGGTGCATTCGCGGCTCCCTTCGCGTCGGGCGTGGTCCAGCAAGCAGAATTGGGCCGTTCCTCATCCACATGCCGGCTGATGCCGACCCAGCCGTTGACGCCGTAACTGCCCAGAAACTCCTGCTTGATCTCGCCCCATCCTCCTTCCGGAAGGCGCCTGGCCCCCTGCTCACTCCGCCAGGCCCGAAAAGTCCTGCCGGTCATCCCGTCAGAAGACGGCGTCTTGGCCATCGGGCACAGCCAGATATCCCGGTAATTCCCGAACTCGGTGAGGAAGATATACCACCAGCTCTGGACCCAAACCTGGACCGGTTCAGGATCCGTCCACCGATCGACGAAGGTCATCCGGTAGAAAAACTTCCCGTCGTTGGCCGTCACGTAGGTATTGAGCAGGATGCCCCACTGCCTCAGATTGGACCGGCAGGCCATAGCCGCCGCCTGCTTGCGGGCTTTGTGGGTCATCGGCAGGAGGATCGCCAGCAACAGCGCAATAATTGAGATCACCACCAGCAATTCGGTGAGTGTGAACCCTCTACCTGGCCTCCTTCCCGGCCGCGCGATCATCCCTGATATCCGTCCATTGCCCATCGCGTTTGCCCATCCCAATCACGCTGATCCTACCGCCAGCGCAATCAACGCGTCAAGAACACACTACGGTCAGTCCTGAGGTTCCGTTCGCAGGCGAATCTCCCAAGCGATTTGGAGCGTCAAGAGGATCGGACATACGCTGGATTTCCGACAAGAACCCGGTGTTTTCTGCAACAATAAGGCAAGCATTGCGTCCTGTGTTATAGAGAAGCATCCAAATGGCAATGGCGAGAGAAACCTGATCGTGGGGCCACAGGAATCAGCACTATTGAGACGATTCTGCACGGGCGGAGACGCGGAGGCATTTGCCGAGTTGGTGCAGCGCGTATGCAGGCATGGTCTATTCAACCTGCTGGCGGGTGCTCAAGAACGAGACCGATGCGGCCGATGCCACCCAGGAGACGTTCTTCGAGCTGACCCGACACGCCAACCGCGTCTCCGGGTCGCTGGCCGGCTGGCTTCACAAGGTGGCCACGCAGAAGTCAATCGACCTGCTCCGCCGCTGCGCGAGCAGACAACGACGCGAAGAGACATACGCCCGTACCAAACCGGTCGAGGTCCGCTCCTGGCAGGAGCTGTCCGGCCATGTCGATCAAGCCTTGGACGAACTGGACGAAGCGACGCGATCTCTGCTTCTGGAACGTTTCGTGATGGGCAAGAGCGCCGCCCAGATCGCTCGCGAGCGCGGCAGCTCCAAAGCGACCATCTCCAGGCGGATCAATGCGGGTTTGACACAGTTGCGCGGAATGCTCCGACGAAAGGGCCTGCTCGTGACCGCCGGGGCGCTGGCGACCATGCTGACCGAGAGCGCCTCTCAGGCCGTCTCCACTACGGCCTTGCACGGGCTTGGCAAAATGGCCATGATCGGGACGACAGAAGCCGCAACGGCTACTACAAAGGTGGGACTTGCCAAAGTTCTCGTCGCCACCGTCGCGGTAGCCGCTGTGTCGATAGGCACCTACGTGCATTTCAGACCATCGGCGCCCACCGCCGGTGCTACGGCCACGAGCTTCACCCCCGTTTCCGCCACCGACGGAGAACCCCTGCTACCCGATATCGATCGTATGGCGACAGTCGTCGATACCGCTGCGGAGTCGGCGAATACGGCACCCGAAGCAAAACACCGCAACCGAGAGCAGACGCGGGCCGGTGACCCCGATCTGGGGCCATCTGTCGCGGTGGCAAACGCCCATCCGTCCGGCGTCATGGATTCCAGCAATGGCAGCCGACCGATTGAGCGGGCCAAGGCAAGCACGCCACCCACCCCCGCGAGAACGTTGCACTTTCCGGCCGAACAATCTATCGGCGTGGTGTACCTTCAGGATGAGGACCTCGTGATCCCGGAGACGGTCAAGGGCTTTCACCCGGGGCAGACCTATGCAGAGATGGAGAACTTCAGTTGCGCGCGTGGCGACGTTCATATCCCGGCTGGCAAGCGGGTCATCCTGTGCGTCCGAGGCATTGGCGTAACCCCCGAGCGTTACCTGGCCGCAATTGAATCGCTTGATCCGAACGCTCTCTATGGACTACAGTTCTTCAGTCTCCAGCCCGTGCACCTCGAAGACCGTCTGGTCAAGCCCATCGGCCGGTTGACGGGTCTGCGGAGCCTGAATCTGGCCAGCGTCAGCGTTAGTCCGAGAGGTCTTGCATTCCTGGCCGCCCTGCAACATATCGAACGACTCGACACCCCCATGGGACTAACCGATGAGGGGATGGCTAAGGTCGCCAGGGTGTCGTCGCTACGGGTCTTGCACGTGACCCGAGATCGGTTGACCGATCGGGGTCTGGGATCGCTGGGCAAGCTGACAGAGTTGGAGAGCCTCGAGTTGTACGGCAACCCCGCTATGACTGACGCCGGACTCAAAGCTCTCACCAATCTGTGTTCGCTTCAGCATTTGCGTCTCGGGTCGGGGGGATCGTTCACGGACCGATCGATGGTCCACCTGGCTGCACTATCTTCGCTGAAGGTGCTCTGGGTAGATGCTCCGAACGTAACCGATGAAGGATTGAGATCGCTCTCGGAGAGCCGTTCGCTGGAACGTCTGTGCCTTCATTGGCTAAATCGGATCACCGGCCGTGGTGTCGAACATCTCAAGCGCATACCCCGGCTCAAGGCGCTGGACATCACAAACGCTGCCTTCACCGAGGCCGACCTTTCTACGATCACGGCAATGCCCCGTCTGGAGCACCTGGAATTGCCGGGCTCCGGTTTCACCGATGCGGGAATCGACCGATTGGCCGCCATGCAACATCTCAAGTACCTCCATGTCGGTTGCACCAGCAACTCACCTCTGACCGACAAGTCACTGGCAAGCATCAGTCAAATGCGCGAACTCGAAGAGCTGTCCATCGGGGGCACGGGATTTACCAACGAAGGGATTGCTTTGTTGGCGAAGCTGAACCACCTCTCGGCTCTGAACCTGACATTCTGGCCCAGGTTGGACAACGACACACTCGTGGTTCTGGCACAATTCTCAACACTGCGAGAACTGTCATGGAACAGATCCGATCGCGTAACCTTGTCCGGCCTGAATGTGCTGAATGACCTGAGCAGTCTGGAGAACCTGTCGGTTCACGACGTTCGCCAGGACCAAGGCGGACTAGATCTGTCAGGACTCAGGAATCTAAAGACCCTTCGAATCACGATGCGACGCCAGCCGCGAAAGATCGGAAACGAGATGCTGATGGCCAGCGACATGTTCTACGACAGCGATCTGGCGTCTTTGAGTGGGCTGACCGGACTGGAATCCCTCAACCTTTCAGGTCGCGGCATCGGAGATGAAGGTCTCGCGTATCTCGCGCCGCTGACCAACATGAAATACCTGGATATCGGTGGTGGCATTGAGCTAACGGACGAGGGGCTGAGGCACCTGTCCCAAATGCATCGGCTCGACTCCCTTCACATTCAACAGAGTCGAATCAGTGAGCGAGGGCTGGAGTACCTGTACGGCTTGAAGACGATTCACATCCTGCGGATCAGCACGACGATCCCGATCAGCGTACCGGCCATCGCGCGACTACGGGTCGAATTGCCGCATCTTCAAAGTCTCGAATTTGATCGGCCCGCATCGGCAAACATCAGGCCTCAGAAACGAGCGATCTCCAGCAGCCAGGTCCGACGTGTCGAAGCAACACCAGGAGGCCCTGGTGATAAACGCGGATCTGTAGCAGAACAGGGCGGGATAGATCCTGCGGAAGGGAAATGCGAGATGGAGAGACTCAGACAGTGGATTCTGCCAATCTGCGCTGTCATTCTGATCGCAGGGGCGGCGATTGTAGTTCTGTGGTTATCAGAGGCACTTGTCGACTGGCCATTGCGACCTGGGCGGAGGGGCCCACTTCAGACTCCCTCGGGTAAGCACAGTTCTGCCCATCGAACGACGTATAGGTTCCTGTTCCCAAGCGAGCGACAGGCGGTGCCGGGCAAGCTGACACTGGGTCGCTTCGTGAATGGGAGACTGTGCGAAGGGGCAACATGGGCATTTGACGGCATTGACCAGTGGTATGATTGGGCCCCGTCTCTGTTTGAGAGAGAGACTCAGTGGGTCGCCGAAGAACAGCCCGGTTGGCGAATCAGCCAATGGCTGACTCAGGACGAGGGCTCGGCCTATGACCGCGACCATCTGTTCTGGAGCATTCAGGCATTGCGGTTCCTGGACCCCGAGAGTCTTGCCAACGAAATCGACATGATCGAGCATTCAAACAGAGCCGCGGCAATTCGCCTTACCGAGGGGCCCAGCGGCTACGACTACGACACAGACACGCTATGCTGGAATCCAGCGTCAGCCGCAGATGCCTTGGGAGCCCAGAGTCCGAATCATCACCCTTGGCAAAGCGACTCTTTGGCAGCTCTGGCCCATCAATTGAACCATGCATGGCACGACCTCTGTCACAACGGGGATGGTGCGGGCCCGGATCGGGGGGAACTACTGGCGTTGATGGCCGAGAATCGCATCCGCCACACTCTGTACTTGAAAGACCCGACTTATTCGCGAATCCGTCCCAGAACGCAACGCGGCAGCCCCAAGGGCTCACCAGAGCAGGCGTGGACGAGCTATCGGGGGAGAGTGAGCCCCTGATTCACTCGGACAGGTCCATCGGCAGTGGGAATTGACTCGCACCCTAATCGAACGTAGGATTGCCGAGTGGAAATGTTACAGGTGAGGCGGTCGCACAAAGCCAATCGCCGGGACGTAGATGCGCATGACGGCTGAATTGGATGGTGATACAGGGAGGTCCACGATGGCAGCAAAGACGTGGCTATGGTGTGGATGTCTGGGGCTGTGGCTCCTGGCGACTCTGGCAGTGGGCGGTGCGTCGGCGCAGAACCTGTACGTCGGCCCCGGCACTGTGGTGATCCAGCAGTATCGGCCGGGAGTGAGCTTTTACAGCCCGTACATCTACCCTTCTTTCATGCCGAATCCATTCCCGTACGTGCCGCTCACAGGGACACGCGTCCAGATCTATTCTGCGCCCCGCATTCAGCCATACGCAGTTCCTTCACGTCCATCTTACACCGCGCCACCGACGCCATCTTATGCCGTACCCTCCAGTCCGTCGGGACAATACTACACGCCGTACATCCCGCCATACCATCGCAGTGAAGAGGCGTCCGATCAGTCGGGTGCTCAGCCCGCTCCGACCTCCCAGGCCCCCACCGACGACGGCCCCAATATGCCGCTGGAGTCATCGGCGGTCTCCGTGCCAATACCGGTTCCAGGCCAGGCGGAAGAGGCCGGACGGAAGGAGGAGGTGAAAGCACCGACGGCCGATGGCAAGCAGATATCCTCACCTGCCGCCGATCAGAGTCAGCAACCGCAGGCGCCCGCCCGGGAGCGGACCAGGAAGTCCGCCCGTCGAAAGGCGATCCGCTATCGTTGAATCGCTCGCCTGAGCAGCATGGCTGAGGGAGAAAAATGCGTGCAAGTGGAACAACCGCAAAGTATAATGACAGCCTATGAAACTGCCAAAACTGGAAAAACCGGAGAAATATGCGGGGCTGTACGTTTTCGACTTTGGTGATCAGGCCGGAGTCGGATTCACAGCCGAGGAAGTAGCCGAACTGCTCGAAAGCGAGCGTTACCGCGAAGGTAAGGTCTACAAGATCTACCGTGCGTTTCCCGACGGCCGGATGGAAATCAAAGGCGTGCCCGCCCAAACGTTCCAACTGGAATCGGGAATGTTGTTCTATGCAGCAAGCCATGAGCAGGCTAAGGCCGACTTCCAGAGACTGGTGAACTCAGCGGTCTCGGCTGAGCCTCCCTGCCGGGCCAAAGTGCACCTGGCTAAATACGCCGACGACAAGTTTGCAGTGGCACTGATCTATCCGGCCGAATATGAAGAGGAGATCAGCTCCTGGTTGCTGGCCCGCAACTACCGAACGACAGGGGCCGCCGAAGGTGGGACCGGTGCAGTCGAGCGGTATTACCAGGATACCCCGGAGATCATCGAACGGCATCAACTCTTCGGCGCCAGCGAGGGCATCAGCCGAACCGGAGACGAACTGCTTGTCTCACTCAAACGGGCGGTTCAGAGATAAGCGCAGGCACACGTGGCCCCTACCATACTCCAACTGAGGCCAAGAAGCCCACGGCGAGCCAGATCATGGAAGGCCGTTCAAGTCGGTCGTCTCGCAGCATTAATGGCGTGGCTGTTCCACCGGCGTAGCGGTGCCATCGGTCCCGAAGACCTCAAGAGGCATGATTTTCCCACATCCACCCAGCGTCTGGGCGTGCGCTTCAGTGAGCACGTGCGGGATACATTTCGCCCACGATGGCTTAGAAGACGGCCCTGACGTGCCCGCTGGCACAGACCTGTCGATCAGTGATGATCCGGGACCTTGCTCAGCGTCCAGTACTCATGTATGGCCCGTACCACCTCGACGAATTCATCCCGGTACGTTGATTTAATGACGAATCCGGCCGCCCCGAGAGCAAAGCTCTCATTGACAACCCGTGCATCCCCCGACGACGCGAGTACAATCACTGGAATCGTCCTGAGCACTGGATCGCTCTTGACCGCCCTGAGAGCCTCCAACCCCCCGTCACCGTTTGTCACCGTATCGAGCAAGATGACCGAAGGCTCCAGAGGTGGCTCGCCCTTCAGACGCTCCAACGCCTGTTCGGCATCGCGAACGTGCACCACATCGCGGGTTATGTCTAATTCTTCCAGGACCTCTTTGACGGTTGGCGGTCTCGCCTGGGATCCCTCAACAAGCATGATCGGCTTGTTGTACAATGTCGCACTCTTCGCTCCCATACACCTGACACCTATTGCCCCTCATCAGCATTTGTGCGGCCCCCACCTGTCAAGATCGACTGAGGCACCATCACTCGCAGGACAGCCGTGAGACGCCCTTGTTTGGATCCACAATTGACGCGCGTCGCAGGATGGCCTCCTGTCTGTGTCAGTGTATATAGTCGGCTCGATCTGCATTTCTATAAATGCGAAAGTCTCTCGGATTGCCCCCGGACTTTCCAGGAATGTCAGGGACGGCCCCAATCCGACCCCTGGGGCAACCCAGTGTTTTCCCAGGTACAACCAGCATCATGCACCAATCGTACCAGTTCGACAACCGAGCCAACCTCGGCCTTGTTCAGAACGTTCGTCCGGTGGAAATCCACCGTCTTCTGGCTGATACCTAACTCGTAAGCAATCGCCTTGTTCGACTTGCCGAGAACCAACAGATCCATCACTTGACGTTCCCGGCGGGTCAGTTCGTCCATGCGCGATTGAAGGTCTTCCGACTGCTTCCTGGTCGTCCGGATCCGCCGGTCCAGCTCGATCGCCCGTTGGATGCTGTCGAGCAAGACCTGGTCGCGAAAAGGCTTCTCGATAAAATCCATGGCCCCCGCCTTCATCGCCTCGACCGCCATGGGGACATCACCATGACCGGTGATGATGATCGTCGGGATCTCGATGTTCAACTCGTGGAGCCTTGTCTGCAGTTCCAGACCGCTCATCCCCGACATCCGCACATCCAGCACGAGGCAGCCCGGTTGTGACGGATCGTAGTAGCTCAAGAACTGCCGAGCCCCATTGAAGGTCTTGACATCCAGTCCGATGTCTTCGATCAGCAGACATAGTGACTGACAAATCGCATCATCGTCATCGACGACAAACACTGTGGGTTTTGTGTTGCTCATGTCCGGCTCCTTCCGCTGGTAGTGTAAACCTGAAGACTGTGCTGGAGCACCCATCTGACTGGCCCCACAGCCGTCCGCCGTGTGCTTCGACGATCCGTCGACTCAAGGACAAGCCAATGCCCAATCCCTTATTCTTGGTGGTGAAGAAAGAATCGAATACTCTTTCGGTCAACTGCGCTGAAAGCCCCCGTCCGGTGTCTGCCACGGCAATCTCGACTTCGTCGCCGTCCTTGACCGTGCGTGTGGAGAGTGACAATAGCCGATTGCCAGCTTGGGATCCGTTCATGGCTTCCATTGCATTACGTATGAGGTTAAGAACCACCTGCTGAAGTCCGACGGCATCGCCCCGAATCGCGGGGACATCCTCGGACAGATCACGAACCACGGTGATGTCGAGACGCGAGATCTCAGCTTCCATCATACGCATCGTCTCGTCCAATACGTCGTGGACGTGGAGTCTGGTCCGTCGAGGGTCGCGTTTGGCGACCAGACTGCGAATGCGACGGATGATCCCTGCGGCGCGTTCGGCTTGGCCGGCGATCTGTTCGATAGAGCTGCGCAGGGTTTCCATGTCCACGGTTTCTCGCCCGGTCAGCCTCAAGCACCCGCCGGCATAATTCACGATCGCACAGAGCGGCTGATTGAGTTCGTGTGCCAACCCCGACGCCATCTCACCGAGGGTATTGGCATGCCAGGCCCGCGTCAGTTCGACTCGGTGATTCTCGGCCGCTCTGGCCGCCTGGACCCGCTCTGTGATGTCACGCGCCACCGCCAGAACGCGGTCGTGCCCACCGATGCGCGCCTGCTTCAGATTCACTTCGACCCAGAAACAACGACCGTCGCTACGTTCGCAGAGCCATTCGAGAACCTGAGGGCCTTCCTGGACCGCCTTGGCAAACCATCGTCGGATGAACTCCGAGTTGTCCGCAGGTCGTTCGGCGCGCAGATCTCCGACGTTCATCTGCCGCAATTCCTCGTAGGAATACCCGAACATTTCGAGCCCCGCGCGGTTGACGTCGAGAATGGCCCCCGAAACAGGATCCTGGACAAGCGTGGCCTCGTTGGCCGCGTTGAATATCTCACGGTAATTGCGTTCCGATGCGATCAGCCCCTCCTCGGCTCGCAGCCGCGCAATCGTGGTTCCTATCTGTGCGGCGATGGTTTCCAACGCGGCCCGGCAATGGCGCGGTACGTTCTCGCAGCGGCCGGAGGCGACAACCAGAGCGCCGATGAGCATCTGATCGTCGTTGATCGGAATCGCGGCATAGGCGCGAAGCCCCGCCTTTCTTTGCATCGGGCTCAGAGGCATGCGTCGTTCATCGGCTCCGTAGTAGACGGGCTTACCCTGGTCGAGCAGACGCATCTGCGCCGACCCTCTGCCGACAGACAGAACACCGGGGGTGAACTTGCCCGACATCCCCCGGTGGGTCTGGAGCTTCATCTCGCCGACCGCTTCATCGACCAGGTAGACTGCGCCACAATCCGCCTGGGAGGCTTCCACAGCCGCCTCCAGGCAGAGACGAGCCCCTTTCCGGATGTCGCTGACCGTATTGAGTTTGACCGCCAGATCGTGGGTGATCCGCGACAAGTGCTCGGCCCGTTTGCGCTCGGTGATATCCCGAACGATCGCCAGAACCTCATGTTCCCCGCAAGCCACGAGCCGGCATTCCCAGTCGCAGGTTCCCGTTGGGAGTCCCCGGCGATACTCAAGCGTCTGCACCTGCCCCGTTTCCAGGGCCTTGTGGATCAGACGCATCACTGGCTGCGAGATTGAGTCCGGAAGGACTTCAGCAACCTGCCTGCCGAGGAATTCCTCCGGTGGAGCAAAAAGCATCTCGCTGTTCCTCGCCTGATGATCGAGAAAGACGCCATCTTCGCTGAGCCGAAAGATCGCGTCGGGAATCGCGTCCAACAAGGCGTTGGTTCGCTCCTCGCTCTGCCTGAGCGCGTTCTGCGTTCGCACACGCTCGGTCACGTCCGCGCACGTGGCATGAACCGCCGGCCGACCCTGATATTCAATGCGGCACGCGTGCAGTTCTACCCAGCGAACGGTTCCGTCCTTTCGCGTGATCTGAAACTCGTAATTCTTCGGGAGACGTTTCCCATCCAGTCGAGCGTGGTGGTTCTCCCAAACCCGCTGGCGATCTTCCAGACATACGGAATTCCACATCTCACCTGGCGATTGAGCCAGGATTTCTTCAGCAGTGTAACCACTGATCTGACTCATAGCGTGGTTCGCAAACACCACGCGCTCGTCTTGAATCACGATCAAGCCCTGTAGCGAATGGTCAACCAGAGCCCGATAGGCCTCCGCCGCTTGTTTTCGGTCCGTGACATCCCGTCCGATCCCTACGAGACCGATGATCTCACCCTGTTCGTTCTTGAGCGGGACCTTTGTCGTCAGATTCCAGGTTCTTGTCCGAGTCCCCTTGTCGAGCACACATCGTTCCCGATTGACGATGGCCAAACCGGTCGACATGAGTTCCTGCTCATTTCGATGAACCTCCTCGGCGAGGTCGGGGGGATAGAAGTCGTAATCCGTCTTGCCGACAATTGCATCGAGCGTCGAGAGACCCTTGCGGCGCACCACTTCTGCATTGCAGAGAACGAACCGGCCTTGTCGGTCCTTGACATAGATCGCATCCGGCAGGTTATCGATCAGCGTTCGCAGCAAATTTCGTTCTTCGGCGCGTTCGCGCTCGGCCCGACTGGCTTCGGTCACATCCAGGGCCACCTTGGCGCCCCCGATGATATTCCCTTCACTGTCGGTGATCGGGTAACCTCGCAAAGACCACGTCTGACCGTCAGGGGAGCATCTTTCAGTCTTCTGGGGCTTCCCGGTTCTCATGGCCTCGACAACGGGACAGCCCGGACAGGGCTCACTGTTTGCCGCCCACAACTGATAGCAGCGCCTGTCCACGATCGACTGCCGAGTCAAACCGACTGACTCGTAGGCGGGCCGATTCGCCCACAAGATGTTCATGCCCTTGTCATAACGGATGAGATGCTCGACAACCGCATCGACCGTGCTATCGGTGTCAACCGCGATCCCTGGGTTGGCCCCGCATCCACAGAGCGAACCCTCCGACGGCCCGGCCGACTTACTCGGCTGTGGGGCAACTTCGGGGATAGCTGCGCGATCTCGCGTATCGAGCTTGAAGCGCAGGCGCTCGAGGTCTTGGCGAACACGCAAATGCCGCTCCTTCAGGGTCGCGATGACGCCGCCGACGGCGACCAGGATCAGCGAGCTGAGAAGATTCTGTCCGATTGCCGTGTTGGCCACATCGGACGTGATATGCGAGGTGGCCAGACATGCTCCGGCCAAGGCTGCTAGCGCAAACCCACGCCAGCCAAACCACCAGCAGGCCAGTGCCACGGGGAGATAGAGCAGATCAGGTCCGTCGAGAGCAGGTATCCGGTCGCCATGAACGTACCACGCAAGCCAAAGCGTACCGACCAAGGCAAGCCCCCAGACAAGGGACTTGCACCAGCCGCGCCTACCCCCGACTCCGTTCGGCCTCCGGTCGTCCATGCTTACCAATACCTGTTACACGGGCGCAGGGCCCACTTACGCGCTTGCAGCCCAGCGTAAGACTGATCGCCGTCGGCTGGACCATTCACCTCTATCTTAGTCTTATCGAGTCAAAAACAGGTGACTTAACCCGACGATCCGGATAATTCCCGGTCCTTCCGTTCCTTCCCGGATTGATGTGCCAAAATTTCGCGCCGAATCCCGAACTATCGTCAACGCCCTACGTATTCTTTATTGGACGTTGATGATGAAAACCCATACGATCGAGTCAATGGTTTGTAGGGTTGGCGATACGAAAAAGTAAAAACTAAGATTTTTCTCCCCTCCGGAAAACATCGGGTAGCGCATTGCTGCTCGATGTTTTCTTTATAGGGAACCGAGCCATAACACTACGACTCACGCCCTCATCGTAGCCCACTGTCGTCAGGCATCCCGTCCGTGGCACTTTTTGTACTTCTTGCCGCTGCCGCACGGGCAGGGATCGTTTCGGCCCACCTTGGGCTGTTCCAGGCGGATCTGCTTGACCTTCTGCTCGCCCTGCGGCGCCTGAGCAGCCGCACGCTGCCGTTCGGCCATCGCAAACTGCCCTACCTCGTCGTGGCTCGTCTGGCTGACATTCCAGACATTTCGTGCCCGTGTGCCGGCTTCCAAATGAACGCGGAAGATGATATCCGTAACGCGATCTTCGATCGATTCCAGCATATCGTTGAACATCCGGTACCCTTCCCGCTTGTACTCAACCTTCGGGTCCTTCTCGGCGAAGGAGCGGGTCCAGATGCTGTCTTTGAGGTGGTCCATCGCATAGAGATGGTCCTTCCACGTGCTGTCGTAGACCTGCAACAGAACGTATCTCTCCAGGTCGGCCAGTTCGCGGCGCAGGAAGCGACGTCCGATCGTCTTGAGACGCTCCTTGATCTCCTCTCCCTCGCCCAAATCCTCCGGAGTCAACGACGCATCAAATCGTTCGTTCGCCCATTCGATCAATTCCGCCCGACTCAGGCCAAGGCTCTTGTCGGTCACTTCCTCGTCGAGCTTGCCGTTGTTGTAGCTCTCACTGAGCGTCATCAACTGATCGTGTACGTCTCGTGGCTTCTCGTCCTGCAAGCGTTCGGCAGACAACTCGGCGTTGTATTTCTTGTTTGCCCATTGAGCCAGCGATTCGAAACCGTAGACGTTGACGCTTTGCGACCCGTAGGCCATGCTCATGGCGAACTCGACCGGGTATTCGATCTCGCGACGACGGTATTTTTCGGCCGTCTCAGTGAGCATGAGCTCGCGGGCCTGCTTGGCGTCGAGTTCTTTCAAACGTTCGACATCGAGCCGCAGGTCAAACTTGGCCCGAGCCCATTCCGCCAGACGGCGAACCGCGAAGTCCTCGCGGAGGAATTCCCCCAGAGGCGAACAGTCTCTCTTGTCCACCTGCTCCCCCGCCGCCGCGACGAGCTGCTCCTCAATCTCCTCGGGAGACTGGTGCTTGAGCTTGCCCGCGCTGAGGTTGACCTTGAAGGCCGACATAGCCCACTTCGTCAGACCTGCGATGTCCCATGTGCTGGAATCGGAGTAATCCTCGAGGTACTCCCCAAGAGACAATGATATATCACTCCGGGCCGCATCTCTGGCACGGTCTTTGATGAGCGGCTTCAACGTCGGCGGGTTCGGCGCCGGCCACACTGGAGACTTTCAGTTCCACGTCGAAATTGGCCCGGGCCCATTCGAGCATGCACTTGTACGGATACTCCTTATCGAGGATGGAATTGCAGTGGCTGGTGATCGTATTGTCGATCATCTCCTCGATCATCGCCTTCAGGTTACGGCCTTCGAGGACTTGCCGCCGACGCGAGTAGAAGATCTTCCGCTGGTGGTCCATCACCTCATCGTATTCGAGCAGGCTCTTGCGAATCTCGAAGTTCCGCTCCTCGACCTTCTTCTGAGCCTTCTCAATGCCCTTGCTGATGCGGCCGTGGTAGATGGGTTGGCCTTCTTCCCAGCCGATCCAGGACAGCGCTTTGACCGTCCATTCAGGAGCAAAGACACGCATCAGGTCGTCATCGAAACTGAGGAAGAACTGGCTCGATCCGGCGTCACCCTGCCGGCCGGCACGGCCGCGAAGCTGGTTGTCGATGCGGCGTGCCTCGTGCCGTTCGGTGCCGAGAATGTGCAGACCACCGATGTTGGCTACACCGGGGCCGAGTTTGATGTCGGTACCTCGACCGGCCATATTCGTGGCGATCGTCACGTTTCCGCGGGTCTGGCCCGTGCGGGATTGATGCTGCTGGCCCGCCTTGAGAACGATCTGAGCCTCGCGGGCATGCTGTTTGGCGTTGAGCACCTCGTGATCGAGCCCGTGCCGCTTCGTCAGTGCTGTCGAAAGCAGTTCACTCTTTTCAATGCTAATCGTGCCAACCAGAACGGGCCGGCCGGCAGCGCTGGTGTCGTTGATCTCCTCGACGATCGCGTTGAACTTCTCAGCCATCGATTTGTAGATCACATCCTGCCGGTCGTCGCGGATACAGGGTTTGTTGGTCGGAACTACCAAGACGTCCAGCTTGTAGATCTTCATGAACTCGTCGGCCTCGGTCACGGCCGTACCGGTCATACCCGCGATGTCATCGTAGAGCTTGAAGAAATTCTGGAGCGTGATCGTCGCGAGGGTCTGCGTCTCCTCTTTGACGGTGACCCCTTCCTTGGCTTCCACCGCCTGGTGCAGACCGTCGGACCACTGCCGGCCCTGCATCAATCGCCCGGTGAACTCGTCGACGATGACGACCTTGCCGTCCATCACGGCGTAGTCCTTCTCCCTCTCAAAGACAACATGGGCCCGCAAGCTCTGCTCGATGAGGTGTTTCCACTCCATGTTCTGGCCCATCGAAAACGGGCCCAAACCCAGCAGCTCTTCCGCCTTGGTCGTGCCCTTTTCCATCAGATGCGCGGACTTGCGTTCCTGGTCCCGATTGTAGTAGAGAGTCTCCTCCTCTATCTGATCCTCAGTACCTCTGAGTTCAGCGCGGCGGTGTGTCTCAGCACGCTCAAGTTCCGCCTCGGCCTTCTCAATCCCTTTGGTCGCCTTTTCAATACGCTGAGAGTCTTTAGCCTTTTTCGCTTCTGACAGTTCTCCCTTTGCATTGGCGAGCGCACGCTCTGCGGCATCCTTTTGCCGGTTCGCGCGATCATAGTTACTCTGTAGGCTGATCAACTGCCGAGCGATCTGATCGGCCTTCTTGTATCGCGTCACATCGTCGAAAGCGGGACCGGAGATAATCAGCGGTGTTCTCGCCTCGTCGATCAGAATCGAGTCAACCTCGTCGATGATGGCATATTGGAGCGGGCCTTGTACCATCCGATCCAGCGACGTCTTCATATTGTCGCGGAGGTAGTCGAAGCCGAACTCATTGTTCGTCCCGTAGGTGATGTCGCAGAGATAGGTGTCCTTGCGTTCCTGACCGGCGGTGTCCATGTCGGCCTGGATCGCTCCGACCGTCATGCCCAACGCGTTATAGACCGGCGACATCCACTCGGCGTCACGTTTGGCCAGGTAGTCGTTGACCGTGATGATGTGGACGTGCCGACCGGTCAGATGCACCAGGTAGACCGCCAGCGTCGCCATGAGCGTCTTGCCTTCACCGGTCGCCATCTCGGCAATCTTGCCTTCGAACAGGACGTTCCCGCCGATGAGCTGAACATCGAAGTGTCGCATCTCGACGGTCCGTCGAGCCGTCTCTCTGACCACGGCGAACGCCTCGGGAAGGATATCCTCAGGATCGGCACCCGCTGCAATGGCCGCTTTGAACTCGGCCGTCTTAGCCTTCAGCGATGCGTCATCGAGTTGTCTGATCTGATCTTCGAACCCAGCGGTCCGCTCGATCATGCCTGTGTAGGTCTTGATCAGGCGTTCGTTACGCGAGCCAAAGATCTTCAGAAGGACTTTGCTTACTTTCTCGAAAGCCATTTCGCTAACTCGATCCTCTCCATAAAAGCGCCGCCGTCGCTATCCGCTGTGGGCTGCCAATCGACGCTGTGGGATTCATTCCTTGACCCGCGTCACGTACTCGCCCGTGCGAGTGTCCACGCGAATCAGTTCACCGACCTTGATGAACGGGGGTACGGTTACCACCAGCCCGGTTTCCAGCGTGGCCGGTTTGGTCTGGTTGGTGGCCGTAGCGCCCTTGATCTCAGGCGGCGTGTCGGTCACTTCGAGATCTACCGTGTTGGGCAGCGTGACGACAACGGGTTTGCCTTCATACATGCTGACCTGGAGCTGCGTATTGGGCTTGAGATACTTCGGGCCGTCACCAAAGGCGTCGTCATCCAGGGTAATCTGATCGAAGTTCTCGGTATCCATCAGGACGTGCCCATCGCCTGAAGAGTACAGGTATTCGTAATTGCGTTTATCCAGAAAGGCCTCTTCGATGACCTCTTCGCTGCGCAGCCGGACGTTCTGTATCGAGCCATCCATCAGACTCTTGAGCTTGGTCTGATAGACAGCCCCGCCCTTGCCCAGTTTGACATGCTGATAGTCGACGATCGCATAGAGCTTGTCGTCGATCTTGACGGTCTGACCCTTTCGCATTTCCGATGCTCTCATATTCCGCTCCAACGCTAGCCAAGATGGCAGTATTCAAAACTACGAACGCAAAGCACTTATGGTCGGGCCAGTATGCCAGAATCGCTCCGGTATGTCAAGAAACCCATCCGGGTGATCAGGGCCCGCCTGATGGGCCTTTTCGTGGGGCAGGTTCAGGGCATGACACTCGGGGCCAGCCATGGTATGCTATCGGCGGAAGAGCGGTCGGAAGCACCGCAAGGCGGCAACACACTACCCAAACAGGAGGCGTGGTATGCTGGGTGCGATTGGAGGCGACATCGCCGGGTCGATTTACGAGAATCTGGGAACCAAACGACAAGACGTCAGGCTCATCCGACGCCTGTCCATGTTCACGGACGATACGGTCCTGACCGTGGCCGTTGCCAATGCCTTGCTGGGCGACCGCGACTATGGGCATGCGATCAAGGCCTTTGCCCGACGGCATCCCCTGCGGGGCTATGGCCCGCGATTCCTCAAATGGATGATGATGCCGGGCGTCGTACCCTACAACAGCTTTGGCAATGGGTCGGCCATGCGTGTCAGCCCGGTCGCGTATGCGTTCGACTCAGAGGACGACGTGCTGCGTGAGGCGGCGCGGACGGCCGAGTGCACCCACAACCACCCGGAAGGCATCAAGGGGGCCCAGGCAACGGCCCTGGCGGTCTTCCTTGCCCGGATGGGCGAGGACATCGAATCGATCCGCACGCAAATCAGCGAGCGCTTTCAGTACGACCTTTCGAGAACGATCGAGGAGATTCGGCCCAACTACAAATTCGACATGACCTGCCAGGGCTCCGTTCCCGAGGCGATTATCGCTTTCCTCGACTCCACGTCGTATGAGGACGCCCTGCGGAAAGCCATCTCGCTCGGAGGCGACAGTGACACGCAGGCCTGTATCGCGGGAGCCATCGCGGAAGCGTACTACAAAGACATCCCCATCGAGTTCCTCCGGCACATTCGCAAGCGATTGACTCGAGACCTCTGGAAACCCACGCTGGAGTTCTATCGCCGCTACGGTATTCCCCAGATCCTCGAACGTGTCGAATCCATCGAGGCCTCATAGCCTCTCGGCCGGAGCATTTTAGGTTGATTATTGACGCGGATTTCGGTATCACAGAACCATGAGTTGACACACGGCCAATCCAACCTCGACCCATCTCAAAGAGGAGAGTATCCATGGACAAGCGTATGAATCGACGGGAATGCCTGCGGGCGCTGGGACTATCAGGACTGACCGCGGGACTGGGGCTGACCACCACCCGGCCCGCTCAAGCCCAACGCGCCGGAGAATCCAGTGGGTTCCGGAGTTCCGTCATCGATGCCCACCAGGTTCGGGATACTCAAACGGCCGCGACGATCGTCGACGGAAAGATCATCCAACCCCGTCGCGAACTGCCCGTTCTTCACCGAACCGACGTGCTCGTGGTCGGAGGGGGTTCGGCCGGCGTATGCGCGGCGGTCGCGGCCAAGCGTGCGGGTGCCGACGTCACCCTGGTCGAGCGATATGGCCACTTCGGAGGCCTCTGGACGGGCGGACTCGTGGTCCTGATCATGGGACACATCGTCACGGGGGGCAAGCAGGTTTGCCAGGGTATCGGTGAGGAAATGATGCGACGGCTCGACAAGCTGCCCGGCGCCATCATCAACCGTCGGCCCGGCGTCAACCCAACCGTCGATGCCGAAGCCGCCAAATACATGATGGTCGAGATGATCGAGGAGGCCGGCGTCGACGTATTCCTCCACTGCTGGGGCGTCGATGCCATCGTCACCGGAAACACCGTGCATGGCGTCGTGTTCGAGAGCAAATCGGGACGGCAGGCGATCCTGGCCAAGACGGTCGTCGACGCGACGGGCGATGGCGATCTCTTCGCAGCGGCCGGGGCCGAATTCGAGCATCGCTCGCACAACGTCGGGCTCGTCTCGCGAATCGGCAACCTGGACAAGGTCGACCGCGAGAAGGCCAAGCAGGGATCGAAACCAAGGAACCTCGGCGGCGGCACTCCGGTGCCCGGCGTCAACTGGGTCAACCTGATAGGGCCCGAGGTGGACGGACTGGACGTGGCGACGCTTACAAAGATGGAGATGAATCATCGCAAGCACATCTGGAAAAGCGTCCAGAAAACTCGCCAAACCCCAGGGTATGAGAAAGTCTACCTCGTCGAAACCGCCCCGCAACTCGGCGTGCGAATCACCCGCGTCCTTGATGGGCTCAACCGCATTCGCCTGAGCGATCTGAGGGCCAGTACGAAGTTCCCCGACGTGGTCGGTGTGGGTGGTTCGTCGAACGGTAACCACGGTGAGTGGCAGATCCCCTACGGAGCGTTGGTCCCCACGAAGGTGGACAACGTCCTGGCCGCAGGCCGCTGTGTCAGCATGGACATGGGCATGGCCGATCTCGTGCGTCTGGTTCCCAATTGCTTTGTCACGGGTCACGCCGCGGGTGCCGCGGCTGCGGCGGCGGTGCAAGACAACTGCCGACCACGTAACGTCGATGTCGCGAAGGTCCAGAAGATCCTCAGACAGCAGGAGGCCTACCTCGGGTGAGTACCCCCGCTGAGTCCCACGAGCAGACGGATGTGCGAGCCCGACGACGAAGGCCTGTCGCCTCTTACGTGCGTGGGCTGTTGTTGGCCGTGCTCCTCCTGCTGCTATTGGCGGGCAGGGGCACCCATTTGCCGGTCCTGATCGCGGCGTTGAGCCCGTTTGTCGCAATCACCTCGATCCTCGCGACGCGGGCATTCGTCGGCACCGCAATCCTGGGACTGGTAATCGCATTCATCGTGCTGCTGCGACCCCGCTGGTTCTGCCGATGGCTCTGCCCCGTTGGCCACTGTGCAGATGGATGCAGCCGACTCGGACACCGATGCGGGCGAAAAGCAGCAAAGGGCTTCTCTTTGGGCCGCTGGATCGTCCTGCTAACCTTGGCCGGTGCGCTCTTGGGCTTTCCTCTGCTGCTCTGGCTGGACCCACTGGCCATGTTTTGCGGCGCGTTAGGCGCATTCTCGGGACCAGCGAACTGGCTGGTCGCCATCCCCCTGCTGGGTGTCTTGCTGATCAGCTTCGTGTGGCCGTATGTCTGGTGCAGCCGCGTCTGTCCACTGGGTGCATCTCAGGATATGCTCGCGAAACTGGCAAGGTATATCCGTAGGACCAATGTTGAACAGAACACAAGGCGGTGGAACACACCGCTGGCCAGGCGAGCCCTATTGGGCGTGGGCGTTGGAGCGGCATGTGCATCGGCGGTCAAACTCACGAACGGCGCGGGATCGAAGTCCCCGAGGTCTCTGCGTCCGCCCGGAGCAATCGAGGAGCCTGACTTCCTAGGCGTCTGCGTCCGGTGTGGTAACTGCATCCGCGTGTGTCCGAGCAAAATCGTCGAGCCTGCTCTCGCTCAGTTCGGCCTGGCAAGCCTCCTGACGCCCGTCGTTCGCTTCGACAAGAACTACTGCCTGGCCGAGTGCACCAAGTGCATGCACGTCTGTCCCAGTGGAGCCCTTAAGCGGCTGTCATCCGAAGGCAAGATACGGAATCCGATCGGCTTGCCGAAGGTGGACATGAATGTGTGCCTGCTCGGTGAGAACCGCGAATGCAGCGAGTGCCGCAGGTGGTGCCCGCACGGAGCGATCCGCTACGAATGGTCCGAAGTCGAATACACACTCGTACCGCTAGTCAATCCGGAAAAATGCTCGGGCTGCGGAGCCTGCGAAAAGGCCTGCCCCACGAAGCCCAAGAAGGCCATTGTCGTCGCCCCTCTCGGAGACCCACCAGACGCTTGAGCCTCGGTCGCCTGGCCTATTTGTGTCTCTTCTTCCTCGCCTGGAGCTTTCCTCTGAGCTTGCGGGCATTCCCGCGCGGCTTCCGCTCCGACCCACGTCGCGACTTGGCCCGGCCCTCGCCCAGAGGCGTGACGGGCGCGAGATTCAACTGCCTCCCGGAGATGTTGACCGAGACAATGCGAACGTGCATCGGCTGGCCTAAATGGATCTCCTGGCCGGACCGTTCGCCCACGAGACACTGGGCAGGCTTGTTGAACTGCCACTTGTCGGGCCCCAGGTCTTCGAGCTTGATCAACCCTTCGATCCCGAACTTCCGCGACTGGGCAAACAGGCCGAATCCCGTCAGCCCCGTGACTACGCAATCCAGCTCTTCTCCGATCCGCTTGCTGAGCATTTGCAGCGTCAGCACGGCGACGAGTTCCCGCTCGGCGTCTTCAGCCCGCTGCTCGGTGAAAGTGATATGCCTGCCGATTCCGGGAAGGTCCAGCGCCGCCGTCACCTGCTTGGCGATGTCCATACGGTCTTCAAGATAGAACTGCAACTGCCGATGGACCAGCAGATCTGCGTATCGACGGATGGGGCTCGTGAAGTGGCAGTAATGCGTCGAGGCCAGGGCGTAGTGGCCAATGTGCAGCGGCGCGTATTGGGCCTTCTCGAAGCTCCTTAGCACGACGAGGCTGACGGCTAACGCTCGGTCGGCATCCTTGACCGAGTTCAGGAGGGCCTGAACCGCAAATCGATCGGGATTGCGAGGCATCGGGAATCCCATCGCCCGAAGGAGCTTGGAGAGATTCTTGAGGCTCAGCGCGTCGGGCTCCGGATGGATACGTCGCATGAACGGCAGATCCAACCGATCCAGCAGGGACGCGACGGCGTCGTTGGCTTCGACCATGAACATCTCGATGATCGTGTGTGGATAGCTGTCGTCGGCCGGGTGGGCGTCGACGACCTGGCCCGATTCGTCGAAATCCAGCTCGGGCTCGGGCAGATCGAGATGGAGCATACCATTGTCAGCCCGCCGTCTTTTCGATACGACGGGCGAGGGTCTCCATCCTGCCCAACAAGCTGACAACCTCGGGGCTCCCATCCTTGGTGTGGCCCTTGAGAATACGGTCGGCCAGTTGATACGTCAGTCTCGCCTTGGAGTGAATGATGCTGTTGGCGAACCGGCGCGACAGGATCTGGCCCGCATCGTCGTAGGTGATATAGACGCTTTTAGCAAATCGGGGCTGGTCGGGCTGGAGACTGCAAATCCCGTTGCTGAGAACTCTCCGGCAGCATCGGGATCGTCTTGCCTGGCAGGTAGATGCTGTTGCCCCGAAGCCTGGCCTCCTCGTCGAGAGGGGAACCGGCCGGGATGAAATGGCTTACGTCAGCGATGTGGATGCCCAGCACCCAGTTCCCGTCGGCGTCGGTCTCCACACTGATCGCGTCGTCGAAATCCTTCGCATCGGGTGGATCGATGGTAACGATCACCTTGTCGCTGATGTCTTCCCGCTCGGCACCCGGTTCGGCCCCAAAGGCGGCAGCCGCGTTTCGCGCCTGCTCCAGACACTCGTCGTCGAAGGCCCCTGGAAGGTGGAATTGTCGCGTGACCGCCTGGATCTCCGTCTCGTACCGCCCTGCCCGGCCGAGCACGTCTATAATTACGCCCCGCGCCAGATACCGCTCCGTGGGATACGAGAGGATCTCGACGACAACCTTGTCCTTCTCCTTGGCGTTCTTGGCCGTGACGTCTTCGACCACGATGGGCTCGATGAACCGGCTTCCATCGGGTTGAACGATCCATGCCTCTGGATGTCTCGTTAAGGTCCCGACGAACTGGTTGTCGGCGCGCTCCAGAACCTCGATAATCTCACCGGTGTAGCGGGTCTCCCCTGCTCGCTTGCCTTTGCGCGTGGCCTTGGCGATGACGGTGTCGCCCGTCATGGCGTCGCCCGTGCTATCCGGGGGGATGAACAGGTCGCCATGGGCGTTGGCTTCGAGCGGAACGACGAAGCCGAATCCCTTGGCATTCTTGCGGAAGGTGCCCACGATCTGACCAGCCATCGAGGGTAGCGTGACCTGATTCCCACTTCCGATGACCACGTGCCCAGCACGGCGCAGCTCGTCGAAGGCCGCCTTGAACTCGGGATAGGCGTCCGATTCGACACCGAGGGCCTTCGCCAACTGCGCGACCTTCACGGGAGCGTAGTCGGCGTGCTGGAGCAGCTTGACAATCCGATCACGATAGACATTCGGCATGAGCTACACCAACGAAAGCAGCACCCAATCGATTTCGTCATCAATTGGGTGCTGGCAATGACTTAGCACCATCACGTTCGTGCGCGACCGTATCGGCCCTAAGGCGGGTCGCAATATCGTGACTAACTGGTCTGCTTGGCCTTCAGCGCGTTGAGCTTCTTGGCCAGCCGAGATTTCTTCCGAGCAGCCGTCTTCTTGTGCATCGTGCTGGTCGAAGCCGTCTTGTCGAGCTTCTTGACCGTCGCCTGGAATTCAGCGGTGGCCGCTTCGACGTTCCCGGCACTCAAGGCGGTCTCCAGACGCTTGACCTGCGTCTTGACCTGGCTCTTACGGGCCCGGTTGATCGTTCGCCTCTTGGCGTTCTGCCTGACTCTCTTCTTCGCTGATAACGAATGTGCCACGTTGTTCTCCTGGTCGTTCGAAAAACGCTACTTCAAAACTCACTGAGAGGTTGGTTCACTCGGTCCGGCGTCGCCGGATGGAGCGTCAGGGCCGGTCGATTTCAATTCCGTCCGCAACCGATCCACTCGTTCGCTGACGTCTTTGTACCCGAAATCGAGCTGGGCGATTCGCCGGTAAAGTTCCAGCGCCCGCTCCTTGTCATCCTGCGACTCGTGCGCCGGGCCAGATTATACCGCAATTCCTTGGCAATTGCATCATCTTTTATTTCGTAGGCGTCGATAGCCCGCGAAAAGACGTCAATCGCGTCAGCATACCAACCTTTCTTGAAGAAGCAATAGCCAATCTTGTCCATGGCCGAAATTCGTCTGCGCGGGTCCTTCTGGGCGTCCTGGAACAGCGGAATGGCTTCGTTATACCGCTCGTTCCGCATGAGTCGCAGGCCGTATTCGTACTTGGCCGACAGATCGGTCGGGTGATTCTCCACGCAGAGCCCGTAATGCTCCAGTTCCGTCCGGTGCAGTGCCTCGGTCAGCTCTCTGACGCTGGCCTGGGTTGCCGGATCCTCCGGCTGTGCCTTGAGCTGCTTCTTGGCGGCCCGGAGCCGGCGTTGGGCCTGGCGAATTCTGATCTGGCCCGCCCGCTCCTTGAACCGGAAGTCCTTCTGGCTCTCCGCCGCCCCGTTCAGCAGTTGAATCGCCTCGTCCTCCGCATCGTCTTTCTCCAAATCCGCCAGTGCGTCGGCCAGATTGAAGATGTTCTTGGATAACTCCGGATCCTCCGCATGAGCCTTCCTGGCGTCCTCGACGGCACTGGCTCGATAGTCCTCCGTCTTGACCATCCGGTCCTGGGAGTAGAGTTTCGCCTGTGTCTCGCGATCTCGGATCGACTGCCGGAAGTCGCCCTCCGCGCCGTACTTGCCCTTGGACATCGTCAATTCGGCCGAGAGATTCTTGAACTCGTCGGCCAGATCCTTGTCGTCCGGTCGCATCCGCACGGCACGCTGACAGGCGGCCACTGCCTTGTCGTACTGGCCCATGGCCTTGTAGCTATCCTTGAGCAGGAGATACGTCCGCAGAGAAGGCTTCTCGATCGCATTGTTCGTCTGGAAAATCAGATTGGCAATCCAATGCGCCGTCCGGTGGTACCCGCCTTCGACCGCCGCTTTGAGCATGGCCTCAGCGTACGGCGTATGATCGGGGTCCTTCGCGAAGAGATATTCGGCGTTGAGCATTTGCTCGAGTGGCGTCTTGCCTCGCAGCCGTTTGACCCGCTCGACGACGGATGGCTTCTTGCCGCCCCGCCCGCGTCGCTGAAGTCCCAATTCACACAGCGGCAAATGCCCTTCCTCCAATGCATCAGGGGCTCGCTGGAGACCGTCGAGGTACATCTCAATGGCGTAATCGTAGTTCTTGCTTTCAGCCGCCTTGCGGGCCTTGTCGAAGAAGGTCCTGGCAAAGGCCAAATCCCCCGGTTCCTCCGGCTCGGCCACCACAGGCTCGTCGGGCTCGGCCTGGGCTGGTAGTTGAGGCTCGGACGGCCGTGCCGATCGAACACGGGTCCGCTTGGGACGCGTCTTGCCCGGGTGGTGAGAGGCGACAGGTGCCCCGCTGCCATTGCGATTGCGGGCTCCGATCTTGCCCGCCAGGCGTTTGAGATCGTTGATGAGGATCTGATCGTTGGGCTTGAGCCGGGAGGCACGCTGGCAAGCGGCCGCCGCGCGATCGATCTGCCCGACGGCCTCGTAGGAGTCCTTCAGCAGGATATAGACGGTCACAGAGGGCTTCTTGGCGTTGTTGTTCGCCAGAAACATCAGATCGGCCATCCACTTGACGGTTTGACGATACCGACCGGCTACGGCGGCGCGGAGCACTGCCTCGGCATAGGCCAGATGCTGAGGGTCCTTGGCGAGCAGGTACTCGGCGTTGAGCATCTTTTCCAGCGGTGTCTCGCCCTCCGAGAGCCGCTGTTCGACCTCTTCGGGCGTGGGCTTGCTGCCGCCCCGCTCATCCCGTCGCAAGGCCGCCACGCGGAGGTCTATGTGTCCCCCCTCGACCGTGTCGGGGCTGAGCCGGAGACCTTCCACGAATGCATCGATAGCCCGGTCGAAATCGCCCGCCTCAGAAGCCTGGCGAGCTCGTTCGAAGTGGATTTCCGCCTGCGATTGTGCTTGAGCATCCGGTTCGGGCATAGCGACAAATGGCCGATCATCTCAAAAGATACACAGTTAACCAACTGTAATATTCGGCTGGATTTTGTCAATGAATAAATGCTTGTCGACGAAGTGGCACCATGTTATAAGGATTTGCTTTGCGGTTATCTGACCTTCCGGGGTCGAGAGAGCCATGAAGGACGTGCCATTTAGGGAGAAACGGGTATGCAGACCGCTCTTGAACAATACGACCCTCAAATCTATGAACTGATACGCCAGGAAGAGGCTAGGCAAAGCGGGTCGATCCGGCTGATTCCGTCGGAAAACTACGTCTCGCGGGCCGTCATGACGGCAACCTCCAGTTGCCTGACCAATAAATACGCGGAAGGCTATCCAGGCAAGCGCTACTACGAGGGACAACAGGTCACCGACCTGATCGAGGACCTCGCCCGCGAGCGAGCCAAGAAGCTCTTCGGAGCCGATCACGCCAACGTCCAGCCCTATTCCGGGTCGGTAGCCAATATGGCGGCCTACGCGGCGTTGATCAAGCCGGGTGAAACGATCATGGGTATGTCCCTCGATCACGGTGGACACCTGACGCACGGCTGGAAGGTCTCCATGACGAGCAAGTTCTTCAACTCGGTGCCCTACCAGATCAACACGGAGACCGGCCGGCTCGACTTCGATCTGATCCGCGATCTCGCGAAGAAGCATCGTCCCCAGGTCATCGTGTGCGGTGCTACGGCCTATCCGCGCGTGATCGACTTCGAGATCTTCGGTGAGATCGCCAAGGAAGTCGGCGCCTATCTGATCAGCGATATCGCACACATTGCGGGCCTGGTCGTCGCCGGCATTCACAAGAGCCCGGTGCCCTACGCCGACGTCGTCTCAACCACGACCCACAAGACCCTTCGTGGCCCGCGAGGCGGCATGCTGCTCTGCAAGGAGGAGTTGGCCAAGCAGGTTGACAAGGCGGTCTTCCCCGGCCTCCAGGGCGGTCCCCACATGCACACCCTGACGGCTATCGCCGTCGCTATGGCGGAGGCCGATACGCCCGAGTTCGTCGCCTACGCCGAGCAGATCGTCAAGAACGCCAAGGCACTGGCCAACAAATTGCTCGAATATGGCTTCGAACTCGTCACCGGCGGGACCGATAACCATCTCATTCTCATCGACCTGAGGAACAGAGACATTCCGGGCAAGAAGCTGGCCAAGGCCCTCGACCGGGCACGGATCGTCACGAACTACAACACGGTTCCCGGCGATCCAGCACCGCCATTCAACCCGAGCGGACTGCGTCTGGGAACACCGGCTATTACCACCCGAGGGATGAAAGAAGCAGAAGCCGAGCAGATCGCGACCTTCATCCACCAGGTCGCGGAAAACGTCGACAACGAAGCGGCGATCGCCAGGATCGGCAAGGAAGTGCTGTTGCTATGTTCTCAATTCCCGGTGCCGGAGCACTTTATCATAGCTCCGAAGAACGGTCATCGATAGGCGAACACGCGGCGCATTGAGAATGATAACCGATGTCTCGGGCCTCTGTGACACGACGCAGCTCGAGGCAACTCGGCGGGCGGGGAATCAGCGGCCCCTTCTGAACGGGGCCAACGACGCATAGCGCAGCTTATGGCAGAGCACATGTTGACAGCGGGCATACTCGGTTTGGGTAAGGACGGCCACGTTCTCCTGGAGGCGGCGAGGCAAAGCGGACAATTCCTCATCAAGGCGATTGCGGACCAGGACCATCAGCGCGTCGAAAAGGTCGCGGTCGAATTTCAGTGTGAGCCGTACACTGACTACAGGCAGTTGATCGTCCAGAACCAGCTTGACTGCCTTCTCGTCGCAGCGGACATCCATATGTGCGACGAGCATCTGAAGACGGCCATCCGAAAAAAGTTCAACGTCCTCAAGCTCGCCCCTCCGGCCAGAGACTACGAGGAGGCGCTCGAGTACGTGCAGATGGCCGAATACGAGAAGGTCCGATTTGCTATCGCCAATCCGGCCCGGTTCCAATCCAGCTATATGACAGCGCACGAGCTGATCTCGCAGGGGCACATCAAGAACGTGTTCCTCGTGACCGCCTATGGCGATGCAAGCTGCGCCGATCGGCCGACGTGGTACACCGACCCGAAGCTGGCCGGCGGTGGCGTGCTGCTGCACGATTGCCATCAAATCATCGATCAAATCCTATGGAACTTCTCCATCCCGCAGCAGGTCTATGCCCTGGCCACCAATCAGGCCCCGGACAAGCAGCAGCGACTGTATCTGACCGAGGACACCATCGTTGTCTCGATGAAACTCGCCGACGCACTGACAGCCAGCGTTGTCGCAACGCGACGAAGCAATGGTGACTCAACTCGAAGAGGCCTGGAGATTTATGGCAAAGAGGCGAGGCTGACGGTCACCGACGATCGGGTCGTTCTCACCACTGACTCGGCACAGGACGACCAGGTCTGGGAATACGATGAAACCCAACAGGATGCGATGCAGAGGCTCCTGATGAGCTTCGCGCGGAGCATCCGTGAACCTCAAGAGCACGAGCTTCTCAGCAGCGCCGCAGAAAACCTCAAGAATATGGCGGTATTCGAATCCGCGTATCTGTCGGCACGCACGGGTTTCCCGGAGGAGCCCGCGCGGATTCTCCAGATCACCCGAAACGCATCGGGCACCCCAACAAGTATTTGACGGGTGTTCCCCGCCGGGATATGCTCCAGTTCTGTGATGTCGATGGAACGGTTTCGTTCGGCCAAGCCATGTGAACGAGACCGTGAGAGAACGGTTGTTTCCAGTCGGGAGGTCTGAGCCATGAAGAATGCGATTTACGGCGGCATCATTCTGGTATGTCTGCTCGTGGCAGGAATCGTCGTCTTTGCCACTCGATCGGGTGGTTCCGGCGGAATCGGCAGCCTTTCCAACGATACGCAGATATGGGTCAAGTGCAGGGCCTGCAATGCCTCGTATCAGATGGGGAAGAAGGATTTCTACGAGCAATTGAGGAAGAAGTCGGCGGAGATCGCCAATCCGATGATCCAGCCTCGCCTGACGTGCGAAAAGTGTGGCAAGGACGCCATCATGGAAGCGATCAAGTGTGATCAGTGTGGCGAGGTCTTCTTCAAAGGCGTTGTTCCAAACGACTTCCCCGATCGATGTCCCAAGTGCAAGCATAGCGCAACGGAGGCAGGAAGAAACGCCAACAAAGAACAATAGGTCGGCCAGCCAATCTCCCGGCTTACTTTGTGGGACCGCGCAAAAGGTCTTCCGGCCTCACGGGCGGAGCCGCTGTGGCAAGCGATTCGAGGCATTATAGAACAGAAGAACGAAGGAGCCAGTCCTCGGTGAGGGCTGGCTTTTATTGTTGCTGAGGCGAGTTCGGATCGACATCACCGCGATGCTCTCGCTGCGGCACCAACACATCGAGCGCATTCGCCTGGTACTCCTCTTTGCCCTTCTTCAACTCGGTGAACATGGTATAGCGCCATTTGATGCGATCCTCGATGTAGGCAATACGACTCTCCGGGTTGGGGTGCGTAGAGAAGAACTCGATCGGCCTGACCGTCTGTAGTTCCTGCAAGACCCGCATGGTCGCCACCATCTCGTTGGGATCGTAGCCCGCCTGAATCATGTACGACAGCCCCACCAGATCCGCGTCCTTTTCATCGTCTCGGCTGTATTGAAGCGTCAGAACACCGCTGATGAACCCGGCCGCCTGGGTCACGTCGCCCGGCGCACTGCTGACCGCCGCTGCGGCCACCAGCGCCGTCATGCCAATCTGCCGGCTCATAGCCACCAGTGTATCCCGTGCGACAACGTGTCCAACTTCGTGGCCCAAGATCGCAGCCAACTGCCCTTCGGAATCCAGTTCCTCCATGAGCCCGCTGGTAATGTAGATGTAGCCTCCCGGGACCGCAAAGGCGTTGATCATCTTCTGCCGAACGACGGTGAAATGATAGGAGATGTCCGGCCGATGGCAGACCCGCGCCGTGCGCTGGCCGACGCGATTCACGTAGCTCTGGAGATTCTCGTCCGGATACCGGCCCCCGAGCGCACGCTCGATGCCGGCGCAGTACTTTCGCCCCAGCTCGACGTCCTTCTCCGGACCGAAGAACATCAGTTCTTCCTGGCCCGTCACCGGATTAACCGCACAACTGACCAGCAACCCAACCAATATCAGGCCCAACGTCAGGGCCAAAGCTATTCTCATCATGACGGCTTTCGGAATTCGCAAAGTTGTCGTTGAAATGTCTGTATAACGCATTATAATCTCGGTTTTCTCGTTTGGTAGTGGAAACCATGGGACCAGCAAAGCCATGTGACGGCTGCAGCCAAGCCCACAACTGCTCTGCAGTCTACCAGCAACTGGGGCACGTCGGGGGGCCTTCGGTAGTGTGGAAGGTCATCGTTGCCTTTGCGTTGCCCATCATCGCCTTCATCGCCGCTCTGGCCGGTTTCGAGAGGCTGCTGGCAGGCGTGGTGGCTCAGGAGCATCGAACGCTTCCCGCATTTGTCCTGGCGTTGGCGTTCACCGTGGGTTTGATGCTGATCGCCAGTTTCCTCATCAGACGAGGCACCAAAGGACGTTAGGACCTGGATACCGTCACTATGGCTATTGACGCACAAGGCAGATCCACTTTCCCCCGAGGGGTCCATCCCCCCGAGAGCAAGCACCTGACCGAGGACAAACAGATCGAGCCGGGGCCCGCCGTCGGCGAGTTAGCGATTCTGCTCAGCCAGCATATCGGCGCCCCCTGCCAGGCCGCGGTTAAGAAAGGCGACATGGTCGACGCCGGGCAGCGTGTCGGCGAATGCCAGGCGTTCGTCTGTGCTCCCGTTCACGCTCCGGTCGCGGGCAAAGTCAAAGAGGTCGCACTGAGGCCGCATCCGGTGCTCGGACGCACCCAGGCCATCACCCTCGATGTCACCGAGCCCGCCCCGCCAAGCCTTCCTTCGTTCGATCTGCCCGCAGATTTCGATCCGACTCAGTACGGACCTACCGATATATGTGAGGCTGTCAGGGACGCCGGACTGGTCGGTATGGGCGGTGCAGGTTTCCCGACGAGCGTCAAGATCCTGCCCGACGCCAAGCCTCCCAAGCACACACTGCTCGTCAATGGCTGCGAATGCGAACCCTATATCACGTGCGACTATCGTTTGATGCTCGAATGGACCGATCAGGTCCTCGCGGGAATTCGCCTGGCACAGCGGGCCTGTGGAGCGTCGAAGGTCTTCATCGGAATCGAAGACAACAAGCCCAAAGCCATCGAAGCCATGGGCGAAGCCGTGAAGAAACTCGGATCGGGCTCGGACATCCGCGTGGTACCGTTGCAGACCAAGTACCCTCAGGGAGGCGAGCGGCAACTCATCAACGCCACCATCGGGCAGACGGTTCCCACGGGGGGCATCCCACCGATGATCGGGGTCGTCGTGATCAACGTGGCCACGGCGGCCGCCCTGGCTGATGCGGTCATTCATCGCCGACCACTGACGCATCGCGTCGTAACCGTCACGGGGGAAGCCATCGCCAAACCAGGCAACTACTATGTCCCCCTCGGGACGCCCGTCGAAACGTTGATCGAGTTCTGCGGAGGCGTGACGGAGAAGTCGGCCAAGGTCGTGATGGGCGGTCCGATGATGGGCATAGCGATCGCCGATCTAAGCACACCGATCACGAAAACCAGCGGCGCAGTGACCGTGCTGACGAAACAACAGATCGGTCAGGCTAAGTTCGAACGGCGTCAGACGGCCTGTATTCGCTGCGGCCGCTGCCTGGAGGTTTGCCCGGAGAATCTCAATCCCACTCGAATCGCTCACGCCGTCAAGAGCAACCTCCTCGACGTCGCGGAGAGTCATTTTATCAGCGCGTGCATCGAGTGCGGCTGTTGTAGTTACGTCTGCCCGGCTAACATCGAACTGACCGGATATATCAAGACAGGTAAGATCTTCCTGGCCAGACAGAGAAAGAAGATGCCAGTCTGATGGTCGACGGGGAATCGGGGCAAGGGACAACAAGGATTCGATAGATGCTCAAAGATATCAGGGTTTCATTCGCACCGCATATCAGCAAGCCGCTTTCGACGCGGCGTGTCATGATTGATGTGGCGATCGGGCTGGTGCCGGCCATGGCGGCCGCGGGATACTACTTCCGAATCCACGCCCTGCTACTAATCGGCACCTGCGTCGCGTCGTGCGCAGGCCACCGAATGGGTCTGCAATCTCATTCGCAGAAAACCCAATTCACTGGGCGATTTCAGCGCCATCGTCACCGGGATCATCCTGGCACTGTCACTGCCACCCAATCTGCCTCTCTGGACGGCGGCGGTCGGCGGCGCGGTATCGATTGTCGTCGGCAAGATGGTCTTTGGCGGGCTTGGCGCCAACGTCTTCAACCCCGCCATGGTGGGCCGGGCTTTTCTCACCGCTTCGTTTGGCGTGATGATGACGACGTGGACAGTGCCCGCTCCCATCAACAGCGAGATGCCCACGCTCTCTCCGGCGGACACCGTCGACACGAGGACCCAGGCGACGCCGTTGGCCTGGAGCAAGATGGCCATCAAGGCCAAGAGCGAAGCCAAGACCTACAGCGGTCGACAACTCCTCTCGACGGTAACGGGCGATGTCGCCGGCAGTCTGGGCGAGACCAGCGCGATTGCCATTCTACTTGGAGGGATCTACCTGCTCTGGCGCAAGACCATCGGGTTCCATATTCCCCTGGCGGTAATCGCCTCGGCCTTTGCCTTCTCGGGCATCGCCTATCTGATCAACTCCGGCGCCTACGTTCAGCCGTTCTTCCATCTGACCAGCGGCGCGTTGCTGTTCGGAGCGTTATTCATCGCCACCGACCCGGTCACCGCCCCACTGACGCGTCGCGGCATGTGGCTGTTCGGTATCGGCGTCGGCACCGTCACCATGGTCATTCGAATTCTTGGCGAATACCCTGAGGGCATGATGTTCGCGGTCCTGCTGATGAATGCGGTGACCCCCTTGATCGACCGGCTGTGCAAGCGCATTCCGGCGGGAGGCAAGCCCAATGCGTAGCATCAAGCATTTCTTCGAACAAAGCTGGCTGCTGATCGTTGCTTCGTTCTTCTTCGGGCTGCTGATCGCAATTACCAACGCGGCGCTGTCTCCAAGGATCGAGCAGAACAAAAGCGACAAGCTCAACAAGTTGGCCAGTGGTCTGCTGCCCGATGCGACGGCGTTCACGCCCATCAAGGAAGACATCGAGATCAAGGCGCTCGATGGCAAGCAGCAGAGGATCACTGTCTACCGGGCCACCGCGAACAAAGAGACCGTCGGTTGGATCTTTCCAGTCGTAGGTTCGGGCTTCGCCGACAAGATCGAGTTGGTTGTCGGAGTCGATGGCGCGTTCAAGACGATGGCCGGCTTCGATGTCCTGTCGAGCAACGAAACCCCGGGCTTTGGCGATCAGATCAAGGGCAGCTATTATCGCGACCAGTTCAAAGGCGCCCCCGCTGACAAACTGACGCTCGTCAAGACGGGCGATCCGGCAACGATTGATTCGCAGATCGTCGCCATCAGCGGCGCGACGGTCAGCAGTACGGCTGTGGTTACCGCCCTCGACCACTACCTCCCACAGGTCAAGACACAATTGCAGCAGAAGGGGCTGATCAGCAATGGCAACTAATCCCGAAGGACAAGCGAACGTGTATAAGAACACGTTGGTCGCCGGCCTCTGGCGAGAGAACCCGGTCCTGCGGCTGCTGCTGGGCATGTGCCCGACGCTGGCGGTCACGGCGGCGGTCAAGCCGGCCTTTACGATGGGTATGTGCGTGGTCTTCGTGCTCGTGTGCAGCAATATCATGGTCTCGCTGATGCGCAACATGCTCAAGCCACACTTGCGGATCCTGATGTTCACGCTAACGATCGCCACGTTTGTGACCATCGCGGATCTGTTCCTCAAGGCATTCCAACCGGAGATGAGTGCTGCACTCGGGCCGTATGTGCCTTTGATTATCGTCAACTGTATCATCATCGCGCGGGCCGAGGCTTGTGCCAGCAAGAGCCCCATCCTGCTGAGCATCGTCGA
>CAVSCO010000042.1:0-30020 GCA_963726475.1 uncultured Phycisphaerae bacterium | reverse complement strand
TCGTCGCATAACCGAGGCAGACCATGCGAATTCTGATTGCCAACCTGAAGTTGTTTCGCCAGTGTCGGGGGCTATGGTTGTTTTATGTGCTGTTCGGGCTCTTTCTGGGAATCACGGTCTACGTTTCCCTCGACTGGCCGGTCCAGGCGGCCTTTATCGCGGGGCCTATAGGGGCGTTTGCGGCCTATTTGCAGATGTACGTTGGGTCGAGGCCTTTCGCGCTGGGTCTGCCTGAGTGGCACGTGGGGATGCGGCGATTCGTCTTCGTTGTTGGAGTTGTGGCGGGACTCGGGACGGTGCTCGTGTTTCTCATCGACAGTGATACGCCGGCTGTTTCAGGTGTCCTATTCCTGCCGGCATCTGCTCGGTCTTTGGCGCAGGTTTGATACTCTGCCTGGTCTCCGTTGGGCTGGTGCTCTTCCTGGGGTTCTATGTCGGGCTCTTCCTTCTGATCATGATTACGTTGGGCACGGCGCTTGCCCACCGTGAAACGCTGGCACAGATCATTGTGGAATCACCGATCCGCGTGATAGGCCTCGGAGTCCTGGTCGTCTCCGCTGCCTGGGTCCGGCTGGGCCATCTGCGCTCTTCTTCCATACGGACTTGGCAGCAGTGGAGTGAGGACGCCGGACTCGTCGCCAATTCCTCCTGCTCAGGTCGATCCCCGTCAGTGCCGGCAGACGATTTGGACCGGACGCGAACAGGTCGCCTTCTCCTCCGCATGATGGAGTGGCACGGGCGATGGGAGACATGGAGGTACGTGTGGGGTAGCCTCTACCGCGCAGAAGCTTCCTCAGAAGTTGGCGAATGTGGGCGGTCGGGATTGTGATCGCGATTCTCATCAGCAGCTATTCTCGGATTTGGTGCATATCCGTGTTGGTCATCATCGTACTGCTGCCCAATCTGGCCGTCGACCTGCCCATCCAGACGAGTATATTCCCCGGCGGGGGACGTCGGGAACGCTACCTCGCAACGATGGTATTATTGGGGGCGATTTGGGGGCTGTGCGTCACCCTGGTGGCTCTGGTGATTCTCGGTTCGAACCTTCTGGCCTGGATCGTTCCACCCGTGACTATCTTCTGCGCGACCTTAAGCCCGAGCCCAGTCGACCCGATGTACCTCTGGTTGGGACTGGCGATGCCTCCGTTCATTGCGCTAACCAAGGTTCTCCTGCACGTGAATCGGTACGCGTGGTTTGTACTGATGGCAGTCGCCATGGTAGCGAGTTTTCCGGTGACATTCCATCTTGGCCCGATGATGCGCACAGAGCACGTCATCGTCGTCGTCGCCGTGCTATGGCTGTGCGTGACATTGCTGGTCCGCCACGTTGCTCTGCACGGCGATATCGTAGGGGGGCGGCCATGAGTATCGTCTGGGAACACTGCAAGTTGGCCGCACGGTGGCATAAGACCTACCTGGCGCTTGGGTTTCCTCTGCTGTTGGGGATGTTCGCATGGCTGGTGTTTGGACTGTATGGGGCAAGCCTCGAGTCTTTGGTTCTTGTCAGCCTGATGTCTCCTTTCTCGATGATGCACCGCGACGTTGGGGCCAGGCCATTGTCCTTCTGTCTGCCTGGGTATCGAGACCTGGCTCGTGCTATGGTCCTGATCGATGCCGTGCTGAGTGGTCTGGCCCTTGCCGGAGCGTTCGTTCTGATGTTCCGGATCGGACGAATGGAATAGCTCGCTGGCCGGCTGGGCTGCATTTATGGGGTTCATTGCAGGATTCATATCGGTCTTTCCGAAGGCGAGTTCGCACTATGGCTTTTTCATCCTGTGGCCTGCCATCAAGAAGGTCTTCTCGATTCGGGGCGGTATCGGCATCTTGATCGTGCTGGCGGCGCGTCATCGCATGTCCCTGGCTGATCTGGCCGGTTGATGTGCTGACATGTGCCTGGATCTGTGTCTTTGCATGGTACAGACTCGGCAATGCCTACGACGTTACGCAGGCTCACCGGACGGCCATTGAAGAGGCGATGGCCAAACGGGCCAAGGCCGGCAGGGCGAGAATGGCTCCCGGCTGGATACACGATTTCTTCCTGGCACAATCCGACGACACCATCCTCTGGGAACCTGGCGCTATGTCTGGGCCAGCCTCTATCGAGCGCTGGGCCCGCTCCTTTCCTACTGGAAGTGGATTCTGGCGGGGGCCTTCCTGCTATCGCTGGTGCTGGTAAGGCCGGTGGCTGAGGTCGCGTTTGCCTCGCTGGCGTTCGCGGCTACCCTGGTCGACCTTCCTGCGACTTCAAACATGCTGCTGCCCGGGGGCCGACGCGAGCGGTTCCTCGCAACCGTGGTCGCGGCTATCGCACTGTCGCTCCTGCTCGTGATAGTGGCGGCCCTGGCGGTGTGCTTCTCAGAGACTATTGTCACGCTCCTCGGGCTCGGGCGCGAAGTCTCGGGACCCCGCTCCTCAGCATCTGGCTGGCCTGCACTCTTGTCCCGTGGGTGTGCGCCTGGCGACTGCGCGGGTGCGGACGGTCTCGTACAGGAAACGAGATATCGACTTTTCTGTACGAGGTCGTCATGCTGACCTTCCTCCCGCTGGTCCTCTTCACATGCGACTGGCCCGCCCAGGCCCGCTATCTGCTCTTTGGCACCGTCGGTGCGTCGGGCTGGGTGTTCTTCCTTGCGGCGCTACAACGCGTTTGCACACGAGGTGACTTGTTGGCCCCCAAGCCGCTCAAAGGAGGACGGCCATGAGGATTATCTGGGCGAATTGGAGGCTGGTTCTGCGGGGGCGGGGGAGCATTCTTTTGGTATTGCTCGTGCCACTCTGGGTGCTGCTGTTCAGGCCGGCCGGCCTGTGGTCGCTGCTTGTGTTGTACCCGGTGATCCTCAATCCCTTCTCGGGGGCTCAGACCGACAACGCCAAAAAGGCCTTCACCTTCGGCCTGCCCGGGTACCGGGACATGATGCGAAGGATGATCCTCACCGACGCGGTGCTGGGCGGATTGCTCTTCAGCGTGTTCGGCGTCCTGTGGTTCGACGAACGGATCTGGCCGATGGTGGCTTTGTATGTCTTCGCGGGGTTCGTCGTGGGGTTCGCGTTCTCTATCCTCATGGCGACTCTGTCCCTTATTCCATCCGTCCTTGTGCCGGCCCTGCACCTGCTCGTCTCCATTCCTTTTTGGATCGTCCTTCTGTTCGTATTGGGCGTCGTGGCCGCAGAGCCTTGGCTCATCTGGCCCGTCGCGGTTCTGTTGTGCGGGGCCGTCTCCGTCCTTGTCTGGCACAGGCTATGTGATGGCCGGGACGTGACGCAGGCCCACCGGAGGATTCTCCATCTGCCACACAAGAGGCGCGCCCAAGTGGGAGAAGGCCGGCTTTCTTCGCTCCGCATAGACGCATTCTTTCTCGATCGCATGGCGAGTTCTCGTCCTTTCAGTCCCGGGCGGTGCGTCTGGGGCGATCTCTACGGCGAGTTCGGGCCGTTCCTGGGGTATTGGAGGTGGCTGATCGTCTTGCTGTTCTTCTGCGCCTTGGTTCTGGGCTACGTTGACCGGTTGATCGTCGTGCTCGTGTTTATCGGCATGGTTCCCATTGCGATCAACCTTACCGCGCCTTCACGGTTCGTGATGTTGTTGCCTGAGGGACGCACAGAGCGGTTCTACTCGGCGGTGGCCAGGGCGTTGGCCGCAGCACTTTGGGTGCTTGCCTGTGCCTTGGCGCTCGTCGGACTGTCATGGCCCCTGGCCATGCTGATTCCGGATATTTCTCTGGGCATCATCACCCTCCATTACGGCCCCATCGATACTACCTGCCTTTGGCTGGCCTGTCTGTTGGTGCCTTGGTTCGAGGCTACGCGCCTGCTCGAACGCGATGTGCCGCTCGCGGCCTATCTCCCGACGATTCTAGCCGTGGGCTCACTGATACTGGCAATCGCCATCTTGAACGATGATCTTTGCTCTCACTCACGAGCCTTCGCACGAATCCTGTTCGCCACCAATCTTGTCGGCGGCTGGGCCTACCTCCTCCTCGTCCTGGACTACATCTTCAGTCGTAGCGACTTGGCGAGTGCCAGGCCGCTCAAAGGAGGGCGGCCATGAACGGTGCGTGGAGGAGTCGTATCATTGCCCTGTGGCATTGGTTCACCGAATCCGGGTTGGGGTTTGTGTTTGTACCGCTGGTAGGTTTCCAGATACTGGTTCTTGGTATGCCTCTGCGGATCGCGGTCTTTCTTCTCGTGGCAGTGCCATTCGCTCTCTGGGCCACGTCGAACCGACGCGCGCCGAAGGAGATCGCGGACAAGCCGTTTTCGTTCTGTTTGCCGGGATACCGCGAATCGCTGCGCAGGAACATCTCCGTCGGCGCATCTTACGCGGGGCTGGGGCTGGTGCCCTTTGGGCTTCTCTTCTGTTGGATCGACACGTCGCACCAGCATACGCTTTCAGCGGCTGGCTTTGCTCTGCACGCTATCAGCGCGTTCTTCGTGGGGGTGGCGGGCTACTTGTGCATCAGCGTGGATTTTCGATTCGTGCTTTCGAGACTGGCGTGGAACCTGCTCCTGCTGCTGTCGATTCCGCTGTTTATGATTGCCATCGGCACCTTCGTTGCATTGATCGCGTATCCGGCTCTCGGTATCCCAGCGGGACTGGCGGTATGTGCGTTCATGTGGATTCGCCTGGGTGACATGACGTGCGTCAGGCGAGGCCATCGGATGATCGTCGAGGAATGCTGGATCGGCGGGCACAGACCGGTGTGACGCGAACGGCCTCGCCTGTGGTCGAAGGTTTGTTTCTAAATCTGGCGAAAAGTGTTCGAGGCTCCATGACCGCTACCCACCTCTGGGGTGGTCTCTATCGCACCTTCGGCCTGATCCTGTCCTACTGGAAGTGGCTGCTCGCCTCAATCGTCGGTGCGGCCCTGGTTCTGGGCTACACAGACGATTGGAGACTGTTCATTGCCCTGGGACTGATTTCCTCAATCGTGCATCTGCCTATCGATTCGGGCATGCTGCTGCCCGAAGGACGCAGAGAGAAGCAGCGTCTGTCCATTGCCGTCGCAGCCGCGACGACACTCCTGCTCATGGTCGCGACGTTGTTTGTGGTCGCCTTGTCCTGGTGTCTTCGTCACATTCATGCCCCACGCGTTCGGCACCGACTACGCGGGCATCGCCCTCTGGAAGATGGCTTTGCCGGCCGTCATCGTCCCGTGGATCTTCGTGTTCCAACTGCTCGATCGCGAGGACTTCACTCCCCCCTGGAGCCGCGTCCTTCGTGGGATCGCGTTCTTCGTGTGCATGATGGTCGTCTTCGATCGTCGCATATGCACTTGGACCGGCATCCCGCGTGCAATCCTCTTCGGCATCATCCTCATTTCCGGCTGGGCCTTCTTCTTGCCAATCCTGAGGCACGTGTGCATGCAAGGCCAGTTGACCGGCCGGAACCTGTGTGAGGAAGCATAGCACGATCCGTTCCGACGGTGAGTTCGAACGGGTCGACCCGACGTCGACTCGTGGCGGTCAAGTTGGCTTGCTCCGAGCGGGCTCGTTCGATACAATGGAGTCATGACGAAGCTGACCCGAATCACATTCGATCCGAACGTCATGGGCGGCAAGCCCTGTATTCGAGGCATGCGCGTGACCGTAGGCATGATCGTGGGAATGCTCGCTTCCGGCCATTCGCGGGAACGCATCCTGGAGATGTATCCCTACCTCGAGCCTCAGGACATCGATGAATCGCTGGCCTATGCGGCTTGGCGGGTTGAAGAGGTGGATCTTCCGCTCGGGTCGCTACCCGCATGAAACTCCTGATCGATATGAACCTCTCACCCGACTGGGTCGGCCTCCTGGCCGCTGAGGGTTTTGAGGCGGTTCATTGGTCTGCGGTGGGCGATCCTCGCGCGACCGACGAGACCATCCTGAGCTATGCAAAGTCTCGCCGCTGTGTCGTCTTCACACATGATCTCGACTTCGGAGCGATCCTGGCCGCCACCGGCGCGGCGACTCCGAGCGTCGTTCAGATCCGCGCCAGAATGTTGATCCCACATCGCTCGGCAAAGCGGTGGTTCAATTGTTGCACCGATGTCGGCAGCACCTTGACACTGGGGCACTGATCTGCCTTGACGAGTCAACCGAACGGGTGAGAATCCTTCCCATCCGGCGTCCCGAGGATTGAAGCGGGGCTCCATCACACGTCCGACCCTGGCCGGCGCATACGTGTTTGTAGTGTGCCCGTGAGGGCATACCTTTCCAGAGAGTATAGCGCCTCACGGCGTCACCACGAACGCGGTCAGCCTTCTTCGACAACTTTCATGCCCATCAACCGAGCGAGGTGTTGGGCGTCGGTCAGGTGGTCGCCGTAGAAGACGACGCGGTGCAGCAGGGTCATGGCGTCTTCAGTCTCCAGGACGCTGCTCCAGTTGGCGGCCATCTTCGCCGCATCGCGCACTTCGGTGACGATCTGCGTCCGGCACCCGTGGACCGATCTCTCGGGCACCTCGATGATCTTCCCGTTCGAGATCAGCAGCGTGTCGAGGTTGACCAGCTTCGTGCGCGTGATGGTCTCGCCCAGGCGGTACTGGACCTCGGGCACGCAGCCGCTGCCGCCGACTTCGGAATGGCCGCGCAGCAGGTAGGGGGCGTCGGTGCCGTCGGGCCCGTCCATCTTCAGCGGGGCGGTACAGTGAGCGGTCCACAACGCGTTGCGGGCGGTGTCGAACGTCGCGTTGCCCTGGAAGCCCGGCATGCCGATCGCGTACTGGAACAGGATCATCGTCAGCAGCGAGTCCATGTCGCCCTCGCAGGCGGCGGGAATGCCGACATCCCGCAGGCGAGCGAAGCCCAGGCAGGGGAACCCCTTGGCCAGCCAGCCCATGCACGTACCCACGGCCAGCCCCTGGGCCTGCTGCTGTTCCATGAGGTTTTGCAGGGCGATGCTGATCCGGGCGGCCTTGCGGATATCCTCTTCGTTGGGCTCGACGATCTCCTTGGCGTTCTGAGTCCACCAGCGGGCCTCGTCACGAACGGCGCGGTCGTCGACGGAGGCGGTCATCTCGTCGAAGAGCTTCTCCTCGACGGCGATGACATCGGCGCCCAGTCGCTTCTTCACCTCGTCGGGAGACTGGGCCGCTGCAGTGCCGCGAGCGGGCGGGAACAGGAGAATGCGAGTCTGCTGCATCATGGGAACGACGCGAAGCAAACGCAGGGCGCGTTCGAGTTCATCGTAGTCGCTGCTGGCCAGGAGGCTGACGCGGTGGCCCTGCCGGTGCCAGCGGGGGGCGTACATCCAGTCGTGGCCACTGGCGGGCAGCGAGAAGACGATCATCGGATGCGCGCCGTCCAGAATCGGCTGGACGACTCGCGTCAAGGCAAAGTTGCGCGTGTTGATCGTGAGGACCGGAACGCCTGGTCCGGCCTTCTTCAACAGGGCGGCCGTCTGCTCGGTGCTGTTGGACGAGCCGATCAGAAGTTCGACGTTGCCCAACGCCTTCTCCGCTTTGGCCAGGCTCGCCTTAGCGGCCTGCACCTGCTTGTCGTCGGCGCCCCAGTCGCGGTCTCCCGGCGCCGGTTCGCCCGTGAAGATCACGCAGATTCGCGATTTGCCCTTCGGCTGAGGTGGGGGTGATTGCGAGGCCCAGGCATGTGTCCAGGTGACGCCCGCCAGCATCAACCCGCCGGCCACTCCCGTTCCCAAAAACTCCCGTCGCGTGCAGTGTTCACACATGGCAAAGCCTCCGAACAACAGCATCATTAGAGCTTAGGATTCCAACGCACGCCTGCAACTATAGCACTGACCTTCGCACGATTCAAGCGAAGAACGCACACGGGGTAGATTGCCCCGTGGGTCTATTCCGGCCGACGTATTCGGACGCCGCTCGGCTCGACCACGGCCACGCATCCCGATAGCACCGAAAGTTCCGTTGAACGGATGAAGTCCTCGACGAAACGGTTGACATGAAGTGGGCCTAAAGTTCTCGGTCTAAACAACAGAATCCCGGGATGGGAGCCCGGAGGATACTTTCGGAGGTCTGCGAACTCGACATCCAGTGTCAGAAGGATGCGTTCTTCCCGAGCGGCAGAGGCCGCCACTTCAGTGTCCGGGCGAGACAATAGGTCTTCATCCGCTGCCGTCAGTGCATCGTGACCCATCGCGCCGAGAATTGGCTTGAGGTGTCGTGAGAGGTTTTCATCGAGCTTGAGTCTCATGAACCAGCCGCCGTCTTCCACAAGCCCTCGTGGGCCAGTTCGGCGGCGTAGGCCAAGGCGGAGCGAATATCATCTGCGGTCAATTGTGGGTAGTGGTCGATAAGGTCGCCAATCGTCAATCCTTCCGCCAATCCATCCAGGATCACCGCGATTTCGATGCGTGTATCTCGGATGCAGGGCGCCCACCGCATACCTCAGCGTTCACCGTGACCCGGTCATTTTGCCCTGATCTCTTCATGGTCGTGGTTCTCCTTCACGAGCTATCATACCGCAAGCAGAGCGAAAACTCAATAATCGCATGGGCCTTCGATGGTGTGGGGCAGGGGGTTGAGAGGGCAGCCGGGGCACTTGGGTTTGGGTTTGCAGTAGTCCTTGCCCACGTGGACGAGCAGAGCGTGGAATTCGTTGAAGAAGGCGACGTCAGGTTCGAGGTTCGATTCGAAGAGGTACTGCAACTGCTCGTAGTTGACTTCGGGCTCGATCAGTTGGTGCCGCACCATGACGTGCGCGGTGTAGGTATCCACCACGAAGACGGGACGCTCCAGGGCATAGAGCAGGATCGAATCAGCCGTTTCAGGGCCGATGCCCGAGATGGCCAGCAATTCTTCGCGCAGGCGGCGGGTCTCGACGTCGTCGAGTGCATCGAGGCTCCCGGCGTAATCATCGAAGAGCCATTGCGTGAAGTTGCGCAGCCGCTTGGCCTTGAGACGGAAGTAACCGGCTGAGCGGATCAACGGCTCCAACTCGACGGCATCGAGTGCATGTAACCTCTCGGGTTCCAGGCATCCGGCCTCTTTCAGACTGGCGATAGCCTTAGCGACGTTGGCCCAGCTCGTGTTCTGCGTCAGGATCGCGCCGACGATGATTTCGAATCGCGTCTCGCCCGGCCACCAGTGCTGCGGGCCGAACGCCCTGAGCAGGTGCTGATAAATATCGATTAGCGTCTCTCGGCTGGTCATGCGGGCATCGACAAGGGGATTTCAGTTTCATCGCCGGCGGTCGCGAACCATTGCGGGAACGGCTGGATAGATTGCCGGCGCAGATCGAACGCGTAGGTCACGATCTCGCCCTGTCCCTCGGATCGCGTGAAACCATTCTTCTCGAGGATCATGCGCATTGGCTCGTTTTTCCGGCCCTTCTTGAAATGCAGCCGAGCCTGGTGGCAATCGCTGCTCTGAGCGACCTTGAGGACGTGAGTCAGGGTGTAGTCTTCGACACCCTTGCTCATGATACGGCAACTGAACAGCAGGGTGTCGATCTCATACACGTCCCCCTGATGAAAGCTGATGCAAACCCCTACGAGTCCATAGTCGCCGAACTTGTCGGAGACGTCGACGGTGAGAATATCACAGTTGGAGTCCTGGCCGAGGGCGATGATCTGGGCCTTGGTATATCGCTTGATCGAGGTGTTGAGTTGGTTCGTTCGCTGAACCAGTTCGGTCACCCGGTCCACTTCATACGGCTGCATGGGATGGACATCGATGATGAACTGGCACTGCGAGAGGAAGTTCTCACGGGTCATGCTGGCTTGCACCGCCTGACGCTGCTCGTCCTGGCGGTAGTAGGTCGACCGGTTCCTGCTCTCGGTGGTGACGACCTCGGGCTGAAACTGCGGTGCGTAGAGCAGTCGTTCGAAGATGTTCTCGTCGCAGACGCGGACGTCGGGCAGCATGGTCTTCATCTGCTCTCGTTCGAACGGATTATCGTCGATGAAGGCGATCGTGTCCATGCCGATGTTGAGTCGGCGTTGGATATCGACCATGTTTTGCCACTTGTCCGCCCAGTTGATCCGGCAGGCGGCCGACGGGATCATTTCTGAGAAATGCCCGATGAACTTCCGGATCTCAGGTTCGAGGTGGGGATCATTCTTGCTGATGACACCGATGAGAATACCGTGCGCGTGGAGGATCGACAGGACCCTCCAGCGGAAACGTTCCACTTGCGGTCGGATTTCGAGGTTCTCTACGCCGACGTCGCGAATGATGCCGTGCCACATGGTGTTGTCGAGATCGACGATAACACATTTGACCTTGTCGTTTCGGTTCAGCAGGTAGCGAATCAGGTCGACATATTCCTGCGCGATGGCCACGGCGGGAAATACGATATGGGTCGCGTTGGGGGGATCGGTTATCCTAAGTGTCCGGCGATATCCCTCCATTGCACACACTTGGGTCAGGTTAAGAAAATAGAAGTGAGGGTATCGGACGGCCATGGCCTCCATGGCCTCAACATATCGCCGGAGGAACTGCGTTTCGCTGTAAATACCGGCCGGCGGTTTGAATCGGTTCAGCATGTTCGTCCGAGACCAGGGGAAGTACTGCATGATGATGGGGGTGTTGAGTTGAGACAGGGTGAGAACCATCAGTTCGCATCGTTGGGTGATCGCGTCGAGATATTCGTTCTGTTGGGCCTTCGAACTCACGTTGTTGCTTTGTATGGCTGTTATGCCCTTAAGGAGGTCGTCATATTGAGAGAGAACGACCACGCTGGGATTCATATCGAGGACCTCGTTGGCGTGCGACGCTAGGAAACCGTAGGCCGAGACTTCGCCACAATCTTCAAAACAATTGAAGTAATCGAAGTCGAAGTACTCTTCCCGGCGTGACTTGAGCTGCTCGATAAGATAGTTGAATTCGCATCCGCCAAGAAAGCACAGAAACGGCTTCATTCTTGCCCCTTACGAAAGTGCAGTCCGTCTGTTCCACGTCATTGTATTATCGGTCAATCACAGTTAGACTCTGCGATAATTCTCTCAGACAAATGGTCTTTTCCTGTAGTCGAGGTGGTTGTGTCGAAGAAGTCGGTCAAGAACGGATCCCATGGCAAGAAGGCCTCATCATCCCATGCGACGAGTCAGTTGCTCAACTACGCGAGCAACTCCTATCTGGAACGCACCAGCCGGCCGGTGTACGCGATCGTCTTTCTCCTGCCCTTCATCTTTTTCTATGAGATCGGCACGTTTCTGATCAATACGGATGTGTTGAACCGCTCGCAGGTCCGCGTGGTGGCCTTCGTCTGGCTTCAGCAGTTGCTTCAGTATCTGGGTACGAGCAGCCGGATTGCCTGGATCGCTCCGCCCTTGATTGTGATCCTCATTCTTATCGGTCTGCAACTGGCCTCGCGCAAACGCTGGTACTTCAACGCGTCCGACTACATCCCGATGGTCCTCGAATGCACGCTGCTGGCGGTCCCGCTGATCGTCCTGAGCCTGTTCTTCAATCGTCCGGTGGTTACGCCGGACCAGGTGCCCAGACCTGACAGCAACACACCGGCGGCCGTGTCCCGCCTGGTCGGGGGCTCGGGCGCTGCCATGGCAGACGCCATCCACGACCCGGCCTTGCCACTGGCCGCCGATTCACAGACGCGATCGCATTCGTTGATGGCGAACATCGTTACGGGCGTCGGCGCGGGCATCTACGAAGAACTGGTCTTTCGGTTGATTCTGATCTGCGTGCTGATGATGCTCTTTCAGGACCTGATCGGCATGAGCCATTCCAACGCGATCGTCTCGAGCGTGCTGATCTCGGCGGCGCTGTTCAGTGCCCACCACCACATCATCGTCCTCGACGGCCACCTCGGTCGCAGCGCGCCGTTCAACTGGACGGAGTTCAGTTTTCGGACGATGGCGGGGGTCTACTTTGCGGCGCTGTTCGCGCTGCGGGGGTTCGGAATCACGGCCGGCACACATGCCTTCTACGACATTATCGCCACCTTGATCAACGCGATGTTCTTCGACCATTGAGCGGCCAAACGGTTCCGTTTTTTTTCGAACCGAGGCTCGAAAAATTCCATATCACTATTAGTCTCGCTGGATGCTAAACTTGTGAGATAATCGTCCCATAAGGGGCCCCTAACGGTCTATCAATACTGATATTACGCTTGAATGGCCCTGGTCGTTCTGCTATAATACCTGGAAATAGATAGCCGTGTTTTTGGGGTTTATCGTGATGGAATCGCCACAAACCAACGTTGCTGTTGACCAACTGACTTTCAGCCTTTTCCAGAGACCTTTACACCCGGAGCTTTTCCAGCTCTACGCCTGTCGTCAGCTCAAGACAGAGAAGTACGAGGCCCAGATTTGGGTCACCGGTTGTACGCATGTCGTCAGCGTTTTCTCGGGCGACGTGTGCCTCAGCGAGGTGGTCAGCACGCCGGGGCAGTTGCTCCCGCATCGTGGTCTGGTCGAGCGTTTCCAGTTCCGTGGCCCGCGCACCCACAAGTGCACGCTCAGCCGCGGCGTCAGCTACATGACCGACTTCCAGGTCGAGAAGATGAGCCCCAATCTCTATCGCCAGAGCTATGCGGATCTGGAACGATTCGCGCAACCGGGGTGTCTTCGTGAAGTTCCCGGAGTTGGAGATGGATGGATTGCAGCCGTTCTGCTACGTGGATTTCGAGGCGCGTCGCAGTGAGTTGCACATTCACACCTTCGCGGCGTACCCCGATCAGGTGACCATGATCAAGACGCAGTCGCTCTTCGACTTCCAGTAAGAGCGACGCCTATGCGTGTTGCACTTCGACATTCTGTCGAAGCACATCCAGTTTCTCCTGGATCTCGGTAGACATGCGACTGTTGGGGAAGTCGCGAATGATCTGCTGCCCGAAGTCCAACGCATTCTCCCACTGCTTGTTCGAAATGGCCATGGCGAACTGAACGCCCAAATTGTGCAGTTTGGTCTTGAAGACGTCCTTGGCCGCCTCCTGTAGCGCCAGTCCTTCGTTCGGTGTCAGATACATATCCAGCTCGCGCAGGATCTCCAGGCTGCGATCCGTCTCGCCTTGCTGCACGGCGTCGTCCCAGGCGGCCAGGAGGATCTTCTTGCGTTCCTCCTTCGTATCGATCAACTCGACGCGCATGCCCTTGGCCTTCTCTGAAGACGGATACTCCTTGATCAGGGCCTCGATCTGAACGCTCGCCTTGGCCCAGTGGCCGCCCCGCATAACAGTCCGGATGTGCTCGATGGCCTGGTCGATCCGCTCGTCCTCGCTGGCGTTGCGATAGCTGTCCACCTGCTGGCGCAGCTCGCCGGCGAGAATGCGGTAGCCTGAGTGGATGCCGATCTCGTCGATGATCTCGTAGGCACCGTCGAAGTCGCGTTGTTTGAGCTTCTCGAAGACGGCCTCGCGCAACGACTGCCGGTCTTCCTCGCGGAACGCGATGGCCTTGACCGTATCGCTGACCCGCGTGCTGTGGTTGATCTGCACCAGATCACTGCGGATCGCCTCCAGGGCCTTGGCCGCCTCGGCCATCCGGGCGCTGTTGTCGCGCAGCATCTCGACGATCCCCGAGACGCGCGACAGCATCACCAGAAGCGCGCCGAGGAAGATGAGGGAGCCCATAAGGAACACGAGATTGAGCAGCGTCTCGATGTTCTCGAAGATGCGGGTGAACAGCGCCAGGATAACCACGACCACCATTGCGGCGCCGATCACGACGAAGTGCCATCTGCTGAACTGCTGCGTGTGGCTGTCCTTTTCGGGGTCCATGAGCCTTTTCTCCTATTGAGCGAGGAGCCAGTTTACAGCCAACTACATCCATTATAGAACTTGGCATGGGCCGGGTCAATGGAACGGGGCAGTGCTTTTTCAGCCGAGATGGGGTCCACAATGCGAGCGGTGTCATAGCGCATCGTCAGGTTGAAAGGCGTGGTCAAGTGCGTTGTGGCCTGAGGCATCACGGCGTTCCCCTTCGCATGGCGAACCGCCACTGCGATCCGCCTTCATCACGATAGACGCTCGCGGCCCTGGTTTTATTCTCAGAGCCGTAGGATTTGTCGACCGAAATCGGTGCCGGATGGAGAACGGCGGGGCCGCATCGGCCCAGACCGGTCCAGACGGCGGGTGGGGACTCGTCGGCAGGTCCGATCATCCTGTCGTGGCGCAAAAAAAGAACCGAAGCGGTTGAGGCCTCGGCTCTTTGGAGACGGCTTTGATACTACCGAGATATAGAGCAGAAGTATGATCTATACAGCCGTCTCAGAAACAAAACCAAGATATAGAAGAAAAGAGCGTATAACTACACCATCCATTATACCGCGTCGGCTCGATTTGGCAAGAACGGATTCCAGGATTCCGCACCGTTGCCGGCGGCAAGCGGGGCGTTACTCGACGCTGGCCGGCGCGACGCAGTAGATATAGGCCAGGGGCTCAGTTCCCGTGTTTTCGACATCGTGCAGCGTTCTGGGGGGGATGTAGGCCACCTTGCCGAGTCCGACCTCCAGATTCGTATCGTCTCCGATGTGGACCACGCCCTGACCGGCCAGGAAGACCAGCAGCTCTTCGTGGTCCTTCGTGCTGTGTTGGCCGCACGATTTTCCCGCTTCGAGGTAGACGCGGCCCGACCGCATTCCGCACGTCTGAGGCGTCCCCTCCAGTATCCTCTGGTATTCCGGCTGGTCGTTCAATTCGACGGTGAAGGCCTTCTCTGATGATGCCATTAGATCTCCTTATGAAAGAATCCCTTGAATCGATTTTCCGTGCCGTTAATATGGCGTGGCCTGAGATTTGTCAACTACCGAGCAAAGCGGCATTTTGTTTCGTAGTCTGTTTTGTCCGGTAGGCAGGCGCGTTTCGCGGGCGCTGCACGGCATGTAGCGAACCGGCCAAAGATGACCGCCAAGAGCATAAGAGGAAGGCCATTTTGACACAGGAACTCAAAGCCCTTGTAGTGACAGCCGCATCGATCGGTTTTCTGCACACACTCTTTGGGCCCGATCACTATCTGCCCTTTATCATGATGGCCTGGGCTCGCAAGTGGTCCGCCATCAAGACGGCACTGATCACGGCAATCTGCGCCGTGGGGCACATCGGCAGTTCGGTGGTGCTGGGCTTCGTCGGCGTTGCGTTCGGTTTGGCGATCAAGAAACTGGTCGGGGCCGAATCCTTCCGAGGCGATCTGGCGGCCTGGCTGCTGATCGCGTTCGGCCTGGCCTATCTGGTCTGGGGGATCAGGCTGGTTTATCGCCGGCATCCGCATCAGCACGCACATCCACATCCCGAGCCTCACGCTCATCTTACCGATGCGATCCGCCCGCACCTGCATCCGCACACCCACCTGGGCGAGCATTCGCACGTTCACGACATGAACAACGCCAAGACGATTACCCCCTGGGTTCTGTTCGTCATCTTCGTGTTCGGTCCGTGCGAGCCACTGATTCCGCTGCTGATGTACCCGGCGGCCAATAGCGGCACGTTCGACCTGATCGTCGTCACGGCGGTTTTCGGCACGGTGACCATGGCGACGATGCTGGCGACCGTCATGCTCGGGCGCGCCGGGTTCAACTTCCTGCCCCTCAAGGCCATCCAACGCTACAGCCACGCCATGGCCGGGGCGACCATCCTGCTCTGCGGCCTCGCCATCAAGTTCCTCGGCCTGTGATATAGAGTCCGAAGTTTCAAGTTTGAAGTTTCAAGGGTGAAGCGTCGATCCGCCGTTCTCAAACTTCACACTTCAAACTTGAAACTCCCCTCATGCCCTCACGGGCACACTACGAACGGGTCCGCGAAAAAAAGTGGGCGGGTCGGCATTTTTGCCTTGTGGCTGGTAGCACGAATACGCTATTGTTATGCATTGTAATACGAAACAGTGCTTTGTATGCGCTGTGGCTTGGGGCTTGAGGGCTGGAGGACGGAACATGAGAAACACGATTGTAGTTGGTACACTCATCGGCTTGGTTCTGACGGGTTCGCTGTGGGCGACGACGCACACGGAGTTCCAGGCCGTCAATGCGGCAGGGGAGTCGACATACACGGCTTCGGAAAGGGTGACGCTGGAGGGGATTGTGCTGAACAACCCGGCCGACATGCTGGATCCCGACGCCGGACGACGGCATGATGGACATGTACAACGTCGCGGCAGAGTGGCAGATCTTCTTCCAGGGCGAGGGCGACGACCATGCCGGTACCGCCGTCTGGATGGGCCAGATGTACAACAATCTGCCCTGGGTCTCGCCCGATGGCGGGTATTCCAACGAGCAGTGGGTGGCGGAACTGACGCGACTCAACGCCGCACAGTTTGGCGTGGGCGACCGCATCCGTGTCACGGGTTGCTTTCTCTCTTATAAGGGCAAGACCAACATCAACGAGCAGCACAGTAACAACGCCGACCATGATTTCACGATCGAGCTGCTGGAGAAGGGCGTCGGGCTGCCCAAGCCGGAGTTGGTGACGCTCGACGACCTGAAGGACGACCAGGACAACTGCATTTTCGATCCGGCTCGACTCGTCGGAGGCGAGGCCTATCAGGCCCGTCTGATCAAGATCGAAGGGGTAAGCGTCGTGGACCCGAATGGCTGGGGGCCCTATGGCGACCTGACGATCACCGATGGCGTAAAGACCCTTCCGGTCAAGCTCGGACGTGGGACCGGGATCTACGCCGGATCGTACAACCTGAACGAGGTCATCGATGTGATCGGCATCCTCGATCAGGACAGCACGGCTCTGGTCGATGGCTACCGCCTTTACGTGATGAACTACGATGGTAATGGCGAAGTCCTGGCCTCACCGGAACACCGCTTGGCCGATATGGTGGTCGACGCAGACGAAAGTGACATCGCCGGCCCAGCCGAGCAATAGTCGGTGGGACGGACATAGTGCCAGAGGACACTGGGTGAAACGAGCTTTCACACTCATCGAAGTGTTGGTGGTGGTGGCGGTCATTGCGACGCTCCTGGGGATTCTATTGCCTGCAACAGGGCGGGCCCGCCTCCAGGCCAAGGTCGTTACCGTTAACGCCGAACTGCGTGGCATCGGCCTGGCGCTGGAGGCCTACTCGTTCGACAATGACAGCCACTATCCACCGACACGCGTTGACTGCATGCTGGGCGAGCATTACTACCAGCTTCCGCTGGAGCTGACCGAGGCGGGGTACCTGCCCGCGCCGCCCCCGAGACGTTTCTCTCCACGGGCATTGAAGACCGTTTCAACGCGGGCTACACGTACAAGTACCGATCCGTCGGGACCCTGATCTACAACCGCACCTACGTCGTCGACGAGGGCGCCGTATCTCTGGGTCCCCGACGGCTTCGTCGACAACGAGCGGGAGGAAGGACAGACGTACAGCAGCCTGAAGACGTCGCCCGTCAGTTGGGTGCTGTACAGCCAGGGCCCGAACTTCGACGATGCCCGGATGAGGGAGATGAACTATCCCGTCCCGCGCCGACCTGGCTCGACTCGCAGACGGGCGAAGGCATCATCACGCGGATGCGGCTTCGCAACGGCAATCAGATCGGCTCCTTCGAGAGATAAGGAAAGATGAAAGCACTTCGCATCGGCAGCCTTTTCGTAGTCTTTCCTCTATTGATCTTGTCAGTCGGTGGATGCAGGGATCACTCGGCGGTCGAGGGAGGGGCGGACATTGCGGTGACGAACTCCTACCTGGCTTCGGCGGTGCACGATCTCTGCGGGGCCGAGGCCAAGGTCATGTGCCTGGCGCCGCCCGGAATGTGTCCGGGACATTTCGATATCTCGCCCGCACAAGTCAGGCAGCTCGGTCACTGCAAAATGCTGCTGCTGTTCGACTTCCAGCAGAAGGTCGAAGCGAGCCTGTCGCGCCTCAAGGACGACGGTCTCCAGACGCACCTGGTCACGGGACCGGCGGGGCTCTGCATTCCCGACGCCTATCTGTCAACCTGTCGCGAGGTGGCGACCCTGCTCTCGAAAGCGTACCCTGACCGAGCCGCCGAGTTCGAAACGCGCCTCGACGCTATCGAGCAGCGTCTAAGCACTTTGGGTGATGAGTTGCGAACGTCCGTGCAATCGGCCGATGCGACCGGCGCGAAGGTGCTCGCTTCGAACCATCAGGCGAAGTTCGCCACGTGGCTGGGGCTGGACGTCGTCGCGACGTTCGTCGGAAGTGACGTGGAGACGATCTCCAACATCGACCATTGTCTCAAGCAAGCGGCCGGAAAGGACATTCGGTTTGTCGTCGCCAATCGGCAGGAGGGGACCTCGCTGGCCGGTGCGTTAGCGGATCGCCTGAAAGCCAAAGCGGTCGTGTTCAGCAATTTCCCGTCGCAGACCGAAGGGGCAGTGGGGTTTGACCAACTCCTGCGCGACAACGTGCAAGGTCTGATCGCGGCGGTCGCGCGATGACCGCCGGCTCGGTTCGCCTCTCTGGTATCGACGTCCGGCGTTCGGGCCGGACGATTCTGCAACTCGACGACCTGGCCATCCCGGCCGGGTCCTTCGTGGGCGTTCTCGGCACCAACGGCGCAGGCAAGACGACGCTGTTGAAGATCTGTGCGGGCCTGATCGAGCCGACGCGAGGGCGGGTGTGCATTGACGACGTGGACCTCACCCGGTTGAATCCTTGGCGCAAGTGTGGGCTCCGCCAGCGCATCGGGTACATCCCGCAATCGGCCGAGTACAACGCCGAGCTGCCGTTCACCCTGCGAGAAGTTGTCGCGATGGGGCGGACCAGCGTTCGGCCTCTCCTGAGCCGCTTGACAAGGCAGGACTACGCCATCGTCGACGAGTGGATCGATCGTCTCGGATTGTCCGACAGGCGGGACCAGACGTTTCGCAGTCTCTCGGGCGGACAGCAGCAGAAGGTCCTGATCGCCCGCGCGATGACGCAGGACCCGGAGATTCTCATGCTGGACGAACCCTGTGCGAATCTCGATTTCCACTGGAAGCAACAAATCTCCGAGATGATCGAACAGCTCTATCGGCAAACGCATGTCACCGTGCTGATGGTCTCGCATGAGACGAGCGTGTTGCCCCCGGCGTGCGAGCGAATCGTGCTGATGGCCGATGGCCACGTGGTCGCCGACGGAGGGGCCGACGAGATCCTCTCTCCCGAAGTGTTGCGAAAGGCCTACCATGGCGACTTCCAGACCGTGGTAATCGGCGGACGTCGATACACGGTCAGCGAAGTGTAACGCCTGAACAGGACACGATTGAATCGGATATGGACCCATTCTTCTACTTGGTGATAGCGGCCGGAGCGATTGCCGGCGCCAGTTGCGGCCTGCTGGGCGTCTACCTCGTCGCACTGCGCCTACCGTTCATCGGTGTCTTCATCTCGCACACTGCTATGGCCGGTTCGGTCTTCGCCTATCTGCTGGGCGTCGACCCGACAGTCGGCCCCGTGGTGGTGTCGTGTCTGTCCTCGATGTGCCTGGCTGGGATTCGACCGGGCCGGTCCCGCCTCGACCCGAACGTGGCGCTGGCGATCCTGTTCTCACTGATGTTGGGGCTCACCTTTCTCGGGATCGGATTGGTGCAGGACAGCCGCTCCGAGATCCTGGGCTTGCTCTGGGGCAGCATCCTGTTCGTTCGCGCCGGGAGCGTCGTGGTGATTGGCATCGCCGCCGTCGCGTTCGCAGTCTTCGCGTTGCTGTTCAACAAGGAGCTGAAGGTCCTGCTGTTCAGCCGCACGATCGCCTCGGCTACGGGCGTGCACGAGACCTTCGTCTACGCGCTGTTCCTGGGGCTGGCGGGGATCGTGCTGGCGGTCAATCTCCCGCTGGTGGGCGGGCTGATGATCTTCAGCCTGATCACGAACCCCGCCGCGGCCGCCTACCAGATCTGCCGGGGCCACCGCGCCGTCGTCCTCGCCTCCACCTTCTTTGGCGTCCTCAGCGCCGTCGGCGGCTTCATCGCCTCCTACTACCTCAACCTCCCCACCGGCGCCTGCATCGTCCTCGCCAGCGCCATCGTCTTCGCCCTGGCCGCCCTCTACCGCACCCTCACCCGCCACGCCGATTGACTCTGCCCCTTGCTTTTCACGAGAGTTGTCTGATCACAGCTTGTCGCACTTCACCTGCCATCTCGAACGCGTGCCTCGCTTCAGCCGGTGTGATCGGTTCCCAGACGCCGGGGTAGCGACCCTCAATCGCATAGCGGTTCAATGGAATCACGGCTTCGCGCCGCAGGCCCAGCGAAATGTGGCTGGGAACCAGATCCCACAGGAGCCTTAGGTCGTGCGTCTTGGGAAAGGCAACTCCCTCATGCAGGAGCAGTGCCTTGAGATACCTCTCCGCACACTGCTGACTATGGAAGCACACGATGTCTGTCAGCCCCTGCTCGACCAGTTCCATCATGTGTTCAGCGGCCACGAAGTCATGCTCGGCCTTCTGTGTCCAGCGGGCCACTTCTTCGATCCGATCAGGCGGCTCGCTCATAGAGCACCTTTCCTTCGCGGATGGCTTCGCAGATGATGGTGCCTGTTGTCTCGCGATGCTTCGTTACATCGTCCGGGGTGACGACGATCAGGTCGATCGGGATGGGAATGCCTTGCAGGGCCAAGTCGATCTGCACGGCCTGCTGACGTTTCGAGCCGGTCACGGGCATGACGATCAGTAGATCCGCATCGCTGTCCGGCCCCGCTTGGTCCCGTGCCTGTGAGCCGAACAGCACGATCTTGTCCGGAGTGAACTTGGTCGCAATGCGATCCACGGCCTCTCGCAACGCCGATTCATATTCCCCCTGTGTCTGCACCATCGTCCATTCTCCTATCGTGTCGCCGCCAAGTGCCAGCGCTGTGATCCTCATAGGATACTGCGCCAATTGAAAATTAGCCAGCGCCGTCGTCTTCGCGCTGGCGGCCGCCCTCTACCGCACCCTCACCTGTCACGCCGATTGAAGCTCTGATGGCAGAGTCCGGTCATTCTTTCGGAGGGGTTCAGGGGGCGGCCATTCGGAAGGTGCCGTCTGGGGAGAGGATGACGTCGCCTCCGCCGGATGTGCTGATAAAGATCTCGCCGGAGGGGAGTTTTCCGCACAACTTTGGCGTGCCGGGCAGGGTGCGCCAGAGTTCGGCAACCCATTGCCCGCTCTCTGTGGGCTTGATTTCGTACACGCAGCCGTAATGAATGGTCATATGCGATAGGCCCGTAATCGCAATGGTCTTCCCGCCCAGCGTGAACAGGTCGTCCACATTGTCCCTGAGGACAAAGGTCTGCTCTCCCTCGTCGGGGACGAACACCAACTCGCCTCCGAATTCGCCCCGATCGCTGCCTACCAGCCAGCCGTTCTCCATCCGAAGAGCGACGTCGGGGACCCGTTCAACGGGCATTCGATATTCAACCATCCCGTCTTCCCCGACGACGATAGTGGCGCCCTTCTCCTTGGCCTCTCTTTGCTCGGCCTCGTCGTTGCTGCCGAGGACGCTGGTCTCGCCTGTGTAGGACAGTCCCCGCAGTTTCTCCTTCACCTCTCCTTGCTCGGCCTCCTCGTTGTTGTCGAGGACGACAGTCCCACTTGTGTAGGACAGTTTCCACGGAGTCGATTTGTGGAGTTTCAGGTCAAGGGGCTCCTGGAGGAATTCAGGTTTCTTTTGCGTCGAGGAGTTGATGCCCCAGTAGCTACGGTCCATAAACTCCGAGAAACGTTCACGTCCCGTAAGTTTGGCTTCGTACGGCTTCCGCGAGGCGATATGCTCCAGCGCGTCTTTGGCCTTGTCGCGCACGGCCGGGTGCCAATGGTTTGCCGCCGTCTCTTTCAGAGCCTCCACCGCCGACTGGCGCGCTACCCTGCCGAGCGCCTCGGCCGCCATCCGGTTGAGCCGAACATCCGTCGGATCGTTCAGTGCTTCAATCAGGGCCGGGATGGCTTCGGTGTAGCCGATGCGCCACAGCGTCTCGGCCGCAGCGAGCCGAACTTTCCAGTTCGGATGGCTCAGCAGTTTCATGACCTCCGGCCCAGTGTCCCGGGCGTACCTTCTATAGGCACCTACCTCATCGAGAAGCCATTCATTGGGGTTTCGGACGAGCCTTTCGACGAGGATGCGTCCGCCCTGATCTGACCCGATGCCAACAAGAGCGCTGTTGATGCTGCGTTCCAACTCCGGCCGGGTGCGCCGAAGTTCGATCAGGTCCGACTCGATGACGAGGCCTGGCCTGCCCAAGCCGTCAATCATGTCCAGAATGCCATTGGCCAGGTCGATCGATGTGTTCTCGTCGGTGAGCGTCTGGAGCAGCTTCGGTGCGGCTTGCGATCGGGCATCGTTGCTGAGTCTCACCAGGGTATTGCGCAGAAGCCCATAGACGCGCTGGCTCTTACCATTCTCTGCAACGGCCGCTTCAATCAGATACGGTATGACCTGGGTGTCCAGACGTCGCAGAACGTTGGCTTCTTGATAGGGCTCTGACGAGCCCGGACTGAGATACCGCCGTACAAGCGTTCGGATTTCCTGTGGGTCGGTGGGGATCTCTCGTTCCGCGCGGCCGCTTTTGCGCTGCGGCGGAGATTCAGGAGTCTCACCTTCTCCCTTTGCGTCGCCTCGTGACGAGCAGGAGAGCACAAAGGCAATCGACAGCAGGTTGATAGCGATGGTCTTCATGGGCTTGTCCCTCAATCGCACCGTTGGCGTCTCTGTGGCTTCCCTCCTGGCCATCTCTCCGGTTCCTCTCAGCGGGCACCACCTTCGTTCTTCAGCTATTGTACTCAAATCCCAGGGGCCGTTTCAATCGGATTGTCCGGCGTGGGGTGGTTTCGGGGACTGCGAGGACGTCTTATGGTCAAAAGGCCATGGATTCGTGCTTGCAGCACGGGGAGCGAAAACGTACAATAGGGGGTGTTCGTGCGGAACTGATTGAAGGAAGCTGATGCTGGCGAGGCTGCACAGTGTGACCCTCGAAGGGATCGAGGGCGTTCTCTGCGAGGTGGAGGTGGACATCTCCCGTCGGAGTCTGGACAAGCCGATCATCGTCGGTCTGCCCGATGCGGCGGTCAAGGAGAGTGCCGAGCGGGTCCGCAGCGCGATCGTCAACTGCGGCTATCGCTATCCCAAGACCCAATCCATCGTCAATCTCGCGCCCGCCGACGTGAAGAAGGCCGGACCTGCCTTCGATCTGCCCATCGCTCTGGGCATGCTCATCGGTGAGGGGCTCCTGCCCGGTCCGGTCATTCGCGATACCGTCATTGTGGGCGAACTGGCCCTCGATGGTCGCGTGCGGCCCGTCAACGGCGTGCTCAGCATGGCTATGACAGCGGCGGCCAACGGATTCACCCGGATGATTGTGCCCATCGAGAACGCCCAGGAGGCGGGCGTGGTCCAGGACATCGAGGTCTTCGGTGTCGGGTCGCTGTCGCAGGCGGTTGGCTTTCTCTCCGAGCAGTTGCCGCTCGATCCGACGGTGACCGACATCGACACGCTATTCGACGTCGCGTCTCACTACGAGGTCGATTTCTCCGACGTCAAAGGCCAGGAGACGGTCAAGAGGGCCCTGACGGTGGCCGCGGCCGGGCGCACAATATCATGATGATAGGACCACCTGGGGCCGGGAAGACCATGCTCTCGCAGCGACTGGCGACGATTTTGCCCGCCCTGGGCCTGACGGAATCGCTGGAGACCACGCGTATTTACTCGGCGGTGGGGCTGCTCAAGAAGGACCAGGCGCTGCTCGCGACGCGGCCCGTCCGAGCCCCGCACCATTCCGCCAGCGGACCGGCCCTGATCGGCGGAGGCTCCTCGCCCCGCCCGGGCGAGCTGTCGCTGGCCCACTATGGGATTCTCTTCCTCGATGAATTCGTCGAGTTCCCCAGGCACGTGCTGGAGATGATCCGCCAGCCCCTGGAAGATGGCTTCGTCATCGTCTCGCGGGCCAAGCGGACGATGCAGTTCCCGGCCCGGTTCATGCTGGTGGCCGCGATGAACCCGTGCCCGTGCGGGTACTTCGGCAGCACGCTGAGGGCCTGCAAGTGTACGCCAGGTCAGATCGTGAAGTATCTGGCGAAGGTTTCCGGACCTTTGGTCGACCGGATCGACATTCACATCGACGTTCCGGCCGTGGCGTTCGGAAAACTCCGTTCCAAGGCCAGGCAGATCGATTCCGATACGCTGCGGAGCCAGGTGATGACCGCCCGGGAGATCCAGATGAGGCGTTTTGGCGATGGGAAGGCCACGACCAACGCCCGAATGACCCATAAACAACTGGAAGCGTTCTGCAGGCTCGATCAGGCCGGCGAGATGCTGCTCAAGGCGGCCATGGTCGAGCTGGGCCTCAGCGCCCGCGCCCACGACAAGATCTGCAAGGTCGCCAGGACGATCGCCGACCTCGACGGCGCGGCCGATATCCGTGCCGAGCACGTCAGTGAGGCAATTAGTTATCGGAAGCTCGACCGAAAACTCTGATCCTGTCTCAGCCGTGTGGCATCGGCAAATGCCCACTTGCCGATGGTGCGGATTCCATGCCTCGGGCCCATCGGCAAGCTGCGCAGGCTTCGCTTGCCACTGGCACCCGGGGAAATGAGCCCGCAATTCGAAATTCCTGCCCCACGAATCGTCCGACATTTCCTGTCAGTGGCATGGGTGGGGGCCTTTTATGGGTCGCGGCCGCCGGCATTTCGAATGCCTGAGATTTTGGTTAATGCCCCCCATTCTCGCGCCGATAATACGGGTGAGTATTGCAGATACCGTAACGCTAAAGGAGACGAAACAATGGGGATTCAGAACTGGTCTGAGGACATCATTCTTGTCGATCTGCCTCAGGAGCCCGAGTTGGGTGACGAACTCAAGACAGTAACCGAAGCGGTCCGCGATCGCGGCGATTGCGAAGTGGTCATCGATTTCTCGGACGTCGATATCATCACCTCTTCGAGCCTGTCGAAGCTGCTGAAGCTTCGTAAGCTCGTGGGCGATTGCGGCCATCGGCTCGTCTTCTGCAGCGTCGCGCCGGCCACAAGAGGGATTTTCACGATCACAGGGCTTGACGGCATCTTTGAAATCGTGGACGATAAGTTCGTGGCGTTGGCCAGCCTGCAAATGGTTGGGTAGTTGCCGACCCAGTGACCGCCAACCATAGGGGGGCCGCAAGCGGCGTCGTTGGCCGCGCGCGATCATCGCAGGAAGCTGATGTGATGGATTTGCTGCCCTGTGGAGCGGATCACGAAGGCCGTTCGCGTGAGCGGTATTCGTCATCTGCTCGCAGGATGCTCATAGATAGGGCGATTGTGCCCGCCGTGGCCGATTGTGCCATGCAGCGGGATGATGCCACATGGACAAAGACGTTCTGCACCAGATCGAGCAGATTCTCGGGTACGAGTTTGCCAATGAGGCTCTTGTCAAGAGAGCCTTTACGCACTCTTCGGCCGTCGACAGCCGTCTCGACAGCAATGAGCGGCTGGAATTCCTCGGTGACGCCATCCTCTCGACCGTGATCTGCGAAACACTTTTCGACAAGTACAACCGGTACGCCGAGGGTGAGCTGACCAAGATGAAGAGCATGCTCGTCTCGCGCGGTACCTGCGCCGTGTGGCCCGCAAGATGGGACTGTCCAACTTCCTCATCGTTGGCAAGGGCATGATCTCCAGCCGGGCGCTGCCTACGTCGCTGTCGGCCGGTCTGCTGGAAGCGGTCATCGCGGCCGTCTACATCGACGGCGGCTTCGACGCAGCACGGGACTTCATCGTGCGGAACTTCCGTTATCTTATCGAACAGGTCGACTCTCAGGAGGCGCACGGCAACTTCAAGTCCCTCCTGCAGCAATCCTCTCAGGAGCAGTTCGGAGTCGCACCCACCTATGTGCTGCTCGACGAGAAGGGCCCCGATCACAATAAGTGCTTCGAGTCGGAAGTCGTGATCGATCAGCGTCACTTCCCCAGTGCCTGGGGCGCCAACAAGAAGGAAGCCGAGCAGAAAGCAGCGTATAACGCGCTGGTGGAGCTGGGTGTGCTTCAGAAACGGGCCGAGCAGGTCGGCAGCTAAAAGGCGGACCCGCCGGCCATGGCGGGAAGCTGATCGTTGACCAACCAGGCCACCCCGTAGAGAACCATCGCCGCGACCGTGATGAACACCAGAATCGAACCGATCAGCAGGGCGGTTTCCCTGGCAAAAGCGGCCGGGCGGATCTGATGGACTTTGGTCGCCTTGTAGACCACCGCGATGGCCACGACCAGGGGCAGCAGCCAGAGCATCGAAGCGGCGTTGGTATCGAGCTGCAGCGGGAAGGTAAAACTGGCCAGCAATGTACAGGTCAACGTTGTCATCTCACGCATGCGCCTCGTCAAGAGCCCGCAGATGCGCCGTATAGATCGCATTCACGATGCACAGTAGATTGAGCAGCCCGGCGATGCTCGTATAGATCTGGCCGATCTCTCCGGCTCGCCCGTACACGGGAAAGTTACCCGATGTGCTGATCTGCGCGAGGAAGAAAACGGCCGGAGAATTCATCAACTGGGCCGCATACCAGGGCTTGGCGTGGATCGGATCGATCACGCCGATCGACCCGATGTACAGCCCCACCAGGAACGTCAGAATCACCGTAACGCAGATGACACCCGCCCGCCTCCGCTCGTTCAGGAGGAAATGCCCACCGCCCGGGATGACCCAGGCGAGCAGGCCGACCACGATCAGATAGACGGCATGGTTGTCTTTCCACGTCTGGGGCATTACGCCGGGCCCTCCTGCGGTGCTTCGGTTTCGTTGGCGTCGGCGGGCGTGACTTGCTCGGCGTAGCGGAAATCCATTCGCTTGAGAATGTTTTCGGGATCGAGGTGCACGATCGACAGCGACTGGGTCTCTGTGTGTTCCTCGCGGCTCAACAGGGCCGGCCGGACGCTCTGGAACTGCGCCTGATTCATTCGGTCGATAGTCAGAGTGCGGAGGCAGTAGTAACCCTGCTCGGGCTTGAACTCCATCACCAGCGGGACTTCCGTGACGGCATCCTTGTCGCCCGGGATCAGCGAATACAGCCGGTCCAGGAAGCGACGCTGAATCCCAAGTCGGCGGAGATACTGCTGTGCGGCCGGGTTGCCGCCCAACTGCGTTGCGATCACCTGGATCTGCTCGGCCGGAATCCGACGCAAGCCTGTCAGGTACTGAACCTCGAAGACGTTCGGGTCGTTCGGATCTTCTTTGGCCTGCGCTCCGTAGAGTTCGTTGTACTTCTCTGCCGCGCTGTCCCAGCCGTCCTTGGTGGCCATCGCGACGAATTCCTGGGCCCGGGTCTTGGTCAGGTCCCAGGCCGCCAGCTTCTGCAGGTCCTCGACGACCTTCTCCTTCACGGAGTAGACGTCGTCGTCGGCCGAGCTGTCGCCCACGCGAATGCTTCGCGTACTATAAGTGACATTCAGATTCGCGGGCGGCGCCGTTGGCTTGACCTCGACGATGCGGACGAGGGCCATGATCTGACCGGACCAATCCTTGCTGTTCGCGGCCGAGAGGTCACGGGCCGGGCCGATGCTGCGGAACATCTGGGCGGGCGGGATGGACATCATCGTTACCGCGCCCTCGCCAAGCTGCTCGACGGTGAACAGAAGCTGGCCGAGCGGAACCGGGTTGGTGCCGTAGTTGGTCAAAGCCAGGCGGCCCAGATAGTCATCGGTCTGGACGTCCACCGCACTGAGCAGACCCGTGCGGCCATAGTAGAGCGGGGTGCCGTACTTGACGCCCAGATTCTGAGCGATCTGCTTGTAGTCGCCGGCTTCCTTCTCCAACTCCGCGACGGGCGGCTTGTTCCGTTTGGAATTGAGCGACGCGAGGTTGGCATCGGCCACGTTGCGGGCGTCGATCAGGATCTGCTCGGCCTTGGTCAGGATCTTCTTCTGAGTCAACTGCTGCCGAATGTCGCCGGCGACCTCGGAGAAGTTCTTCAGTTGGTCCATCATCGGGGAGTTCGGATCGTTGGGGTCCGTCGGCACCTGTTCGGTGAACAGCCGATCCCGATTGTTGCGGTAGAAGGTTTCCATCTCCTCCTGCGTCGGCGCCGGCACGATGGCGTCGACGTCGGTCAACTTCAGCGCAATGTACTCGAGCTGGAGCCGATCGGGGAGCCGGTAGCCGAAGCCGTAGGGATTGGTTTCGTTGGGCTCGCCGGGCGGGATCGTCTTGAAATTGTCGAACTGCTCGGCCAGGTCCGCCTCGGGCGGCACCTTGGTCTTGTCGATGAAGTAGGCGGCCTTCATCTCCACGCAGTCGGTGTTCATCGCCTCATTTTCCTGGCTGGCGAGATGCCGGACCTCGGAGCCGGTGACCGCCTCCTGTGAGCAGATGGCCTGGGCGTATTGCAGTACGGCCAGCACCTTTCCGAAGATGGTCAGGATCTTGCTTTCGGCCATGCCATACCGGTTGACCATGGACTGCATCACTGTGGCATACGTCTGGCCCGGCGCGATCTGCGGGACGACCTGGGCCAGCAGGCGGCCGACGTCCTCGTTGCTGACGTGGATCCCCGCCATATGCGCTTCTTCTCGCAGCAGAATCCAGTAGATGTCCGTGGTCGCCGTGCGGTCGTAGATCTCGCTGAGTTGCTTGTCGCCCACGCGGTAGCGGTTCCGTTGGATGGTCTGCCTGGCATAGCTCATGACTTCGGCGGTGGCGCGATCCTGCGAGAACAGCAGCTCGCTCAATACGATTCCCAGAAGGTCCTGTGCCTGCAAGACCTGGGGTGCGCCGAGCACCTGGAGAATTTCCAGCTCCTGGCGGGCTTCGTCGCGATCATAGTAGTTGATTTTGTGTTTCCCGTAGTAGGCAATGGCCTTGTCTCGACCGCCGCTGCCCTGGAAGATATAGCTGATCGACGAGCCGCCGATGAATCCGACCATGAGCACGATGACCACGACCGCCATGACCTTTTTGTTATTCTTCCTGAACCATTTGACTAAGTTCATATGCCAACTCCGGGTTTAGGACCGCATGCGCCTGTTATCCACTGAAACACAAAGGGCTTAAAGATACTGCCCCGGTCTGTTCTTTGCAAGCAAAATTGTACGGTGAGTTCTTAACCCACGGGTCGTCGGGCCATGTTAGAGGCGGAAGGCCTCAGACGGCGGCAAAACCTTCGGTCTTCGGTCCACAGCCTCCAGCCTGCCGCCCGCTCAGTTGACGAATAGGGACAAGATCGTTGCACGGGAATATATATCGGCGTACCATGGCCGGTCATGATGGATAAACACGACGAATATGCCAAATCGAGAGCGGCCTACGCCGCCGCGTGCCGACTGTTGCCCGGCGGAGTCAATTCGCCCGTTCGCGCCTTCGGGGGCGTCGACATCGAGCCGGTTTTCATCGAATCGGCCAGGGGGGCCAGGGTCTTCGACGTCGATGGCCATGAATACATCGACTACGTCGGCTCCTGGGGGCCGATGATCCTGGGCCATGCCCATCCGGACGTCATCGCCGCGATTCACAAGGCGGTCGATAAGGGCACCTCATTCGGGGCGCCGACGCTGACGGAGACGGCTCTGGCCGAGCGGATCACCGGCGCGGTGACTTCCATCGAGAAGGTCAGGCTCGTCAGCAGCGGGACCGAGGCGGTGATGAGCGCCGTCAGACTTGCCCGTGCGTTCACGGGGCGGGATATGATCGTCAAAATGGCCGGCTGCTATCATGGCCACAGCGATTCGTTCCTGGTCGCGGCGGGCTCCGGCGTGGCCGAGCAGGGCACGGCCTCCAGCCCGGGCGTGCCACAGGCATTGGCGCAGTTGACGGTCGTGGTGCCCTATAACGATACCGAGGCGGTCCGAGCGGCCTTCGAGAACCATGGCGATCGGATTGCGGCGGTATTGGCCGAACCGGTGGCCGCCAATATGGGCGTGATCCCGCCTGCCGAGGGCTATCTCAAAACGCTGCGACGGCTCTGTGACGACAACGGCGCGCTGCTGATCTTCGACGAGGTGATCTCCGGTTTCCGCGTCGCCTATGGCGGCGCACAGCAGATCTACGGAATCGACGCCGATCTGACCTGTATGGGCAAGATTATCGGCGGGGGGCTTCCGTTGGCGGCCTTCGGTGGCAAGGCGTCGATCATGGAGCAGCTTTCTCCGGCGGGAAAGGTCTACCAGGCGGGGACGCTCAGTGGCAATCCCATCGCCACGGCGGCCGCGGTGGCCACGCTCGATTTGCTGGCTGAGCCGGGCTGCTACGACAAGTTGGAAGCGTTATCGGCTGCTGCAGAGCAATACAACGGTAACCAGTAGAGGGCATAACA